>QKAU01000063.1 GCA_003246265.1 Kiritimatiellales bacterium | reverse complement strand
GCATGATGTCGTTGCGGATCTTGTTGTCCTGCATCTCGGTGTAGAGACGGGCGTTTTCCAATGCCACGGCAAACTGGTTGCACAGGATCTGCAGGGCATCCTGTTCGGTCTTGTCATAAATGGCCCCGTTCTTCTTTGGGCCGAATAATACAACCCCAATCAATTTAGCCTTGAAAAAAACGCCTACTGCAACATTGGTGGAGAGCTGTTCTAGGATTCGTATAGCCTCTGCTACATCACTTGTGTTCCTTGTTCGGATCAGGCTATCCTTGCACAGAGGCTCCTTGTTTTTTTCAAGTAGTCGAGTTACCGCATCCGAGAGTTGAACCTGAAGTCCTGTTTCAGATGGAGGCGGCAGGGGAAAGCTTTGCACAAAGCTAGTATCCGAAGATAGGAGTACCGTAATGCTTTCGGAGCCAAGGACCCGTGCGAGAAGTCGGGTGAATTGGTCTTGCAACGCTCTTTTTGTACTAACGGCTTGGAAAATATTACCCGCTTTTTTCATGGCATCTGCCACGTTCATTGACTTTGTGGCGACAAGCAACGCACTTACTTTTTGGAGCTTGCCGTGTGCGGGAGACATTGAAAATGCAACCGCCAATGTTGAGAGTACATGCGGTACTGCCATCCACGACAAATGCATCTTGTTTAATAGCCAGGATGAGCCATGTAGGATGAAGAAATAGAGAACTAAGAGGTAGCAGGTCAGCAAAGTGTAAGCAATAATGTTACGGAAAATCGTGGCTATACCTAAAATCCTCTTAGTGGCGATTCCATAGGACACGATGAGTGTAAGGGCTAGGATGCTGGTGGTATTTGCCATGGGTACGGTTTGCGAGGATCCCGTGACAATGTTGACAATCAATCCACAGGCTGTGCCGGTAAGAAGCGCTAGGGAGTAGCCCATGGTTATGAAGTCCAACTCTATTCGCTGGAATCCGAGCAGATTTACTCTGTCTCGTCGAAATGAAATTAGGAGGGAGAGGACCATCCCTATGAATAATGCTGTGAAAACCAAGTATGCCCAGCCATAGACAGGTTCAGGCACCTGGCTCGAATTGGAATTGGGCAGCCGAACCTCAAGAATAAAATATTCTGAAAAACAGAGAATGGAGACAGCCATGCAAGCTACGAGCAAGTAGCGTGCTCGGTAGATGATTCTGCTCCAACGCTCCAAGGGATACAGGATTGCGAGTCGCAGCAGGTGACACGAAGCTGGGATGAAAATAGCGATAGCGGTTGCGTATTTGATCCCCATCTGTGCAGTATTAGCATCGGATGCCGTGAGGATGGTCCAATTGGATGATAGCCAGAAGGCTGCGATCACGGATAAGAACGAATAAAGCTGGTTGGCTGTTCTTCGATGGTTCGTGGCAAAAACGCTGATTCCCAAGGCAATGTTGACCAGAAATACGACGACAAAATATATCTTGAATGGGCTCATTGACATACAGCCCTTTGAAGTACGAGGCTACTGTTGACGCGTCCGATTCCGTGGGAATTAACAAGAGCGGTGTTGCGATTGCTGTAGGTTGTCGCAACTTCCACATAATTCAAGTCGCAATCGGGATCTCTAATATCCAGATTTGCCGTTGGAGGTAATATTCCACTTCTTAGTGCAATTACAGTTGCGGCAACTTGCATCGCTCCGCCTGCCGCCAAGGGGTTGCCGGTCGATCCCTTGATCGAACTTATGGGTATCTTATAGGCATGTTCTCCCAGCACCTTTTTTATCACATTGGTTTCAACCCGATCGATTACGAGATCGCTTGGTGCGTGGGCAGAAATATAGCCGACCTGCGAAGGAGCTATGCAAGCGTTTGCCATGGCATTGCGCATCGAACATTCCAAGCCACTGGCTGGTTCTTCAGTAGCATCCGATGCTGTTCCATATCCAATTATTTCAGCAAGGGGTTCGGCTCCGCGGTCCAGGGCGTGATCGAGTGTTTCCATTAGAACTATGGCGGCACCTTCTGCTAAGATACCTAGGGAGCGCTTCAGGTCAAACGGGCGGCTGGCAGTTTCGGGGCTATCATATTCAGTGCATAGCATTCTGGCGGCGCAAAAGCCGGCAAGCAAAGATGTTTCGATAGGAGCGTCGGATCCTCCAGCTAGAGCTACATCAGCCTTTCCATCTCGCAAATCGGCATATGTTTTGGCAATGGCGTCAATCCCGCCAACGCAACTGTTTGAGAATACTGAGATTGTGCAGGGGAATCCAAGAATGTCGGCTACTGAACTGGCCGATGCAATGTGTATGCAACCTACCACAGTAGGGAGCATCGACTGGTTCCCCTTCGCCACTATGCGCCTAATTTCAGTTTCTATGAAATCAAATCCGGCCATACTTATTCCCAGTGCGAGCGCTAAGGGGGCTTTAGGTTTGAATTTTTGCAGGTCGATACCGCTATCCTTCAGGGCCATCAGCGAAGCTGCCACGGCAAATTGTGTATTTCGAGAAAGCCGTTTTGCTTTGATCTTGTATGGAGTGTAATCATTTACATCAAAGCCTTTGACCTCACCGGCAATCTTCGAGGGCAGGTTTTCGACATCGCAAAGAGTAATGGGCCCGATGCCGGACTCTCCGGCGAGGAGGGAGTTCCAGAAGGCATCCTTGCCGATGCCATTGGCGGCGAGTACCCCGATGCCCGTTATAACCACTCTGTTTCTGCCGATCACGTTCAAGACCCCCTCGCCATGGTGGCAGGCATCCCGCAGGCTCGCCCATTTCCCGGGGCGGGGCGCGGAGATGGCAAGAGCACCCCTGTACAAGTTTGTTCCGAGTAAATGTCAATATATTGTATAGTTCAAGGATTATTACACAACCTATGGGCAAAATTGTAGGTGGACAAACGGCACAGCCGATGCTAGGAAGGGGGCGTTTGAACCATTGGCATCCACCTAAAGCAGAAGGGGTACGCACCATGAGCAAGAAATCACCGACCCAGGCCGTAGCAGCATCCATCACCATCATGGCCCTTGCAACTGCTGGCACAGCCCTGGCCGACGGCTACCGGAATCCGCCTCCAACCGCCGAAGGCATCGGGAAATCGGGCGTCAACGCGGTCTTTGTTGACGATGCTTCCGCGATCTCCTACAACCCAGCGAACCTCGCCTTTCAGGATAGCGGATCCCTGGTCGTTGACGTTACATTGGCGCGAACCGAAAATTCCTATACGAATCCTTTTAATCCCGCGGGAACCGTGGATTCCAACGACGAATGGGTGCCACTGCCCAACCTGTATGTTGGCCTGCCAGTGGGAGAGGGGGTCGCGGTGGGTCTGGGAATTACAACCCCGTTCGGCCAAGGCATTGATTGGAACCCCACCGACCTGTACAACCCTTCGGCGCCGGCGTCCATTTACCAGGCCGAGATCATGCTCCTGAACTTCAACCCAACGATCGCTGTCCGGCTGGGGGACAATCTTGCCCTTGGTCTCGGTGCGGACATCTTCTATTCGGAGCTCGAGTTCAACGCATTGACCGGCTTGGGAGGGCCTCCTGCCGGCACGGCCAATGTTGAGGCGGATGGCATGGGCTATGGCGGCAATGTCGGGATTACCTGGCAGATTGATGGGCGGCAAAGAGCTGTACTCACCTATCGGAGCGAAGTCAAATTGGACTACGAGGGAGATCTGCGCACAATCGGGGCTCCGCTGGCAAACAGTAGTTTTGGTCTGGGCGTGACCTATCCCAACATGGTTTCTGCCGGCTATGGCATCGAGTTGACAGACGCCATCCGGGTCGAGGCCAATGTCGAATGGCTTGAGTGGTCTTCCACCAAGACCCAGATCGCCGATCTAGGTGTCAATGGACCCCTGCTCCTGCCACAGAACTGGGACGATACCTTCACCTTCGGGGTAGGGGGCGACTGGCAGCTCGACGAGCATTGGGTGGTTCGTGCTGGCTATGCGTTCATCGAGACGCCGATTCCCGATGAGACCATCACGCCGCTGCTGCCGGATGCCGACCGCCATGCCCTGAGTCTTGGCCTCGGCTATGCCGTTGGCGGGCACGCGCTGGATGTGGCCTACACCTTCAGCATCTATGACGACCGTACCAGTCCGATCACCGGTTCGGCTCCGGGTACATATGAGATTGATTCCGACCTGCTGGGTCTGACATATTCCTACTCGTTCTAGACGGAGGCCAGGGTGGTGGAAACGAAGGAATTGCTCGGAAAAGTGCTGGTTATCGACGACGAGCGCGGCCCACGCGAGAGCCTGAGAATGGTTCTCAAGTACGATTACGACATATTCCTTGCCGACCGCGTGGATAGCGGGATCGAGCTTCTGCGCGAAAAAAAGCCCGACCTGGTCATCATGGACATCCGCATGCCGGAAAAGACCGGCATAGAAGGGCTCCAGGAGATCCGCGAGATCGATCCCAACGTCTCGATCGTCATGCTGACCGGGTACGGCGACCTCGAGACCGCACAACAGGCCATCCGCTACGGCGCCAACGACTATCTCCAGAAACCCTTCGATACCGACGACATCCAGGCGGTGGTCAGGAAGTATGTCGACCGCAGCAAGCTCTTCTCCCGCAAGAAGCAGGCCCAAGAGGAGTTGCAGCGGATGACGCAGTCGCTCGGCCGCGAGGTGGGAAGGACCAACAAGCTCACCTCCCTCGGGGCGGCGTCGGCCGAACTGGTCCACGACCTGCGCAACCCGTTGACGATCATCCGCGGCTACCTCGACCTGCTCAACTACGAGCTGAAGGAGAAGCAGGAATCGACCTCCGATGAAATGAACGAATACCTCGACCAGATCGAGAAGAACGTGGAGCGCTGCGCCGAACTGGTGGAGGCGTGGCGCGCGCTGGGCCGGTTCGACTTCTCCCAGCTCCAACGCCTCAACTTGCCGCGGCTGGTCAACGACTGCTTCCGCGATGCCGCGGCCCATTCGGACATCTCCTTTTCGGTGGAGGTGGAAGGGAGCGAGGAACAGTACGAAATGCTCGGCGAACGGCTTCAGATGAAGCGTGCGCTGCAGAACCTGGTCGACAACGCCGTCATCGCGGTTGCGCACACGCCCGATCCGAGTATCGTTGCCGTCTTCGCCATGCGCAACAACGATATCGATATCAAGTTGCGGGACAATGGATGTGGGGTGGATACCCGGCGGTTGCGCTGGATATTCGAACCGTTCGACAACACAGCCACGGTCGAGAAGGGTGCGGGACTCGGGCTGTTCATCACCAAGAAGGTGCTCGAGGAACACCGCGGATCGCTGGAATTCGAAAGCCGGCCCGGACATGGCACGATCGTGACCGTCCGGGTGCCCCAGGCCCACACGGCGCTGGGCTATTTTGCGCGTCCCGAATCCATGATCCAAGCCTGACCCGATCCATGGCCACCCCCTCCTCCCTTGAAGCAGCGATCCAAGCCTGGGCGCGCGATCTCGGGGCTGATGCCGTGGTGGCCGATGCGGCCAGCCTCGAATCCTTCCGGGCCAGCGCCTGTGGGTCGAGCCGCGAGATCGTTGCCGTCCTGCGGCCCGCATCGGCCGGCGATGTTGAGCGGATCGTTGCGACGGCGAACCGCTTCCTCGTTCCCCTCTACCCTGTCAGCCGCGGCAAGCAGTGGGGCATGGGCTCCCGCCTGCCGGTGCGCGATGGCGCTGCGATCATCGACCTCTCCCGCATGGACCGGATCATCGAAGTCAACGAACAGTTCCACTATGCCGTTGTCGAGCCCGGCGTAACCCAGCGCCAACTGCTCGACCACATCCGGAAAAATAAGCTTCCGCTCATGCTCAACGTGACCGGATCGACGTCGGACACCAGCCTGGTCGGCAATGCCATGGACCGCGGTGTCGGCTACTTCGATTCCCGCGCCCACGGGATATCGAACATGCAGGTCGTGCTGGGCAATGGTGAAACTATCCAGACCGGATTCGGCCATTACGGGAACGCCAGGACCCGGAACCTCTATCGCCACGGCGTGGGGCCCTCGCTCGACGGGCTCTTTCCGCAAGGCAATTTCGGCATCGTTGTCTCCGCCTGCATCGACCTTATGCCCAAACCCGACGCCCACATGGCCGCCATCGTTAAAATCGATGACGAAGCAAAACTGCCCCGGCTCATCGATGCGCTGGTAGCTCTTCGTTCGCGCGGCGTTTTTACGACCATCGCCCACGTGGGAAACCGCGAGCGCTCCTACATCACCTTGGCCCCATTGCTTTATAAGCAACTTCTGGCATCCGGTCAGCCCGCAAGCGAAGCGACGCGGGCCAAGGCCGTGCATATGCTCGAGAACGGCGGGTTTGGACCATGGAGTGCCGCGATCGGAGTACTTGGAACCAAGACGCATTTGCGGCATGCCAAAAAGGAGATCCGCAACGCCGCGGGGGATTTTTCCAAAACCATGTTCCTCGACGACGCCCTGGTGCGAAGGGCGAAGACGCTCGGTTCGGCGTTGTCGTTCATTCCTGCCATCCGTCGCCAGGCGATGATGCTCCGGGCCGTCGAGCCGGTCTACGGCTTCACCCGGGGAGAGGCGACCGACGAGGCCCTCAAGGCCGTCTACTGGTCCGCAGGCGACTACGAGCATCTGGATGCGCCCGACCCGGACCATTCCAATGCCGGGCTGCTCTTCTGTCTGCCGATCCTTCCTGCATCCGGCAGCACTGTTCTGGAAGTGGTGCGCGACACGCGCGAAACCTTTTCCCGCCATGGTTTCGAGGCGGCCATCACCGTGAACCTGATGGATACCAAGGCCATGGAGGGCGTCGTGAGCCTGGCCTTCGACCGCCGCGATGCGGAGCAGATGCGGAAGGCCCATGCCTGCATAGACGAGATGGAGGCGCGCTACATGGAGCAGGGCTACCCCCCATACCGGGTCGGCATCAACTCCATGCATCGCGTAGTGTGCGCGGACGACCCTTTCTGGCGTACTGTCGCCAACCTCAAGAAGGTACTCGATCCCAACCACATCATCTCGCCCGGCCGGTATAACCTGCTCTGATCCCGCGCTTGCTCCGGCTTTGCGGGAACATGCCGCACTTGCTCGTTGTAAAAGGTTAGGAGTCTGTTAGATTGGTTGCACAATCGCATCATGGGGGTTGTGCATGACCGGGAAGGAGATCCTCTGCATCCTGTTCGCGTACTTGCTGGGTGGTATCTGCGCCGGCTACTACCTGGTACGGTTCAGGACCGGTCTCGATATCCGCGAACAGGGTAGCGGAGGCGTCGGCGCCCGCAACGTGGGTCGGGTGCTCGGCCGGCCGGGCTTCGTCATCACCCTGCTCGGCGATGCGCTCAAGGGCGTGCTGGCCGTAGTGCTGGCCCGCAACTTCGAGGTCTCCGCTCCCGCGCTTTCCCTGGTACTCGTCGCGGTAATCGCTGGGCACATCTGGCCGCTCCCCCTCCATTTCCATGGGGGGCGGGGCATTGCAACGGCGATCGGGGCCTATCTGGCCTACGATCCCCTGCTCGCGCTTGCACTGCTCTGCTTCACACTGGTGCTGATGGTTTTCCGGCGCGGCTTCATCCTGAGCGGGCTTGCGGCCTTCCTTCTCCTTCCTCCCGCCGCGCATGCCCTCGGCTATTCCGGACATGCCGTTGCGGCACTTGCAGGGGCATCGGTGATTATCCTTTTTGCACACCGGGAGCGTTTGCGCAAGGCCTTCGCCGGGGCCGCGGCGCGCAAGGAGGCGTAGGATGGCTTCGCTGGATGGGTTCATATTCAAGGTGGCGGAGGAGCCGTGGGAGATCGAGGCGGTCCACGCCCTCAACTACAAGACCTTCGTCGAGGAGATTCCCCAGCACGAACCCAACCGCCGGCGGAAACTGGCCGACCGGTTCCACGAGGAAAACACCTACATCGTCTGTGTCGACCGGGAACGCAGGGTTCTTGCCGGCATGATCGCCTTCCGCGACAAGCGGCCCTTCTCCCTCGATGCCAAGCTGGCAAACCTTGACACCTATCTGCCGGATGGCCGTTCGCTGTGCGAGATCCGCCTGCTTGCCGTCGAGGAGGAATACCGCTACACCCGGATCACGCAGGGGCTCATTGCTCAGCTCGTCCAGCATGCGATCGACTGCGGCCACGACCTGGCGGTCATTTCCGGCACGGTCCGGCAGATCAAGCTCTACCAGTACCTCGGCTTCGTGCCCTTCGGGCCCCTGGTCGGATCCGACGATGCGCAGTACCAGCCGATGTACCTCACGCTCGAGGCCTACCAGGATCTCAAGAAGCGTTCCCGTTCCTTCGCCAGGGACACGCCCGAACTAGCCAACGACGACACCATGCTCTTCAACTTCCTGCCCGGGCCGGTGGACTACGCCAAGCAGGTGGCCGAAGTCTACCGGAACCGCCCCTGTTCGCACCGGGGGGAGGGCTTCATGAAGGATTTCCAAAAGGTGCGCGGGCTCCTGTGCGGACTGGTCAACGCCAGACAGGTCGAGATCATGATGGGGCCCGGTACGCTCGCCAACGATGCCGTTGCCGGCCAGCTCTCCCTGCTCGGCCGGAAAGGGCTAGTCCTGGTCAGCGGTGAATTCGGCCGCCGCCTGGTGAAGAACGCCAACGGGGCCAAGCTCTTCTTCCACACGTTGGAGATTCCCGAAGGACAGACCTTCGACCGGGGTCGGATCGAACGGGAGCTCGATGCGCATCCCGACATCGGCTGGGTATGGGGAACCCATTGTGAAACCTCCACGGGCGTACTCAACGATCTCGGAACGTATAAGCAGGTTTGCGCCGGGCGCGGGCTCAAGCTCTGCATGGATTGCATAAGTTCCATCGGCACCGTGCCCGTCGATCTCGATGGCGTATATCTCGCCACCGGCACCAGCGGAAAGGGGCTGGCCTCGATCTCCGGGCTGGGGCTGGTCTTCCACAACCACGACATCCAGCCCGCCCCCGACGACCTGCCTTGCGCCCTCGACCTGGGACTCTACCAGCAGCAGGCGGGAATCCCCTTCACCATCCAGTCCAATCTCGTCTATGCCCTGCTCGCCGCCCTCCAGTCCCACGATTGGACGAGGCGCTACGGCGACATCCGCCTATGGTCCAAATCGATCCGCCGGAAGTTGGCCGAAATCAACGCCCCGATCCTGGCTCCCGACGCGTGCGCCATGCCCTCGGTCGTCACCATCGTCCTGCCGCCGGTCCATTCTTCGGTGGCGATCGGGGATCGGCTCAAGGAACACGGCGTGCTGGTCAGCTACCGCAGCAACTACCTCATGGAGCGCAACTGGATCCAGGCGTGCATGATGGGCGCTGAGCACAAGCCCGCCGAAAAGTTCGTCCGCCTCCTCAAGAAGGAGCTCGCCAGGTAGCCTAGGCCGATGCCGGCCGGTCGGCCACCCACTGGCGCATCGCCTCCTTCGTCTTCTTCCACGTGGCTGGCGCATGGCGTTCCTTGACGAACTCGCGGTAGAGGTGGAAGACGATCTGGCGGAAGGTTTCGAGCAGCACCATCCGTTCCTGGAATTTGCCGATCCGGTCGTAGGTTTCGGTCGGCGGCAACTTGAGGCTTCGGAAGACGAACTCGTCGGCATCGAAGCTGAAGGCCCACGACTCCTCGCCGCGCACAAACTGGAGCTTGGCCTTTTTCAGCTTCTTTCCCGATAGCAGTGCCGTGCGCGCCTCCGCGCTAAGCATCGGCTCGCCCTTGCGCAACGCAATCTCATGTGCGCCCTTGCCCTCCATCACGAAAGTGAGCGGCCCCTCGACCATGAAGGCGATCTCCCCGGCCTCCGGAACCTGGGCGATGCCGCCGCGTTTTTCGGAACTGTACCAGAGCCACATCAGGAATTCGCGGCCGGCGGTGCCGTCGACCATTCCGTCCTCGAGTTCGCCCGAGAAGCTTGCGGGAGCCCAACCTTCGACATCGATGCCCTCAGTCTTGGCCGCAATGGCAATGGGATCGGCGGCCTGGGCGGAACAGCCGGTGGTCTGCATGAGGCTGAGGACAAAGGCGTCGACCTGTTTTTCCGAAGTGGCGGAGGCATAGATCAAGTGCGAGCGCGGGTCGAAGACAAAATCGATCCCCTTGAGCTGCGGCGGCATGTCGGGCAGCAGGCGTTCGCTCACGGAACGGCGGATCTCCCCGCGCTGCTGCTGGTTGAGGTACTGCCTACCCTCGGCCTCCATGGCGGCCATCTCCTCGACGGCGCTCTCCGCCGCCAGCAGCGAGGCGGGCACCTTCTTTTTGGCTTGCGTCAAGGTCAGGCGCAGATAGCCGCCGAGAAAGGCGTTGTCGTGCGTGATATTGCGGTCGAGCAGGTGGCGCCCGGCCACCCATCCGTGCACCTCTTCCTCGGCCAGCGTGTTGAGTGGCGGCAGCGCCTGCGCGGCGAAGCGGTCGACATCCTCCTCCGTTAGGTCGCGCGAAGCGAAAAACATCCGGAATCCCAGCGATCCTTTTTCAAAACCCATGACTTGTCCTTGGCGTTGGTTTCACCATGCAACGGCGATGGCGGAAAGGACCGATGCGGGGCGCGGCTTAAGGCCGGGTATGGCCTGGAAGTCGGAGTTCCACAGGTTTTCCGCCAGCAGCGAAAGGCGCACATTCTTGGCGTAGCGGGGGGAGTATTGCAAGCCCAGCGAGGCATCGGCCCCGAAATCGCCTCCGGTGCGCCCCAGATGGTCGGCCTGCCAGCGCAGGGTTTGCGCGCCAAAGAGACGGAATGCGGGGGCAAACCGCCAGAACCCGGAAACCGCGACCAGATGTTCGGGGTAGTCGCTTTCGTACAATCCTCCCGCCACTGCGCCATCCTTATGGATCCATTGGTAGTAGCCCTGCACGTCGAGCTTGTCCGACGGGGCGAAATGGATGGCGGCATCGCAGCCGTCCACATTCAGGGTGCCCAGGCCGATGGCGGTCCCGGCCTGCCAATCCGATGCGTTCTCCTGGCGGCGGTGGAACGCCGCAATCCGCCAATCGAGGCTGGCCGAGAGGAGCTGGCGGAATCCCACCTCGCTGTTTTTCGCTCGCTGGAGCTGGAGGGCGGCGTTGCTGGCCAGCGATTGGTAGTCCGGCTGCTGCACATTTTCGGAGTAGGATGCGTAGAGCGTGGCGTTGTCGGTCGTGAACCAGTCGATGCCGGCCTGCGGCATCCATTCGGCGCTTTCCGAGGTCTGGAAGACGGTGTTGAGACCTCCCTTTGCGGCAAAGTGCCCGAACCGGGCTTCGGGCAGCAGCACGAGCGATCCCCGGGTGCGGCTCGGCAAGTCCACGTCCCGGTCGATGCGCTCATGCAGCAGGTCGCCGCGCACGTTGAGCAAGATATGCTGCACCTCCAGCGTACGCCCCTCGACCATCAGCGATGCGGAGCGGGAGAGCACCTCCTGATAGAACAAAGAGGAGGGGATGGAATACTCGTCGTTGAACGCGCGCAGCCCCGTCCCGGCGCGGAGATAGGCGCCGTCGAGGTCGCCCCGGCAGGCACCGAGATAGATCAACTGGTCCTCGGTGCGCTCCTCGGCATAGGTGGTGGCGGGAATTCCATAGTATCCCTGGGCGCCATAGCGCTTGCTCTGGCTGGCGCTCAGGATGTCGAACTGCCAGCCGTTCTGCATGAACTGCACGAACGCCGAGCCGGAGAGCCGGTCGAGGTCGTTTGCGCCATAGTCGATATCCTTCGCCTTTTCGCCGTCGATGAAGCCGCCCAGATTCTCCGAACTGCCGAAGAGCGAGGCCTGATAGCGCTCCTTCGACCCCAGGCCGAGCTGGGCCTCCGACCGCGAAGCGAAAGGTTGGATCGTATGGTCCGCCGTCCCCACCAGGTGGCCGGAGATGTTGTGAAGGCCGCGGCGGGCCTCCGCTTCGCTGAGGATCGACTGCGGCAGCGGCAGCTCGGCGTTGAAATGCCGGGACCACGGGATATCCAGCATCACTCCGTTGATCGACAATCCCGTTCCCGCATAGCTGCTGCCCCGGATGGAGAGGTCCTGCTGGGCCAGCCCTTGCGGGTTGACAAGGATCTCCGGATTGCCTGCCCAGGCCAGTAGCGGGGCCAGCGCGGCGGCAAAGATGGCAGGGCGTGGCTTCATAGGGCTAGCCGGTTCAGGATTTTTTCGGTTTCGGCGACAACGGGGATGGGGAGGTCGTTGTAGTTCGGATGCGCGGAGGCGAGGGCGTGGCAGTAGGGGATGGTGCCCAGCACGGGCACCTTGCCGAGGCGTTCTATGGTGGTGGCATTGTTCTCTTCGATGAATCCAGGTTCGCCGGGTTGCCCGGCGACGAGGACGACACCGGCGATTTCCAATCCGTCGGCACGCAGCGTCCGCAAGGTGAGCAGCGTATGGTTGATGGTGCCCAGTCCCGGTCGTGCGGCCACCAGCACCGGGAACCGGAGCGCCTGCATCAGGTCGAGCATCGCCTCCCGGGGATTGAGCGGCACCAGGACGCCTCCGGCACCTTCCGCGATGATGAACTCGAATTGCGCGGAGAGCGTCCGTACGGCAATCACGATTTCGGCGATGTCGATTTCCACGCCGGCCATCTCCGCCGCCAGATGGGGGGAGCAGGCGGGCTCGAAGCGGTAGGGGGCCATTTTTTCGCAGGTCTCCTCGTCCACCTTCATCGCAGCCATCGATAGGGCGTAGTCCAGATCGGGAACGGAAAAGGGTTGATGCTTGACGCTTGATGCTGGGTGAGGTGTCGGGGATCGGGCGTCGCGTTCCGAACAACCGGTCTGTACCGGCTTGCAGTAGGCGGCATTCATTCCGCGGTGCCGCAGTTCGGCAAAGAGGAGCGCGGCGAGTGCGGTTTTCCCGACTCCGGTGTCCGTTCCCGTAATGAAGAGTCCGTTCATGCGTCCACTAAACACCAACATCGGGACCCACTCAACGCATTTCAGGCGAAGCGGTCGACGAAACGCAACGTGTCGCGCAGATGCAGGATCCAGTAGTCCCACGCATGGCTTCCGGGAAACTCCTCGTAGTCGTGGGCGATGCCCGCCTCCGTCAACTCCCGGTGGAGCGCACGGTTCTCTTCGACCAGAAGGTCGTCGATGCCGCAATCGAACCGCAGCGGGGGAAGCGTGGCGGCGTGTTTCTTGATCCAGTGGGCGGCGGAAAGCCCTTCCGCATCCGCCAGCGGGTAGTCGGCCAGAGGTTCGGCGACGAACTTTTCCAACTGGGGGAAATCGGTGATGGCGGAGTGGGCCGAGATGGCCGAGTAGCGCGGGGCATGCTTGGCGCCAAGCCGAAGCGCACCATAGCCGCCCATCGAAAGGCCGGCGATGAAGCGCTTCGATCCGAAGGATACAGGCTCAACGTTTTCCATGACGGCGGCGGGGACGTCGTCGGTGATCCATCGCTCATAATCGGCACCCGCATGCGGGAGGTAGCCGCTGCCTTCGCGCCAGAGCCCGTCGGACGGCATGGCGATGGCCAGTGGCCTGATTTCGCCCGAGCCGACCATCTCGGCCGCCGTGAGGTGGGCGGCCCCCTTGAACGGCCAGACCCAGTGGCTTCCGTAGACGCCGTGCAGGAGGGTGAGCAAAGGCAGGTCACGCATGGTCTCCCACCCCGCGGGCAGGTAGAGGGCGATGTCGGCACGGCGTCCCAGCGCGGGGCTCTTGACGGTGATGAAGCGCAGGTAGTCGCGCTCGAACCGCGGGTCGGAAATCTCGGTAATGCGGAAACGCGACATGGCCTACTCCATGACCAGCACGCCCTTGGCGTTGCGGCCGCCATGCATGTCCTCGAAGGCCTGTTCCAGCTGCTCCAGCGGATAGGTGCGGGTGATCATTTCGTCGAGCAGCAGCGTGCCCTTGTCGTAGAGGTTCATGATCTTGGGCAGGTCGTAGTATGGATCGCACTTCCCGTAGAGCGGGTTGATGTAGATCTTGTCCCATTCGAACAGCCGCATATCGATGGAGATCTCCTGTTCGATGCCGCTCACCTGGCAGGCGGTGCCCGCGTTGCGCACCATGGCCAGCGGTGCCGCGCCCAGCGCCGGAATCGCCGTGCATTCGAAGGCGAAATCGGCCCCGCGTCCTCCGGTTATCGCCTTCACCTTTTCCGCCGCTTGCAAGAGTCCGACGTCCTGCTTGTCGGCCTGGATCGTGTGCGTGGCGCCGAAGGTTTTGGCAAACTCCAGGCGCTGCGGATTGATGTCGACGGCAATGATCCTGTCCGCGCCGGAAATGCGGCATCCTTGGATGACGTTCAGGCCGACTCCGCCCACTCCTAGCACGACCGCACTCGATCCGGGTGTTACCTTTGCGGCGTTGACCGCCGATCCGTAGCCGGTCATGACGCCGCAGCCAATGATGCAGGCGGAAGAGAAGGGGATGCCCTTGTTCATCTTGACGAGGGCCTCCTCGCGCACGACGGCATGGGTCGACATGGTGCCGATGTTGAACGATCGTTCGATCCCCTTGCCCCGGAAGCGGGTGCGTTCCAGGACGGAGTGGCCCTGCATGTATTTGGGTGCGGTGACCTGGTTGTGGTTTTCACAGATATGCCGGTTGCCGTGGAGGCATTGGAAGCAATGCCCGCAGGGAATGGCCCAGTTCAGCACCACCTCGTCGCCCGGTTGGACGCGGCTGACGTCTGGTCCGGTTTCCAGCACGATGCCGGCCCCCTCGTGTCCCATTACGATCGGTCGGCCCCACCTGAGCGAATCCCAATCCGTGTGGCAGACCCCCGACGCCTTGATCCGCACCAAAACCTCGTGTTCCCCGGGGTGGTCCACTTCGATGGGTTCGATAGAAAAACCGCCCTTGCCATCCGCAATGGCCGCCTTGGCTGCAGTCATGTTTCCTCGCTCCTGTTTGGTTGCGCAACGAACCTAGCAGGGTGGAGTTGGTCTGTCAGCTGGAAATATGACCGTTACGGTACGACTATTTCCGCGACAGCAGGAAGGTGGCGGTTTCGTAGGTGGCGTAGACCCCGCCGTCGGTCGCGAAGGCCTCCTGGTAGTCGGCGGCGAGCTGGCCGAGCTCCGCGCGGTTGAGCGGGGCGCTGCCGCTGCTCACCTTGCCGCCGGTGACGCCCTGTTCGTGGATCGCCCGCAGGAAGGCTTCCGCGTCGTCGTAGAGGATCCGCTCCTCGCCGTGCGCGCGGCGTTCGATCCGGAATCCGGCGGACTGCAGGCAGGCGGTGGTCGTTTCATAGGAGGGGAGGCGGGAGGAGGGGTTCTTGGCCGGCGCGACGGCGGAGCGGATCTCCTGCAGCTCCTTCAGGGTGCCTTCGAGCATCATTCCCAGGGCGAAGGTACCGCCGGGTTCAAGGCATTGGTAGATGTTATCGCAGGTCGCCGCGAGATCGGCGACCCAGTGGAGCGCGGCGCTCGACGCCACGAGCGGATAGGGGTCGGTGCCGCGGAAGGTCTGGGCATCGCCGACCAGCCAGTCGACCTGCGCGAACCGGGCGAACTTTTCCCGCCCATGGGAGACCATCTTCTCCGCCAGGTCCACCGCGTCGATCGGGACTTCGGGAAAGCGCTCCACCAGCAGGCGGGTCAGCAGGCCGGTGCCCGCGCCCAGCTCGAGAATCTGCTCGGGATAGAGTTCGGGCAGCATGGCGACGACCGCCTGGGCGAGCGCCAGCTGCGGGCGGGCGTGGCGATCGTAGGTTTCGGCGGCGGCGGAAAAACGGGTTCCTATCATGGACTCTCCCCAAACAGCCGCGCAGATTGCGTTAATTGGGGAGGCAATGCAACCATAGTAGCTTATAGATTTCGGAGAAGGGGGTTTCCTTGCCGGAACCATGCGGAGATAGATCCGTCCATCAACCTCCGGGCGCAGCTGAATTCCGCACGCAGACAAATATGCATTGTCTCGAGTCTTTCGATTGCACTGCATTCTTTACTGCGCGCGTGTGGAGACTCGTTACTTTAGTATAGTAAAAAATACAGTAAACTAATGAAGTATCGAATAAGTATTGACTAAATAATGGGGGGGGTAGAACCGTTGCATCGTCTATTGCGGAAAAAAGGATGAAAACCAAGCGCATCAGACAGTTACTAGTCTTCTTGTTTTTATTTCGACAGGATTACAGGATGTCCAGGATGGATTTGCTGGAATTCAATCCCGTCGATCCCGTTATCCTGTCTAGATAATTATGAGACCATTAGTAAGTAGGCATCACATGAGGAAAATATAATGAATAAGTTATGTTTAGTAGGCAATTTGTGTCTGCTGGGTGCCATGATCAGTTCTGGACCAGCCAATGCCGGGTGTAATAATGCTAATGGAACGGAATACACATTATCCTTAACTGGAGAAACAACGGTGCCTGAGGGGTACTCTCTAAATTTTAGTATTATTGTGGATCCATCAACTGCATCACTGGATGATCACAACTGGACAGTGACGCGAACAGGTGGACCAGCGGAAATTCTGAAGGATTGTACGGTGACCGCGTCAGAAAATGGGCTATCCGCAACGATAGTCTTTTACTGGTATCCGGGGGCGACCCCTGGAAAGTATAAGGTGCAGTTTGATAGTGGTGGTACAGGAGGTTCCGACTGTATTGTCGAGAAAACGGTGACTGTTGCCTTGCCACATAACGGTGCGGTTACTTCTGCGATTAGCCATGGAATCTATGATACCACCTTTAGCGGGGGTTATATAACGCTTAATTCTACAGGGTGGACGTGTTCTGATCCACAAACAAGTTGGAATATTCCCGTAGGAAGTCCGTTTATGGAAGGTAGAGATGGACGTGAAAAGATTCCTGAGCATGAGGCTCAGCATGTATCTGATCAAACAGGAGGAGAGGCTGCCCCCGCAGCAGTCCACGGTGCGGCTTTACTTGCTAATTTATGCGCAGAATATCTGCACACGCAAATTGAGTTCATGGAGTTTTCATATCTTAAGATTGGCGTGTCGGGCGATGGGGGGTGGCACAGAGCGGTCAATGATGAGATAAAGGAATGGACAGAAGATAACGCTTACAGAATTTCGGATCAGATATGGCCAACATGTGCATATCAAGATCCTGGTAGGGGTAACAGATGATTAGGATTAAACTATTATTCATATTAATAAGTATATGCTTTGCCTCAGCAATGACTCATGCGGGGATTGATGACCACATCCTTTACGATAACGCAAAACGACATACATTGACCGGACTAGATGCTCTGGTTGAAATCGAAGTGGTGCACTATTACGCATTTTCTGAACCATACATACTTTACAATTATATACATGAAAGAAATATTTATGTCTCGAGAGATGTAAAAGAGCCAATATGTAAAAAGGAGAAATCTACCGCCTATTGGGAACCCGAGCCCTTCTTGAATGCGTATGCGATATTGATGAGGCATTCCCTTTGGGTGATCGACGCGCGAGTGAAAACCTATCTGGATGGAAAATGCGAAACGACATGGGTGCGCATCGCTCTTCAGCATACTCAGGCATTTGGTCCCAGGGAACGTCCCGAAAAAATTTGCGTAAGAGATGAGGGCGTTGATCGAATGGTTCTAGGTTTGGTGCGGTTGGATGAAGATGAGTTTGTTTTGGGATTCAGGGATAAACTCTGTTTTCTAACCGATGATTTGGACTTTATGGATCTGAAAAAAGACGGTGTTTTGAGCGACCGTTATTTTACCAAATATGAAAACGCGATGATCCAGCCTCCGTTAGATGCCTCAGGCAATAATAATCTTTTCAGCAACGATATTACGTACTTTGTTATGCGGGATTTGAACATCCATAAAATTGGGTCCAACGAGGATTATTTGGAAAAGGATCTGGCGGAGCTACGTGGTTACAGCATGATGAAGGAAGGTCCATTGCTTAATGCTTTGAAAGGCGCGTTATCCGAGGAAGAAGAGTTGATGCATGGCTTGAATATTAAAGTGCCCTTGTCGAGCCCGTTGGTCTTGGAGCGAATCGAGGAGCTGAGAAAAAGACAGCAAGAGATCCAAGCGCAAAAACAGTAAAAAGGCTGAAACGGTTGCGCTGGAGGAGATGGATGCGCCAATCGAGCCGGTGGTTGATTTATCCAAACCAACCGTTAGCGACGAAACCGCTCCGGCATTGCTCTCGGAAAAGCTACCCCCCATTCGCGTTGATTGAACCACGAGCGACCTGTTGCGGCACAAGCACCATGCGCTTGATCTCGCCTGTTTCAGAACCCGGATGAAAAAATCCTCCTGGATGCGGGCGGCGCCGATGCCCCAGCACCGGCTGTCCTCAGCCATTACCTGCTGCGGGACGAGGAGGCCAAGCGATATCAACCCCGGGAAATGGCTGATGTGCTTTACAAAACCGGCCGCACCGGCTATTCAGCAGGGGAGGATCGATATGGCTGAACATCTCGCAGAACTGCTCAATATATCGGTCAGGTTGGCCGAGCACCTTTCCTATACCGCTTTGGCGCTGGCACTCTTCGTCCTGCTCAAGCTGCTGGCCGCCATGCTGGTCAACCGCCGGTTCGACGACGACAAGCGGCGCTACCACGCCCGCAAGACGGCCAACTACATCCTCAACTTCCTCCTGGTGGCCGTCATCGGTTCGATCTGGTTCAAGGGGATGGCCTCGCTGGGCACCTTCCTCGGCCTGGCCAGCGCCGGCCTGGCGGTCGCCCTGCACGACACCATCGCCAACATGGCCGGCTTCTTCTTCATTTCCGCGCGCAAACCGTTCAAGGTGGGCGACCGCATCCAGCTGGCCGAGTTCAAGGGCGACGTCATCGACATCCGCCTCTTCCAGTTCAGCATTGTCGAGGTGGGCAACTGGGTCGATGCCGACCAGAGCACCGGCCGCATCATCCACGTACCCAACAGCATGGTGCTGCGGGCGCCGCTGGCCAACTACCACATCGGCTTCGAATACATCTGGAACGAGGTGCCCGTGCTGGTCACCTTCGAGAGCAACTGGAAGAAGGCCAAGGAGCTGCTGCTGCGGATCGGCAAGGACAACGCGGAGTACCTCTCGCAGGGGGCCCAGGCCCAGATCCGGCAGGCGGCCAAGAAATACCTGATCGTCGCCGGCAAGCTCACCCCCACCGTCTACACCACGGTAAAGGACAGCGGCGTCCTGCTTACCATCCGGTACCTCGTCGATCCCCGCCAGCGCCGCAGCACCGAGCAGAAGATGTGGGAGGAGATCCTCGACGCCTTCGCCGCGGAACCGGACATCGATCTGGCCTACAATACTACGCGCTTCTACATCGGTCCCGAAGGGCGCGAGGCCCCCCCCGCGAAATCCGCCGACGGGCCGCCATGAAAAGAGGCATCATCGACCGCTATCCGCTCGACGAACGGGGGTTGCGCGTCGTCGACATCGCCGCGCAGCGGGTCAGCGACCTCTACGACGATTTCGACCGCAACGCCCCCTTCGTCCGCAAGGAGCTCGATGTCGACCTTGTCGAATACCTGATCGAATCGGGGCGGGAACTGGGGAGGATCCCCTTCCTCATCAACTTCACGCTGGCGGAACCCCTCGACGAAGCGCTCAAGGAGCGCGTCCGCTCCAGCGTTCCGAACTACTTCACGTACCTGCTCGCCAAGAACCGGCGCGAGCTCCAGGCCATGCTGCGCACCAGCTTCATCCTGCTCGCCGTCGGTGCGGCCATGCTCGCCGGTTCCATCTACCTTGGCCATGCGGTGGACGACAGCGACCCGGTCGCCTGGCGCATCGTGGCCGAAGGATTGGTCATCGCCTCGTGGGTCTCGTTGTGGGAGGCGCTTGCCGGACTGCTGCTCAATTGGCGGCCAACACTGCGCGAACGCCTCGTCTACCGCCATCTCCAGAAGGCCGGGATCACCTTCAATCGTTCGCCGGACGCGGTGCCGGGTTGAGGAAGGCGCGGATCGCCCCTGCCAGCTCCTCGAAGCGATGGGCCGGGAGCGCATGCCCGTCGTCGTACAGCTGCAACTGGCTGTCGGGCAGACGGGCGTGGAGCCATTCCGCCGCGGCGGCGGGGATGATCCGGTCCCGGGTGCCGTGCATCAGCAGGACCGGGATGCCGATGGACGGAACCTTTACGCGCAGGTCGGCGTCGCGCAGGTATTCCAGCCCGGCGGCCAAGGCCTCCAGCGGCGCGCCCGGATCGCATTCCGGGGCCGGATGCGGGAAGTGGACATTGCGGTAGAACTCCTCCAGCACCGCCTCGGGATGCCTCTGGAGCTGGTGGATCATGCGCTGGAGGATCCGCTCCTGCGTCCCGCACGGATAGCCATCGGTGGCGCAGAACCGTGCGGTCGAGGAGATCAGCACCAGTTTTCTGCACGTGGCTGGCAGCAGTTCCATCGCCAGCAGGCCGCCCATCGATCCGGTCACGATGCACTCCGCCGCCGGCATCCGTCGCTCCGCAAGGAGCTGCGCCCCGGTAAGCAGCTGCACGTCGAATCCGTCGGAGAGGGCTTCGCCCAGCGGCCGGATGGCCTCGATGCCGTGCGCCCAGCCCGAAATGACCAATGCGGATTTCATCTGCGCTGCACGGTTTCGATAATGGCTGCGGCGGCGCGCTCGAGGTCGTCGACCAGGTGGGCGAGGGTGATCGACAGGCGCAGGCGGGCCGTACCCGGCGGAACGGTGGGAGGCCGGATCGCGGCGGCGATGATTCCCTGTTCGCGGAGTTTCCGGGAAGCGGCGACAGCCTGGTTGTTGTCGCCAATGACGACAGGCACGATCTGGCTACGGCTTTGCAGGGTGTCGATACCGGCCTTGTTGAGGAGGTTGCGGAAGTGGTCGGCATTGGCCTGCAGGATGTTTCCGAGGTTGGGCGATGCTTCGAGGACGTCGAGCGCGCCGAGCGCGGCGCCGACGACGGCCGGCGGGGGAGCGGTGGTATAGATGAACGCGCGAGCCGACTGGACCAACAGCTTGCGCAGGGTTGATGAACAGGCCACGAAGCCCCCGTAGCCCGCCATGGCCTTGCTCAGGGTGCCCATCGAAACCATGACCAGCCCTTCCAGCCCATGCTCGCGGACGAGGCCGGCGCCGTGCGGTCCAAAGGTGCCGGTGGCGTGGGCTTCGTCGACCATCAGCATGGCTCCGTGCTCCGCGGACAACCGGGCCATTTCGGGCAGGGGAGCGAGGTCGCCGTCCATGCTGAAGACCGACTCGGTGATGACCAGCTTACGCCCCCCGCTCCCTTGGTGCTGCTCCAGCCGCTGCCGGAGCGCCTCGGGATCGTTGTGGGCGAAGCGGACGAGCCTGGCGCCGGACAGCCTGCAGGCGTCGATCATGCTCGCGTGGACCAGCTTGTCGGCAAAGACGGTGTCGTCGCGCCCGGCGAGGACGGGAATCGTCCCGGCATTGGCCATGTAGCCCGATCCGAAGACGAGGGCGGCGTCGTAGCCCTTGCTTGCCGCCAGGCGGGCTTCGAGCTCCTCGTGGATCGGCAGGGTTCCAGTGACCAGCCGGGAGGCGGTTGCGCCCACGCCATACTGGCCGAGGGCCTCGCGCGCCCGGTCCACGACATGGGGATGGCGGGCCAGGTCGAGATAGTCGTTGCTCGAAAAATTGAGGACTTCGCGGCCATCGATCCGGACGACGCCGCCGGCTTCGGGAAAGGGCAGGGCGGAGCGCTCCAAGCCTTGGCGGCGGGCTTCTTCCAGCAGGGGGTGGATCCAGTCGTCGTGCATGGCGGCACTGTGCAGGAGGGGGCGATGCGTTGCAACATCGCTTTGACAAGGCGTCGCATCCGGCTAAGGTAGTCCCGTTAACGGAGGAGCGTTCCCATGAGAAGGTCACCCAAGGAACTGATTGCGGCCGCGAAGGGGCCGTGCGGCTGCCTGGAACTGGACGATCCCTTCATCGAATTCGTCAACGGCGCCGCGTTCGTGAAGCTCGATGGCGAATATTCGGCCGAGGAGCTGCATGCGATCGCCAACTGGATGGAAGGGAAGCTGGAGTAGGCCATGGAACTCGGATTGCGCGGCAAGGTGGCGATGGTGGCGGCTTCGAGCCGGGGTCTGGGTTTCGGCATTGCCCGCGAACTGTCGCGCGAAGGAGCGCTGGTCTCGATCGGCAGCCGTACCGAATCGGAGATCTTCGACGCGGCCGGCGCGCTGGCGGAAGAGACGGGCGGCGAAGTCCTGCCCAATGTGCTCGATGCCTCGGATCCGGATTCGATTGCCCAGTGGGTGGAGAATACGGTACAGGCGTTCGGCGGCGTGGACCTGCTGGTGGTGAACGCCGGCGGTCCGCCGGCGGGGAAGTTTGACGACTTTGCCGATACCGACTGGCAGGCCGCCTTCGAACTGACGTTGATGGGAGCCGTACGGATGATCCGCGCCGTACTGCCCTCGATGCGCGAAGCGGGCGGGGGGGCCATCCTTGCGGTTACCTCCATCGCCGTGAAGGAGCCGATCGACACCCTGCTGCTCTCGAACGTGATGCGCTCAGGGGTGACCAGCCTCGCCAAAAGCCTTTCCCTCCAGCTGGCGCCGGAGAACATCCGCGTAAACAACCTGATGCCGGGGCGGATCGACACGGATCGCGTCCTGGCCCTCGACCAGATGGCGGCGGATGCCCGGGAGGTCCCGCTGGCCGAAGTCCGGGCCGCCAATGAAACGGGCATCCCGCTGGGACGCTACGGCACGACCGAGGAGTTCGGCCGCCTGGCCGCCTTCCTGCTTTCGGATGCGGCGAGCTACATCACGGGGCAGACGATCGGGGTCGACGGGGGATCTATTCGCACGGTGTGGTAGGCTCCGCTGCCGGACCGGTCAGTCGAGGTAGCGGCGGATCATCTCGAAGAGCGCCTCTTTCTTCACCGGCTTGGCGATGTAGTCGTCCATGCCGGCTTCCAGGCACTTTTCGCGGTCCCCCTGCATGGCGTTGGCGGTGAGGGCTATGATCGGCACGCGGAGTCCGTGCGCGGCCTCCTCCTCGAAGGCGCGGATGCGCCGGGAAGCCTCATAGCCATCCATGCGCGGCATCTGGCAATCCATAAGGACAAGGTCGTACGGGCCGCCGTGGGTCACCTTGCGCAGCGCCTGTTCGCCGTTCTCCGCAAGGTCGACCTCGTAGCCGTGCTTTGCCAGCATGCGCTTGACCACGGTCTGATTGACCAGATTGTCCTCGGTGACGAGGATGCGGCATGTGCCGGCCACCGCGAGCCTGGAGGTTTCGATCGTCGGCGCGCCGCTGGGGGGGCGGGCGGTTTCGACGGCATAGCCCAGGATCGTGGCCGTGCGGCGGAGCAGCGACTCGATGCGGATCGGCTTGACGAGGTTGGCCGAAGGGCCGGCATGGTCGATCGCCCGGAAGTCGCGGTTGGGGATGGTGCAGACGAACAGGGAGGGCGTCCGGTCGAAGTCGGGGCAGTGCACGATCGGGGATTCGCCGTCCAGGACCAGCTGGTCCTCGAGCACGACCAGGCGGTAGTCCCCGCTGCCGAGCCGTTCAGCCGCTTCCGGTGCCGATGTGGCGGGATCGACCTCCAGTCCCCAGTGTGCCAGCCATTCCGCGAGGATGGGACCCATGATCCCTTTTTCGTCCACCACGAGCACCTTCTCCCCCTTGAACCGGGGGGCGTCGATGACGTTTTCGGTGGGTGCGGAGGCGTTGGGCAGCGCCAGCCGGAACCAGAAGGTCGATCCTTTCCCCAGTTCGCTTTCCATGCCGATCTTGCCGTTCATCAGCGAAACGAGCTGCTTGCAGATGGCCAGGCCCAGGCCGGTACCGCCGTATTCGCGCGTCGTCGAGGAGTCGCCCTGGGAAAACTTCTGGAAGAGCTGGGGAATCTCCTCGCGCGACACCCCGATGCCCGTATCCCGGATGCTGAAATGGATGGTCGATTCCGCGGCCGTGACCGAAACGGCTTCCACATCGATGAAGACGTGACCTTCATGCGTAAACTTGAGCGCATTGCCCGCGAGGTTCAGCAGTACCTGCCGGACGCGGCCGGCATCGCCCACCACCCACGCGGGGGTGCGTGGGGAATAGCGGATGTGCAGGTCGATGCCCTTTTCCAGCGCCGTGGGCGTTAGCAGGTCGACCACGTGTTCGCAGGTTTCGCGCAGGTCGAAGGCCTGGGGTTCAAGGTCGAGCTTGCCGGCTTCGATCTTGGAGAAGTCGAGGATGTCGTTGAGCAGGGTCAGCAGGGTGTCGCCGGACGTCTGGATGATGCGCAGGTATTCGCGCTGTTCCGGGGTCATGGTGGTGTCGTGGAGCAGGCTGGCGGTGCCGATGATGCCGTTCATGGGGGTGCGGATTTCGTGGCTCATGCTGGCGAGGAAGTCCGATTTCGCGCGGGTGGCCTGCTCGGCCCGCTCCCGGGCGATGAGCAGCTGGCGGTTGGCCTGCTCCAGGCTTTCGCGCGCTTCGTTGGCATCCTCCATCATGCCCATGATGATGTGCTGGTTCTCTTCGAGTTCGCGGCTGCGCCGGTCGAGCAGCCGGTTGGCCTCCTTGAGCTCCAGCTCATGCTCCTTGCGCTCGGTGATGTCGAGCAACGTGCCGACCATCCGCTGCGGCCGGTGTTCCGAACTCCATTCCACCACGTGGCCGCGGTCGAGCACCCAGGCCCATTCGCCGCCGTGCCGCTGCACGCGATATTCGCAGGCGTAGGGCTCCGAAGAATTTTCCAGGTGCGCATCCAGGGCCCGCCGGAC
Organism: Kiritimatiellales bacterium; assembly: GCA_003246265.1. Classification (GTDB taxonomy): domain Bacteria; phylum Verrucomicrobiota; class Kiritimatiellia; order Kiritimatiellales; family Pontiellaceae; genus Pontiella. Next base: position 20,453 of record QKAU01000063.1, on the reverse strand, counting down.
CGCCCGCGCGTCGTCGGGGTGGATATGCCGGTTGCGCCATTCGCGTTCATCGGGTTCGCCGCCGAGGATGGCGACGAAGCGGTCGTTGAAAACGTGGCGGTTCTCCACCAGGTTCCAGTCCCAGTAGCCCAGGTCGCCTCCATGAAGGATCAGTTCCATGTTGCGGCGCGTCCGCGCGGCCTCCTGGTCGGCGCGCTTGCGGTCGGTAATTTCGCGCTTGAGCTCCTGGTTGTAGCGTTCCGCGTCTTCCATGATGCTCAGCAGGGCCTTGCGGTGCTTCTTCAGGTCGAGCGTCTCGGTCTCCAGGAACTCGTTGGCGCGCATCAACTCCTGGACGGTATCGAGGTGCGCCTGCATCTCGCTGCTGTGCGCCTGCGCATCCCGCTCGATGCGCCGACCGGCCAGATGGCCCAGTAGGAGCCCCAGCAGGAGCCCCAGCAGGGCAAGGCCCCCGATTGCCTGGACCGGGTTGGGGAAGGCGGCCCAGCCCAGCCCATGGGCCGCGGCCGCCACCAGCGCCGTGGCGGCGCCGGCAGCTAGGGCGGCGCTGCGGGCGACGCGCCTACGGATCCTTGGTGGTCTGCTGGTGGATGGTTCCATTGGTCTGCCTAATCCGTCCGGTCGATGTTGTAGCGCGGCGGTCGGTCGAGTTCGGCCATCAGGGCGTTGACCTCGGTCTTGAGCTCCATGATGCGCGATTCGCGCCCGGTGGCCACGGTGGCGAACCGCTCCAGGTCGCGCATGGCGTCCTTGAGTTCGGATTCTCGCCGCCGCTGCACATCGACATCCTGCTGCAGGCGGTAGTTGAGGGTGGCCAGTTCCCGGGCGGTTCGCGACTGGGCGCGGTGGTAGAGCACCGCCAGGGGGGCGGCCAGGGCAAGCAGCACGACGCCGGCAAGCAGGCTTCGCGCGGCGTGTTCCCGCAGCATCTCCTCCGTCGGATCGGCCGCGGCCAGGCGTGAGCCGAGCTGCGTCCTGCCGGCCTCAAGGCGGCCGGCGTAGTTGAGCAGCGCCTCCTGCCCCTCCTGGTAGGACCAGAAGGCGAAGGCGGCAACGCACGCGACGTAGGCCACGGCCGCCAGCGAAAAGAGGCCGTAGGATCGCCTGGGTTTTCCAATTCCGGGCGGCGCGCTCATGGGGCATCCTCCGTGGTGGTCCGGTACTTGCGCGGCCGCCCCATCTCCGCGAGCAGGGCGTTGATCTCCGCCTTGAGCTCCAGGGTTCGCCGTTCGCGTCCGCGCATGAGCTGGTTGAAGCGTTCCATGTCGTCGAGGGTCCGCTTTAGCCGCTCCTCCGCCTGGTTCTGCTCGGTGACGTCGCGCCATACACCCAGCACCCCGACAGCATTTCCCTCCTCGTCGCGCAGGGGGATCTTGGTCACGTCGCGCCACGCGACGCTCCCATCAATCAGCGTATGCGACTGCAGCATGCCCTGGACTGGCCGCCCCGACCGGATCAGCTGCTGGTCGCGTTCGATGATCTCGTTGGCGGTCGTCTCATTGAACAGGTCATGTGGCGTCTTGCCCACGACCTGGTCGGGGGTCTCCATGCCGCATTCCCGGATGAACGCCTTGTTGCAGCCGAGATAGACCGAGTCCTTATCCTTCCAGAAGACCGACAAGGGGATGGTGTCGAGCGTCAGCTGGAGCATCCGCTGCGACTCCCTTAGGGCGGCCTCGGTCCGCTGGCGGCCCGCCACGTCCCGCGCGACGCCGAAGAGCGCCTTGCGGTTTTTCCATAGGCCCTGGAAGAAGTTCATCTCGACCGGGATCCGATGGCCGCCCTTGGACTGCAGCGGCAGGTTGCAGCTGGCGGCCCGGTCCGACTGCAGCTGGGCCATCGCCTTGAACGCCTCGCTGCGCGCCTCCTCGGCATAGAGCCCGAACAGGTTCATCCCCCCAAGTTCCTCGGGGGAGTAGCCGAGACGGCGCACCACCGTCGGATTGGTGTGCACCAGGCGCCCGCTGGCATCGCAGACGACCAGGAAATCGTCGATCGTCTCGAAGAGGTTCTGCAGGTTGCGGTTTTCATCGAGCAGGGCGTCCTCGATCCGCTTGTTCAGCGAAATGTCCTGCATCAGGCCGTCCCACAGCAGGTTGCCGTCGTCGAGGTGCGGTACCGCGCTGACCTGGAGCCATTTCAGCTCGCCCGCGGCGCTGAGTACCCGCAGCTGGAAGTCGACCGCCGCCATCGCCTCCCGCGAATCCACATACGCCTTGCGCAGGATGGGCAGATCCTCCTCGTAGACCTGGTCCATGGCCGTGCGGGCATCGGCGACCGCTTCGTCGCGGTCCAGGCCCAGGGCGCGCTCGTAGCCCTTGCTGAGGTAGTTGAAGCGGAACACGCCCGCCTCGTCGCGCACCAGCTGGAAGAGGGTTACGTTGGGCAGGTTGTCGCCCATGAGGCGAAGGTGGCGCTCGCTCTTTTCAAGGGCGCGCGACTTGCGCTCCAGTTCGAGACGCAGGCTCCGCAAGCGGCAGAGTACGCCGAAGAGCAGCAGCACCATCGAGGAGAGCAGCGTGATGACCACGGTCTCCGTCGCCAGGTAGCTCATGTCGCCCGCCCAGCCGAAGGCCTTGGCGCGGGTGGCGAAGACCGCCACCGCCGCGACCGGCAGGATCTTGAGCAGGAATGGGGTTCTGGGTTTCGGCATCGTAATTCCGCTAACAAGAGGTCCTGCGGAAACTAGTCGATTTGGATGCGTGAATCAAAGGGAAATCAAGGCCTCGTGGAGTTCGCAGAGCGGCAGGCCGACCACGTTGGTGTAGGAGCCCTCGATGGCGCGCACCATGTGCGCCGCCCCGCCCTGGATGGCGTAGGCCCCTGCCTTGTCCATGGGGCATCCGGTGGCGATGTAGGCATCGATTTCGGCCGGCTCCAGTACGCGGAAGACCACGCCGGTCGAAACGGAGAAAACCCGCTGCCGGCCGCCCCGCCGCACGCAGATGCCGGTGACGACCTCGTGGGTTTTTCCGGAGAGCATGCGGAGCATCGCCCGTGCATGGTTCTCGTCGGCCGGTTTTCCCAGGATTCGGTCGCCGAGCACCACGACCGTGTCGGCGGCGATGACGGTCGCATCGGTTTCGGCGGCGGCCGCCTTTTCGGCCGCCATCCGCTCGGCAAAGGCGCGGGGCGGTTCGCCGGGCCGCGGGGTTTCGTCGATCTGCGGAACCTGGACCTCGAACGCCAGTCCGAGGGCGGCGAGCATTTCGCGCCGCCGGGGCGAGCCGCTGGCCAGGACCAGTTTTCCAACTGCGGGATACGGTTGCATGAAGCCGACACTATGTTGCAACACGGACTATTAAAAGCTCCTTCTGCATGGCATAAGGATCGGCATGCAGGCGGTGGACATCCTGGTCGGCGGCGTCCCGTTCGGACGCAACAACGTGGGCGACGAGGCCATCCTCGAATGCGTGGTCCGGATCCTTCGCGAGGTCGCCCCCTCGGCGCGAATCACGGTCAGCACCGACGATCCCGACGGCACCGCCCGCGCCCTGGGGGTTGAGACGGTGCCGCTCTTCGGCTTCGAGCCGCCCTTCAGCCGGAAGCAGATGGCTGCGTGCATCGCGGCGGCCGACCTCTTTGTGTGGGCCGGTGCAACGGGGCTGTCCGACTATCCGGAGATCCCGCTCGGGATGCTGGAGCTGGCCCACCGGGCCGGGACCAGGACGGTCGTCTGGTGCGTGGGCATGAACCGCGAACTCAACCCCTATCTCTACCGCGTCCTGCCCGGTCGACGCAAAACCCTGCTCGACCTCCTCTCCCGCATCCTGCCCGCTCGCATCGACCTCGTCCGGGCCGTGGAATTGCGCGCCGAAAACCGCGTCCGGCGACGGATCGCCGAGCAGCTCAACCTGGCCGACCTCGTGGTGCTCCGCGATCCCGAGACGCTGGCCGCCGTGCATGATTGCGGACCGGTTCCCGGCGCCATCGTCGGGGCCGATTCGGCGGAGCTCCTCGAACCCGTGCCGTGGGTGGCGATGCGGTTGGATTCACGGGTCCGTGCGACGCTGGAATCGACGGAGCGCAAGGTGGGGCTCTGCATATCGGCGCAGCGGCGGCTGGTCCACGAGGAGGCCCTGGTCGGATTCCTCGACCGGCTCGCGGAACGGGGGCACCGGATCGTCTTCCTGCCGATGAACCACGCCACCGACGCCCCGCTCATGGAGGGCCTGCATGCGCGGATGCGCAACCGGGAGCGCGCGGTCGTGGTGGGCGGACGGTGGACGCCGAGGGAAATCCTGGCGATCGCCGGGAGGCTGGATTTGGTGATCAGCAGCCGGTTGCACCTGCTGATCCTGGCGTCGGTGCTGCACGTGCCGATCATCGGCATCAGCCGGGGATCGAAGGTGGACAACTTCCTGGCCCCCTTCGGCCAGGTCTCCGCCGGCACGGTGGAGGCGTGCGATTTCGACCACATGCAGCGGGAGCTCGACCGGTTGATCGACCATCGTGCCGAGTTCCAGGAGGTCAGCACCGCCGTCCACGAAATGCTGCTGCAGCGCCTGGAGCACGCCAAGGGACGGCTGGCGCGGCTGCTCGAAAGCCTATAGCGTGGCCAGGTGGGCGGCAATTTCTTGCGCCGACGGGTTCGGTCCGAGCAGCCCGCGCACGTCGATGCGCGCCTGGATGGCCTTGCGCACCGCCTTCATCAGCTTGATCTTCCCGATCAGCAGGCAGCCGACGAAGCGGCCGTCGCGCAGCATGAAGAGGCGGTAGCCCTCGTCGGCATGGTCCTCGATTGCCTGGTAGCTTCCGTCGGTCGCCACCACCGTGCCGATGCTGAACATTGGCTTGCCGAGCACCTTGAGCAGGTGCGAGCGCGGAATCCCGCCGAACTCGGTGGGAACGCCGGCGGCGTTCATGCCGGCGATCTTGCCCTGGTACATGGCAGGCGACCACGCGCCGTAGAGCACCCCGTCGTGCTCGCATACGTCGCCGGCGGCGAAGATGTCGGGATTCGAGGTGCGCAGGAAATTGTCGACCAGCACGCCGTTCTTGACCGTCAGGCCCGCCCGCTCGAACAGCTCCGTGTTGGGGCGGTCGCCGGCGGCGACCACGACGACCTCCGCAGGGACCAGCTGGCCGCGCTTGAGGTGGACGCCGCTGGCCGATCCGTCGCCCACGATGCAGTCGGCGATGGCGCCGGTAACGACTTGGATACCGAGGGTGGCGAGGTGCCGCTCCAGTACGCGGCTTCCCTCTGGGTTGAGCTGCCGAGGCATCAGGTGGCCGAAGGCCTCGAGCGCCGTGACATGGGCGCCCCGCTTCGCAAGCGCCCCGGCCGTTTCGAGCCCCAGCAGGCCGCCGCCGATGCAGACCACGTCGGATTCGGGCTGGATGGCGGCCAGCACGTTGCGTGCATCCACTGCCGTCCTCAGGGTGAAGACGTTCTCCAGGCCGGAGCCGGGGATCGGGGGCATGTAGGGGTGGGCCCCAGTGGTGACGATCAGCTTGTCGAAGGGCAGGGAGGTGCCGTCGTCCAGCCGCACCGTCTTTTCGGCGAGCACGATGTCGGTGGCCGCGACGCCGCGGCGGAAGTCGATCTGCCGCTCCGCGTACCACTCCTCCTTGTGGAGCGGAAGGGTGCTTTCGGTGATCTCGCCGGCCAGCAGGCGGGTGAGGTTGAGGCGGTGGTAGGGGAGCTCCTGTTCCTTCGAAACCAAGACGATCTTGGCGTCGGGCGCGTGTTCCCGTACGGCTTCCGCCGCCGAGACCCCCGCGATTCCCGCGCCGACGATGACGACCATCTCCTTACCGACATCATGGCGTTCGGGGCGGAAGGTGGTTTCGACCACCTTGAAATCCTCGGCCTTCGCGTCGCAGATGGGGCAGGCGTCGGGCGGGGAGTCGCCGTAGTGCAGGTAGCCGCAGATGGAGCAGCGCCAAGTGGTTTCCTCGTTGCGCATGGGGGGCCTCGTCTTCCGTGGGATGGCCCCGTGCCGTCCGGCAGGGCCGTCCCTGGATCAGAATGGAGCCAGCGGTCGGGGTCGAACCGACGACCAGCTGATTACAAATCAGCTGCTCTGCCACTGAGCTACGCTGGCGTGAACAAGGGGCGGATTATGCGGACGGGGCCCTCAAAGTCAATGCGGGCCGTCGGCCGATTTCCCGTCGCCGGCGTTCTGGTCATCGTGCCCGGAGGGGCGTATGCGGCCGTGGTCGGACGGGCCTTCCCGTCCGGAGATGAAGGTCCACTTGACCGGGTATTCCTCGGGGTCGAACATCACGAAGTAGAAGTGCCAGATCACGATGGCCGCGCACGCCAGGATCGCCTCGTAGAAGTGGATGGCGGTGCAGACGTCGTAGAACCATTTCGGGAAATGGGCGAGGGTCCACTCCTCGTAGGTCATGAGCGTTCCGGTCAGGACCATGACGATGGAACCCCAGACGAGCGCCCAGTACTCGGCCTTCTCGATGTAGCTGTAGTGTTCGAACTGCGCGCGCTCCTTGCGCCGGCCGAGGTAGAAGGCGAGCATCTGGCTGAAATGGACAACGTCGGACCAGCGCGGCGCCAGCTGGCGTATCTGCCAGCGGCCTCGCTTGGTGCAGGTGATGTAGATGACATGGTAGATGCTCAGTGCGACGAAGACGACGGCCATGAGCTTGTGCCCGAACCCGCGCCAATCGGTCTTCCCGACGAAGGGGCTGGCCCACCACGCATCGGGATTGACTAGTGCGAAGCCGGTGTAGCCGAGCACGATGAAGGTAATGGCGAGGATGGCGTGCTGGATGCGTTCGTTGAGCGTCATGCGGTGGGGCATGCCTGCCTCCTTAAGCTTGAGCAGGTGCTCGCGCAGCTTGCGGGAGAGGTCGAGCCCGTTGTGGACCAGCATGCCACCGAGCACGGCGATGAAGAGCCAGATGTAGATGCTGCGGACGATGCCGGTGGCCTTGTGTTCGGCGCCTGGCCGGGTGCCGGAATGGATCTGCCCGCGGGCGACGAGGTCGGTGACTCCGGCGTGGCAGACGCTGCAGGTCTTCTGCAGGTTGTCGGGATGGATGGAGGAGCGCGGATCGGACGAGGGGAGGATGTCGTGCTTGCCGTGGCAGGAGGCGCAGTTGGCGGCCGTGACGGAGCCGAGGCGCATGGAGAGGCCGTGGTAGCTGTTCATGTAGGTTTCCACGGCGAACTCGGGAAGCCGGTACTTGGTGACAAGGCGCCTGGCCGAGTGGCATTGGCCGCAGGTTTCCGCGATGTGGGTCGGGTAGACGCTCGATTGCGCCTGCTTGACGGCGGCAATCGTGTGTTCACCATGGCAGTCGGTGCAGGATGGGGCGTCGCGCACGCCATTGCGGATGGCTTGGCCATGGATGCTTCGCCAATAGGTCTGCGCGATGTTTTCGTGGCACTTGCCGCAGGTGTCGGGGAGATTCTGCCAGAAGAGCTTGGATTTGGGGTCGGTCGACTTGTGCAGGTTGTGCGATCCGTGGCAGTCGGTGCAGACCGGTGCCGGGGTTCCGTCGTTGCGGCCGATGGCAAGGCCGTGGACGGAGTGCTCGTAGCTGACGATCGGTTCGAGCTGGTTGAGATTGTATTTCTTCATCTGCTCCGTGTCGCCATGGCAGCGGGCGCAGGTGGTGGCGATATTTTTCCGGCTGATGGTCGAGTCGGTGTTCTTGGAGGAGATGATGTAGTGCGAATCACCGTGGCAGTCCTTGCAGGTGGCGGCCTGGTCGCGCCCCTGGCGCAACGCCACGCCGTGGGAGCTTTGCAGGTATATTTCCGACTCGATGTCGTGGCATTCCGAACAGTCGACCTTCTTCAGCGGCGTATCGTGCATCGCCTCCTTGATGTCGTCGTGGCAGCTGGTGCATTCGTTGTCGGCATGCACGGATTGCATGAAGCGGGCCCTGTCGACGGGACGGTCGGCGTCCGCTTCGCCGTGGCAACCGAAGCATTCACCATCGCCGATTTGCGCCTGCAGGGCGGGCGTCGCGGCGAACAGTAGCAGGGCCGTACATAGCCGGTATGCGGACAAGGATCTGATTTTCATGCGGGCAACGTAGTCACGCAACGGGGGCGACGCAACCAAAATACGTACCATTCGGTACGCGTATTAGCGACCTGCTCACAGACGGTATTTTTCCGCTGCCCGCTAGCGATAGACGAAGATCATCGCGTAGATGATTCCAACGATCAGGCTGATGCCGATGGCCAGTGCGATCCAGGCAAAAACGGTGATGGTCTTGACCTTGTGTTCCGGCAGCGGATCGGCAAGGCGCTCCTCCAGCTTCCCGGTACGCACCAGTTCCTCGTATTCGCCCGGCTTCTCGTGCTTGAGGTCCTCGACGGACATGCGCCCGGTGAAGATCACCTTGTCCATCGGGAACTTCTCGGGACGGAAGTGCGTGTTGAAGAAGTGGATCGTGAAAATGAAGCCGGCGGCGAGCAGCGCCTCGTCGCTGTGGATGATGGTGGCGACGTTGATGGCCCAGCCCGGCAGGACGTGCGAGAAGAATTCGGGGAACCAGAGGATCAGTCCGGACATGCCGATCACCGCAATCCCCCAGAAGACCGCGAGGTAGTCGAATTTCTCCCAATAGGTCCACCGCCCGTAGTGTGGCCGCGGCCCCTTGTGGAAATACCATTTCATCGTGTCGATGAATTCGCGGATGTCGCGCATGGTCGGCAGCATGGTGTTCGGGCCGAACAGGAGTTCCTTCCAGGTTCCGAAGTCGGTCTTCTTCCGGCGCACCAGATCGATCAGGTGGGTGATGAAGATCGCAATCATCACAATCGCGGCGGCCCGGTGGAGCACGCTGGTGACGGTGAACCCGCCGAGCGCCTTCGACACGGCTACCGCCCATGGCGTGTAGGCGAATTTCAGCGTCATGCCGGTGGTGGCCAGCGTCAGGAAGCAGACGATCATGGTGGCGTGGAGGACCCGGTAGAGGAACGGGAAGCGGACATAGAGCTTTTCGTCGGGCGCCGGCTTGTGGGCGAGGCGTTCGCGGCGCGCATGGAGCGAGCGCGGCAGCCAGAGGAGCGTGTGGATGCCGAAGAAGGTGAAGGTGCCAACGAGTAGCGAGGTCATGGCCCAGAAGCTCCAGAAGATCCAAGGGTACTTCTGCGGGTCGTGGTGTGTGGCGTGCGTGAGGTACCCGGCGAAGTTGCGGGTGGCGCCCGGGTGGCACTGCTGGCATGTCTGGACGATGTTCTGGTGGCTCAGGGTGGAGTCGGGGTCGTCGGGCGGCAGGATGGCGTGCGCACCGTGGCAATTGTAGCATTTGGCCGCCTTGTCGAACCCGAGCTTGTTGGCCTTGCCGTGGAAGGTGTCGAAATAGGTCTTCGTGATCTCGGTGTGGCACTTGCCGCAACGGTCCATGATCTCGAACTTGAAATCGTCCATGTCGGTCCGCTGGATGGTGTGCGCCGTGTGGCAGTCGCTGCAGACCGGCCGTTCGGTCTCGTCCGATGCGTCGGCCTTCTCCTGGGAGTGGATGCTGGCCTGGTACTGTTCATAGATGCCCTTGTGGCACTTGGCGCAGGTGGCGGCGATGTTGTTGCGGTTGACGCTGGAGTCGGCATGGGATGCCGGCAGCTCGTTGTGCGCGGTGTGGCAGCTGGTGCACATCGCGGTGACGGACAGGCCGCTCTGGAGCAGGCCCTTGCCATGGATGCTCTGCACATAGTTGTTGACGATCTGGTGCTCCGTCCCCTTGTAGCGGATGGCGGCCTGGCCATCCTCGCGGTGGCACTTGGCGCACAGCGTGGGCACGCTGGTGGGGTAGGTTGGCGACTTGGTGTCCGTCTTGCCCAGCACGCCGTGGGTGCCGTGGCAGTCGGTGCAGACCGGGGCGTTGGGGTCGTTCGCCGCATGGAGTTGGCCATGGGTGCTCTTGTTGTACAGGTCCACCTGGTCGTTGTGGCAGACCGCGCAGTCGACCTTTGCGATGACGGTATCGCAGGCCCGCTCGTGGCTGGGCGTGACACCGGTATGGCATTGTGCGCAGGCCACCTGCGTGTGCATGGAGTGCGACAGCTCATCGCCATCCACGAAAAGCGAACGTCCGTCGGCCGCCGCCAGGTCCTTGCGCCCATGGCACATGAGGCAGTCCGCATTGGCCACGCCCTGTTCGTAGAACACCTTGCGCGCCTTGTGCGGCTGGTGGCACTCGACACAGACCGGAATTGTCTCCGGTTGCTTTTCCCACAATTCGCCGTTGATCACCTTGCGGTGGACGCGTTCGATTTCCGAGTGGCACTGCAGGCAGGTGGAGACCACGTTATCCTGCGCGATCGACGACTTCGGGTCGGTATGCGGCAGGATGTCGTGCGCCGTGTGGCAGGAGATGCAGGTGGCGCTGCTGCTCAGGCCCTTCTTGAACAGGCCTTCGCCGTGGATGCTCTCCGAGTAGTTTTCCAGGATGTGGTCCTCGGGGATGTTCCGCTGCTGCATGACTTCCGTGCCTTCGCTGTGGCAGGAGCCGCACAGAAAGGGGATCTTGAGCGGGGCCACCGTGGCGTTCCGGTCGTTGACAGGGAGGATTTCATGGGCGCCGTGGCAGTTCTGGCAGCGCGGGGCGAGCGGATCGCCCTTGGCCAGCGCCTGGCCGTGGATGCTGGCGGCGAAGGATTTCTCCTGGTCGTCGTGGCAGCTGAGGCAATCTACCGGTCTGATCGGCGTGTCGTGGGGAAGCTCAACGCCTTCGAGATCGGCATGGCAGTCGGTGCACTCCAGGGCGCCATGGACCGATTGCCCGAACCGCTCCGGGTTGACGTATACCGGCACCTCCGTGCCGTTGCGATCCATCGTCAGGGTCGGGTCGTTGTGGCAGTCCAGGCAGTCGCCGTTGCCCGCGCGGGCCGTCGGCACGGGGCCGCCGGCGAAAAGGCCGCAGCAGAGGGCGGCAAGAAAAAGACGGACGGCGGACGTTCCCCGTACCATGCCCGGTGCAAACTGTTTCCCCATGTTGTTTCCCCTGTACATCCCAATTCCCACTCACCGGCCTACAGCACCGGCACTCCCGTATGGCACTCGTCGCAACGGGTCTCCTTCCACTCCTCGTCGATATCCTCCGGATGCTGGAAGTCGAGTCCGCCGGAACTGATGCTCTCGACATTGCGGCCCGGTCCCTGGGCGATGATGGAGTGGCAGGTGTTGCAGTCGCGCGTAATGGTCCGGCCTTCGGCATCCCGATGGTCGCCGTTGTGGCATCGGAAGCAGCCCGGCGTGATCATGTGGCCGATATGGTCGGGATACTCCCTCCAGCTCACCTTCATCTCCGGGAAGATGGTTTGCGAATAGATGTACTGGATGGTGGAAATTGCCTTTTCGATCGCCGGCCCGCCTTCGGGATAGGCGTCCGCCAGCTTCTGCCGGATGGCCTCCATGGCCTCCGCCTCGGTGGCATAGCCGCCGTCTAGCGCCTCGATGCCGTTGCGCTTGATGTCGGGGATGCCTCCATCGAGCACGCCGTTGGCCAGCGCGGTGTTGAGGACCCGCTCGGGGGAGGGGTACTGGTGAGTCGGGCGGTTGTGGCAGTCGATGCAGTCCATGGTGCGGATCTCGGCCTGCGCCACCTGGTCGGGGGTAAGCTGCTTGCCGGAGGTCTGGAAGATGGTGGTGTTGCCGGTTTCGTCGGTCATGCGCACCCAGGGGATCTCGAGCCGCTTTTCATCGGTGGCGATGTATTCGATCTTGTTCCTGCCCGACACGTGCCAGTGGATGCCCTGGGCGTGGCCGTGCTTCGGATTGCCCCCGCCGACCTTGAGCAGCATCTGGATGGTCCATGGGCTGTTCTCCTCGTCGGCGCGGAAATAGGTGCGCTTGAGTTCCACCGCCCCGAAGAATTTTTCCGGCCAATGGCAGGTGTAGCAGGTCTCCTTGGCCGGACGCAGGTTGTGCACCGGTGCGGGGATGGGGCGGCTGTACTTGTTGAAGAGGGTCGAATAGACCTGGTAGAGGCCGTTGAGCTTCGACTTGGCGTAGAAGTCGGCCCCGGGTCCGATGTGGCAGCGGGTGCATCCGGCATTGGCATGCGGCGAATTCTGGTAGGCGGTGTATTCCGGCTTCATGACGCTGTGGCACGTCTTGCCGCAGAATTCAACCGACTCGGTGAAGTGGTAGGCCTGGTAGCTTCCGACCACGCTGATGGCGATGAACAGCAACGTGACGACCACGACCGTGACGAAGGTGGCGAACTGGCGGCGGTCGTTCAGGTTGATGACCGGCAGGCGCTCGCAGGCCGCTTCGTTCCGGGTGCGCCGGCGCCGTTCCCGCAGCACGCCCAGCAGGATGAGGAGTAGCCCGCCCGCCAGCAGGGCGGGGACGACCATGTAGGTGAAGATGCCGGTGTACGGATTGTCGAAGTGGGTCTGGATGTCGATCGCGATCAGCCCTGCGCCGGCAACGAAGCCGAACGCCGCCATCACGATGCCGCACAGGCTGACCATGTTCCGTATGAGCCCCTTTGGGGGTGGATTTTTCATTGCCGCTCCAATCCAGTGCGTATCAATATGTTGCGAATCAGATACGCCTCATTTACGCGGCCGCACATTGGGTAAGCCGATGGATATAGTCAAGATTAAACAGGATGCCTGGGTGGGATTAGCCAATGTTGGAACTGAATCTGGATATCAATATCCAATTAGACTGGCGGGGAGGCGCGCGGTTCTGCTATAGGGGGGATCCGTACCAACATGAACAGGAAGGCGCTTGCGCACATGATGTCGTTATCCAGCACCACGGGGCATGCCATCCAGGCGCTGGCCTGCCTGGCCAGCTGCTCCAGTCCCCCGGCCAACATCAAGGACGTGGCGACATGCGCCAACGTGCCCCAAGCCTATCTGGCCAAAATATTCAAGAAACTCAATGATTGCGGCATCGTCGAGTCCAAGCGCGGAACCGGCGGCGGCATCTGGCTGGCCCGTCCGGCCAAGCTGATCAGCCTGCTGGAGATCTGCGTGGCCCTGGAGGGGGAGGAGTTCCTCGACTGCTGCCTCCTCGGTCCGGAGCGATGCAGCGACGAGCGCGAATGCCCGACGCACCGGTTCTGGTCCAAGAACAAGGAGCTGATGCGCCGCGAGCTGGAAAGGACCAAGCTGTCCGACGTGCTGGAGTTCTATCGCCAGAAGGGGAGCCACCAGATGAACTGCGGCCAGCATGCGAAACCCGTTAACGCCTGAAAATACAAGGCATTATATAGGTATTTCCGGGGGCGTATGGGGTTCCGTAGACTCGATTTAAAAATGGATGACAACATCTTTTTTCTGGAGTGCGGGGGGGCGCTGTACTAAAAAGGAGCGCATCTATCGTAATTCTAGTTGAAGCGGGTCCTACGACCAAGGCACGAAAGGCAGGCAAAGACGATGAAGGCTATGGTGATGGCGGCAAGTGTGGGTGCGGTGGTTCTGGTGACCTCCGCGGTGGGCCAGGCGGGAGATCCCGCGAAGCTGATCGGCACCAAGAAGTGCGCGATGTGCCACAAGAAGGACGAGACGGGGAACCAGTACGGGAAATGGCAGGCCATGTCCCACTCCAAGGCGTTCGAGCTGCTCGGCACGGAAGAGGCCAAGGCGGTGGCGGCCAAGCTGGGCATCGACAATCCCCAGACCAGCGGCCAATGCCTGAAGTGCCATTCGACCGCCTACTATTTCACCGATGCCCGCCAGTCCGAAGCCGTTGCGATCGAAGACGGCGTCTCCTGCGAGTCGTGCCACGGCCCCGGCGCGGACTACAAGGCCAAGGCCATCATGGAGAAGCGCGAGGACGCGATCGCCAACGGACTGGTCTATCCGGCCAAGGAAAAGTCCTGTACCCTGTGCCACAACGACACGAGCCCCACTTGGAACCCCGAACGCTACACGACCACCTCCGGCGGGAAGACCGGATTCGATGTCGCTCAGGCTTACGAGAAGGTCAAGCACGAGCGGCCCTAGGCGCTTGCGGAAAACCACGGAGCACGGGACCATGCAGAAGACTCGGCAAAACTTGGAGCAGAGATTCTTTGTCGCTGGCGTCAACTATCGCACGGCTCCCGTGGAGGTGCGCGAGCGCATGGCCGTCGCGCATCCCGACCGGACCGAGGTAAGCCGTATGCTTCAGCTCAAGGCCGGCCTTGCGGAGGTCGTCGTGCTCTGGACCTGCAACCGCGTCGAAATCTACGGCGTGGCGGCGCGCGACGGGAAGGTGGACCTGCCGCGCATGTTCGAATGCCTGTCGCGCGAGGCGCCCAGCCTCGCTTCCCACGTCTACTGCCATCGCGGCCTCGATGCGGTCGGCCACCTCTTTCGCGTGGCGGGCGGCCTGGATTCCATGGTTCTTGGCGAAACACAGATCACCGGGCAGGTCCGCGACGCCTACGAGGCCGCGCGCCTGGAGAAGCTGGCCGGCAAGGTGCTCAACAGCGTGTTCCAAAAGGCGCTACAGACCGCCAAGGCGATCCGTACGCAGACAACCATCGGCCGGGGAGCCCGTTCCGTGGGCGGCGTGGCCGTGGCGCACGCACGGGAGGTGCTGGGCTCCGGCGGCCTCGAACGCCACTCCATCCTTATGATCGGTGCCGGCGAGATGGCCGCATGTTGCCTGCGCCACCTGCAGAAGAAGGGCGACTGCACCGTCACCGTCGCCAACCGGTCCCCGGGCCGGGCCCGCGAGCTGGCTGCGGAGTTCCAAGGCGAAGCCATCGGGCTCGACCGGATCCATGAGGCCATGGAGCGGGCGGACGTGGTCATCAGTTCCACGGGCAGTCCCGACACCATCATCCATCGCGAAGACCTCGAACCGGTCATGGCCCGCCGGGGCGGACGGCCCCTGGTCATGATCGACATTGCCGTTCCGCGCGACATCGATCCGGCCGTGGCGGAGCTCGACGGAGTCCATCTGCACGATATCGATGCGCTGCAATCCTCGGTGGACCAGACGCTGGGGCGCTGGGAACGGGATCTGGAAACCTGCGAGGCGATCATTGCCCGCGAAACCGAAAACCTGGTGGCGCAGTTCAAGAACCGCCAGGCGGCGGAGAACGTCCTGCACGATGCCGTGGCGGCGGTGTAGGCGGAAACACTTTGGGTAGGAAACGTTAACTAGCGGCCGGAACCGGCCCGGGAGAAGGAAAATGAAACATCATCGCAAGCTAAGACACGGGTTCGGGGGCATCGTGGCGGTTACGCTGGTTCTCCTGGGCCTTGGCGCAGGATGGGTCCAGGCGCAGAACATCCGGATCAACACGCGTCCGCTCACGCCGCAGGAGATTTCGGACTACGGTCTTCCAACTGGAACGCAGGGAGCCAGCGGTTACCCGGTCGTGGGGATTGGCCAGCCGGTCTACCTCGAACTGCTGGTGCAGACCGGCACGGTGGTGACACAGGCTGTTTGGTCGCTCGATTCCGTGCTGGATGCGGACGATCTTCCGGTGGCTTCCTCCGCGGCCATTACCAACAGCCCGCTGCCCCCGTCCATGCCGACCTACAACGTCGGCGACCAGAAGGCGTTCAACGTCATCGACCGCAAGGTGCTGGTTCCCGACGTCAAGGGCACCTACACGGTTTCGGCCCAGGCCATCACGGCCAGCAAGACGCTTGGGGCCAGCATCGAGGTGGTGGGATCGGCCTTCCTGGGCCAGGGCTACACCGCCTGCACGCTCTGCCATGCCAGCAAGCAGGAGGGCTATCTCGCAACGCACCATGCCACGGCCCTCAAGGCCAACATCAACGACCCGGCCGGGCACTTCAGCGACCGCTGCATCTCCTGCCACGCACTGGGCTACGACAAGACACCCGGAGCGGTCAATGCCGGCTTCGACGACGTGGCGGCCGACCTTGGCTGGACCTTCCCGCCGACGCTCGGCACCAACAACTGGGACGACATGCCCGTCGCGCTCCAGATGAAGTCCAACGTGCAGTGCGAAAACTGCCACGGCCCGGCCCAGGAGCACCTGCGCAGCGGCGGCGACACCAGCAAGATCGGCGTCAGCATCAGTGCCGGCAACTGCTCGCAGTGCCACGACAAGAAGACGCACCACGTGAAGGCCGCCGAGTGGAAGACCACGCTGCATGCCCAGGGCTATGTGTTCCGTTCCACCGGCTCATGCGCCCCGTGCCATAGCACCAAGGGCTACATCGATGCCAACGATCCCGGCATGAACGAATTCGGGCAGATGGTTCCGACGGAAGGTACGGGCAACGAGGGCATAACCTGCGCCGCCTGCCATGATCCGCATTCCGGGGATGGCCATGCCCATCAGACGCGTGCAATCGCAAGCGTCACGCTGGCGAACGGAACGGAAATCACCGCAGGCGGTGCCGGCCTCGTCTGCATGGCCTGCCATCACGACCGTTACGAAGCCAACGACAGGGCGTCACAGGGCCGCACTCCGCACCATGGTGTCCAGGGCGATCTGCTGTTTGGCGAGAACGCCATCGAATACGGCCAGAACATGCCCAGTTCCAGGCATGGTGTGGTCGTGGAGGAAACCTGCGCCCAATGCCATATGCAGGAAACCCCGGCCGATCTGCCGGCCTATGCCAAGAACCTGGTTGGCGGCCATACCTTCATGCTGTCCTACAATGACGGCACCAATGCACCAGTTCACCTGACCGAAACCTGCACCAGCTGCCATGGCGAAATCGAGAACTTCGATTTCGGCGGAGCCGACTACGACCTCGACGGCGTGGTTGAAGGGGTTCAGTCGGAAATCGCCGACATGATGGCTGAATTGGCCCTTCTTGTCGCAGCGGAACCCGCGGGACAAGGCCGCAACAAGGCGAATTACAACCTGACGATGGTTTCGGAAGACGGCAGCCTGGGTGTGCACAACCCGAAATATATTGCGGCCATCCTGCGGGCCTCGATCGACGACCTCAAGGGCGGGATCGACATCGACCGCGACGGCCTGGTGGATTCGTGGGAAATCGAGCACTTCGGCGACCTGACCAGCCAGTCCGGCGCCGATGACGCCGACGGCGACGGCCTGAGCAACGACCAGGAAGAGAATCTCGGCACCGATCCGAACCTGGCCGACTCCGACAACGACGGATTCTCCGACCTTGTCGAAGCGCAGGCCGGCAGCAATCCGCTCGATGCGGGCAGCGTTCCGGACAGCGACCTGGTCCTGCTCCCGGCGGCCGAGCTCGGCTACCTGGTCAAGGGCACCAATACGACGGTCCAGTTCCAGTCGATCGACAGCCTCAAGGCGGGCGGATGGTCCGACCTGGGCCCGGCGCAGACCAACGCGAACGGATGGGTCTATCAGCTCGACTCCATGCGCGGGACCACGAACCGGTTCTTCCGTGCGATAGAAGACTAGGGCGGCAACCGGGGGCCGGCCGCCCGCGCGGCCGGCCCACTTGTTCCACGGAGTTTAGATGAGGCCTTCCTTCATGCCGAAACCGTGTATGCGGATCCTGCTTTCGGCGGGTCTCGCTTTCGGCGTTCTGCCTTCGCAGGGCGGGGAGGGGAGCGTACAGCCCGATGTTTCGGGCTCATTCCGCGCCACATACGACTACCGCGGGCTGGGTTCCTACGACGACCACGACGCCTACGGCTTCTGGTACCTCCGCGGCCGCAACCTGGCGGACAAGCGGGTTGAGATCTACACGTCGGGCCGGCTCCACTCGGATCTCGATGGCGACTCGTCCTCCTCCTACGATCCCTTCGGAAGCATCGACGACGGGGAGCAGGGCAAGCTGCGGCTCCTCCAGTTCTACGTCGATGTGCATGATCCCGAAAAACGGATGGCGATGCGCTACGGCCGGCAGTACGTCGACGTCGCCGACTACATCCAGATGGATGGCGCGCAGGCCATGCTGTTCGAGAACGGACGGCTGGGCGGACGCGTCTTCCTCGGCAAGCCCGTCAGCGACTACAGCTCCGTCGCGGGCGACGCCTTCGGAGGCGTGTCGCTGGTCGGCCGGCCCTGGTGGGGCAATGTCAGCCGCGCCACCTACGCGCAGTACCACGACGGCAGCGAGTCCGCGACGGACGACGGCATCTTCCTCGACATGAAGCAGCAGGTCTCGGACGAGCTGCGGAGCCGCGCCTACCTCTCGCTCATGAACGAGGACATCCGCATGGGCGGGGCCGACCTCTACTACATCTCCATGTCGGACCAGGTGTTCGACGCGATGCTCGGCGTGCGGCGCTGGGGCGATTACGACGCCTACAGCCGCGTCTATTCCCCGCTGATCGACGCCCTGGGCGACGAGGAGCCCTACACCACCGCCTACGGGCGCTTCACCACCGAACTGCTCCCCTGGCTCTACCTCTCCCCCGGCGCCATGGTGAAGCAGCCGGACGATTCGGACTTCACCAACCGCAGCTTCGAGCGCTACGACCTCAATTTCATCCTCGAACCGTCCGATGCGCTGACCGCCAGCGTCGCCCTCGAATACTGGGATGTGGAGGAGAGCGACAGCTTCTTCGGGCTGAGCGGCGACATCCGCTACCGCTACCGGCGCCTCTGGGAGGTTTCGGCCGGTGCCGCCTATGTCGACTACTCCTACTACCAGCTTTCCGACTATTCCGTGGTCACGGACGACAACCAGGCGCCGCCCCTCATCGATCCGCTGGACGGCACGCGCGTGGAGCGGTCGCCGGACGCCTTCACCTACTTCCTGCGCGGCAGGTGGAATATTTCGGAGCGTACGTCGTTGCTTCTGGCCGGCGAAATCGAAGACGATAGCGAAGAGACGGACCTGGGCATGCGGGTCCGCACATCCATCGAGGTGCGGCTGTGAGAACGAAGGGGGCCATCCAATCCATTCTGCTCGGTGCGGCGCTCCTGCTGGTGGCGGGGTGCGACGAGGAGGAGAAATACGCCCTCCGCTTCAGCCACGACCTGCACGTGACCGAAAACGGCATGGAATGTTCCGACTGCCACGGGGAGGTCGGTACCGACTCCTTCCGGCGGCCGACCCACGAAACCTGCTCCGACTGCCACGACGAGGTATCCTCCGAGGAAGTCGGTCCCGACACCTGCGGCATCTGCCATCGGGAGCAGCAGCTGCCGATGCTCCAGGCCGAGCCTGCCAGCGCGCCCGCCGAAGCGCAGCCGCCTGTCTTCGTGCACTCGGAATCCCTCGCGGGCAAGTGCCAGGAGTGCCATGCCTCGATCATGGACAAGGAGCTCGAACACGTACCGTCGCTCCAGCGCTCCGAGGTGCTGGCGATCCGCGGAAAGGCCCATGCCTCCGGAGAAGCGTGCTCAACCTGCCACGTCGGCATCGAGCGCGATGTCCGCCCCGGCAACCACAACATGGCGTGGACCAAGCGGCATGGAATGTTCGGCACGCAGCCCGACGCCTCGTGCACCGTCTGCCATTCGGGGGAATCCTGCGCCGAGTGCCACAGCGTCATGCAGCCGGCCACCCACAACAATCTCTGGAGGCTCCACTCCCACGGCGCGGTGGCGGCCTGGGACCGCGCCGCCTGCATGGTGTGCCATCTGGAGGACTCCTGCACCTCCTGCCATGCGCAGACGCGGCCGCGCTCGCATACCGCCCGCTGGGCGGCCCCCGGATTCAAACCGACCCACTGCATCGGCTGCCACAACACCTCGTCGCCCGGCGACGGATGCGCGACCTGCCACGAAGGGGGCAACGACGTCCTCCTCCACGAAAAGTACTGGGGCGGCGCCCCGGTCAACCACAACCAGCCCGGCATCGAAAACTGCTACCTCTGCCACTGGACCAAGACGCCGTAACGCGCCCCGGGAACTATTTCACACTTCATGAAGTGTGAGAGTACACCCTTGGCCGACCGTTGACGTAAAAGGGGTCAGTCCTATGAAATGATATTTTCTGGGTTGCCCGATGCCGCCTGGACCGATACCGGGAGAGGGGTCAGCCCGTACATTGTAGCATTTTGCCTTTATCGCCACCTCCTCTCCGGGGGCGGCGGGTTTCGTTTCCCTTCTCCGCTCTTCCCCCTTTAGCCGCCGATGCCTCCCGCCGGAAAACAAGCAAGCGGCTTGCCTGTAAAACCCACGATATTCAATGAAATGGGAATTTACCCCCCTATTAGAGCAGGGGGGACGGCTTCCGCCGCTACGCCCCGCAGCACTTCTTGAACTTCCTGCCCGACCCGCACGGGCAGGGCAGGTCTCGGGGGTTCCGGGTCAAATCCAGAGGTGGCTACAGCTGCCGGACCGAGCAGCCGTCGGGCGAGATGTCCAGCTCGAAATCCCTGATGCCCTCCGAGCCGCGCAGCGTGGCCTTGACCGGGCCGGTTACAACGAGCTCGAATTCCAGCGCCGATACGTCGGATGGGATTCCTTCCACCAGGCCCAGCCGTCCGCCGGGGCCGACCATGTGGGTGAGCTGCCCATAGCCCTCTTCCGCAGCGGGCCGGAGGTGCTGGATCGTTGCGGCCGAGTCGCCGGGGACGCGCACCACCAGGGTGAGCTCCTTCGGGAGGGGGGTGTCCCCAACGGGCTGGAAGCGGAAGCGGACCATAAGTCCCGTTTCGGTTGGAACCACGGTCGGGGGCAGGAGTTTGAAGGTCTCCTGC
>QKAU01000031.1 GCA_003246265.1 Kiritimatiellales bacterium | reverse complement strand
CGGGGAAGACGTTCCGCATGAAACAACCTTCATCCCGCCGCTGGGCATCAAGGAACTGCTTTCCACGGACACCCTGGCCGTGGAGGACACCGTCCTCGTCCCCCTGGTTCGCTACCTGCAGGCACATGCGTTCGAACCCATCACCATGGATGACCTGTTGAAGAAAGTCCCCATGAGCCGGAGCTCGCTGGAGCGCCGCTATCACAAGGCCTTCGGCCGGACCCCCTTCGACGAGATCCGCTCCATCCGCATCGACCGCGCCCGCAAGCTGTTGACGGAAACCGGCAAGCCCTTGCAGATCATTGCTGAGGAGTGCGGCTTCACCACCTACAACTATCTTGCCCACGTTTTCAAGCTGGTCACCGGCACGAGCCCCAGCGCATACCGCAAGAAAATGCGCATGGGCTAGCCGTCCGCGAAACGCCACCCGCCATGCTAGGGCTGGGTGACCTGCAGCCGGAAGTAGAGGTGGTCGTTGGTGCCCCCGTACAGCCTGAGAACGGCCTGTCCATAGCCGGGCACCGCGGAAGGCAGGCTGGTCGCCCCCTGCCAGGCGGCGCTCCAAACCCCCGTCACGAGGTTGTCCGTCCATTCCGCCGCATACGCAATCCCGGGGTTGGCGTTCGTGAGCACCAGGTGGCTGAAATCCACATAGTCATCGTCCCCGTACGCCAAGCCGGGAGGCTGGCCCAGGATCGCCGGATTGGTGGGATTCCCGCCGAGCGCATACTCGACGAGGTCCACCTGCCCGTCCAGGTCGAAGTCGTTGGTCGCGACCCCGCCCAGTCCATACCTGGCAACGAACTCCTCCCAGCCCGTAGCCGGCGGCCCGGCCGACAAGGTGGCCTTGAAATAGCGCATGTCGGCCATAATGTTTTCGCCGCTCCCCGAGAGATGGAAGTACAGGCCGACCGATTTCACCTGCGCCAGGTCGTTGGTCGCGGCATCGCCGAGGCTCGCATGGCCGTTAGCCACAGGAGTGAAGTCGAACCAGGCCAGGCTGGCCGCATCGGGCACATCGAGCCGGGTGAAGGTGGCGCTCTCTGCGTTGTACTGGGTCAAATCCACCCCGCCACTCGCCAGCCAGTCGCCATTGTTTTTCTGGACGATCCAATGCACCGTGCCGGTGCCGGTCCCTCCCCACATGGCCAGCCGGACCTCGGCCTCCAGGCTCGCCAGCGTCGAATATCCCGAGGGAAGGTTCTCCCAGGCATACATGCAGTCGTAGATGCCCATGTTCTTTCCGGACCGCAGCGTGTCGCCATAGGAGGCATTGACCACCTCCTTCGCGTTGTAGGTGCTGCTGGAGGCGTGGTTGAACACCGGGGCGCGCTCTGCATGGTTGGGATAATAGGCGGGGCCGACGGCCGGATTGGCCGCTTGCCCCTCGACATAGTTCACGGTCTTGACCGCGAAGGGCTGCGTATTCGTCACAATGTCCGGATCGCCCCCGGAAAGGCCCCACTGGATGGCCGCGGAGGCCGCGAATCCATGGGGTGCGATTTCGATAAACAGCACTTCGTAGGGCTTCAACACCGGATTCAGTCCCGCCTCCACCCCAGTCAGCAGCTCGCGGCAGGCTGGCGCAGCCAACGGATCCTTCACCGAGATGGCGAGGGTCGCGGCGGTCCGGCCAAGATTGACGATGGAGAGCACATGGTTTCCGGCCGCATTGTCCACGCACTTCCAGGTGCACCCCTTCGCACCGATGGCATTCGATTCGGCTACCGCAACCGGCGGGAGCGCCCCCCTGGCATCGAGAAGGCCGAGCGCCGCCGACTTCATCGCTGCGGTGGTACCGGCGTAGATCAGCGTTCCGCCCGATGCAACCAGGGCGGGGACGGGACGGCCGTATTCGTCCGCCTGCAGGCTGGCGGCATCGACGATCACGGTGCCGCCGCCGTCCAGATAGGCCTGCAGCGCGGCGAGTTCGTTGGTGGTCACCGAACCGGTTTGCCGGACCAGCACGCAATCCCACAGGCCAGGATCCTGGTGGTTGAGGATGTTTGCCGTCGCGAAACCGACGGGCACGCCCTCGAAGAAGAGGGCCTCGTACAGATGGTAGAGATCGTCCATGTAGCCGCTGCGGTTCAGGGCTTCTGTTTCCGAATAGAAGATGCGCAGCGGCTTGCGCTGGCGCTGCATGGCGGCGATCTCCTCCGCGTGGGCGTTCAGGTCCATGATCGTGGCGGCGACCTCGTTGACGACGCGGGGCTGCTGGTTGTTGGAGCCCGCATATCCACTGCCCTCGTCGATCCCCACGGCGCCCGAGGCATCGCGGGTCCAGTACCAGGTCTGGCTCGCATTCAGGCCGTGCACATGGGCCAGCCAATAGGTGGCGCGGGCATACTCGGGCTTCATGTACAGGTCGCGCGACTTGCCGGTGGAGAGGTAGTGCGCTTCGGAGTTGAACATGATCTTGCCAGGCGCCACCGACTTGTAGAAGTCGTAGCTCATGCACATCTCCCGCCAATCGAAGATGTAGCGGGCCTCCCACTCCTCCACCGGACCCCACATGTGGTTGTAGGCCGCCCCGGCGTCGTTGCCAACGATCTCGCTGAGCTCCGTCAGCGCCTCCATATCGATGCCGTGCCCGCGCTTGTTGCTGCTCCAAAGGTTGGGCATGATCTTCAGGTGGATCTTGGCCGAGGGATCATGCTTCCTGAATTCGCTCTTCAGCCAGATGTACCACTGCGTCACCCGCCAGTTGTTGAAAAGGTGCCAGTCGTACCACATGGCCGAACCCTGTTCGCCCACCGACATCGGAATGTCGACATCCACTTCGGCGAAGCTGGCGAACGCGGTACCCCACAGCGCGTTCAGGGTTACGATCGCCCCATGCCGCTCCTGCAGCCATGTGCGGAACTTCGCCCTGGTGTAGGCCGACACCGGCCCGCTCGCCCAATCCCAGGTGCCGTCGGTCTTCTTGGTGGTGTAGAAATGCGGTTCGTTGCAGAGCATGTAGCCCAGTTGGGAATACTGCTTTCCGGCCATGAGGGGCACGGTATCCTCCAGCAGGTACCCGTTCAGCAGGCGCGCCCCGGGATTGTCGATGTCGTAGGCCGTATAGGTGTCCTCGCGCATCTTGAAACCGGGACCGTATTCGGTTTCCGCCCAGCTCGGCACCACCTTGTTGCCAAGGAAGACAAACCCCAGGGTTCCATCCGGCTTGCCGTTCAGCTCGTTCACCATCCACGAGACCACGTTGTGGCTGGACGCCACCTTGTTCTGGTCGAAATAGTATCCGTCCTGGTTGCCATGGAAGGTATTCAGCTCGGCGACATCCGGCTTCCAGGTGTAGTCGGCGACGAACACCGGGCGCCCGTTGAACGTCAACTGGTCGCCGTCATGCGACACCTGCGCCCAGTCCACATTCGGCACCGGCCTCCGGACGATCTCGCCGGCCTTGAGCCGCACCAGGTTGGTCGTGGCCTCGTCGAGCATCTTCACGACCTCGCTGCGCTCGAAGTCGGGCAGCAACTGGGCCCAATACTGCGGATTGGTCTTGTAGGCCGCAACCTGGGCGAAGAGGTTCGAATTGATGTCCAAATGCGCTTCATCCCACGCCGCGTAGCCGAGGAAGACCCGGGCGGTGCTCGCCGTCATCTGCTCCTTCAGCGCATCAAGACCCTGGACCTGCGCATCCGCGATCAACCCTTCCAAGGCGGCTATCTTCGCCCAGGCCTCATCCTCGAGCGGCCCCGCCCCGGCCGGCGCCGATGGCAGCAGCAACCAGCAGGCCGCCAAGGCGGCTGCGATGTCGCGCATCCCTCTTTTCATCTCTCCACCCATGCTTTACGCGATCCTTTCCGAAGGGCGAGTCCCCGCGATCCCCGATATGGGGAGGATGTTGCGGCAAAACCCGCGCGCGCATCCAATTCGTAATAGACCCCTTTGCAGCGCAATCCAGCAAAAAATACTCCTCCGCAGCGCGGAGGAGAGCAACCGCACCCCGGTCGGGACCGGGGCGCGGCATGATGGCAGGGCGCTATTCTATTCGGTGATGCCAAGCTTGATGAACATGGCCGATTCAGCGGTCGGGATCGCATTGGTCACCGCCTCGAAGTCCGTCCGGTTCGCGGCCCAGTTGCCCCCCGACGACACTTCCGTGAAATCGACCCCTTCGGTCAGGACCTGGAAACTGCCATACAGCAGGTCCGCGTTGCCCATCACGTTGTAGGTCGGGCGGCTGGCGGACTTCAGGCGCGGGTAGATGTAGAGGAAGTTGCCGCCGCCATCGACGCCGGTGCGCCGGGCGGTGATGCCGACATCGTTCCCATCCGCCGGATCGCCGCCGAGGCCCCACTCCGTCACGTTGTCCAGTCCATCGTTGTCGAAGTCGAGCAACGGCACGGCATCGTCGTTGAAGATGCCCTGCAAATCCGCCCACGCCTCATAGGCGGTGACCGAGCTGCCGTAGAGCAGCCGCATGTAGTAGAACCAGTCGCTCGCCGTGCAGTTTTCGCGGAACTGGCCCAGGGCGGTGATGTTGTTCAACCCCAGCGTCGAACCGGGCACGAAGGAGGCCCCCGTCGCCGTCATCAGGCTGCTGCTGCCGGCCGTCGCCTTGTCCAGCATCGCCCAGTTTTCCTGCAGCACGTCGGGGATCAGCCGGTTGGCGCTGAGGGTGGTCTGGCTGATGTACCACGTCGTTCCGTTGCGGATCGCCGCCCGGCCGCTGCCACTCGTCTGCTCGATCTCCAACGAGACCGTCTGGGAGGTGGCGTCGAGCGGAGCCCCCTCGATCCAGTATAGCGAGGACGATCCGACCGCATTGTTGAAGCGGGCTCCCCCGTTCCACAGCACCTGGACCTGGGGCACGCCGGTTGCGGCGACCGGCTTCTGGACGACGCCGCGCAGGGTCGGACCCGTGTACCAGGTGTTTGCCGGGGCGATCACGCTTTGTCCCGGACTGGTGCCTTCATAGAAGATCACCGACCCGTTGGTTACCCCGGCACTGATGCCCGTCACATACTGGTTCCCCGACGTGTTCATGTCGCCTTCCCACGCCATATGGATGGTCCGGCCCAGGGCCCGCGCATGCACCTGCTTGGAGTAGGCACTCTCCACCGCCCCGGTGTAGACCCCGGTCAGCACATAGAAGTAGGTGCGCTTGTCGACCAGGCCGGTATCGGTGTAGGGCGATGCGGAGATCGCGGAGGCCAGCAGGGTGTACGGACCGCCGTTGGTTTCGGCGCGGTAGACGTTGAAACTCGCCTGCTCGCCGCCGGCCAGCCAGCTCAACGTGATGGCGGCGTCGCCCAGCGCCGTTCCGATGCCATAGGGCGGCGTGACCGGTACGGCGCTCGAGTCCGCATGCACGAGGGAGAGCGCATCGATCGACACATTGACGCGGCGGGCCGGATCGCTTGCCGCATGGCTCATCCCGAAAGAGAGGAACGCTGCTGCGGAGGCGTCGTCGGGCCGGGCCCATGCATCGTGGTTGGACGAATAGGTGAACGTCCCGGCATAGGTGTTCGTGCCGATGTTGGCTTCTACGGTGGCGTAGTAGCCGCCGTTCGAGCTCTTCCGGATCACATAATCGAGGGAGATCATGTCGCTCACGAAATCGGGAGCGTTGTCCGCCGTGCGGTCGTACCAGTTCGGATCCCATCCGAGCTGCTTGCGGTCCAGCGTCAGCACGATGTTGGCATTCCAGTTATACATGTTGAATCCGATGTCAATCCGCCCGTCGTTGCCCCCGTGGCGGACGGTGAACAGGAGGTCGTCCTTCCCCTTTGGATCGAGACGCTGGTCCGGATTCGCGGTGAGCCCGAACATGAATCCTTCATACCCCCCGCCGAGTTCAGCAACCTCGTGGATGTTGGTGACGCCCGCGACGATGTTCGTCCGGAAGGAGCCGTTGGGTTCCACGGAGAGGCTGAAATCGAGCGTACCGCTCCATGCGTTGCCTACGGTGTTGGAGGTGGTCAGCCCATAGACCACCTGGTTCGTGCTCGCCCCCCCCGCAAACGTGGCGGTTTCGGCATAGCCGTTCCCTGCGGCATCCACGTTGAATGCCTGCGGATCCGACACGGCCACGGCGGACCACAGATCCTGTCCGGCCAGATCGCCGTTGGCGAATTCCGGCGACTGGAACGACGTGTCGATGATCGTTCCCGTGGCGGCGGAGAAGGGAATCGCGGAGACGACCCCGGATACCGCGTCGGACAAGCCCGGCGACTTCGCCGTCACCTTGTAGAAATATTCCGTGCCGGTGGAGACGGCCGAATCGATCCACGGGGACGTGGCCACGGTGTCTACGACGGCATAGGTGCCGTTGCTAGAAAGCGACCGCGAAATCTCGTAGGAAACCGCATCGCCGACGAGACCCCAGGACAGGGTCACGGTATTGTTGCCCGGCGTAGCCGCCACGGTGGGTGCCGGCATCGGCGGCGGCACTACGCTGGACTTTTCGATCGCGAGCGCGTCGAGGGCGATATCGGTCTGCTCGGCCTTGGTGACCCAGAAGTGGGCGTCCGGGCAGTGGCCCATGACGTGGTAGGCGTCGGACGATGCCCATGCGGCCGCTTTTTCGACATAGACCGAGGAGCCGACGATGTTGGTGGCGGTATCCAGGTTCTGCAGAGAACAGGAAACCTCGAACAGGCCGGTGCCGCGCGCCTTGCGGATGGACCAGTTGAGGCGCAGGTTGTCGGAGGCCGGGGCGGCCGGGGCGTTCGGCACGAAGCCGACGACCTCAGGGTCGACCGAAATCATGTGGAGCGCCGCGCCGGCGGCATCATAGGCATTGATCTCGAACTTGGTCCAGGTGGAGCCCACGACGCCGATCACGACCTGGTTGTTGGCGGCGGGAAGCAGGCCGTTGGTTGCCGCCGTGGAGGTCCCGATGCGGAAGGCGTCGCCGATCTGCCATCCGGCGTTTGTGGACATGCTGAATTGGAAGTCCATCGTGCCGGTCCACTGGTTATCGACCGCGCTGGTGTCGAGCACGGTCCAGTAGACATAGTTGCCAGGTCCGGTATTCCTAAGGAAGGACGCCGACACCGGTTCCGTTGCCGCCACGCCGCCCGACACGCTGAACGCATTCGCCCCGGTATTCGGCACGGCCGCCCAGCTCTCCTGCCCGGCCAGGTCGCCATCTGAATACGAAGAAAAATCCGTATCCACGATGGTCTGGGACCATGCGGACGACAAGAGCCCAACTCCTGCCACTGCCATCAACAACTTGTATTTCTTCATCTCGTTCCTCCTTGTTCTGATTGATGCGATCCTGCCACTCCATGCAAGCATTCCATGAACCGATGGTGCACAGTTCTAGCATGACGACGGAATCCATCAATATGCCATAGCGACAATAACATGCGGAATAGCGACAATCGCCCGATGCCCGGCACCAGCGCGTCAGCTTTGCGTTGCTTTCGTACCGGCGACGTGCAACGTTGAGGCATGCAAAAAGGGAACAAACTGCCCCATATCGCCATCCTGGTGGATACCCCCAGCGAATGGGGCCGGCAGATCGTGCGGGGCATCCTCTCCTATGCCAGCGATGCCGGTCCGTGGCACGTATGGATCAATCCAACCGCCTCCGACCGGTTTACGCATCTGCCCAAGGGCTGGGCCGGCGACGGCGTCATCGCCCGCATCTCGAACCCGGAACTGGCGGATCAACTGCGGCAATCCGGGCTTCCGGTGGTCAATGTATGCGACTATTCGCTTCCGGGCCACCGCTTCCCCTGCGTTCGGACCGATGACTACGCCACAACCCGCATGGCGGCCGACTTCTTCCTCCACCACGGCTTCAAGCGGATTGCCTTTGCCGGCCTGGATCACATGGAGAATCCCATCTGGTATGCCAATGCCTTCCGCGACTACCTGGCCGCCAAAGGCATCACCACCCCCGTCTTCCTCAAGAAGGAGGGGATGGAGGACGACACGATGCTGCCCGCCCTCTCCGCGTGGCTGCACTCCCTGCTGAAGCCGATCGGGATTCTAACGTGGGGACATACCCTGGGCCAGCAGATCATCGAGTGCTGCGTCGACGCCGGCATTTCCGTGCCCCACGACGTATCCGTCCTGAGCGGATGCTACGACGAGCTGCTTAGCCACGCAACCAACCCCACCCTCTCCGGAATCGTTCTCCCAACGGAACAGATCGGCCGCAGGGCCGCCGCCCTGCTGGACGATATGCTCAAGGGCAGGAAAGTCCCCAGCGAGACCGTGTACCTGCCTCCCTTGGGCATCAAGAGCCAGATGTCGACCGACACGATCGCCGTCGACGACCCCATGCTGGCCAGCGTGGTGGAATTCCTCAAGCAGCATGCCTACGAGCCCATCACCATGGCCGACATCATGAAGGTGGCACCCACGAACCGACGTTCGCTGGAACGCTGTTTCCGGAAGGCGTTCGGGCACACGATCATCGACGAGATCCGCTACCTGCGCATCGAAAAGGCCCGGCAGCTGCTCGCCGATTCCGACAAGCCGATGCAGATCATCGCCGAGGAATGCGGCTATGCGACCTACAACTACCTGGCGTACGTGTTCAGGCAAACCACCGGCATGAGTCCCAACGCCTACCGGAAGAAGACCCGCTCGCGGGTGGTGTAGCGCCCAGGTTCGCTAGTCGAATGCCTGCCGCACGCCGCCCTCCCTGGCTTTTTGGAGCACGCCACTCAATTGCGCGGTCTTTTCCGGATGCTGGTCGGCGATATTGCGCTGCTCCGAGGGATCGTCGGCAAGGTTGAACAGCGTCTTGCCGAACGACGGCAGTCCCTGGGGATACCTTACCTGCTGGGGCTCCACATACTTCCAGTTTCCGCTCCGGAGCGCCAATCCCGAGGCCTCTTCGACCATGTACCGCAGTCCATCGGGATCCTCCCCGAGGAACGCCGCCAGGGTATCGCGGCTGTCGATGCCCTCGCCATCGGCCAGCTCGAGCCCGAACAGGCGGGCGAACGACGCCATGAAATCGATCTGGTTCACGAGGGCGGTCGAGGTCCCGGGCTTGATGCGGGAGGGCCAGCGCACGATGAAGGGCACCCGGGTCCCCCCTTCGTAGATCTGGTACTTGCCTCCGCGCCAGATGCCCGAGCCGTCGTGCCCGCGGTCCTCCTCGCCGATGGAGGTGTGCAGCGTGGTGCCGTCGGCGTAGCCGTCGTCGTACACGGGCCCGTTGTCGCTGGAGAAGATGACGATGGTGTCGTCGGCCAGACCCTGCTCGTCGAGGGTCTGCATGATCTCGCCGACGACCCAGTCGAACTCGACCATGGAATCGCCGCGGTACCCGAGCCCGCTCCGGCCGTGGAACCGGGGATTCGGGGCGCGCGGAACATGGATGCATTGCGATGCGAAGTAGAGGAAGAAGGGGGCGTCCTTGTGGCCGGCGACATACCGTCTCATCTCTTCGACAAACACGTCCGAAATCGTTTCATCGTTCCACAGCGCCGCCTTTCCGCCCGACTGGTAGCCAATGCGGCCGATGCCGTTGATCACGCTGTCGTTGTGCCCGTGGGTGCTCGGGTAGTAGGTCATCGCCTCCCGGTTGGTCCTGCCGTCGGGATACGGCGTGCCCCCCCCTTTCCGCACCTCCTCCAGGCTCATGCCGACATGGAGCGGATCGGCGGGGTCGAGCCCGGCGACGCGGTGGCCCCGCAGGTAGACGCACGGCACCCGGTCGTTGGTGGATGGCAGCAGGAAGGAGTAGTCGAAGCCGACCTCCAGCGGACCGGGCTTCACCTCCGAGTTCCAGTCGGTCTTGACCCCCTGCGTCCCCAGGCCCAGATGCCACTTGCCGATCACGGCCGTGTGGTAGCCGGCCCGCTTGAAGAGCTGCGGCAGCGTCAGCTTGTCCAGGGGGATGAGCAGCGGCGCGTCCGGCGGCAGCACCTGGGCGTGGTGCCGGAAGGCGAGGATCCCCGTGAGCATCGAAAAACGCGACGGCGTGCAGGTGGCCGCCGAACAATGGCCGTCGGTGAAATTGAGTCCGCCGGCCGCCAGCCGGTCGATGTTCGGCGTGGGGATCCTGACGGAGCCATTGATGCCGACATCCCCGAAGCCGACATCGTCGCCGTAGATGATGATGACATTGGGTCTCTGGTGCTCGGCAATCACGGCCGCGGCACACATCAACGCACAACAGGCCAACATTCGATACGCAGGCATACGGCTCCTCCGGGAGGGGGTAACTACCCGGCCCGGACCAGCACCACGCCATGCGGCCTGACCCGGGCTGAAAACCCGGCCGAAAAGGTACCGACATCCGCCTGCCGCCACAAGTCTCGGATCGTTTTTTCCCCCTCGAGGCCGGCAGTCGTCCAATCGAGGCGGACGGTGCGCTCCTCCTCGCCCAGGTTGAACAGGCCAACGGCCTTGGCGCCCCCGCAAAGCTCCTTCACCACGACCTCGATTCCGTCGTGCTCGAAGACGGTCCTGCCCGCCACGGCGATCCGGTCCTGGTGGACGCCGAGCACCTCGGCATTGGTCAGCAGCCCGAGCGTGAACTCATCCATCGTCTCGATCGGGCAGCCGATCAGCAGGGGGCAGCCCCACAGCACCCATAGCGAGATGTGGCTGTACTGCTCGTCGGCGGTGAGTCGCGACGGCACGGGATGGTCGACATTGTCGCGCGTCACCACGTCGCCCACCACCAGCATGTCGGCGTCCGGGAAATGTCCGGGAGCCCCGCGGCCTCCCGCCTCCAGCCAGCCGCGGTGGCAGCGCCACTGTTCGCGGATGCCCAGATGGGGGCCCTCCTCGTCCCAGCGGTCCTTGAGGTCGCCGGCCGTGCGCCAGCAGTTGACCTCTTCCATGAACAGCGCGGCGAGCTCGACCGGGGCGGAATTGGAGATGGAGTAGACGATGTCGCGGCCGCATTCCCTGAGGGCGCGGGCCATCCGGAGGATGCTGCCCTCGTCGTTGGGGTTCCAATCGTACTTCAGGTAGTCGATGCCCCATGCGGCCCATTGGGCGGCATCCTCGCGCTCGAACGTGTAGGAACCGACCCGCCAGCCCGCCCGCGTCTTCCGGTAGTCGGAGGCGGCATGGAGGTGTTGCGCCCAAGATCCGTCGGGGGCGTCGCTGGAACAACCGGCATGCCCGGCATAGGTCGTTATCCACGGCGTCGAATAGATGCCGACCTTGAGCCCCAGGGCATGGATGGCATCGCACATCCCCTGCATGTCGGGAAACCGCGCCGGATCGGGCTGGATGGCGTTGAAGGGTCCGCCGCGCACGCCCTGCCAGGTGTCGTCGATATTGATGTAGCTCCACCCGTGGTCGCGCAGGCCCTTCGCCACCATGGCCGCGGCCGAGTCCAACACATGCCCCTGCCCCACCTGGTTTTTCCAGCAGTTCCACGAATTCCACCCCAGCGGCGGCGTCAGGCAGATGGTGTCGCCCACGGCGATCAGGAGCGGTTTTTCGGCGGTGCCATGGGCATTGGTTGCGCGAATCGTCACCGCATGGCCGCGGTGCGCAGGGTCCGCGATGCGCCCGCTGATGCAACCTGTCCGTCCGTCAAGAAGGAGCCCTTCGGGCAGTCCTTCGGCCTCAAAGTCCATCGGCCTGCATCCCGAAACGGGCACCGTATGGTGGAACGGCGCACCGGGACGGACACCGAACACCTCCGGCCCATTGATGCGCGGCCGGTCCTTTGGCCGGGGGGTAAGGATGTACAGGCCCTCGCCGCATGAGGGATCATACACCCCGGACCTGTCCGGAGGAACCATCCCCCGGACGGAAGCAGGTTGATCCCGCAAGGTTGCCGCCGTCGCAGTCATTTTTCCGTAGCGCTCCGTTCCCATTGTGCAGCGTCCTGCGGAGCCCCGCCTCCGCATCTTCGGTCCAACCTACCCGCCTCCCTGCAACCATGCGCCGCAGGTCCGAACCAACCTATTAGAGCATAGCCCCGGGCGGTTGGCCATACGGGTTCGAGGAATTAATTGTACGCGATGGCGCAGCTTGGCCGGCGGGGTCAGTAGCGGGCCCGCGGGGGGCCGACCGGGTAGACGCGGTCGCCTTGCTCGTTCAAATAGCGGCCGACCGGGAAGCCCTGGAGCTTGCCATACTGGTCGTAGAGCCACTTGGCCGTTTCGCGGTGGGCGATCACGACGCCGCGCGCATCCTTCACGACCATGAGGTAGCCGTAGTACTCCTCGCCCCGGACCGTCAGGTCCTGCTTTTCCCAGGGCCGCGGTTCGACCTTGCGCAGATGGACCTTCCGGCCGGAGAAGTTGTGCGCCTCGTTGTTCTCCTTCGTGAGCATGAAGGAGCTCTCCTGCCGATCCAGCAGGATGTACGTATCGGCGTAGCGCTGCTTGCCGATGGCGTAGAATTCCGCCGTCAGCTGGTGGCGATAGGGCGTCGCATCCCTTTTCCGCACCTTGCCGGTGTAGAGCTGGTCGTAGCCCACGACCTCCGTCTTGACGCCATCCTCCCATGCATAGACCGCATCTTCGCTGCTGCCGAGGGAGAGGTCGAGCTCCGGCGGATTGCACAGCTCGATGTAGTCGAGATCGTCCGCCGAGAGGTCGGCCAACGGGATGCGCAGCGACTTGCCGGACGCATCCTTCATCACCGCCTTGTCACCCATGCGCTGGATGAATTCGCATTCCATGACCGTGCCATCCGCCAAGGTCCATCCCCGCAAGCCGACATCGGGTTCGGCGACCGGCAGCGGTCCGGCCGCCTGCCCCTGCTCCGCGCGGCGGGCGCTCGCCATGGGGGATGGATCCCCCTTCCTGAAGTCGTTGAAGACGGGTCCGTTGGTCAGGTCCAGTTCGCCGGGCACCATGTCGCGCATGACGACGTCGAGCATGTCGTGGGACGGATAGGCCGTCTTGAAGGCCGGCAGCCGGGGGCCGCCGCCGGGCCGTATTTCGTACTCGACCCCCTGGACCTGGATCCCAAGCATCAGGCAGCAGATTCCGCCCGCATCGGCGACAAGGATGTCGATGTTCTGCGGTTCGTTGGCCTTGAGGGTCACCCAATCGCCCACGGTGGCGGTCCAGTTCCCCATCCACCACTTGCGGTCATCCGCCGACGCGGAACGCCACGTGTCGCCTGCCGCCGCGTCCTGCTGGGCATGCCACCAGCCATCGAACACCAGCTGTCCGCCCAGGCGCACGGCGATCGTCGAATCGGCCTGGCCGACGAAGCGGAAGGTGATGTCCTCGGGGTAGACCAGCTGGCCCGTGTAGTGAACCATCCAGTACTGGCTGTTCTTCGGATTTTCGCCGAACGCCTCGGGTGCGATGGTCGAGAACATCTCGGGAACCACGACCATGGAGCCATACAGCCGCTTCGGGGAACGGTAGTACCTGGACAGCGCGGTGGTCCGCCACCCCCCCTTGATGAACTTGCGGATCGCCTCCGTGTGGGCCTCCTTGCTGTAGGGGATCTCGCGGCCGTTGTTGTCCCGCATGATGCTGTAGAAGGTTCCCACCAGGTCGTTGCCAGCCGAAATCTCGGTTCCGATGATGTTGGGCAGGCCATCAAGGATGGCCAGGTCCATGCCCCCCAGCCCGCCTGCGCCAAGCTCCCCCGACATGCCGCTCATTTCGGGCAGCCGGATATCCGGCATGTGGGCCTGCCGGACCTTGGCCACGATCCGGGAGGTGGCCTTGGGAGCCGCGCTCTTCTTCACCTTCACCATCGGCTTCTTGAGCTTCATCTTCGGCTTCTCGACCGGCTTGGGCGGCACGAACTTCTGTTCCGGCTTGTTGACCACCGTGAAGACCACCAGCATGCCGGCCAGCAGAACCGCCCCCGCATGCACCAGCAGACTGATCACAAAACCGCTTGGCGCACCCTTGACCACCTTGCCTGACCGCATGCCCATACCCCTCCTCGACAAAGAAAACCGCGCACCGCAAACCGTTCCTAGTTATTAAGGAAGGGATGCGTGTGCGCATAGCGGTTATCGCGACTAAAAATATACGCGTTTTAGACAGACTGCCCGCCGTTTCCGGAGTGGCGTCTTTGCGCACTTCTTTTGCCGTGATCGTATATTGCGGCCCGGCGGCCCCCCGCCCTATAAAGGTTCTTTCAAAAGCGGGTTCCGCCATGGGGTATTATGGGGCCCGCAAGCGAACGAACGACGGGAGCAGGATCGATGAATCGTCTGGGTGCAGTATTGCTGATGGCTGCCGCAGCGCTCCAAGCGCACGGCCGGGTGGTCAACGTCGCCGAACAC
This sequence comes from Kiritimatiellales bacterium, assembly GCA_003246265.1. Lineage (GTDB taxonomy): Bacteria > Verrucomicrobiota > Kiritimatiellia > Kiritimatiellales > Pontiellaceae > Pontiella. Next base: position 13,026 of record QKAU01000031.1, on the reverse strand, counting down.
GGCGTGGTACCGGGTGCGGACGCGACGCTTGCGCTCGGCCGGCTGATCGAAAGCCTGGACGGCGAGGAGGGGGTCACCCTGCTTTTTCCCAAGGGCCGCTACGACTTCCACGCGGAAAACGCAAAGGAAGCCTACCGCCCCGTCGCCAACCACGACAACGGGCTCAAGCGCATGGTCTTCCCGCTCTTCGGCCTGAAGAACATCGTGATCGACGGAAGCGGATCGCTCTTCATGATGCACGGACGGGTGGTCCCGATCACGCTGGAGGGGGTCGATGGCGCAACCCTCCGGAATTTCACCATCGACTGGATCCGCTCTTTCCATGCCGAGCTGGAGGTCGTGGAGCGCGATGCCGGATCGGCGGTGTTCGAGATCGATCCCCAAGCCTACCCCTACACCATCCGGAACGGCGAGCTGCTCTTCGACCGCTACGGACAGGAGGATCCCATCGGCGCCAACATCGTTTTCGACCCGAAGACCCGCGCCCCGATCTACAACACCGACGCCTTCGCCCTGAACTCCTGGAAGCCGGTGAAGGCCTCGCACGCGGGGAAGAACCGGGTGCGCATCGAGGGAGGCTTCAAGGAGGAACCGCCGCCGGTCGGCAGCGTCATGATCGCCTACGGCGTCCACCCCACCAGCCGCCTTTGCCCTGCCATCCACGTCACCAACTCCAAGGACCTCCGGATCGAAAACGTTGCCGTGCTGGATGCCGGGGGCATGGGTCTGATCGTCGAGCGCACGGAGAACATCGCCCTCGAGGGCATGAAGGTGACCTCCAGCGCCGGGCGGCTCGTCTCCACCCGCGCCGATGCCACGCATTTCATCGGCTGCAAGGGAACCATCCAGGTCGAGAACTGCCTGTTCGAGCACATGCTGGACGACGGCATCAATGTCCACGGCGCCTACGTGCCGGTCGCAGAATACCTCGGCAACAACCAGTTCCTGTGCGACATCAGCCATTTCCAACAATGGGGACTGACGTTCGGCGCGCCGGGCGACAGGATCGCCTTGCTCTCCCGCCTGACCGTACTGCCGCTCTTTGAAACCTCCATCACGGGGCTCAAGGTGCTCAACGAACACCGCTTCATCATAACCGTGGCAACCCTCCCCGAGCCGTTGCCCGACGTCCCGTTGTCGGTCGAGAACCTCTCCTGGCATCCGGAACTGGTCATGCGCAACAACACCATCCGCGAAAACCGGGCACGTAGCGTACTCGTCACCACCAAGGGCCCCGTACTGATCGAGAACAACTACTTCTCCTCGCAGATGCACGGCATCCTGATCGAGGGCGACAACAACAAGTGGTATGAATCCGGGGCGGTTGGCGACGTCACGATCCGCAGCAACCGCTTCGTCAACATCGGCTATTCGTGCGACAACCGCTACCCCCTGCTCGCCTCCCCCCTGCTGAACGAAACCCAGCACCTGGGCGAAGGGCGCTACCACCGCAACATCCGCTTCATCGACAACCTCATCGAAAGCTTCAACGGCAACCTGGTCGAGGCGCGGTCCGTGGAGGGCCTCGTGGTCTCCGGCAACACGATGGTCTTCAGCCCGTCCTATCCGGAAACGGAGGAGGGGCCGGCCATCAACCTGGACTACTGCGACAACGTGGCCATCGGGAACAACCTGGCCAAGGGCTTCGAGCATCCGCTTCGGATCGCCCGGACCGACTCCGAAAACCTCGACATCGGAATGAACAGGGGATTCGATGCTTCCGTCCAACCGCTCAGGGCCGTAGCCAAATAGGAAACCGCAGTCGTCAAAAGAGGGATCTGGAACCATGGAAGCACGCATCATGGCCGCAGCCTTGTGCATCGCGGCAGCCGGGGCGCAGGCCCAGCTGGTAAGGAACGACTTTACGGACAACAACGACAACAGCCTCACCTGGTCCATGCGCGATACCGGATGGCAGACGAAGGCCTATTGGGGCGGAACCGCGACCGGGGTCGTGCATGTCGCTCCCGGCGACAACTGGGGCGTTGGCCAGGTCAATTCCGTCACCTCCGAGAAGGGCAGCCACCTGGCATTCAGCTTCGACTGGACGCCGGCCCCTTCCGCCACCGGAAACGCCCTGGAACTCGACTTCCAGCTGATCGGCTGGAACACGGTCGGCTCGCCTTCCTCGGGCTCTTTCTTCCTCGGCATGAACTACAACGGCAAGAACGTGGACACGGCGAACGGAATGCTTGAGAAGATCGACCTGATCGCCGGGACGAGCGGCGGCACCTCTTCCGGCGACTTTGCCACGGGCTACCATGTGATCGGCCAGGCCGGCGTCACCTCCCACGTCGAAATCAACATGGATCTGGGCGACGACGCAACGGGCGTGACCGACATCAGCCAGCTCGAATACATCGGCTTCCGCTTCGCGATCGACTCCGACAACGATCCCGGCAATGTGGGCGGCACCATCGCCAACGTCAGCCTGGCCCCCTCCGGCGCGCCCGGACCCACGCCCCTGGCCAGTCACGACACCGGCTTCACCATCATGAAGGTCCGCTCCGCGCAGCTCGGGACGAACAGCGCCATCGTGGGGGCGTCCTACGAAGGGACCGTCATCGGCATGGACTACGAGGGTACCATGCTCTGGACCAACGGCCTCTCGGGCTTCATGGTCCACGACGTCTGGTGCGAAGACATCACCGGGGACGGCAGCGACGAGGTGCTCATCGCCAACGCCGACGGGCACCTCTACTGCCTCGACGGCACCACCGGCGCCAACCTGTGGCAGTTCGATCCCGGCCAGGGCGCGCACCTGACCCCGATGTACGCCGTCTGCGTCGTCAAGGCTTCGGGGGGCACACCCTACGTGGTCTGCGGCGGATTCGACAAGAACGCCTACTACCTGAATGCCGCGGGCCAGCTGGTCAAGACGCTCGTCTCCTCCACCTATTCCGTGGAGAAGCCGTGGGGCGACGACGCGTGGGTGGGCTATGGCCACTCCGTCAACTTCCTGCGCCCCATCCCCCAGCCGGACGGGTCCGACCACCTGGCCATGAACGGAAGCGCGAGCCACATGCAGTCGTCCGGCTCGCTCTACCGCTTCGTGCCGCTGGCCAACACCCCCTACGACATCGATGCGATCGGGCTCAAGACCTGCGGCGAGATGAAGGTGCTCGGCACCAACGAGTTCCTCTTCGGCAGTTCCGCCCTGACCGACCAGTACATGGGCCGGATCTACCCCGACACCAACACCAGGACCAACTTAGCCCTTACGAACCTCGGCACGGCGGGCTACCGTGTCAACCAGCCCGAAATCGTTTCCGACCAGGGCAATACCGTCTATTTCAACCTCTGCGGCACCCACATCCAGCTGGTCCCGCTGGACCTTGACGCAGCGGGCATCGAAACCATCTCGGGAACCTACGCCTACAACGACCTGTGGAAGGATGCCCAGGGGCGCATCCTGCTCGCCAGCGCCCAGAGCGGCGGAAGCTGCATCCACATCCTCGATCCTTCGCTTCCAGGCTGGAAAGGGGCGTTCGCCGCCTTGAATCCGCCGGGAAAGATCCAGGCGATCCTCGCCAACACCGCCGCGGTCTGGGGCCGGCTCAATACCTTTTCCAAACCGGCGTGGGAGCGGCAACCTCTCGTCGTCTACCTGGCGCCCGGCGAGGAGACCCACCCCGTGGCCCAGGCCATTGCCGCCTCCTATTCCAGCCCGGTCTTCCTCAACGGCTACTGGAACAACGGCCACAACGAAACCACCAACTGGCGCACCTTCTTCCCGCTCGACAACCAGTACCGGACCCAGCTCGACACCCGCAACGCCTACGACCGCACCCAGCAGCAGGTCCTCAACAGCATCCTGCCCGCTTTCAGTGGCAAAAAGGGCATCGAGTTCTGGGGCGGCCACGGCAACGATCCGAACTACTATTCCCCCGGCACCCTCCAGAAGGTCCTTGAAGGCAACGGCGGCAAGAAAACCGTCATGAGCTGGCCGGAGTTTTCCAGCACCAGCGACGACTTCAAGTGGTACCTCGACCACATCATGTATCCGCTCGCAGCCAGTTGCCAGACCAACAACGGCACCATCTATCCGAAGTCGAAGGACATCTTCTGGACGGGCGACGTCTACGTCCCGCTCTGGAGCCGCCTGCTCTCCGGCGAGTTTGCCGACGTCTTCGTCTCCTCCATGGAGGAGACCACCGACAAGACCCAGGATCTCAGCCTCGCTGGTCGCATGGGACTCTGGGCGGCCGGGTCGATGGATTGCTGGGGCATGCGCACCTCGCGCGACAATCCGAGCTTCGACCGCTCCCGCCAGCACTCCTACCAGCGCCTGCCCAACCACTTCCTGCGCACCACCGTCTACAGCGCCGCCTGCGGAGCAAGCTATCTCGGCGTAACGGACATCGATTCCGACTACATGAGCGTCTACTGGCAGTTGATCGCCAAGGGCGCGCTCTACGTACCCAAACGCGAGGAGATCGTCAGCTGGTCGCCCGTCCACCTCTCCATGACCGTGCCCGACGAACGCTACCTGGAGGAGGGGCACAACAACAAGTGGACCGTCTTCTACAACCAGGCGACGGAAAACAACAACCCGATGGTCTTCAGCCACATGAACGGCAGCTGGCCCGCCGCCGCCACCACCCCGTGGGACTACACCACCTACGCCACGGGCGCCCGCGACCGCCGCCAGCAGTTCATCCCGCCCTACCCCAACGGCATCGTGCTCATCACGCCGCCGCAGGCCGGCATCTTCGCCGCCCCGGGCGCGCCGCGCGGCCGGATGGCCGACCACCTGCACCCGATGTACCGGAACATCCTGCAGGAGTTCATCACCGATGGACGCAACTACCTCTCCGCCGACGGCGCCACCACCTATGCGGCCAACACCTACTACACCACCGTCTCCAACGCCATCGCCGCGGCCGCGCAGCAGCTGCCGCTCACCGTCTCCGGCGAAGTCGGCTGGGTCTGCGCGCAGACCGCCCCGACCCACCTGCGCCTTACACTTGTCGACGGCGGCTACCTCAATCCGAAAGGACAGGCCGTCACGGTAACCTTCCATACGGTCGCACCCGTCGCCATCACCGACGTGCTCGACGGCACCCCCTTCGCGCCGTCCGGCAACACCGCATCGATCGATGTCCCGCTCGGCCTCTTCCGCTTCATCGACATCGAGCTCGCCGAACCCTTCTTCCCGGACAACGGGTGGGGCACGTATGCCAGCGACCATGGCCTGAGCGGCAACGCCGCGGCCGACTACGACCTTGACGGCGACTCCGACCTCAAGGAGTACGCCCTGGGCGGGAACCCGACCAACCCGGCCGTGCGCGCGCAGGTCCCCACTTTGTCCTACGGAGGAGACGACAACGTGGCATTCCGCAATTGGCAGGTGGCGTCGACCAACCCAGGCATCGCCTACATCCAGGAATGGACCGACGACCTGGTCGCGGGCAGCTGGAGCGGCGCATGGACCGGTTCGGCGGAAGTGCCGACCGGTGATCCGGACTACGTCGAAGCGCAGCATTGGACCTACGGTGGCACAAACAACCATCTCTTCTTCCGCCTGCGGATCAACCAGCCCTGACCCGTCCTATCCAACGAAGGGCGAACGTTCGCTGTGAAACCGCAAGCTGGAGCAGGACACCTTTCCGTCTTGAGGCACATGATCATGAAGCGGGTGACAACTATTTTGCTGGCCGGACTGGCGACCGCGGCCTGCGGGGCCGCGCCCCCCGCCATCACCAGCATCGAGACGGGACACACCATCACGAAGGTCAGGACGGCCAGCCGCAACGGCACCACCTTCTTCGTAGCCAGCAGCTACGAGGGGGCGATCCTCGCCATCACGGCCCAGGGTGCCATCGGATGGACCAACGCCCTCTCCGGTTTCATGAACCGCGATCTCTGGTGCGCCGACCTCGACGGCGACCGGTCCGATGAAATCCTGGCCGCCAATGCCGACGGCACCCTCTACTGCCTCGACTCTACCGGCCAGTTGCGCTGGACATTCAAGCCCTCCGACGCCCCCATGAATGCCGTCTGCGTGGTGCACAAGGACCGCAAGCCCTACGTCGTGTGCGGCGGCTACGACATGAACCTCTACTACCTTTCCCCGGCCGGGGAGTTGCTGAAGACCGTCGACCCCCTCGCCTATTCGAAGGAGAAGCCATGGGGCGACGACTACAAGGGCCTCCCTCCGGACAACAAGCACATCGCCAACTTCATCCGCCCCGTAAGGCGCAGGAGCGGCGGGGAAGCCGTGGCCGTGCACGGGGTGATCTGGAGCAACAGCGGCACCGGGCACCTCTACCTGTTCGAGCCGCTGGAGGAGCAGGCCTACAAGGCCATCAAGGCCCGGGGCGGGGTCGGCGAACTGAGGGTGGCCGACATCGATGGCGACGGGAACGACGACGTGCTCACGGGAGCCAGCTCCATGATCCAGGACGCGCACGTCACCTGCATCGACATCGCGGGCGGCGATCAGCGCCAGCTGGAGCTTTCGGCGCTGCGGCGCAAGGTGGACGGCTTCGGCTACCGGGTTGTCCAGCCGGAGCTGGTGAAGGTGGGCGGCAGTGGGAGCATCCTGGCGCTCTTCGGTTCGGAACTCATCCTGCTGCCGACCGACCTGGATGCGGCAAAGGCCGAAGTGCTCTCCACCCGCTTCTCCTACAACGACCTGTGGAAGCCCGAAGGCAGGAACGCCATCGTGCTGGCCAGCGCCCAGAGCGGCGGGAGCTGCATCCACTACATCAACCTCGACGATCCCGGCTGGAAGGCGGCGTATGCCCAGCTGGTGCCGCCGGGCAATATCCGCACCATGCTCGACGGCACGGCCAAGGCGCGCCAGCAGAACAAGGAATTCAGGCGACCCGGATGGGAGCGCGCGCCGCTGCCCGTCTATTTCCTCTCCGACAGCCGCGACGGATCGGGCGGCCCCTACATCGCGGCGATCGAAGCCGAGTACAAAAGCCCCCGATTCCTCAACGGCAAGCACCTCCCCCGCGCGGAGAATGTCGACCGCTCCGGCTTCACGCCCGAATACCAGGCGAAGCGCGACCGCCGGATGCGGTATGAACTGACCAGCGACCAGATGGTGGCCGAACTGCTGCCCCGGTTCGACGGCGCCCCGGGCATCGCCTACTGGGGCGGCCACGGCAACGACCCCTTCCTCACCAGCCTGGAAACCGAAAAGCGAATCTTCGACGAGGGCCGTCGGCGCGGCAAGAAGGTCGTGGCGATCTATCCGGAGCTGGAGCAGTACAACGACGCGTTCGCCTGGGTGATGGAAAACCATTTCTACCCCATGGCCAGCTATGCGCAGGGCCGCAACGCGAACCTCTACATCCGCACCAAGCACGCCTTTTGGAACGGCATCGCCTACCTCCCCATGTGGTCCAGGCTCGTTTCGGGCGAATTCGCCGATGTGTTCATCCCCGCCCTGGAGGAGACGACCGACAAGACCATGGAAATCAGCGTCGCAGCCAGGCTCGGCCTTTGGGCGGCGGGCTCGGTGGACCAGTGGGGCGCCCGTTGTGCGCGCGACAATACCAGCTTCGACCGCCTGCGCCAGTTCTCGCACCAGGAACTGCCCAACCATTTCCTGCGCCAGATGGTCTACAACATTTCCTGCGGCGCCACCTATCTGGACAACTTTTCCGTGGATCAGGACTACATGTCGTTCCTGTGGGAGCTGGTCGCCACCGGGGCCCTCTATGTCCCGCAGCGCAGCGAGCTCGTCAGCCTCTCCCCCGTCCATATCGCCATGGCCCCGCCGGACGAACGTTTCCTCACGACCGGCAACAACGTCAAGTGGCTCACCTTCTTCAACCAGGAGGAGGAGGATGCCAATCCGATGGTCTTCGGCCGGCTCAACGGCACGTGGCCCGGCGCACCCGCGACCGAATGGGATTTCTCCCGCTACGCCGCCGGCGTGAAGGACCGGCGGCTCCACTTCATGCCCCCCTACGAACATGGCATCGTCGCGATCGCCCCTCCCCAGGAAGGCAGGTTTGCCGACCCCAAGGCCCCGCGCGGTCGGATGGCCGACCACCTGCATCCGATCTACAAGAACATCATGAAGGAATACATCACCGACGGCCGCAACTACATCTCCGCCGACGGCTCCGCAACAAACGCAGCCAACACCTTCTACACCACCATCGAAGCGGATATCGAAAACGGCGCAAAGCACCTGCCGGTCACCGTTTCCGGCAACGTGGCCTGGGTGTGCGCGCAATCGGCCCCCACCCACCTGCGCCTGACGCTCGTCGACAGCGGCTACATCAATCCATCCGCGAAAACCGCCGTGGTTTCGTTCCACTCGGTCCAGCCCGTGCGGATGACCGACCTGCTTGCCCGGGAAGCCGTCGACCTGTCCGACCCGTCGCATGTCGAGATCGACGTTCCTTGCGGCCTGTTCCGTTTCATCGACATCGAACTGGACCGGCCTTTCGGGTCAAAATAAGCCGTGTTCTTTGTGGAAAAGGAAGGGTGCGGAGCGTCCAAACCGCTTTTCTTGCTTCGTCTCCATTGGCATCCGAACGATCATAGCGCAAAAACCGGAGGAAAAATGCACGCCAAATGTGGCATCCATCACGCCATCGCCATCGCCATGGGGGTATCGCTTGCCGTCTTCGCCGAACCTCCGAAACCACCCAACCTGCTGATCATCCACACGGACGAACACAGCTTCCGCACGCTCGGCTGCTATCGGGAACAGATGCCGGAAGAGCAGGCGTTCGCCTGGGGCAAGGGCAACTGCGTGGAGACCCCGAACATCGATGCCATCGCCCATGGGGGCGCCATCTGCACCCGTTTCTACGCATCGTCGCCGGTCTGCACGCCTTCGCGCGCCTCGTTCGTGACGGGACTCTATCCCCAGGCCACCGGCGCCCCGAAGAACGGCGACCACCTCCGGACGGACATTCCCACCTTTGCCACCATCCTGCGGCAACACGGGTATGCCACTTCCTACGTCGGAAAATGGCATCTCGAAGGCAACGGGAAATACCTCTTCAACGTAAAGTATGACGGGGGATTCAGCGACAACCGCTTTATGATGGATGGGGGCCATTCCCCCTATTTCCGCGTCAAGGACGGCAAGGTGGTCGAGGGCGGCCTCGGCGAACGGGCGATTGCCTCCCTGCCCAAGGAGGAAGTGGTCCACATGACCGACTACTTTACCGACCGCACCCTCGAAATCCTGCAACGCGACAAGGGCAGGCCTTTCTGCCTCATGCTCTCGATCCCCGATCCGCACACGCCGGACTATGCCCGCCCGCCCTACCACACCATGTACGACCGCATGGACCTGAAGCCGCCGCAGACCATGGCTCCCGAATGTACCGCCACCAAGCCCTCCTGGGCCCAGGGCGGCAAGGACGACCACAACGAAGCGGGACCATTCGATGCCGACGACATGCGCCAGTACTTCGGCATGGTCAAGCACATCGACGACAGCGTCGGCCGCATCCTGAAGTTCCTCGACGACAACCATCTGGCCGACAACACCATCGTGGTCTTCACCGCCGACCATGGCGACATGTGCTTCGAGCACAACCGCCGGAACAAGGGCGTTCCCTACGAGGCCTCGGCACGCATCCCCTTCGTCATCCGCTACCCCGCAAGGATCCCCGCCGGGAAAACGATCCGCGAAGCCTTCACCACCGTCGACTTCGCCCCGACGGTGCTCGCCCTCATGGGCCTCAAGACCGGCACCGCCTTCCATGGGATGGATGCCTCGGCCGACTTCACGAGTCCGGAAAAGGAAGTCGTGAAGGACCGCATCACCTACTACGCGAAGACCGGCGGATGGTGGGTGGCCGCGGTCGACGGCCGCTACAAGCTGGTGCTGGACAAGCAGGAGAAACCGTGGCTGATCGATCTCGATGTGGATCCCGACGAACTGGTCAACGTCTACACCGATCCGAAGTACACGACCGTCGCAAAACGGTTGCAGGATGAACTGTTCCTCCAAATGAAGCGGTTCAACGAACCCGGCCTTGCCAACAACAGGCCGTATGTGCTGGAGTGAGGTTCCTCCGGTTCCGGATGACACATGATGCCGTGTTCGGGGTGGGCGGCGGGCCAGGGCCCCGTCTTTTCCAGCGCCTGGGAAAGTGGCCAGTTCCGGCGTCCTACCCCGCGTGCCTCCCACCTCGGCGAACCTCTCCGCCCGGCTTCGCAATCACGCATGTTTTTCAGAGCAAGCCCATCTATTCCCATTCCAGCGATCGGGGTATCAGTTGAGCCTAAGGAGTCGGGTTGGCGCTACCGTCGGACCGGCTTCATCTAATAAACAAGGAGTGACGGAAAATGAAACCATGGATAACGGTATTCGCGGTGTTGGGACTGGCGTCTGCGGCGCATGCCAACCTGCTGGTGGGAACGCATACGGACAACAACAACAACAACTTCATCTACGACTATACCGGCACCGGCTGGCAGTCCAAGGGGGCCTGGAATGGAGGAGGGAACAACCTGACCAACGCGCTCGTCGGCGTCGCCACTGGCGACAACTGGGGCGTGGCCCAGGTCATCTCCGTAGGCAGCGCCACGGGCAGCGGCCTTCAGTTCAGCTTCGATTGGACGCCCAGCGCAACCGCGTTGAACAACTCGCTTTCGATCACCTACCAGCTTATCGGCATCGTGGAAACCAACGGGGCTGTTGCCGGCACGGACATGAACTTTACCGGAATGAACTTCAACGGAAAGACCGTGGACGCCTACCCGAACAGCGGGGCAGAAGTACATTACGTCGACTTGCTTACCGGAAACGCCGATTTGTTTATCAACACCTCGAACGGGAGCGCCTATCCCAGTGCGGCTACCTTTGCGTCGGCAGCCGGCGTGACCGCTTCGTTCTCGGGCACCTTCAGCGCCGCCGCAGGCAGCTTTGCCAACCTTGCCGACTACGACTACATCGGCGTCCGCTTCCTGATCGACTCGGACAACGACCCGACCAACACCGGCGCGACGATCACCAACATCGCCCTCGTCGCCATACCGGAACCGGCTACGCTGGGCATGATCGCGGCCATGGGAGGATCGATCCTCTTCATCCGCCGCCGTTTCATGATGTAGATCGGCCGATCGTCCATTACCCGACGGCATGGGGATTCCCATGCCGTTTTTTTTCCGGCCGATTCGCTTGGACGATTTGGAGCGCGATTGCACGATGCGCGCAAAAAAAGTTCGATCTTGGCGCGGAATCTGATAATGAAGGATCCCTACTGCTGTCCAGTGGAATGCGCAGGAGAACACCGGATCCACGGGCAAACAGGAAGGAGTATCACCATGTCGACCAAGAAACGCTTTTTCGCCAGCCACGCCAAATCGAGCGCGGCCATCATCAGCCTTGCCATCCACGGCATCTTCCTGGTCGTGGCCCTGACCTTCGTGGCCGTCACGGTCATCCAGAAGCAGGAGCAATCCTTCGAAGCCCCGACGGTGAACCGCCCGAAGATGGCGCTCAAGCGGCTGCAGGTGCCGGTCAACGTCAAGAAGCAGGCCCCGAAGCCCAAGATCCGCAAGCGCATCGTCGTGAAGCCCAAGGTCAACCAGAACATGCCCGACATCAAGATGCCGGAGGTCTCCGGCGTGAAGGGCGGGCTCGGCAACGCGGGCGGCGGCGGATTCGGCGCGGCCAGCTCCATCGGCCTCACCCTGCCGGAGATCGACATCTTCGGGGTCAAGGGCAAGGGCGAGCGGATCGTGCTGGTGCTGGATTCGCAGGCCGACATGATGGATGACAATCGCGGGGGCATCGCGGCCTACACCATCATCAAGCAGGAGCTGGTGCGCATCGTCGACGAGTTGCCCCCGACCGCCCTCTTCAACGTCCTGGTCTTCGACTGGAAGGAGGTCGCGATGGCCTTCCCTTCCCTTGTCTCGGCCAACGATGAAAACGCCAGGAAGGTCGAGGAGTGGCTGATGCCGCTCAATGCCGTAAAGAAAGGGATGGGGGCGCGGGACTACGGCCTGCAGACGCTCGGGAAAGGTGGAACCATCATGTCCGACACCATGCTCATCGGCGCGTTCGAGGACGTCAAGAAGGTTGGCGGCACGGGCGAAGTGGATGTCCGGGCCTGGTTCAAGTCGTCCATGCTCGCCCAGAAGCTCCAGGCCGACACGGTATTCCTGCTGACCGACGACTGGGACCTCCAGCGGGTGCCGACCACCGCGGCCGGCATGAGCCGGGAGGAGTGGGACAAGACTTCCGCCGGGATCAAATGGAAGGATAGCCACAAGGAAGGCCTGCGGAAGCTCGACGAAGAGAACAAGAAACGGGCCGCCAACGGCGAGCCCCCCAAGATCCTCGAGCGCAACGAGTGGGACATCAACCGGGAGTATTTCCCGGGGATCGAGCGCCCGCCGCAATCGAAATACTACCAGTATACGGCCAAGGATTTCCTGCAGGCATTCATGCTGACCCGCGATAAATTTGCCCCGCAGGCCCCCCAGATCACGAGCGGCATCGCCAAGAAGAAGAGCGGCAAGTTCGACTCCTCGTTCAACGTGATCCTGTTCGTGCCCCAGGGACAGGGGGCCAGCGAGACGTCGGAGGCCAACTTCAAGGCGCTGGCCGGCCTATGCAGCGGCCAGTACAAGACGATCGCCGGCCTCGAGGCGATCCAGAGCTACGTGAAATCCGCCCCCGAAGGCAATTAGCGCCTCGGGTTGCCGCCCCGGGTCGATCGTGGCGCGGTCATTCTGGCGCAATCGTCTACTTTTTTTGCGTTATCGCCCCTATCGCCTCCACCGGGCAACGTGCCATGCTGGGACGTTTAATGTTCAGGAGGTAAAAGGAGTCGATGAAGCGCAGAACCTTCTTCAAATCCACGGCGGGCACCCTCGGCGCGTTCGGCATGCTCTCTAGGGAGTCGGGCGCCGCAGCCCCGGTCAACGAGCGAGGAGAGCGCCCCGCAGACCAATGGCTCTATCTGGGCGACGGTCAAAAGCGATTGCCGAAGCGCAGCAAGAAGGTTGAATACGACGTGGCGGTCATCGGGGCGGGCATGGCGGGCATTTCGGCCGCTGTCGCCGCCGCCCGCAACGGTGCCAAGA
>QKAU01000033.1 GCA_003246265.1 Kiritimatiellales bacterium | reverse complement strand
ACCCGCTTTATCGTCAACGACGATCTCGAAACGGCGATGGCGTGCGGGGCGGACGGCCTCCATCTCGGCCAGCACGACCTTCCGCTGGCAGAGGCGCGGAGGAAATGGAACGTGCCGGGCAGGATCTTCGGCCTTTCCACCCACAGCATGGAACAGGCCGTGGCCGCCGCCGCGCTCGCGCCCGACTACATCGGCATCGGCCCCGCCTACCCCACGCCGACAAAAGCCGACGCCGACCCTGCGCTCGGCCCGGAAGAGGTGGGCCGCATCGCCCGCGCCTCCACACTCACCGCCGTCGCCATCGGGGGCATCGATGCCGGCACCCTGCCCGCGTTGCTTGCTGCCGGAGTCGAAAATTTCTGCGTGGTCCGCGCCGTCAACGGGGCGGCCGATCCCGTCGCGGCCATACGCCGGTTGCAGGAGGCTTGGAAACGCCGCGTCTTTTGAACTTGAGCCCCCCGCACCCAATTCCTACAGTGGCGCGCGTTTTCACCGGGCGAGTGGTGAAATTGGTATACACGCGGGATTTAGGTTCCCGTGCCACGTGCGTGCGGGTTCGAGTCCCGCCTCGCCCACCAACTCCAAGCAGGACTGAACCATGCCGATGACGCCAACCAGGGGAAAAGTACCGCATTTCACCATGCGGCCGCACCCGGTGGTTGCCGGGGCCCTGATCCTGACCCTGGTGGTGGGGCTTCTGCTTGCCCTTTCCTTTCTTTCCCAGGAGGACGGGAGCGGCGCCAGCCGGCAGCGGGCGGTCTTCGTCCTGGTGATGACGGTGACCTTCACCATCCTGCTCACGATCGTGGCCACCGCCAAGCTGTGGTATCCCCACCTCTGGAAGAAGAACTCGACCCACGAACGGCACCGCCAGCATTCGCGCCACCATCCGATCAACCAGCGGCACACCCGGCGGCGCTGATTTTCCCCCTTTTTGGAACTTGAGCGGCCGCTCCTTCCGGCGGAGAATCCCGCCATGAAGATTGTGTGCGCCGAAACCGTGCTGCTGGGTCGCGAGGCCTTCGCGCATGCCGGACGGACCGAGATCGTTCCCGACCGCGCGATCACCCGCGACCATCTCCTCGATGCCGATGCGCTGATCGTCCGATCGAAGACCCGCGTGGATCGCAACCTGCTCAAGGGAACGGCGGTGCAGTTCGTCGGAACGGCCACGGCGGGTACCGACCATGTCGAGGCGGCCGACCTCGAGGCCCGTGGCATCTACTGGTGCGCCGCACCCGGGTGCAATGCCAACAGCGTGTCGGAGTACGTGGTCGCCGCCCTGCTCTCCCTCTCGCGCCGGCATGCCTTCGACCTGCAGGGCAGGACCCTCGGCGTGGTGGGTTGCGGGCAGGTCGGGAGCCGGGTGGCGAAGAAATGCGATGCGCTCGGCATGCGCGTCCTGCGCAACGATCCACCGCTGGCGGCCACCATGGCCGACCCCGACTTCCTGCCGCTGGAAGAACTGCTCGGCCAGGCGGACATCGTCACGCTCCATGTTCCGCTGGTCCGGGAAAAGCCCTGGCCGACCGAGCGCCTGGCCGACTATGTCTTCTTCGAACAGCTCAGGCCCGGCGCCGTCTTCATCAATGCCGCGCGCGGCAGCGTGTGCGACTACGACGCCCTCCTGGAGGCCCGGGGCGCCGGCGCCGTCTCGCACATGGTGCTCGACGTGTGGAGTCCGGAGCCCGCATTTCGCACCGACGTGCTCAGGATGGCCGACCTGGCGACCGCGCACATCGCGGGCCACTCCTACGAAGGCAAGCTCAACGGCACCATCGCCTGCTACGAGGAACTCTGCAATTTCTTCGAGATCCCGAAGAACTGGAACGTGGCCGCCTCCCTGCCGCCGCCCGCCGTGCCATGCATCGACATCGACTGCGCGGGAAGGGACGACGAGGATGTACTGCACAAGCTGGTGCGCAAGGTCTACGCCATCGATGCCGACGACCGGCTGATCCGCGACGCCGCGGCGCCCAACGAGATCGACCGCGCACGCAACTTCGATGCCCTGCGGAAGGTCTACCGGATGCGGCGGGAATTCATGCATACGGAGGTCCGCGCCAGCAACTGCCCGGAGGGGCTGAAAAGGAAGATCCTTGCGCTCGGGTTCAGGTGGGCGGAGGCGACTAGTAGCGGGTCCGGGGCGGGCGCGTCGGGTAGGTCCTGAGACAGTTCTTGTCCATGTAGTTCCCCGCATAGCGCTGCTTGAGGTTGTCGTAGTTTTCGTACAGCCAATCCGCGGATGTTCCAACCCCGATCACCTCGCCGCGCTCGTCCGTCAGAACCGCCAAGTAGGCCATGTAGTATTCGCCGCGCGGTTCGTTGTCGACCGCGTAGTTTTCCAGCACCACCTCGCGGGCGCTCATAAATTCATGCCTCCGGCCGTTCTCCGAAGAGGGCACGAACGAGGTCGACTGGCGGTCGAACAGGATGTACTTGTCGCCCAGCCGCTCCCGCCCGATGATGAAGAACTCCACGTTTACTCGGTGCGGATATTCGCCCGCCGACTGCTGCTGGACCCGGATGCCGTAGTGGCAACGGTCCTCCGGCGGACGGATCTGGTTGGCGTCGTTCCGCCCCATCAGGAAAGTCATTTGCTTGCAATCCTGCAGCTTGTCGATCTTGAAGGTGGGCGGCTTCGCCAGTTCGATGAAGATGCGGTCTTCGACGGAGAGCTCGTCCACGGGCACCTTGAGCGTCTTGCCCTTGGCATCCTTGAGCACGGCCTGGCTGCCCATCACATTGATCAACTCCCCTTCAAGGGACTGTCCGTTGGCCAGGGTCCATGGCCGCAACTTCGGGGGCGCGGGGGGCATGGCGGCCTCCGGCGCGGCCATCGGCGCTGCGGGTTCCGGTGCCGTGGCCGACGAAGGCACGGCGACAAAGTCGTTGAAGACGGGCCCGTTGGTCAGGCTGATCTCGCCGGGCACGAGGTTCTTGTAGATGGCGTCGATCAGGTCGTGCGATAGCTTGGTCGTCTTGAACGCGGGCAACAGGGGCCCGCCTTGGACGTTGCGCTCATATTCTACGCCCTGCTCCTGCACGGCGAGCATGAAGCAGGCCTGCCCGCCGTTGTCGCCGATCACGATCTCGATGTCCTGGGGTTCGCCCGCCTTGAGGGTGATCCAGTCACCGACCACGGAGAGTGTGTTGCCCATAAAGTACTTGCGGGTGTCGAGCGAGTCCGACCTCCACAGGTTGGGGGGAATGGTGTCGGGATCGACGTTGCTGTAGCCCGTGGAGTTTTCCCAGCGCACGCCCAGGACCATTTTCCCGCCGACCCGCACGGCCATGGTTTCGTCGGCCTGTCCCCAGAAGCGGAAGGTGATGTCCCTGGGGTAGACGATCTGCCCCTTGTAATGGACCAGCCACCAGACGCCGGCGGCATCCTTGTCGCCGAAGGTGGAGGGGGCGATGGAGGAGAGCACGGGGGGGACGACCAGGCAGGTGGCGTAGACCTTCCTCGGCGCCCGGTAGTATTTGGTGAAATCGGACGTCCGCCAGCCGCCGCGAAGGAACTTGATGATCTCGTGGCGCCACGTCACGACATCCATCGAAATATCCCGTCCGTTGCGATCGCGGGTGAAGTCGTAGTAGGTCCCGACCAGGTCGCTTCCCGTCGACTGGGCGGATCCGAGCATGCTGATGGTTTCGAACTCGGGCAGCAGCTCCATGGACCCGATCCCGCCGCTACCCAGCCCATCGGAGAGGCCGCTCATTTCGGGCAGCTGGATGTTGGGCATATTGGAGCGCTTGACCTTCGTGACGATGCGGTTGGAGGCCTTGGGCTTGACGTTCTTGCGCATCTTGACCGTCGGCTTCTTGAGCTTCATCTTCGGCCGTTCGACGGCCTTGGGCGGCACGAACTTCTGCTCCTGCTTCTGCACCACGGTGAAGACCACGAACAATCCGGCCAGCAAGAAGGCGGCCGCATGGAGGATCAGGCTGACCACCAACCCGCTCGGTGCCCCTTTGACTATGCCCCTACGCCTCTTCACCATCGCCACCTGCCTGCCCTGAACGAGTGGAGTCCTTAATTCCCGCCACCTCTACACCATCCGGGACAAGCTTATCAAGGCCTCATCGCAAATCATCGCCCAGCCTTCCTGCGGCCCGCAACCAGCTCGGCCTCGATCTGCTCGATGGTCTTGTTCTTGGTTTCCGGCAGGAGGAAGAAGAGGGCGGCGAGCCCGGCGGCCACGCAGATGCAATAGAACAGGAAGATGTCGCGGGCCCCCTGGTTGGCCAACTGCCACGGGAACAGGAACTGGACGAAATAGTTGACGATCGCGGTAACCAGATGCGCCGTCGGTATGGCGATGCCCCGCAGCTGGGTCGGGAAGATCTCCGAAAAGACCACCCACATCACCGGACCGATGGAAACGTTGAAGGCGGCGATGAAGCTGAGGATGGCAACCAGCACCAGGCCCGTGTCCAGATGGGCCGCCTGTCCGATCAGGAAGGTCTTGTTGTCGTTGGCCAGCTGTTCGCCCAACACCCTCCGCATCTCTTGCATGAAGGCCAGGTCGCTCGCATAGTGCGCCGATTCCAGGCCGGCGACGGCGGCGGCAGGCTCCGCACCGAGCTTCTGCCCAACCCTGGCGAGCGATGCCTCGTCGAACGAATACCGTGCGTGGTGGAACGCCCAGCCACAGGCCCCCAGGCTGACGATGCACCAGAGCAATCCCAGCAGGACGACCGGGCGCCGGCCCAGCCGGTCCACCAGGGCGAAGGCCCCCAGGTTGGCCACCACGCTGACGACCCCGATCCAGATCGTGCTCTTGAAGGGATCGGACATGCCGGACTGGCTGAAGACGATGGGCGCATAGGTGAGGATCGCGTTGATGCCGGTGATCGGCTGGATGGCCGCGATCACGATGCCGATGATGGCCGCCGCGCGCGCATGCCGGCTGAACAGCTCGCGTAGCTGCGCGCCCAGCGTCTTCGCGCCGTGGCTGCGCTGCATGCTCTGGCGGATGGAGGCGACCTCGCCTTCGATTCCATCCTGCGGCATCACCCGCGCCATCGCCTTGCGGGCCTCGGCCTCCCGGCCGGCCGACATCAGCCAGCGCGGGCTTTCGGGAATCCATGCCAGCAGGAGCAACCACGCCAGCGCCGGCACGATTTCGGAGCCCAGCATCCAGCGCCAGGCGTTCGTGCCTAGCTGGAGCGGCGCCGCCCATCCGGGGCTGGACTCGGCTATCGACTGGATCACGAAATTGACGAAGAATGCCGCAGTCAGGCCAATGGTGATGTTGATCTGGTTCATGGCGACCATTCGGCCGCGCAGGTTCGACGGGGCGATCTCGCCGATGTACATGGAGGCCAGGGAGAGCGAACAGAAGGCCAGTCCGCCGAGGAAACGGGCCGCCACCAGGGACCAGTAGCCGAGGGCCAGCGCGGAGGTCACCGCGGAGACCAGGTAGAGCGCCGCGATGACCTGGATGGTCTTCTTCCGGCCGATCCTGTTGCTGACCGGTCCGGCGAACAGGAGGGCGAAGATCGCCCCGAAGCCCGGGGCGGCCCCGACGTTGCCGATCTGGATATCGGTCAGGCCCCACTGCGCGGTCAGGTAGCCGAACGTTCCGGCAATAACCCCCAGGTCGAGGCCGAAGACGAAGCCGCCTATCGTCACGATCATGGCGGCGATGAAGGCGGTTCGGGTGGTTGGGCGCATCATGGCTGGCTTATCCTTTCCGGCTCCGGGGTCCAGGTCAGTCGAGATTCCACAATTCGGCGTGGTAGCGGTAGTAGCCCTTGCCGAGATTCTCCTTCTCCTCCATCAGTTCGGCATGGATTCGCTGGCAGTGCTGCTTGGCCTTTTGCTGGTCGCCAACGCTGAGGATATGCGTGTTTTCCGAGAGTACCGTGCCCGAGCGCTCTTTGAGGGCCAGCTCGACCGTAAAAAACGCCCCTTCCCGGCCCTGGATCGTGCACCGCAGGGAATGGAGGGCCTCCGCGCCATCGGCCTTGATATCGATCGCCTTGCCGCCTTCGCCAAGCACCTTGCCGTCCGGATCGAGCACGCGCCATTCAAGCGAAATCCCCTTGAAGTCCCTATGGAGGTCGTTGACCCCCCAGATTTCGGCCTCGAAGACCTCGCCCGGGCGCCAGCGGCGCTTCGCATACTCCAGGCTGACGAGCAGCGGCTGGTAGGCACGCTTCACGTGGTCGAAGGCGAGCTTCTTCCTGCCGTAGTAGTCGATGATGCCCCACTTGATGTCGGGCAGGTAGGTCAGGAAGTGGCAGAGCGCCACGGCGCTGACCCGCGGCTTCCGCCGGCGGAAATGCTCGAGCGCAAACTGGGCAATGATGCCGTGGGCCTGCTGCGTCGCTTCGACAAACTCCTCCAGCGATCCCGTCCGCTCGTTTCCGAACACCTCGACGTTGAGCATCTTCAGGATCGTGATGTCGGCCCAATGGTAGCCCCAGCTCGGCCCCATCGGCCACAGCTCGCTTTCGGGGATGAATTTGCGCAGGCTGTCGATCTCCGGCGCCGAGGCGGCGGTCAGTTCGGGGATCACGCAATAATCCTGGGCGGGGTAGTACTCCTCCATCAGGGTCTGCTCGTCGGCACTGTAGTAGTGCTCGTTCGCGTGCGCCGACTCCTTGGACTTGAAACCCAGCTTCTGCCCGTAGCGCCCGCTCATCGGCGAAGCCAGTCCATAGGGTACGCTGGTGGCTTGCCGCACCACCTTGCCGACCTCTTCCATGATCCGCTTGTTGTCGCTGTCGACATGGGCATCGGAGAAGTAGACCTCCTCGCCGCCCATCCAGAAGATGTTCGAGGGGTGGTTGCGCCGCTCCTTGACGATCGCCTCGCACTCCCGCAGGGCCGGGTCGAGGAATTCGGGAGTCGCCTCGAAGGCCTGCGTCGCGAAACCGAAGTTGGTCCAGACGGTGATGCCCAGGCGGTCGCAGAGCTCGTAGAAGGCGGGCACCTCGGCGGGATGCCACCCGAAGATGCGCAGGTTGTTGATGTTGGCTTCGCGCACCATGGCCAGCCGATCGGCATACTTCTTCGGGGTGTTCCGTCCATAGAAGTAGGAGGGCGGCCCGCCCCAGCAGGCGGACCGGAGGAAGTGGCGGCGGCCATTCACCATGAAGGTCCACGGATTCTCCACCTCGTCGGGCGTGAACCCGGGATTCATCGCCATGGAGATTTCGCGGATGCCGAACACCTCGCTGCGTGTGTCGAGCGTTTCGCCATTGCGGGAAAGGGCCAGGTCGAGCCGGTGAAGGTGCTGCTCCCCCATGTCCCAGGGCCACCACAGCCGGGCCTGCCGGACCGGGATGGCAAAACGGACCTTGCCGGGTCCCGGCCCCAGGCGACATGCCAGTTCCTGTACCGTTTCGGGCACGTCGCAGTTTTCCCCCGAGAGCCGGGCGGAGAGCGTCACCTCGGATGGATCGAACGCCAGGTTCCTGACCTCCGCCTCCACCTCGACCGTGGCGTCGGCCCCTTCGAGCTTCGACTCGACCCGGACCGCCTCGAAGCGGACGAGGCCGGTGGCGCGTACCTTGACAGACCGCCAGATGCCGAACGGCACGAGGCCGGGCATGTAGTCGCCCGAGAAGCAGAACTTGCGGCCCGCCACCCGCCGGTAGTTGCGCGGCGGAGGATCGAGCCGGACCATGAGGATGTTGCAGCCTTCGAACCATTGCTCGAAGCGGGTTTGCCGGGTGATGTCGAACGCGAACGGGGAGAACATCCCTTCATGGGCGCCCAGGTACTGGCCGTTGAGCCAGACTTCGCAGCCATAGTCGACCCCTTCGAAAACGAGCTGGATCTGCTTGCCGCGCATGGCTTCGGTCGCATTGAACTTGCAGACATACCAGTATTCGTACTCCATCGCCCAGCGTGCGCGGTGCATGTTGCGGCCCATGAGCAGGTCGTCCAGTTCGCCGGCACGCTGCAGGTCGGTGTAGACATCGCCGGGAACCGACGCCTGGTTCCAGTTGAAATAGGTTCCCTGGTATTCCGACGGCAACCGGTGGAACCCCTCCTTGATCCCCGCTCCGGGGCGGATCTTCTCCATCTTCCAGTGGTTGCCGCCCAGATCGATCTCCAACTCGTGCATGCAATGTTCTCCGATTTCGGGACAATCTAGCGAAGCTGCGCGAGGGGCGATACTGGAGAAACGTCCTATATCCCCGATATCCCGCCCGGTATACTATGCCCACCGGATACGACTAATCGATGGCCCCGGCAAAGTCAAGGTGGGCCGCCCCAGGCCGGCCTTGACAATACCCGGACGGGGTGCGGGAAATTCCACCATGCGTCGGCCCATGTGCGCAGGGAAGGGACAGATAGGTGCATATATGACTCCAAAAGACCGGGTAATGGCCAGCATCGCCCACCGGGAACCCGACCGGCTGCCGCTCGATTTCGGCGCCACCATGGAAACCACCATCCATATCAAGGCCTACGAGCAGCTGAAGAACCATCTGGGCCTCTGCCAGGACCGGCCCATCGCCGTCAAACTGCTGACCGCCCAGTTCGCCGACGTCGACCCCGAAGTCCAGGAGCATCTCGGGGCGGATGTACGCGGCGTCAATCCCCAGCCCCCGGAGGCGTACGCGCTGCGCAGGGAAGACGACGGCTACCTCCACCTGACCGACGAGTTCGGCATCGGCTGGCGCAAACCCGTCGATGGCGGACTCTATTTCGACATGCACCGCTACCCTCTGGCCGATCTCGACGCGGACGCCATCCGGCGCTACCCCTTCCCCAACCCGCGCGACGAACGACGCTTCCGGGGGCTGGAGGAAAGGATCGACACCTTGTCCGAAAACGGAACCTATCCCGTGGTCTTCGACAACTGCTTCGGGAACGGCATCTTCCAGACCTGCAACCAGCTCATGGGCTACGACCGCTTCCTGGTCGACCTCGCCATGGAGGAGGAGCGCGCGTTCCTGCTGATGGACAAGGTCCTCGAAATGAAGATGGAATTCTGGGACGAGGCGCTCAGCCGCCTCGGGGGCCGGATCGACATCGTGAAGGAGCTGGACGACATGGGCACGCAGATCAACCTGATGATCTCCCCGGAGATGTACCGCGCCCATATCAAGCCGCGCCTGAAACAGCTGGTGGAATTCATCAAGGGCAAGGCCCCCCATGTCAGGATGATGATGCATTCCTGCGGCAGCATCCGGAAAATCATCCCCGACCTGATCGACGTCGGCGTCGAAATCCTCAATCCGGTCCAGTACACGGCCGCCGACATGGACACCCAGCTCCTGAAGCGGGAGTTCGGCAAGGAACTGACCTTCTGGGGCGGCGGGCTCGAAACCCAGAAGATCCTCCCCACGGGAACCGTCGGGCAGGTCGTCGAAGAAACCAGGCGGCAGCTCGACATACTCATGCCAGGCGGCGGCTTCGTCTTCGCCCCGGTCCACGCCATCCAGTGGGGGGTCCCCGTCGAAAACATGCTCGCCATGTGGCAAACCGTCCGCGAGTTCGGCCGCTATTAATCCTAGCCCCGCAATCTTCGGCGGCGCGGTCCTTTGGGATTGAAATGCAAGGCGGGATCGGCTTCCAATGCATCGGATGCCACATCGCGTTGTGGATTGAACCAGGAGTTGACCGATGCCGCGCCCGACCTTCAGGCCGCTGGAGCATGCCTACCGCAGCGACCGGCCCTTGCGCACACTCTACGGCCTGCTGGACCGGCCGTGGTGGTACCATGCGCTCACCATGCTCGTGCTGGCGGTCAAGCATTCCCCGGTGTGGGTGATCCCGTTTCTCGTCGCCCGCGCGATCAACGACCTGGCCGATCCGTCCGCAGCCGACCCGCGGCAGCTGATCCTCTGGTTCGTGGCGGTCGTGGCGCTGATTGCCCAGAACGTGCCGACGCACACGCTGTACGTCTCGCTGCTGAGCGGCGCGGTGCGGGATCTGGAACGGAATCTCCGGAGCGCGCTGGTCACACGTCTCCAGCAACTCTCGATCGCCTTCCACGACCGCACCGAAAGCGGCCGGCTGCAGGCCAAGGTCCTGCGCGACGTCGAGCAGGTGCAGATGTTCTGCATGCTGCTGGGCGACGCGGGGGCGGTCGCCCTCATGTCGTTTGCGTTCGCCGTGGGGGTGACGGCGCTCAAGGAACCGCGGCTGCTGGTCTTCTTCCTCGCCATGGCCCCGCTGGTTTCGTTGCTGCGCATGCTGTTCGGCGAGCGGATGGCCGACCGCAACACCGCCTTCCGTTCGGAGATCGAGCGGATGTCCTCCGACGTCGTGGAGATGCTCAACATGATCCCGATCGTCCGGGCGCACGGGCTCGAGGAGGTGGCGCTGGTCCGGATGGACGCCAAGTTCCAGGCCGTCAACCGGCGGGGGCGGCGGCTCGACCTGATCAATGCGCTCTTCGGCTCCAGCTCCTGGGTGGGCTTCCAGCTGGCAATGGTCGCGGCGCTGGCGGTGCTGGTATGGTTCTGCCTGCGCGGGTGGATCAGCGTCGGCGACATCGTGCTCTACCAGAGCCTGTTCGGCATGATGGTCAACTGCGTCTCGCAGCTGCTGGGCATCTACCCGCAGCTGGCCCGCGGCGTGGAGTCGATCCGCTCCATTGGCGAGGTGCTCGAGTGCCCCGACCTGGAGCACAACCTCGGACGCAGGGCGGTGCAGGCGGTGGAGGGGGCAGTCCGGTTCGACCACGTCACCTTTGCCCATTCCCCCGGCAAGCCCCCGTCCGTCGCGCAGTTCAGCCTCGACGTCATGCCCGGCGAGTGCATCGCGCTGGTCGGGCCGAGCGGCGCGGGCAAGTCGACCCTCGTCCAGCTACTGATCGGCTTCCGCCGCCCGCAGTCGGGCCGCATCCTTTTCGACGGCCAGGAGATGGAGGATCTCGACATGCGCACGGTCCGCCGGTTCGTCTCCGTCGTGCCGCAGGAGACCGTGCTCTTCTCCGGGACAATCCGCGAAAACATCGTCTACGGCGTGGAATCCTGCGGCGAAGAGCGCCTGGCGGCCGTCCTTGCGGCGGCACAACTCGCCGACATGGTCGACAGCCTGCCCCACGGGCTCGATACGCGCATCGGGGAGGACGGCGCGCTCTTGTCGGGCGGCCAGCGCCAGCGCATCGCGATCGCCCGGGCACTGATCCGGGATCCACGCATCCTGGTGCTCGACGAAGCCACCTCCGCGCTCGATGTCGTCTCCGAAAAGCAGGTCCAGGAGGCGATCGACCGCGCCGTCCGCAACCGCACCACCTTCATCGTGGCGCATCGCCTTTCGACCATCCGCAAGGCCAGCCGCATCGTCGTGATGAAGGCCGGGCGCATCGAAGAGGTGGGCACCTACGACGACCTCATGGCGCGCCGCGGCTTCTTCTACGAGATGCACCGGCTGCAGCACTGACCGCCTGGAACCCGATGCGTGCAGGAACAGGGAACGCACACCCCCTCTACGGGACCAGTTCGACCTCCACCTTGTAGAATCCCTCGCTGCCCGCCGATCCGACATCGGTCGTATAGCTGTTGCAGGGGAAGAGGATGTTCTCCTGCACCGGAACGTAGGTGCCGAACAGCAGATCGCTGCTTTTCAGCACCTTGTAGCGGCGCCCCGGCAGGGCATTCCACTGCATGATGCCCTCCCCCCCACAGGAACCAGACAGGGAAAAGTACGACGTCGGATCCTTCGGATGCGTCCCGCAGATGTATTCGGCGAGGTTGTTGTAGGTGTCCCCATCGAAATCATCGCTGGCGGTGCAGTTCGTGTAGCTGCCGAAGTACTGGTGTTCCCATGCATCCGGCATATCGTCGAAGTCGAGGTCGATGGCGAACGAACTCAGGTCCGTCTCCAGATAGCCTACCGGTATTCCATACGCATCCATCGGCACGATCGGCCCCGGAGACAATCCTACCACCGCAGAATAGGTCTGCACGTCCATCCAGGACATGCGGATGCTGCCGTCGAAGAAGAGTTCGGTCTGGAAGGTATTGGCGTTGGTCGTTCCGAACCGGTAAACCTCGTCGAACGTGACCACGAACCGATCCTCGAGCTGCTGGGCGCGGACATATCCCGATCCCGCGGCCGCCGGATTCAGGTCCGTGAACAGCGTGGAGATGCGCGCCGTGGCAAAGTGGTTGGAGAGGCTGGTGGAAAAGGTCCTGTCGTGTTCGTTGAATGTCAGGTAGCCATTGCTTCCGATGTTCACCCCGATGTAGGGCTGCCCAAAGAACTGGAAGATGCGGTCGTTGGCAAAGAACCACTGGAGAGAGCTGTCATCCGACAGGGCCAGTGCATAATGGCCCGCCGGATCCACGGGCAGCGCGTGGATGGCCACGGCATCCGCCGAATAGAAGTTCGTCGATCCATCGGGGGTGAACATCAACGAGATTCCCTCCAGATCGAAATCGGACGCGAAGTACTCGGTATAAAGATCCACCGCGCGGCTGGCAGGGAGACTGCCGGCAAGCGCGGTGATCAGCAATGACAAGGTTTTGAATTTCATGGCACACCCCATTTAGCGGAACACGATCCATCACGCCGTTACAAACCTTCCCCGAGGTTGCAACCTGCCTGCGGAACCTCGCGGCGCCCGGCAGGCGACGATCCTGATCGCTTGCCACCAGACTATCCCGCCGCCTTCCTTAGTAAACCTAATTCTGGTTAATTTTTTATTCTTAAGCATTTCTATACATATTCATTTTTCATATATATCTCTCTTGAAAACACAATGGATGGCGCAGGGAGCGGTGGTTCGACAAGGGCCATGCTTGATGCCCGCGACTGAATTGGTGGTAGCAACGGAAACGGTGCGACGCCGTCCGCCGGACTACGCGAGCAGGTTCTTCAGGTACTGTCCGGTATACGACGCCGCGCATCGGACCACCTGCTCCGGCGGTCCGGCAACAACGACCGTGCCGCCGTGCACACCGCCGCCGGGGCCAAGGTCGATGAGGTGGTCGGCGCGCTTGACGACGTCGAGGTTGTGCTCAATGACGATCACGGTATTCCCCTCGTTGCGCAGGCGTTCGAGCACTTCGAGCAGCTTGTGGACGTCGGCGAAATGGAGGCCGGTGGTGGGCTCGTCGAGGATGTAGACGGTCTGGCCGGTGGAGCGCCTGCTGAGTTCGGAGGAGAGCTTCACGCGCTGGGCCTCGCCACCCGACAGCGTGGTGGCGGGCTGGCCGAGCTTGAGGTAGCCGAGGCCGACGTCGACGAGCGTCTTCATCTTGCGCTTGAGCTTCGGCACCGCCTCGAAGAACTCGTAGGCTTCGCTGATGGTCATGTCGAGGACGTCGGCGATGTTCTTCCCCTTGTAGTGGACCTCGAGCGTTTCGCGGTTGTAGCGCTTTTCGTTGCACTGCTCGCACGGCACATAGACATCGGGAAGGAAATGCATCTCGATCTTGAGGATGCCGTCGCCCTTGCAGGTTTCGCAGCGGCCGCCCTTGACGTTGAAGCTGTAGCGGCCAGGCTTGTAGCCGCGCATCTTCGAGGCGGGCAGGCTGGCGAAGAGATCGCGGATGTTGGTGAAGGCCCCGGTGTAGGTCGCCGGATTCGAACGCGGCGTGCGGCCGATCGGCGACTGGTCGATCACGATCATCTTGTCGACCAGCTCCAGACCCTCGATCGACCTGTGCTTTCCGGCCGGCTCCTTGGCCCCGTTGAAGTGCCGCGCCAGCGCCTTCATCAGCGTGTGGCTGACCAGCGTGCTCTTGCCGCTGCCGGAAACGCCGGTCACGCAGGTGAAGAGCCCGAGCGGGAACTTTGCATCCACCTTCTTCAGGTTGTTGGCCTCGGCCCCCTTCAGCTCGATCCATCCCTTGAAGGGTTTGGTGCGCTTCGCGGGAACCTCCACCTTCAGCTCCTCGCGCAGGTACTTCGCCGTCAGGGTATCGGCTTCCAGCAACTTGTCGACTGTTCCCGAAAAAACCACTTCGCCGCCGTGCCGGCCCGCAGCCGGCCCCATGTCGACCACGTAGTCGGCGGTGCGGATCGTCTGCTCGTCGTGCTCGACCACGATGACCGTGTTGCCGAGGTCGCGCAGCCCCTGGAGGGTATGGATCAGCCGGTCGTTGTCGCGCTGGTGCAGGCCGATGCTCGGCTCGTCGAGTACATAGACCACGCCCACCAGCCCCGACCCGATCTGGGTGGCGAGCCGGATGCGCTGCGCCTCGCCGCCGGACAGCGTGCCGCTCTCCCGGTCGAGGGTAAGGTAGTCGAGCCCCACGTCGACCATGAACCCCAGGCGGGACCGGATCTCCTTGAGGATTTCCCTCGTGATCAGCTCCTCCTGCCTCGAAAGCCTGATCGCGCCAAAGAACGACTGCGCATCGACCACGGAGTCGGCGATGATCTCGCGGATGTTCCGTCCGTTCACGGTGCAGGCGAGCACGGCCGGACGCAGGCGTGCACCTTGGCATTCCGGGCAGATCCGACGCGTCATGTAGCTGCGAAGCCAGTGGCTCATGGCTTCGCTCTCGTTGTTTTCCAGGCGGCTCATCAGCATGGCGAATACGCCAGGGAACGGCTTCGAAATGAGACGGCGGCGCATGTAGTAGTGGATATCGCGGTCGCCGGTTCCGTGGAATAGCTCCTCCTGCACCTTGCGCGGCAGATCCTCGAAGGATGTGCGCGGATCGATACCGTGCAACTCGGCCACCGCCTGGAGGAGCTTCTTGTGGTAGATGATCATGCGCCGCCCGCCGTAGCGCCACGGATGCACGCACGATTCCATCGCCAGCCGCTTCTCCGGCACCACGAGATCCTCGTCGAAGACCATCTGCGTGCCGAGCCCGTGGCAGGCCGGGCAGGCACCGTAGGGACTGTTGAACGAAAAGTGCCGCGCTTCCAGCTTGTCGAAGCTGATACCGCAGTCGACGCAGGCATAGTGTTCCGAAAAGAGCCTCTCATCCCATCCGTCGCCGCTTTCGACCAGCACTGCCGCCAACCCTTCGCCCTGCCCCAGCGCCAGTTCGACCGAATCGGTCAAGCGGCTGCGGATATCGTCGCCGGCCACCAGCCGGTCGACCACCGCTTCAATGGTATGCTTGTGGGTCTTCGCCAGCTTGGGCACCTTTTCGATCTCATGCATCATCCCGTCGACCCGCACCCGTACAAAGCCCTGCTTGCGGATCTTCTCGAAAACCTCGGCATGCTCACCCTTGCGGCCGCGCACCATCGGCGCCATCACCATCAGCTTCGTCCGCGCGGGCAACTGCATCAACTGCTCGACGATCTCCTCCGCGCTCTGGCTGCTCACGGGCTTGCCGCACTGGTAGCAGTGCGCCTTCCCGATGCTGGCGAAGAGCAGGCGCAGATAGTCGTAGATCTCCGTCGTCGTCGCCACGATCGACCGCGGGTTCGCCCCGGCCGTGCGCTGCTCGATCGACACCGCCGGCGAGAGGCCCTCGATGTAGTCCACGTCCGGCTTCTGCATCTGCCCGAGGAACTGGCGCGCGTAGGCCGAAAGGCTCTCCACGTATTTGCGCTGCCCCTCGGCATAGATCGTATCGAACGCCAGCGACGACTTGCCCGAACCGCTCAGCCCCGTCACCACCGTCAGCTCGTCGCGCGGAATCTGCACATGCACATCCTTCAGGTTGTGCTCGCGCGCCCCCGCCACCTTGATCCACTGCTGCGCCATGAAAACCCTCTCCGGTGCTACCGCTTCCCGGCATAGTTGAACAGCTCTTCGCGCCTGTAGGACTCCGGCGCCGCGTAGGCATTGAGCGCCGAAAGCACCTTTTCCTGCACGTTCGCCGTCAGGCGGCGCCCTTTGCGCGCCTTTTGTACCTGCTTGTGCGTCAGGGTGCCGGGAGGCAAAGCCGCCACCAGATCGTGGTTCCTGATCTCCTTCGCCGTCATGATGGCATCCAAGGGCTGGACGCCGACATCCATTGAAACTTCTTCTGACATATTATCCTCTCGCCTGTTCGCAAGGCTCACTTAAACCTCAAAGAAAAACCGTCTTTGCCTTCTTGGCGGCTTTGCGTGAAATATATATTTACCGGTTCTTGGATACCAGAGTTTCCACTTCCTCCATTATTGAATCCACGCTCACCAGCGTCGCCAGCTTCATCAGGAGCTGTTTTTTATCATACATTCCCTTCACGTAATAGGGAATATGGGTGCGGAAGAGCACGCAGGCCGCCTCCTCGGGGGAATGGCGTTCCGCCCGGCCCGACCGCGCGTGCCGCTTTTCCATCAGGGCCACCAGCCGCCGCAAATGTTCCGCCATCATATCGCGCCGCTCCGCGGCCGACCGACGAGCGGTGCATCCCGTCCGGATCTCTTGGAAAATCCACGGATTTCCGATGGCGCCGCGACCAATCATCACGCCATCGACCCCGGAAACGGCCACCATGCGCTCGGCGTCCCCGGGCGTGTTGACGCCGCCGTTCCCGATCACGGGTATCTTGAGGGCCCGCTTCATCTCGCCCAGTGTTTCCCAGTCGGGATCGCCGCCATGGAAATTCTTCGCCAGCCGAGCGTGCACGGCGACCATGTCCGCGCCGCTCTGCTCGACCACCTTGGCGATTTCCAGATGCCCGGCCGTTTCGGCGTTGAAGCCGATGCGGGTCTTGACCGAGACCGGAAGCGAAACCGCCGCCTTCACCGCCTCGACGATCCGGCCCAGCAGCGGCAAATCCTTGAGCAGCGCCGCCCCCGCCCCGCGCGATACCACCTTCTTGACCGGACAACCGCAGTTCAAGTCGATCCAATCGAAGCGGCCATCCTGCTCGATCATCCGGGCCGCTTCGGCCATCGCCTGCGGATCGGCCCCGAAAATATGTCCGGCAACCGGATGCTCGCCTTCGGCTGGCTCCAGCACCTGGAAAGTTTTTCCCGCATCGCGCCGCAGCCCTTCGGCGCTGGCCAGCTCGGTATAGACCGCCCCCGTCCCGTGTTCCAGGCAGAGCGTGCGCATCGCCGCGTCGGTATAGCCTGCCATCGGTGCAAGCAAGACGGGGAATGTAATTTCCACCGAGCCAAATTTGAAGGGGGAAAGCTTCATCATCGTCGAAAAGCCAGATTTCTAGCAGAAGCCGTCCCGAGGCGCAAAGATTCCCGAGCCAGATGCGATGGATTCTTTGCCGGAATTTGTAATCGGCAAGCGCGGAGCATCCCGCTTAAATGCGGGGGAGTTTAAACCGGGAGCATGGGATGGGTGGATTCATCATAGTCTTGCTGTGCGTCGTCGGCGCCATCGCATGGGGCCTCTACGCCGGGAAGAAGCGCCGGGACGCCATGACCCTACTGGCAGAAAAGCTGGGCCTTTCCTTTTCCTCCGAGCGCAACTACCGCCTCGCCGAACGCTACGGCTTCCTCGACAAACTGGCGCAGGGCTCGAACCGCTACGCCTACAACATCCTCGACGGCGACTACCACGGGCACCCCGTCACCGTGTTCGACTACCACTACGAAACCCATTCGACCGACTCCAAGGGCCGGCGCCAGACGCACCACCACCACTTCTCCTTCTTCATCTGTTCGCTCGGAAAGCACCTTCCGGAACTGACCATCGCCAAGGAGGGCATCCTCTCCAAGATCGCGCAGTCGCTGGGCTACGACGACATCGACTTCGAATCCCACGAATTCTCCCGGAAGTTCGTCGTCCGGTCCAAGGACAAGAAGTTCGCCTACGACTTCTGCAACGCGCGGATGATGGAATACCTGCTGGGCAACCCCGACCTCAACATCGAGGTCGAATCCGACGCCCTCGCCATCGGCTACGCCTCCTGCCTGCGCGTCGACGACATCGAACCCTGCCTGCGGCAGCTCATTGAAGTCCGCAACCTC
This sequence comes from Kiritimatiellales bacterium, assembly GCA_003246265.1. Taxonomy (GTDB): domain Bacteria; phylum Verrucomicrobiota; class Kiritimatiellia; order Kiritimatiellales; family Pontiellaceae; genus Pontiella. The sequence goes on along the minus strand of QKAU01000033.1, from coordinate 27,951 downwards.
ATGCCGGAGTACCTCTTCGAGAAAGCGAGATGACATCCATGACCCCCGCCGCATTGGCCCTATTGGGTTTGATCGTCCTGCCACCGGTCGTTTTCGTGGTTGCGACCTACAATACGCTGGTCGCGCTGAGGAACCACATTGGCGAATCGTGGGCCGATGTGGATACGGAACTGAAACGCCGCTACGAGCTGATCCCCAACCTGGTCGAAACGGTCAAGGGCTATGCAAAGCACGAGCGCGAGACGCTCGAACGGGTGGTCGAGCTTCGCAACCAATGCGCGGCCGACCACGGCAGCGTCGTCCACCAGGCGGGCACGGAGAAGCAGCTGGTCGCCGGGGTCCAGCGGCTGCTGGCCGTGGCCGAATCCTATCCGGAACTGAAGGCCGACCGAAACTTCCTGCAACTCCAGCAGGAGCTGGTGAACACCGAGGACCGCATCCAGGCGGCGCGGCGCTTCTACAACGGCAACGTCCGCGACTATCGCAACAAGTGCGAGTCCTTCCCCTCCAACCTGATCGCCGGTCTTTTCCATTTCGAAGCCCACGACTTCTTCGATGTCGATCCCGCCGTCCGCGAAGCACCGCAAGTCGACATGGCAGGACATCGACCCTAGGTGTCAACGTTCAACCGGAGGCCACAACATGCCCAAGGACCGCCTGGAACAAATGAGGAAGCTTCCTTCGCCCGCCAGGAACTTCTTCTTCCCTTCGCAAATCGGAAGGCTGGAATATGTGGCCCGGAACCTCGGCTTCACCGTACTTGCCATCCTGCCCCTGGGCGCCTTGGGCGAGCATGCAGTCCAAACCGGCAACCCAATCCTCTTGGCCTTCTATCTATTGGTCGCCATCGTCGCCTTCATATTCGTTTTCCCGTTCATACTCCTGCCGAGACTCCGGGACCTCCAATGGCCACCCGCAAGTTCGATATTGGCCTTGGTGCCCGGTGTGAACTTCGCGCTTGGATTGATCCTGACCTTTGCACCGGGGAAGGAATCCAAATAGACGGGCCCATGCGGGGAGTGCGGTTGCAGCATTGGACCAGCAGCCACAAAACATTCGCAGGATCCTGTGATTCTTCGTGATCTTCCTGGCTGCGTGGTGTAAAAACGTTCCATATCAAGGAGACCGCCAATGATCAGCCCGCCCAAAGCCTACGAGAACATCCCTTTTCTCAACAGCCCCTACTGCCGGCCCGTCCGGCTCCAGCTGGAATACCTCCACCCCGAGGTGACCATGCAGGAACAGGGCGTCAAGTCGACCATCGTGCTTTTCGGCAGCGCGCGCATCCCCTCGCCCGAAGCGGCGGAAACCACCCGGAACAAGAACCTGGCGGCGCTTACCCCGTTCTACGATGAGGCCCGCAGGCTGGCCCAGATCGTCAGCACCACCTGCCAGACCAACCACGAATGCGAATACGTCATCATGACCGGCGGAGGGGGCGGCATCATGGAAGCGGGCAACCGCGGCGCCGCGGAGGCGGGCTGCAAGTCGATCTCGCTCAACATCGTCCTGCCCCATGAGCAGGAGGCGAATCCGTTCGTGACACCCGAGCTGAACTTTGAATTCCGCTACTTCAGCATGCGCAAGATGCATTTCCTGCTCCGCGCCAAGGCGGTCTGCATCTTCCCCGGAGGCTTCGGCACCTTCGATGAGCTGTTCGAGGCGCTCACGCTCGTCCAGACCGGAAAGATCCAGCCGATGCCCATCCTCCTTTTCGGCACCGACCACTGGAAACGGATCGTCGACTGGGAGTACATGGCCGAATGCGGCCTTATCAGCCAGAAGGACCTCGACCTTTTCACCTTCTGCGACACGGCCGACGAGGCCTGGCAACGCATCAACGAATTCTACGAAAACAACTAGGGAGGAAGTTATGAAACAGATCCGGAATACCGCCGTGGCCCTGATTTCGGCGGCCATCCTGTCGGGTTGCGCGGGCGCCGCGTTCAACCGCGTAAACCTGACCATGCACCGCAACATCACCTTCGGCCAGGAACTGCTGGATCTCCAGGCGGCCCATGAAAAAGGGGTGATCAGCGATACCGAATACATGCAGGCCAAGCAGAACCTGCTCAACTTGGTGTCGACCCTCGGATCCCTGGACGCCGACTAGAAGCCTGCGGCTGGAATGCCTCGATCAGGGCTCCTCGCGCTCCGGACGGGGTGCGCGGCTCATGAGATCGAGCATCGCCTGGCGGGGATCCTTCCCCTCGTGGACAACGGCGTTGACCTGTTCGGTGATCGGAACATCGACACCTAGCGAGTCCGCCAATTCCTTCGCCGCCTGGCAGTTCCAAACGCCCTCGGCCACCATCTTCATTCCGGCCATGATATCCTTGAGGCTCTCGCCCTTGCCGAGCCGTTCGCCCACGCCGCGGTTGCGGCTGTGCCGGCTCATGCAGGTGACCATCAGGTCGCCGATGCCGCTGAGCCCGTAGAAGGTTTCCGGCTTGGCTCCCAGCGCGGTCCCTAGGCGCGTGATTTCCGCAATGCCGCGCGTCATGAGGGCCGCCTTGGTATTGTCGCCAAAACCCATGCCATCGCTGATCCCCGCCGCGATGGCGATGACATTCTTGAGCGCGCCGCCCAATTCAACGCCCACCACGTCGTCGAGGGTGTAGACGCGGAAGGCGTCGTTGACGAACAGCTGCTGGATCTGCTCGGCCGTGGCGTGGTCGCGATCGGCAATGGCGACGGCGCAGGGGATGCCGCGGGCCACCTCCTCGGCATGGCTCGGCCCGGACAGGACGGCCACGGGCCGGCCGATGATCCGCTCGGCCGTCGTGCTCATCCGCTCGCGGCTCCTTTCATCCAGCCCTTTGGTGGCGCTAACCACGAGGGCATCGGCCGGGATATGCGGCCTGAAGGCTTCGAGTACCGGCTTATAGAAGCGCGACGGAACCACCAGCACCACAAGCCCGGCACCTTCGACGGCTTCCCGGTGGTCCGCCGTCCAGCGGATGGAGGACGGAAGCGGAACGCCGGGAAGGTAGTTCGTGTTTTCCCCCGACCGGCAAATCTCCCCGAGATAGTCCGGGAACGGTCCCCACACGGTGGTTTCATGCCCGTTGCGGTCGAGCACCATCGCCAAGGCCGTACCCCAGCCGCCATCGCCGATCACTGCCACCTTCATGCCGACGTCTCCTTCTTTTTCCCAAAGCGGCTTTCCGTACCGTTGAGCAACCGCTTGATGTTGGCGCGATGCAGCCAGACCACGAGGACAGCCAACGCCGTCAGGACGACCCGAACCACCGGCGGCTTGTCCATGAACCAGATGCTCGCTCCGACCGCCAGCGCAGCCATGATGGAGGAGAGGGAAACGTAGCGCGATACCACCATGCAGACCACCCAGCACAGGAAACCGATCCCCACCGCCAGCGGCGCCACGCCCAGCAGCATGCCTGCACTCGTGGCCACTCCCTTGCCGCCCTTGAAGCGCAGGTAGACCGGGAAGCTATGGCCGAGGATGGCGGCAGCACCGAACAAGACCCCCCATTCCGCTTCCACGCCGGCAAGCTTCGGGAAGAGAAACGCCGGGATGAATCCCTTGAGCGCATCGAGCACGAAAGTGAAGATGCCCCATCCCTTGCCGACCACCCGGAATACGTTGGTGGCCCCGATGTTCCCGCTGCCATGGTGGCGGATGTCGATGCCATGCATCCGGGCCACGAACAGGCCGAAGGGCAACGCCCCGAACAGGTACGCCGCCAATGTCAGAAACGCTGCAACCATATGTTCCCTACCTCCCAAAAAGCTTCCGCCCTAGATCCTTGAGATCCTTCTTGAGCGCCTCGTTCTCCCCAATCTCCTCGACCTGCTCGCCAAGCAGATCGACCAGCACGTCGGAACTGGCCGGGGAAGGCGCGTTTGTAGCCGAAGGTTCGCCATCTGCCAAATCCTTTAAGATCCGCTTGGCCGTTTCGCTCCGGCCGATCTCGTCGATCTTTTCACCCAGCGCCTCGATCGCGGCATCGCTGGTTCCGGCCGGAGCCTGCCCCGTCCCGCCTTGCTGCCCGGCAGCGCCCATGAGCCAAGCATCCAGGACGCTGCGCATGTTGCCACCCACCGCACCCAGCATGGCCGCACTCAGGTCGAACTCCGGCTGCTGCAAGGACCCCCCGACCGGAACGCTGAAGCGCAGCGAACCGATCGTACCCATGCCGCCCATCCTCCTCGCCAGCTTTTCTTCGAACTTCACGTCGCGGAGATGGAGCGAGACCGTCGAGTCTTCGAACCAACCCCGACGGCAATGGAGTACGGGATCGATCCCGAACGGCGCGGACCGGATCCCCGCCTTGCCGTAGACCTTCTCCAGGATGCGGGGATCGATCTCCATAATCTTGCCGGCAAGGTCGAACGAGGGGGCCTGCAGATCGGTTAGCGGAGCCATCCGAACCGCGAGATCGGTCACAAAGCTCGTCCGATCGCTCCCCAACGCCCCCGTCGCACGAAGATCGCCCCAGCCGGAGTCGGTTGCCGCGACCGTCGAGAGATTGCGCCCCTCGATATCCAGCCTGAGCGCGATGTCGTATTGGTTTAACCGAAAGTCCACGTAGCGGACGATGGCGTCGCCCTTCAGGTGCTCCACAATCATCTCGGGCAACGGCTCGACGGGCCGGGGAACCGGATCCTGCCGCACGGTTCCGGGAGCGCGTTCCAGCGCAGGCTGGCCGGATCCTGGAGAGGCGGATTCGGGCAGGGACGGAGACAGGGGCGGTTGGGCAAGCCCGGCTTCCAACCGTTCCAAATTCATGACGCCTTCCCGGTCGCGCACGATGTTCACCACCCCCCCCTCAATCTCCAGGTCATGGACCGCGAGGGTTTTATCCTTGAGCAGCCGGAGCAGGTCGACCTCCAGCACCACGCGCCCGACAGATGCCAGGTTTTCAAGCAGGAATCCTTCCGGATTCCGCACCTCGATCTCCCGAATGGCCAGCTGCCCTTTCGGCAGGTTGATGGAAAGCCCTCCCACGCGCAGGTCGATACCGGTCTCCTGCCTGATGCGCGGAAGAACGACTTCGCGCATCGCCCGGGTCAGGCCATATTGCAGGAAGAGGTGCAGTGAGAGCAGGAGGACCAGCCCCAGGCCGGCAACCAGTCCCATGATCTTAAACGTCGTCTTCATCACGCATCTGCACCGCGGAATCTACATGCCTTCACCGGCCTGCCACAGAAAAAAATCACGCCATCGCCGCCCTGAGCAGACAGGCGCATAGCGGATCGCTCTGCGGTAGAAGGGCAAACCCCTCCGCCGTTCGTTTCAGGATATCGCGTTTTGCCAGCTTTGCGACATGGCGCGCCAGTGCCGGCACGGAGATTCCGGTTTCAACGGCCAGTGTCGAAAAATCCTTCGCCCCCTCGCCCAGCGAACGCACCACCTCGATCCGACGGGGATGGGTGAACGCGGTCGCCGCCCTGATCACTTTGGCAGCCGAATCCCCGTCGGCATGGCTCCGGCGCAAGGCCCCCAGAAGGGCCACGGCATGGGCCACCTCGGGGTTGGCCACCGGACGATAGAACACGTGCGTCCGGCGGCGCTCGGCCCGGATCAGCCCCCGGGCATTCAACGCCCTCAAATGCATGCAGGCCGAGCTTCCACCCAGGCCGCACGCCTCGGCAAGCCTCCCCATGGACGACTCTTCGAGTTCGAACAGGCGCCAAAGCAGGCCAACACGGTTGGCGTTGGCAAGCACCCGGCAGGTTCGCCACAACGATGGATGCAGATCCGGCATGCAACCTCCTCCACTCCCACACTTCATGAAGTGTGATATGAGATGCGGTTGGAAATATCAAGTCCCTAACCATTCCCACACTTCATGAAGTATGGGAATGGAGTCGATGTTTCTCTTTGTTGCCATTGCTTCGTTCCCAAGGGATGGCCTATCCTCGCTTCATGTCTCTATTTTCGAGGAAATTCACCATCATGGTCGTCTGCAAGGCGAACATTACGCGAAGCGCCTACCTGCATGGCTACATGGAACAATATCTCAGGCAACATTTCCCCCACGCCCGCAGGAAGATCCGCATTGTTTCCGGCGGTGTCCGTGCGCGCCATGGAGGTCAGGCGAGCCAAGTGGTCCAGCATGTCGCCCGGATCCACGGTTTCAGCCTCAAGGGCCATCGCTCGGATCCCCTGACCTCGAAAACCATACGAAAGGCCGATGCCATCCTGGTGATGGAGCAGTACCAGAAGGATGAGATCATCGCACGATTTCCCGAAGCCAGAGAAAAGACCTTTCGCATGATGGAATACCTGTGGAGCGGCGATCCGGACGAGATACACGATATTCCCGACCCCACCGGGCAGAATACCGCGGACTACGAGGACTTCATCGATGCCTCCCATGCGGAAGTCGAACGCATCTTTCGGGAGCTGGGCCGCACCGGAATCCTTTGATGCCCCATAATCAGCCGAAAAATCCTGCCTGTTCTGATTAGAAGATCAAATTCCATGCATAGACCCGGCATTGGAAAAAACATTGCTCCACATGTTTCAAGTTTACAAACCGGGCAGCGGCCTCTATCATTCCGACCAGGTCGAAAGGAGGCGAGTACCATGGCTACGAATCCGGCAGGAAAAGGAACCAAAACCATAGGCATCAACATGAAACTGGAGATGGCCAGGGAGCTGGAAAAGCGCGCGGCGTCGATGCAGATCTCGACCGGTGCATACTGCAAGATCATCCTGGGCGAATGGCTCAAATCGGGCAACAAGCTCAAGCTCCAGGAAAACTAGCTACCACCCCGAACCTGGGAAAACGGACCGACCGGCTCCACCGTCTGCATATGGAGCCGGTTTTTGTCTTTTCCGTCGCGGCGCGTCTGACAGTATCCCGCCATGGACAGTGGAACGAAGATTGCCGTAGTGGGAACGGGGGCCGTGGGGGGATACTACGGTGCCTTGCTGCAGCGGGCGGGCTTCCAGCTCCATTTTCTGCTGCACCACGATGTCGAGCATGTGCGGAGCCATGGGCTATCCATTGAGTCGCGCGACGGGAACTTTGTTCTTCCCTGCGTCAACGCGTACGGAGAGGCTAGGATGATGCCTCGTTGCGATCTGGCCATCGTGGCCCTGAAAACGACGGCCAACCATCTCCTGCCCTCCATCCTGCCCCATATCCTCAAGCCGGGCGGCGTGGTGCTGACCCTGCAGAACGGACTGGGCAGCGAGCAGACGGTGGGTGCCACGATCGGCCATGACCGGGTCGTGGGAGGCCTCTGCTTCCTGTGCGCGAACAAGACCGGGCCCGGTGCGATACGCCACCTCGACTACGGCCTCGTCACGCTGGGCGATTACCGCGCCGATGGGCGCCCGGCGGGCATCACGCCGCGCCTGCGTTCGATCGGAGGGATCCTCCAGGAGGCGGGCATCCCGACCAGGTTGGTGGAGGATCTCCCCCTGGCGCGCTGGAAGAAACTGCTCTGGAACATTCCGTTCAACGGATTGTCCGTTGCGCACGACGCCTTGACCGACGTGCTGGTCGCCGATCCCACGCTACGCGCCCTCTGCCGGGAGCTGATGGAGGAGACGGCCGCGGCGGCCGCGGCCTGCGCCCGTCCCATCGAGTCGGCATTCCTCGAAAAAATGATGTCCGATACGGAACGGATGAAGCCCTACGCCACCAGCATGAAGCTGGACTACGACCGGGGCCTGCCCATGGAAATCGACAGCATCTACGGAGCCCCCCTGCTGGCCGCCAAGGCGGCGGGGGTGGCCATGCCCGAGACCGAGAAGCTCTACCGCACGCTCCAAGTCATGGAGGCGGGACGCCTAGGGGGGTTGCCAGAGACGCCGCCATCCGCTTAAGTGCCGCTTTTCAGCGAGGTGGAAATGATCAATCTGGATTGCAGCACCCATGCCGTACTTTCCGTCAAGGCGTATGGGCACGGCCTGTATGAAGTCGCCCTCGAACGCAACGGCCTCGCCTTCACCCCCGGAGACTGCGTGGCCCTGTACAACGGAGGCGGTCAGTCCCGCCCCTACAGCATCGCGTCGGGTTCCCGCGATGCCGACCTGCGCTTCCTGATCCGCGAAATGGACGGCGGCGAGGTATCGCCCTGGCTGGCGGGCCGAACCTCGGGCGACACGGTACGCATCTCCCCGCCGTTCGGATGGTTCCGCCCCGGCCAGGAGATCGGCGACGCTCCTTTTGCCTTTATGGCCACCGGCACGGGCATCGCCCCCTTCCTCTCCTATGTCGCCACCTTCGACCGCCCCCCCTCCTGCTGCCTCTACGGCGTGCGCCATGAATCCGATGCGGCCGGCTTCGATACACTGGACAAACGTTGCCCAACACACCTCGCCGTTTCGCGCGAGGCTACCCGGCATCGCCACGGGCGCATCACCGGTCTCTTCTCCGCCCTGCCGCTCGACGACAGGCACCACTACTACGCCTGCGGCCGCGAAAGCATGGTCGGCGAAGCCACCGCGTGGCTGCGCGCGCAGGGCATTCCCCTCGAACGGATCCACCGGGAGGTCTTCTTCCACGGCTAGTCTTATTTTCCCTTCTTGGTTGTTGCCGCCGGGAGCCGGGAATCCTAATACGGCCCGCACCATGAAACCGATCGTAGTTTGCGCCCTCTACAAGTTTGCCTTTCTCGAGGATCCGGAAATGCTGCGCCAGCCCCTGCTTGACCTCATGCACGGACTCGGCATCCTTGGAACCCTCCTGCTGGCCCGCGAAGGCATCAACGGAACCGTTGCCGGTTCCGGCGAAGCCATCGACGCACTCCTTGTCCGGCTCCGCTCCGACCCCCGCATGGCGGACATCGACGCCAAATTCTCCCGGCACGACACCAATCCATTCTTCCGGGCCAAGGTCCGGCTGAAAAGGGAGATCGTCACCCTCGGCGTCGAGGGCATCGATCCCCGCTCTTCGGCGGGCACCTATGTGGAGCCAAGCGACTGGAATGAGCTGATCAGCGATCCCGCAACGGTGGTGATCGATACCCGCAACGACTATGAAACCGCGATCGGCAGCTTCCGCAACGCCATCGATCCACACACCCGGTCGTTCCGCGACTTCCCCCGCTACGTCGCCGAAAACCTCGATCCCGCCTGCCACCGGAAGGTGGCCATGTTCTGCACCGGCGGCATCCGCTGCGAAAAGTCGACCGCCTACCTCAAGAAGCTCGGCTTCGACGAGGTCTACCACCTGAAAGGCGGCATCCTCGGATACCTCGAGGAGATTCCCGAGGAGGAATCCCTCTGGGAGGGCGAATGCTTTGTCTTCGACCAGCGCGTCGCCCTCGGGCACATGCTGGAGAAGGGTTGCCACGAGCTATGCCATGGCTGCCGCAGGCCCATCGGCCCGAAGGATCGCGCCAGCGAACTCTACCAGCCCGGCGTAAGCTGCCCCCGTTGCCACGGCGAAACCTCGGCAGAGCGGAAGGAACGCCTGCGAGAGCGCGAACGCCAGGTCCGACTGGCCGGTGAACGGGGCGAAGCCCACTTGGGAGCCGCCGGCGGGGCCGTCGGCGAAGGGCGGCGGCAGCGCAAGCGCCTGCGCGCCGCGCAGGCCTCAGCCCGCAAGACCCCATAGCATGGCAAGGACGAGCCCGGCCAGGGCGGGCGGCAACGCCCGCCTGACGCTTCCGTGCGTAAACAGGTAGGCCAGGCTGGCAAACCACAGCAGCACGGCGGGCAGCGGCGGCGAGACGACGTCGACGCACGAACCGGGCACGGCATCCAGAAGCCGCACTGCCGAGACCATTAGATCGATGAACGCCACGGCCGCATGGTTGAAGAGGCCCGACAGGAAAGGGATCGCCAACGACAGCCACCCCGACAGGACGATGCAGAAGGTCAACGGCACCACGACCAGGTTGCCCGCCAGCGCAATAGGCGAGTAGGTGCCGAAATAGAGCGCCGTAAGCGGCATGGCGGCCAGGCTGGCCGCAAAGGAGGTCACGGCCAGCGAAACCACGTAGCGGCGCAGCCAGCCGCCGTGCGCCAGCCAGTGCGCGGGAACGGCCGAGTAGGCCATGACGAGCGCGGAAACCACGGCAAACGAGAATACGAAACCGGCCGATAGCAGTTCCATGGGTTGGATGAAAAGCAGCAGGATGGCGGCAAAGGCCACGGAGGACGGGACATCCGGTTCGCGGCGCACCAGCGGGGCGAGGAGGTAGACGCCGGCCATGGTCAACGCGCGCAATGCGCTGGCCGACATGCCCGTGGCTACCACGTAGAGGGACAGCAGCGGCAGAAGCCCCGCCCCCAGCCAGTCCCGCGGCATCCCGGCGGCCTGCAACAGGACGGCCAGCAGCAAGCCGGCAATCCCGACATGCAGTCCCGAGATCGCGAAGATGTGGATCGCACCGGTACGGCGGAAGGGCTCCATGGTTTCCCGGGGAACGGCATCACGTCTGCCCAGCACCAGGGCCTTGAGGATGGCCTGCTGGGAGGCAAGGTCCTCGATCCCCACCTCCAGGCGCCCTTCCAGGGCCCCGCGGATCGCCCTGCCCAGGCTGCCGGGCCGCAGCGCGGCATGCCGTGTAGAGATGGTCAGGCAGTCGCCGGGGCGGACCACCTTCAATTCGATGGCATGGCCACCGGGATATTTGCGCTTCGCCAGTACACCTGCGAGCCGGACGCGATCGCCGATCCGCGCAACGGTTGACGCCTCGGCCCCGGAAAGCACCACATCGATCGTGCCCCGGCGGGTCGTCCACCCCCCACCGGCGCGAATCCCTTCGCATTGCAGGCTGAAGAGCCAGAATCCGAGGTTCCGCGATCCGTAGGGATGGAATTCCGGCTCGGAGCAGATCCACCCCTCAACCTCCGCTTCCTCCACCGGAAGCTGTCCGGCCATGCGGTCGATCGATGCCGGGGAGAGGCCTGGATCGGTCAGCTGGAATCGGCAAGCCGCCACGGCCGCCACGGCCAGGTGGACCAGCAGGGTCGACCTCCGCGAGCGGCGCAAGGCCATCCCGGCCACCAGCAGGGCGAAGCTTGCCACCCAAAGGAGCTCCAAGGAGATGATGGCGCTGGCCCCAAGCGCCATCCCGGCAACGACCGCAATCCCCAGTCCTACCATCGGGCGTCGCTTCGCCTGCCCTGGATAGCCGTCGGGCATGGCCCCTCCTATTCAATGATGCCAAGGGCGTGGTAGGCCATGCGGACCTTGTGCTTGAAGCTGGAATAGGAGTGCCGATCCGCAATCAGCTGCTCGCCGTTCAGGGAAATTCCCAAGGAAAAGAGCGGCTCCTGGACCGCCTGCCGCACCCCTTCGGCAATCGCATCCGCACCCTGCAGGACCGGGATGCAGTTGCGGTCGGTCAGCAGCTTTGCGTAGGCGTCAGCCTGAACAGCAACGAGGGGGGCGGAAGCATGCAGCAGGGTGTAGGCTTCGGCATCCAGGTAGCGGCCTGACGCGGGCGGTACGAACAACAGAACGCCGGCGGCCTTCAACAGCCCGAGGTAGCGCGCCGTTTCGCTCTCCTCCAGGAACACGCAGCGCCCGGCGATATCCAGGTTGGCGGCACATGCCGCGGCATCGCGGACCGGTAATCCCTTGAAGACGAATAGGGCCTGCGGATTCGAATCCACGACCTTGCGGGAGGCCAGCAGCACATCGCGCAGGACAGCCGAGGTCGGCTGCACCACGCCAGCCACCACCAGCAGCCCGACCGGCCCATCGACGACGCCTCCCTGCAGCGCCCGCAAGGCACCGTCTTCAGGAGTGGCAAGGAATTGGGCCGGAACGTCTTCCACCAAGGACACATCCGCCTCCGGAGCCAGTCCGCGGAGGTCCTGAACCAGGGCATCGCACCCGGCGAAGATCGCAGCCGCCTGGCCAATCATCCGCTTTTCGATGCGCTGGCCGCGCCTGGCGAACCAGCGCCATCCGATGGAGGGTGGCTCGGCGGCGGGGCCGGTAAAGCACCGGGCCGCGTCGTACACGAATGGAACCTTGCGCAGGCGGCAGATGCGGGAGGCAAAAGGGGCGCAGGTATCCAGGGCGTGGACCACGTCGTGGGTGCGCCTGCCCAATGCACCCATGATCGCCATGCGCAACTTGCGTTGAGGGAGGCGGCCCTCCCCCGCGCCGGCCAGCACCTGCACATGGGGATGGCTCGGCAGCTTGGCGCGGGCCGCGATCACATCAACGCGGTGCCCGGCGTCGGCCAAGGCCCGGAGCATCGCGACGGATCGGACCGATCCCGATTCGACGGACAGCTCCCCGAAAGTGGCAAAGAGTATCTTCATCGACTTCGCAGCCGGTCTATTTGCGGGGCTTGAGCAATTCGGTGTCGATCGTCTCGCGTTCAGGCAGGGTCAACTGGGGCATGACCTTCTCGCGATCCTCGCTCTCCATGCTCTGGGCCACGCGCTCGAGCCACTTGCGGAACTCCTCCCCGCCTACGCGGTCCGCAAACGCCTGGAAGGTGCGGTCCTGGCGCACCGGATCGAGACGTGGATCCTGCATCCAACCAACCACCGTATTCTGCCCGAAGAGATGCGCCGCCTTGCCCAGCGTCTGGACCGTCTCGAGCCCATGGCCGAGCTGGGCGTGGCATACCGCGATGAGCAGGTAGTAGGTCTGTTCGTTGAAGTTCAATTCGCGCAGTTTCTCGAGGGAGGGCAGCGCCTTGTCGTACTCGCCGAGCTGGATGCGCGCCTTTGCCAGCTGTTCGAGAATCCCCACATCTTCGGGCGCATCCTTGAGCGCCCGCTCAAACGCTTCCGCGGCTTCTGCAAATTCCCCCTTCTGGTAGAGGGCGCTGGCCAGATGGCGCTGCACATCGGCATTGTACGTGTGCTGCCCGAAATACCACCGGGCCATGAAGACCACCGCATCGGAATCCCCCCGCTGGTCCAGCAGGTCGATCAACCCGAGATGGAGGTCTTCACGCGATGGATCGACGCTCAGCGCCCGGATGTAGGCGTTGATCGCCTCCACATGCATTCCCTGAGCCTTGTAGAGCCTGCCCAGCCGTTCCAAGGCACCCATGTGGAAAGGGTCGAGCCGCAGTGCCTCCTGGCAGCGGCCGATGGCCTGGTCGATATTGTTGCGCTGCATGAAGGTATCGGCCGACCGGACCAGCCGTTCGGCTTCGTCCCACATCTTCACGCGCTCGGCGAACAGGATCCTCGAATCCTGGTCCCCGATATCGAATTCCTCCAGCTGGACCACTTCACGCAGCACGGGGGCGGCCTCTTCCGGCCGCTGGTTTTCGATCCAGATGCTTTCCTCGTAGAGCTTGATCCCTTTCCACAGCAGGAAAAAGGCGATGACGAGCAGCACGAGCACGACGCCCGCCTTGAGAATGGCCAACAGGGCCATCTTTTCGCGTGGATCGATCCCCTCTTTCCTGCGCCCGGCCACCGCCTGGTGCCGGCGGGTCTTGCGCACCCGCTGCGCCTCGGACAGGTTGTGCTGTTCGTAGAGCGGCCGCTCGCTCGGCGACCCGGAATAGAAGTTGGAATCGGAGGCGAGGGGATCGAACCCCGCGGCGGCACGCCCTGCCGATCGTGTCTTATGCTCGTTCCTCATTGGTGGACCACCCTGCCGCTCCGGCGGCACCCGAAAGCTTATCGTGAACAAAGGGGTTGCAGTATCCGTCGCATGCGGGTAAGTGTCAAGTGTTGCTCCCGGTAGCTTTCACCCCGAAAAACAAGGCGAAAAATGGCGACTTTCCTTACCCTGTTCCTGGCGGCCTTCCTGATCGTGGGAGTCCCCCTCGGCATCCTGGCAACCGTCAATGCGCTGAGGAAGAAGCAGCCCGGTTGCTCCGGCAGCCACGACTGCGTCGTATACAAGGGCGAAAAGGTGCAGTGCCCTTCCTGCGAGCTGCGGGAATTCCAGGCCGAGACTGCCCGGAAGAAGGCGGCTTCCGCCCATTGATCGGCCAATACCTATGCGCCCCCGGCGCAGGTGCGGCAGATCCCGAATACGGCGATCCGGTGGGTGCGTTCCCTGAAGCCGTGCGCGGAGCAGGCCTTGGCGATGAGCTTCACGATCTGCTCATCGGAAAACTCGATGAACTGCCCGCACTGGTCGCAAATCATGTGCTCGTGCTGGGGATGGTTGAAGGTGTGCTCGTAGTGGGCATGGACGTCGGTGTCGCGGATGACCCGCACCAGTCCGGCCTCCTCCATGAGCGCCAAGGTCCGGTAGACCGTCCCGCGGCTCACGTGGTTGGGTCCGCTGGAGAGCTCGGCGGCCAGGTCGTCGGCGCAAAAATGGTCGTGCCGCATAAAGACCTGGGTAAGGACGATTTTCCGCGCCTGCGTGATCCGGGCCTCCTTTTTCTTGAGGAAATCCACAAAAAGGGGCCACGCCTGCTCGACCGACTCCCGGACCTCCTCGGGCAACTGCCGTTCATCCATGCTCATAACCACACCGTCGTTTCTTTAAATTGAATCTACATATAAACACGCCCGGGGAGGATAAATAAAGCTGTAATCGCGGTTTTTGCTGGTAACTTCGCCCCCTTTCGGCCACAAATCTGTCCCAGCTAAACCAACCAGAGAAGGAGTAGAAACCATGGCATATGTCATTTCCAGCGAATGCATTTCCTGCGGCGCCTGCGAGTCGACCTGCCCCGTCGAGGCCATCAGCCAAGGCGACGACCAGTTCGTCATCGACGCCAACACCTGCACGGATTGCGGCGCCTGCGCCGATTCCTGCCCGGTGGATGCGATTTCCGCCGGCTAGCGCAACGCAACCTGCATCGAGAAGGCGGCCTTCCACGGCCGCTTTTTTTATTTATGCGAGTGTCCATGCCGCCGCGATATGCTACGTTCCATGCGTGGTTTCCGGGTTGTTCCATGATTGGGATTGGGCAACGGCCGGGCCAAAACTTCCGATAGGAGGGTTGCCATGAAGAAGTGGTTGTTCGCGGCCCTGGTGGGCTGCGTTGCAGTCGCTGTGCAGGCCGAAGAGGGCACGCAGAAGGAGAAGGGAAAGAAGGACGGCAGCGTCACCAAGGCCCAATACGTAGAAAACCAGCGCAAGATGGCCGAAAAGAAGGGCCAGGAGTTCGACCAGGCCAAGACCGAAGCCCGTTTCGACAAGATGGACACCAACAAGGACGGCGTCCTGAGTCCCGAAGAGAAGGCCCATGCCCAAAAGAAGAAAGAAAAGGGTGCGGAACAGCCGGCGGCCGAATAGCGTCGCCCCCTTAGTTCCATGAAAGAACCCCGCGCCACGGCGCGGGGTTTCCTTTTCCCAGGCCGGTCGGATTCTGCTTTCCCGCCCGTTCCAAACGGCTATCATCCCGCGCATGTTGTCCTACGACGCGGAGACCATTGCGGCGATCGCCACCCCCCCGGGCGAGGGTGGGGTCGGCATCGTGCGCATCTCGGGCCCCGGTGTTTGGCAGATTGTCGACCAGTTCTTCCATCCTTTGGACGGCACCCCCCTCTCCGTGCGCGAGCATGGAACCTTTGCCTACGGAAAGGTCGTCGAAGCCGATGGCGGCGAGATCGATGCCGGACTGGCACTCGTGATGCGCGCGCCCAGAAGCTATACCTGCGAGGATGTGGTCGAGATCCAGGGCCATGGCGGCTCCGTCGTGCTCCGTCGCATCCTGCGGCGGGTGCTGGAAGCGGGGGCCCGCATGGCCGAGCCGGGCGAGTTCACCAAACGGGCCTTCCTCAACGGGCGCATCGACCTCGTGCAGGCCGAAGGAATCTACGACCTGATCCGGGCCCGGTCCGACCGTGCCGCCGCCGCCGCCCTCGAACAGATGGAAGGCCGGCTCAGCCAGCGCTTCAACGCGCTCTACGACGCCTTCATGGAGGTTGCCGCCAACCTGGAGACCACCCTCGATTTCGTGGAGGACGAGCTGCCTGACGATGTCTTTTCCGGCATTGCCAGCCTGCTGGACCGTACCTTTCTCGAACTGGACGAGCTGTTCGACACCTGGGACGAGGGGCGGCTGCTGCGCGAAGGTGCCCGCATCGTCATCCTTGGCCGACCCAATGCCGGCAAGTCCACGTTGCTCAACGCCCTTCTGGGCTACGACCGCGCCATCGTGTCGAGCACCGCCGGCACCACGCGCGACACCATCGAGGAGGGCTTCGTGCTCGATGGCATCCCCTTGCGCATCATCGACACCGCGGGGCTGCGCCAAACCGACTGCGAAATCGAGGCCGAAGGCATCCGCCGCGCGGAGGCCCACGGCGCGGAGGCGCACCTCGCCATCTACCTGGTCGACGCCTCCGAGCCCCTGCACGAGGAAGACCGCGTCCGTCTGGGCCGGCTCGATCCCGACCGCAGCATCGTGGTCCTGAACAAGGTGGACCTGGGCAGGAGGGTGCAGATCGACGGCATCGAAACGTCCCTGGCTTCCGGCCGAGGGCTGGCCGACCTTAAGAAGGCGATGGCGCAGGCGCTGGAGCGCGGCGCCGACCTGCACGCCCCTCCCCATGCCGTCATTTCGGAGCGCCACCGCGCCCTGCTTGCCAAGGCCCACCACGAAGCCCGGAGCGCAAGGAGTCTGCTGGAGCGCAACATCGAAGAGAACGCGGCGATGGCCAGTGAACATCTGCGAACGGCCCTCGAAATGCTCGGGCAGGTCACGGGGCGGGCCTACCACGACGAGCTTCTGGACAATATTTTCTCGCGCTTCTGCATCGGCAAATGAACGCGGTCAGGGTACGTTTCCCGGCCATTGAACACTGAGGATAGGCCATGAGCAGGAATTGGGCACCGATCGTCAAATGGGACACCTCCAGGAAATACGGCAAGGTCGAGGAGTTTCTCCTGCGGCCCGCGGTGGAAGAGCAGGCCATGCAGGCCGCCGCCTCCATCCTGGCCGATGTCGAGGAACGCGGCGACAAGGCGGTCATCGAGTGCGCGCGGCGTTTTGACGGTTCCAACATCTCGATCCGCCGCCTGCGCGTGACGGACGCGGAGATTGCTGAAGCCGACCGGCTGGTCGACGACGACTTCAAGCGCGCGGCCGCCGAGGCGCGCAGGCGCATCGCCGCCTTTTCTGAAAAAGGCCTTCGTAGCGACTGGTCCATGCCGACCCCCCGGGGTGGAACACTCGGCGAACGGTTTGTCCCCTACGACCGCGTGGGTGCCTACATCCCCGGCGGCGCCGCGCCGCTGGCCTCCACGGCCCTGATGACGCTCACCCTGGCCAAGGTGGCTGGCGTCAAGGAACTGGTCGCCTGCTCGCCGGCCGGTCCGGACGGTCGGCTGAATCCCTATATCATCCATGCCCTGGTCCTCGCCGGGGCCACGGAAATCTACAAGATCGGCGGAGTCCACGCCATCGGAGCAATGGCCTACGGCACCAAGACGATCGCCAAGGTGCGCAAGATCGTCGGCCCCGGAGGCCCCTACGTGACGGCCGCAAAGCGGCAGGTCTACGGCGATGTGGCGCTCGACATGGTGGCCGGACCGAGCGAGATCGCGGTGCTGTGCGACACCTCCGCCAAACCCGCCCATGTGGCAGCCGACCTGCTTTCGCAGGCCGAGCACGGCACGGGGTCGGAGAAGTCGCTGCTGGTCACCACCTCGCAGCGGATGGCCGAGGCGATCCGTGCCGAAGTGCTGCGCCAGGCGCAAACCCTCTCCCGCGCGGAACCGATCGCCAAGGTACTGGCCAACGGCATGCTGCTGGTGGTGGTGAGGAATCTCGGCGACGGCATGGATCTCTGCAACCGCTTCGCGCCCGAGCACATGGAACTGATCGTCAAGCACCCGGACAAATGGATCGGCAAGGTCCGGAACGCCGGGGCCCTGTTTGTCGGCGAATGGACGCCCGAGTCGGTCGGCGACTTTGCCGCGGGGCCCAGCCACGTCCTCCCGACGGGCGGGACGGCGGCCTACTTCTCCGGCCTGACCGTCGAGGATTTCCGGCGGCGCATCAGCCTGATCCAGTTCACCCGCGAAGACCTGATGGAAACCCTGCCGGTCGTCGAGGCGTTCGGCCGCATCGAGACCCTCGACGGCCACGCGCGCTCAGCGACCATACGCTTCGAATAGGTTGATTCATGAACAACTTGATACGGAAATCGGTGCAGGCGATGGAGGGCTATGTGCCCGGCGAGCAGCCCAAGGAGGCCGGCATCGTCAAGCTGAACACCAACGAAAACCCCTACCTGCCCTCGCCGGACGTGCAGGACATCCTCTCGATGGTCGACATCGCGGTGCTCTCGCGGTACCCCGATCCGCTCTGCCTCGAGCTGCGCAAGGCGATCGCGGAACTCCACGGCTGCGCCGTCGAGAACGTCTTTGCCGGCAACGGTTCGGACGAGGTGCTCGCGCTCTGCCTGCGAGCCTTCGTGGAGCGCGACGGCTCGGTCGGCTATTTCGACCCCTCCTACTCGCTCTATCCGGTGCTCGCCGATATCGAGGATATCGAAAAGCGGCCCGTGCCGCTCGATGCGCGCTTCGGCTGGCGGATGCCGGAAGGCTATGCGGCCTCGCTCTTCTTCCTGACCAACCCGAACGCCCCGACCAGCAAATCCTACGCGAAGGCGCAGGTCGAGGCGTTTGCCAAGGGGTTCGGCGGCGTTGTGCTCATCGACGAGGCCTATGCCGACTTCGCCAGCGAAAACTGCATGGACCTCGCGCTTGCCTGTCCCAACGTGCTCGTGGCGCGCACGCTGTCCAAATCCTACTCGCTCGCCGGCATCCGGCTGGGCTACTGCGTGGGCGATGCCGGGCTGATCGGTGCCATGTACAAGATCAAGGACTCCTACAACGTCAACTATCTCACGCAGGAGATCGCCCGTGTGGCCATCCTCGACCAGCAGACGATGCGCGCCAACGTGCAGGCGATCGTCGAAACGCGGCGGCGGGTGGCGGAACGGCTGCTGGAGCTGGGCTTCGACGTGTGCGACTCGCAGACCAACTTCCTCTGGATCAAACCGCTGGGCATCGGGGCGAAGCCGCTCTTCGAAGCGCTCCGCAAGCGGAAGATCATCGTGCGCTACTTCGGCCGGGAGGAGCGCACCAGGGACTACCTGCGCGTCACCATCGGCACCGCGCCCGAAATGTTCCGGTTCCTCGACGCGGTGGAGGCCATCCTGGAGGGGGCGGATTGATGGGTGGCATTGCCGCCGGGGCTGGTTGCTTGACTCGCCTTGGCCTTCGGGCATAATGCGCGGTTCCATTCGACGGTTTCAAACATGATCAAGGTTTCTGGGGTTACGAAAAAATATCCGGCGCGGCTGGCCGTGGACAACATCTCGTTCGAGGTGGCCCGCGGCGAGATCGTGGGCTTCCTCGGGCCGAACGGCGCGGGCAAGACGACGACGATGCGCCTGCTGACCGGCTACCTGCCGATGAACGCCGGACGGATCGAGGTCGCGGGGTTCGACGTCGAGAAGGAGCCCCATGAGGTGCGGCGGCGTATCGGCTACCTTCCCGAAAACTGCCCCCTCTATCCGGAAATGCGTGTCGACGAATACCTCCGCTTCCGCGCCTCCCTCAAGGGCGTCCGCCCGTCGGCCCGCAAGGCGCGGATCGCCGAAGTGAAGGAGCAGTGCGGACTGACCGAGGTCGGTCGCCGCATCATCGGCCAGCTGTCCAAGGGCTACCGCCAACGCGTCGGGCTGGCCGACAGCCTGGTCCACGAACCCGACCTGCTGGTACTCGACGAACCGACCGTCGGCCTCGACCCCTTCCAGATCCGCCAGGTGCGCGAACTGATCAAGCAGCTCGCCGAAAAGCACACCATCCTGCTTTCCACCCACATCCTCCAGGAGGTCGAAGCGATCTGCGAGCGGATCCTGATCATCGACAACGGCCGCATCGTCGCCTCCGATACGGAGGAGAACCTCCACCGCAAGCTGCACGCCTGCTCCATCATCGAGATGGAGATACTGGCCGACCAGGCCGCGGCGGTCGGGAAGGTGGACGCCCTCGGCGGCATGAATGTGCGCAACGCCTCCGAACTGGCCGACGGGTGGCTCTGGCTCGAGATCGAATCGGACTCCGCCGCCATGCGCGTGGAACTCTACAACCTCGCGGTGGCCGAAGGATGGCCCCTGCGCGAGCTGACCGAGCAGCAGCACTCGCTGGAGGATACCTTCGTGAAGATCACGCAGGGCAAGGAGGGCGGCCGATGAGTACGTTTGCGACCCTGCTAGGGAAGGAGCTGCGCGCCTGCTTCTGCTCGCCCGCCGCCTATGTGGTGATGTTCTTCTTCTGGGCGCTGACCGGCGGGAACTTCGTCTGGCTGCTCGGACAGCTTGCCCACGGCGAATCGCTCACCCTGGCGACGCAGCTGCTGTTCAGCGGGCCGCTACTCACCTTTTCGCTGCCGGTCGTGGTGCCGCTGATCACGATGCGGCTCTTCGCGGAGGAGCGGAAGCTCGGCACGCTGGAAGCCCTGCTCACCACGCCGGTGCGGGTGCACGAGCTGGTGCTCGCCAAGTTCGCGGGCGCCATGGCCTTCTACATGGTGCTGTGGCTGCCCGTCTTCGCCTACGCCTTCATCCAGCACCGGCTCTGCCCTCCCGGGGTGGCCGGCTTCCCCGACCTGGGGGCCCTAGCCGGCGGGGCCGTCGGGACTGTCCTGGTGGGCGCGGTGTACATTGCCGTCGGGCTCCTGATGTCGAGCCTGACCTCCAACCAAATCGTCGCGGCGATCGGAGGCTTCGCCCTGCTCTTCGGCGAAACGCTCGGCTTCACCATCCTGGCCTATTCCGCCACCAACCCGCTGATGCGCCTGGTCGGCCAGTACTACTCCTCCTTCGCGCACCTGATGGATTTCGCCCGCGGCATCATCGACAGCCGCATCGTCGTACTCTACGTGGCCTACGCCGCGTGGTTCCTCTTCGCAACGGTCAAGGTGGTCGAGGGCAAACGGGCCTAGGCCCCGCGGTAGACTATGAAGCGTTTCGCAAGCAACCTCAATTCGTTCGTCGCCACGGTGCTGGCCCTGGTACTGGTCCAGATGGTCTGCTTCATTGCGTTGCGCAACCCGGTCCGCGCCAACCTGAGCGGACGCTCCTACTACACCCTCTCCGAAAAGACCCTGCACCTGCTCGACGAGCTGCAGCAGGAGGTGAAGGTCACGGTCTTCTTCCAGGAGGAGCACAAGCTCTACCACGACATTGAAAACCTGCTGGAGGAGTACCAGTACCACGCGCGCGGCATCAAGGTGGAGTGGGTCGATCCCACCCGCGACCGCGCCCGCACCGAAAAGCTGGCCAACCAGTACGGCCTGACGGAGGCCCAGGTGGTGGTGTTCGACATGGAGGGCCGCAGCAAGGTGGTGCGCCAGGCCGAGATCGCCGACCTGCGGATGGACAAGGGCAGCCAGGAGCCAACCATCGTGGCCTTCAAGGGGGAGCAGGCCTTCTCCAGCGCCATTCAGGGATTGATGCAGGAGGAGCCGCCCAAGGTCTACTTCCTGGTCGGTCATGGCGAGCGGCGCGTCACCGAGTTCGACCAGATGACCGGCTACTCGAAAATCGCCACCGCGATCATCGCCGACAACATCGAGATCAAGGAGTTGATCCTGGGCGCGGAGAAGGGCATCCCGGACGATGCCGCCGCCCTGGTCATTCCCGGACCGGCCAAGCCGATGGACACGGCGGAAGTGGAGATGATCGAGGAGTACCTCAGCCGCAGCGGCCGCGTCATGGTGCTCATCGATGCGCTCAAGGAGACCGGCCTCGAGCCGATGCTCCGGCGCTGGGGCGTGGCCCTGCGGCACGACATCGTGGTCGATCCGGAAAACACCCTGCGGGGCAGCGATGTCCATATCCGCCGCTACAACCCCCACCCCATCACCATGCGCATGCAGTCGATCACCCAGTTCATCCTGCCGCGCTCCATCGAGCCGATGGACGAGGAGGCGGGAGCTCCGCCCACGGACGACCGGCCGGCCGTCGCCCCGCTCTGCTACACCTCCGACCGGAGCTGGTCCGAAACCCAGGTGGAGGATTCCTCGGCCAAGTTCGATGAAAACACCGGCGACGAGCGCGGGCCCTTTTCGCTCGCCGTCGCCGTCGAGCGCGGTGCCGCCCAGAAGCTGCTCGACGTGCAGATCAAGTCGTCGCGCATGGTGGTATTCGGCGATTCCGACTTCATCGCCAACGGGAGCCTGGTAGGCGGCAATGCCGACTTCTTCATGAGCGCCCTCAACTGGCTGCTCGACCGCGAGGTGCTGATGGGCATCGCGCCGAAGCCGATCGAGGAGGTGCGCCTGGGGCTCTCGCGCAAGCAGCTGCGGATGCTGACCGCCGCGAACGTGGTGGGCATCCCCTCCATCGCCGGCGTCATCGGCCTGATGGTCTGGCTTCGCAGGAGGAAATAGCCCATGGCCGGCAACCATCGATCAACCTTGCGGATCCTGGCAACCATCGTGGTGCTGGGCGGCTTCATCTGGTTCCAGGAGACGTGGCGCGCCCGCACGCCCTCGAAGGAACAGGAGATGCGGAAGATCTTCGACCTGGATCCCGCCACGCTTACCGCGCTGCAGTTCCGGATCACCAACGACGTGGTCGAATGCAGGCAGCAGGGCGGTGTATGGCTGACCGGCAACCCCGAAAAGGGCATGGGCCGCGCCGATACCGCCAAGGTACTCCACACCGTGGCCGGCCTCAACGGGCTCGGCAAGGGCACGACCATCACCTCCAAGCACCTGCGCATCCGGGGGGTCGATCCGGCGGAGTACGGCTTCGACCAGCCCGCGATCGAGATCGTCGGGGTCGACAACAAGGGCCGGCATGCCTGGCAGATCGGCAGGCAGACTCCGCTGGGCAATATGCTCTACCTCAGGAAGGAGGGTTCGGACGAAATCTATACCATCTCCGACAAGCTGCTCGCCGTCGTGCCGTTCGATGCCGAGCGCCTGCGCGATACCCTCCTCTTCCATGGCGAAGCCACCAGCGTGCGGCGCGTCGAAATCCGGGGCGCCGGCGGCTTCATCCAGATCCTGAAGAGCGGCCAGGCGGAATGGAACCTGCAGCAGCCCGTGGCGGCCCCGGCCGACCCCGCGGCGGTGGATGGCTTCATCGACCGCCTTCGCGCGCTGCGGATCGAGGATTTCGTGGCCGACAACGTCTCCGACTTCTCGGTCTACGGCCTCCAGGGCGAAATCAAGCAGATCTCCCTCGGCAGCGCCGACGGTTCCTCCCGCATGCTGGTCCTCGGCGACGCCTACCCCGGCCACCCCGGCATGGTCTACGCCCGCCGCGCCGACGACACCTCCGTGTTCGCCGTCAACTCCAACATCATGGAGCTGCTGGACATCCCCGCCGAACGCTTCCGCGATGTCGGCCTGCTCTCGACTCCCGCCGCATCCATCGACTCGATCACCATCGCCCGGAGCACCGAGCGGCTGGAACTGGCCAGCGACGGCAAGGGCACCTGGCACGTGGCCAGCCCCGCGGCATGGGAGGCCGACGGACAGGCCGTCCAGAACCTGATCGAAATCTGGAAGCGCGCAGTCATCATTGAATTCGATATCCCCGGCAGCGGCGGGACGGCCCCGGACTGGACGCTTTCGTTCGGTGCCTCGGCCCTTGGGCGCACGAACCGCATCGAGGTTCTACCTGGCAACGGCAAGCGCGACGGACTGCTGGTACGGCGCGGAGGCGAGACCGCCGCATGCCGTATCAACATCCCGACACTGTCCGATGCCACGATCGATCCCCTGGTCTACAAGAGCAAGCTGGTCTGGCAGCTCGACCGCCGGGACATCGCCCGGATCGCCCAGGTCAAGGGCGGTGTCCGGCAGGTGGTGGAACGGCAGGCCGAAAACGGATTCGTGCCGGCCGAAACCAACGGAACCGTCCGGGTGGATGCCGCGGCCGCCGCCCGCCTGGTGGAGCTGCTCGAACGGATCGAGGCCCGCACCTACATCACCAACCGGCCGCGCGACCTTGAAACCTACGGCTTGGCGGAACCTTCGCTCGAACTGCATATCGGGCTGACGGGCACGAACGTCCTGGGTCGCGTCCTCCTGCTGGGTCGCGAAACGCCCGATGGATTCTATGCCATGGTCAAGGGGCGCGACGTGGTCTTCAGCCTCGACAAGATCCTTGTCGCCGCCTTATCGGCCGACCTGCTGGTGGAACCCCAGCCGACGGCCCCGGCACCGGTCGAACCATGAAGCCGCGCCGGCCAGGACGAAGGTTTGTCGTGCGTGCGCACCGGGCCTTCCGGCTGGCGGTGCGAATCATGGCCCTGGCGGCGGTCCTGCTCCTCCTAGCGTTCGTCTACCTGCGCGTGCGGGGGGTTCCCGGTTTCGTGCTGCGCGAAGCCGTGCGCCGGGCCAACGGGGCGGGCATCCCGGTCGATGTCGACGGCATCCGGCTCACCCTGCGCGGATGGCGCGCGGAGGGCGTGCGCTACTACAGCCGCCATCCCGACGACCTCCAGCCCATGTTCGAAGCCCGGGAGGTCTTCTTCGACCGTTCCGAAACCGATGGCGGCGGCACGGCGCCGGGATCGTGGAAAATGGACGTCAAGGCCTATGGCGTCACCATGCATCCTTCGGTGCAGTGGGGCATGGAAATTCCGGAGGGGCATGCCTGCCGCCAGCTGGAGGAGATCGAAGCCTCGCTGGCCTTCCTCCCCGATCGCGTCGGGATCAAGCAGGGGAAGCTGCGCTGGCTCGGCTGCCTGTTCCGGGTGGAAGGCACCATCCCTGTCTCCCTGCCCACTCCGCATGATGCAGCCCCGGGAACCCGCAGTGCCGTGATGAAGCCCTGGCTCGATGGTGCCCGCTTCGCCTCGCTGGAGGAACGCCTTGCGCTGCTTCAACTGTCCGGCGGGGTCGTCCTGGATGTCGACTTCTCTCTGGATGTGGCCGCCCCGGCCCGAAGCTGGATCGAGATCGACGCGCGGGTGGAAAATCCCGTGCTGCACGATGTGGCCTTCAAGGAAATCCGGGTGGTTGGCGGATACCGCGACGGCATGGCATACCTCGACCAGGCGGTGCTTGCCCGGAACAGCCAGTCGTTGCGGGCGGAAGGCCGCTACACCCTGGGAACGGGACTTTGCGAGGGCCGGCTGGAGAACACGCTGGAATCACCCGACCTGCTCCGGTTGCTGCCGCGCAAAGTGCTGGACCTGCTCCGCGAAGCCAAGCTGGAAATCGGGAAGCTGCCCCGGCTCTATTGCGACTTCGGCCCGTGCCCCCCCCGCGAACTTGCGGACCACGTGGCCGGCGCGTTTTCCTCGACCGATCTCGCGCTGGGCGGTACGGAGATCAAGGGAATGCGCGGCGCGCTCGCCGGCCACGATGGGCAACTGGAGTTCAAGGGGCTCCAGTGCCGCATCGCCGGACAGGAATACCGATCGGCGCAAACCGGCAGCTCCATGCGGGGCGGACTGGCGGAGGGCGAGGTTTGCTGGGATTTCCGTTCACGGGAGCTGTTCGTCCAGGCCGACGGCCATTGCGATCCGCTGCTGGCCATGGAGGTCCTCTCCTTCTGCGAGGAGGCTACCAACGTCATCGACCGTTTCCGCTTCAGCGGCGAACCCCCGAAGCTCCACATCCGCCTCTATGCCAACGTCGAGGATTGGGACACGCTGCGGCTCGACATCCAGGGATCGGCCAACGACCTCGCGTTCCATGGGGTACCGCTCTCCTCGCTCAACGCCGCGGTGGTCTATGAAGACGGAGTGGTGGTGCTCGATCCCGTGGCCGCCTTGCGGGACGCCGATTTCCTCAAAGGTTCGGCGACCCTCGACTTCAACCGGCATACGGCCTCGTTCGACGCCCTCGGCACCCTGCCGCCGGATATGGTCGAGGATCTCATCTATGCGGAGCTCGGCGTCTTCGGCAAACACATCCGCACGGCGGGTGCCGTGCGCTACGAGGCGCGGGGAACCGTCGACTGGAGAACGATGCGGGCCACCGACTTTTCCGCCAGCGTCGAGGCCGCACAGGTGGAGATCCCCGTCGCACGGATGGATGCCTTTTCGGCCAAGGTGGCGGGCCAGGGACCGCGCATCGCGGTCGAAGACGCACGCTTCGCCATCTACGGCGGCGAGGGGAAGGGCCGGTTTTCGATCCAGATCGATCCGGATCGCGAGCCGATGCCCTACCGGCTGGAAGCCGATGTGAAAACCGCCGACTTCGCGCAATGTCTTCTGTTCCTGAATCCGGATTGCGGCTCGCGCGCCTCCGGAAAGATGTCCGGCTCGGCAACGGTGGAGGCCGACATGCGGCGCGGCTTCTTCGCCACCGCCAACGGTGGCGGGAACATCGTCGTCGAAAACGGGCAGCTGTCCGACCTTCCGCTTTTCCACGGCTTTTCCAACCTGATCCGCCGGATGATCCCTTCCTTCAGCGTGTTTTCCATCCAGAGCCTGAAGGCGACCTTCCGCTTCGAGAACGGAACGATTTTCTCGGACGACCTCTATCTCGACGGAGATGTCCTCAGCGCCAAGGGGCAGGGCAGCTATGCGCAGCCAGCCGGATTCGATGCGGTCCTGCAGGCCCAGATCTTCAGCGAAAACCGCATCACCAAGGTAATCCGCGTCATCACCGACCCCATTTTCAAGATCTTCGAAATCCGGCTCGAGGGAACCCTGCGCCAACCGCGCTGGCGGCTCGACAATCTCTCCACCGCAACCAAGGGGAAGGAACTCCCCGAAGAAGCCTCGAAAACGGATTGAACCTCCCCCCCCGCCCCCCTACTCTGCACCCAACGAACAACGGATTTCCCATGAATGCACTACACCCCTGTTTCTGGGCGGCACTCTTCGGCTGGATGGTCGCCCAGTCCATCAAGATGGTCTGCAGCCTGATCCAGACCCGTAGGCTCGATTTCAGCTACATGGTCAGCACCGGCGGCATGCCGAGCGCCCATTCCGCCATGGCCACCGCCATGGCCACCGCGCTGGGCCTGGCCGAAGGATTCGACTCCGCCATCTTTGCCCTGGGAACGGCCTTCGCCATCGTGGTGATGTTTGATGCCCAGAGCGTGCGCAAGGCCGCCGGCGAACAGGCGACGCTGCTCAACCAGATCGTCGACGAACTGCTCCACGAGCACCATCTCTCGGAAAAGAAGCTCAAGGAGTTGCTCGGCCATACCCGCCTCGAGGTCTTCATGGGGCTCCTGACGGGCATCGCCACCGCCCTGGCGACCTTCCGCTACATCCATTAGCGGATGGAAGCGGTCAGGGCCGGTAGTAGGCCATCGCTTCGGGCAAGGCCTCGCGGAGCCGGCGGATGCGCGTGGCGTCGGAAGGATGGGTGCTGAGCAGCTCGGGGGGTGCTCCGGTTCCGGCCTGGGCCATGCGTTGCCAGAAACCGATCGCCGCCTGCGGGTCGTAGCCCGCCATGGCCATGAAGACCAGCCCCATGCGGTCGGCCTCGCTCTCGTGCTCCCGCGAATAGGGCAGGATGCCGCCGACCTGCGTGCCGATCCCGTAGACCGCCATGAAGGCTGCGCGATAGTCGGCATCCTTCACGGCAAACGCCAGGCCGTACGCTCCGGCCTGCTGGATCAACTGGTGGCTCACCCGCTCCGAACCATGCCGCGCCACCGCGTGGGCGATCTCGTGGCCCATGACCACGGCCAGACCCGTCTCGTCGAGCGTGTAGGGCAGGATCCCGGTATAGACCGCCACCTTGCCCCCCGGCATGCACCAGGCGTTGGGTTCGTCCTTCTCGATCAGGTTGAACTCCCACGCAAATCCGGCCAGCACCTCCGCCTCGCCCCGCTCCCGGAAATAGCGCTCGACCGCCGCCGCCATCCGCCGGCCGACCCGGCGCACCTGCTCGGCCTGCCGGACATCGGCCGAGAGCGGCCCCTCCGACACGACCTGCCGGTAGCTTGCCGCGCTTTGGGCGATCATCGTCGCCTCGGGCACCAGCCGGATCTGCTTGCGCCCCGTCAGCGGAACCGTCGAACACGCCGCCAGCACCATCGCCGCGGCCATCCAAGGAAGGAGCAGCCTCATCTGCATGGAACAATCCCCGCGAAAGTTGAAATGGTACCCCGGAGAGGACTTGAACCTCCGACCTACGGATTAGGAATCCGTCGCTCTGTCCAGCTGAGCTACCGGGGCA
>QKAU01000035.1 GCA_003246265.1 Kiritimatiellales bacterium | reverse complement strand
GTTTCAACCTGGATCGGAACGATGGGCCGACGGGTTGGCAGGAAAGTCTCGGGGTATAACAAGAGGGAAGAACGAGTCATGAAAAGCACAGGAACCATGGTGGCAGGGGCGGTGGGCATGCTGTTGTCGGTCTCGGTCCATGCGGGACCCGTTTCCTTGACGGACAGCACGGCCTACACCCAGAACTTCGATACGATGCCGACCACCGGCAACAAGGTCACGCCCGCCAATACGGAATTGTCGGCCAATGCATGGAACGGCGGCGCATCCACCGCCGCGGGCACGTCCGGAAGCGGTTGGTGGCAGTCGTTCGGCACCGCCACGACGGTGCGCAATACCACCGGCGACGCCAACCATGCCAACACCTTCAGCGCCGGAATCGCGGGGGCGGGCGTGGTCACCGACCGCGCGTTCGGTTCGGGAATACAGGCCGCCACCACCTTCTCCGCCGTTGGCGCCCAGTTCCAAAACAACACGGGATCCGCCATTACGCAGCTGGATATCGGCTACGATGGCGAAATGTGGTATCACGGCGCATTCAAGACCCTCGCATTGCCGAAGGATACGCTGAAGTTCGCCTACAGCCTGGATGCCACGTCGCTGACCAGCGGGACATGGACCGATGTCCCGGCCCTCGATTTCCTGTCGCCGGTCAATCGGTTCTCGGCGGCGGACGGCGCGCAGTTCGCCCTCCTTGACGGCAATGCCGCGGCGAACCGGACGGCGGGCATCTCCAGCTCGATCGGCAGCCTGAACATTGCGGATGGAGCGACGTTCTTCCTCCGCTGGTACTCCGTGGACAACGGCGGGAAAAACGACGGGTTGCTGATCGACAATGTTTCGGTGCAGGCCATCCCCGAGCCGGCCACGCTGGGTATGATCGCTTCCTTCGGGGCCGCCCTGCTGGTGATCCGCCGCAAGTTCATGGTGTAGCCCGCAGCGGAAAAGCCATCGCACGACAGCAAGCTGGCGGATTCCGACGACGCTTGCCCTTGGAGGTCGATTCATCCCGACCATTGCAGGATCTGGTGCATCCAGTGCAAGAGCGTCGTTTCCGCTGTTTTCACCACCAGGATGCCGCGAGGTGTCATAAGCCAGGCGGTGGCTGCGCAATTGATCGCCACAGTGGTCCAGAATAGGGTGCGGAATTCCCGCTTCTTTGACTTATGCCTCCAGGCTTGTTGCGCGACCATGGCGCCCGGCCAGCCGCCCAGCAGGGCTGGCAGATGCAGGTTGGCTTCCGGTACGCGCCATTTGCCACGCATTGCCGCCTGCTTGTCGCGCGCGTAGAGGGCAAACGAGAGCAGGCTGGCTGCCAGATAGACGATGCCGATAAGCGCGCTACGGTTGATGTAGTATTCGGTTCCGCCCACAAGGGCCAGAAAGAAACCTCCTATGATGGCGGCCAGCAGGATCCTGCCATTCCCCATAGGGAATGCCGCTGTTTTGCCGACAACATGAACGCTGGTCGCGCAAAGGCGCCCCTGCTGGTCGCGCGCGATGGCGTAGCAGACCTCTTGGCCGTACCGAGGCCGGCCCCTTCGGCTCCTGAACGCCTTGATATGGACGAATATCCGCTCGCCACCCGATAGTGGGGTGATGAACCCGTACCCCCTTCCATCGTCCCATGCGGTCAGTTTTCCGTGGAGTTTCAGGTGCATAAATGGGGTTCAGGCTTCCGGCAGCAGCCGGATAGCCGATACGGACTGCGGATCGCTAACGACGGCCGGCGGCTCCCTATTTCACCTGCGCGATGGCCTTTTCGAGGCACGCTTCGAGCATGTCGGGGGTGGGGCGCTTGATGAACTCCTGCTCGATGAGGTGGTGGACCAGTCCGCGGGCGTCGTCGATCTCCTGCTTGGCGCGGGCGTAGACCTCGTCGCCGGAGAGGACCACGCGGGCCACGCCGTCGACCTGGGCCTGCATGGCGACGGCGCGGGCAACCGCCGGGAAGGTTTCGGGTTCGTCCATGAGCGGGCAGATGTAGTCGGGGCGCAGCCCCTTTTTCTCGGCCACTTCGGCGATGGCGTAGGCCGCGGCGATGGCCATCTTGTCGGTGACTTTCCGCGCCTTGACGATCAGGGCGCCTTTAAGCAACCCGGGGAAGCAGAGCGAGTTGTTGACCTGGTTGGGGAAGTCGCCGCGTCCGGTGGCGACGATGTAGGCGCCGGCCTCCTTGGCGGCGTGGGGATAGATCTCCGGCACCGGGTTGGCGCAGACGAAGACGATCGCCTTGCCGGCCATGGTCGAAATCCATTCGGGCTTGATGACGTCGGGGCCGGGGCGCGAAAGGGCGATGAGCACGTCGGCGCCGACCATGGCGTCGGCGATGGAGTCGATCTTGCCGGGATTGGTGGTCTGGCAGAGCTCCCACTTCTTGTAGAAGGCGGTGTCGGCCTCGATATCCTTGCGGTCGGTGTGCAGGCCGCCCTTGGAGTCGCAGACGACCATCTTGGCGGGATCGCCGCCGGCCTGGAGGATGAGGCTGGCGATGGTGGTATTGGAAGCGCCGGCGCCGAGCATGGCGATCCGCACGTCGCCGATCTTCTTTCCCGCTACCTTGAGGGCGTTGACCAGCCCGGCGAGGGTGACGCAGCCGGTGCCCTGGGCGTCGTCGTGCCAGACGGGGATGTCGCACGCCTCGCGGAGGGTGTCGAGGACCTCGAAGCAGTTTGGCTGGGAGATGTCCTCCAGGTTCACCGCGCCAACGCTGGGCGCGAGCATCTTCACGAATTCGATCACCTTCTTCGGATCGTGCGCGCCCGCTTCGTTGCGCGAGTCGATGCAAAGGGCGATGGCGTCGACGCCGCCAAGGTATTTCATGAGGAACGCCTTGCCCTCCATCACGCCCAGGCCGCCGGAGGGGCCGCAGTCGCCGTCGCCGAGCACGCGGGTGGAGTCGGAAACCACGGCCACGAGATTGCCGCGGTTGGAGAGCTCGAAAGAACGTTCGGGATTGTCGCGGATTTCGGTGGAGACGCGGGAGACGCCGGGGGAGTACCAGACGTTGAACCAGTTGAAACCGTAGTAGCCCGCCTTCGGGACGGTCTGCATCTTGCCGCCGTAGAATTCGTGCATGGTATTGGAGAGCTCCTTGAGGAAGAGTGTCTTCGCCTTTGCAACCTGCTCCTTGGAAAAGGTTTCGGGGAAAAGGGCGTCGAGGTTTTCAAGTTTCAGGTCTTCGATCTTGGCCATGGTATTCTCCGGGGTTGGGAACTTTGCCGCCATTTATGCGGGATGCCTGACGGGAAATCAATGCAATAGCCTTTGTGTGGATGCGGGGTTTCCAAAGCGCCGGATGCATGCCATAATCGGAACGTGCAAAATGGACGGACCATCTTCCTGCTGGTGTTGGCGGCCGGGCTGCTGGCCGCCGTTGCGGGGTTGCGGGGGCGCCGAGACCCCGTCGCCGCATCGCCCACGCCCCCGGCTTCGGCCTTGAGGGAGTCCCCGCCCGAGGTCGGCCCCGCCGCGTTCGACGGTACGCTCCTCTACCCGACAAACCCGCTCTATGCCGGCGACTTCAAGCCCCTCGATTCCAACCTGGTCGTGGAGGGGCAGGTGCCGTTGGCGGAGCGGCTGATGGCGGCGGTGGATGTCGGCAGGCTCGAGAAGTACGAGGGTTCGCATTCCATGGAGGAGCTGAAGGCGATGGAGCAGGGACCGGCCTCCTACTCGGTGAGCAGCGGCTGGCTCTTCGGCGGCTCCAACCTGCCCCAGGCGGGCCTGACGGTTTCGGAGCGGGCGGAACAGGGGGGCTACGGGGTTAGCGGCGGCGAGGTGTTCCTGCCCAGTTCGGGAATGGGCGTCAGCTACGAGAAGAACGAGGAGACGGGGGAAACGAAAACCTTTCTGAACCTGAAGCGGGAGTTCTAGGGTGCGAAAACAGGGCGCGAACCATTTTTCCCGAATAATCGGAAAGAAAGCGGTTCCCAAATAGCTGAAAATATTATAGGTATACTCGCTATTAAGTATTAACAGTTGCAGATTGGCAGGAGTGGATTCCGCAATGAGCTTAAAACAGACGCTGCTCTCCTCGATCGGACAAAAGCTGCTGCTGGCCACTTCCGGGCTGGTGATGTTCCTGATCTTCCTGATCCCCCACATGGGCGGCAACGTCCTCTTCCTCTTCGGGCCGGACATCTTCAACAGCTATGCCCACCACCTCCACCAGCTGCTGCCGCTCCTTCTGGCGGTCGAAACGGTCCTGCTGGTCTCGATCTCGGTCCACGTGGCGATGGCCGTCCGCGTCGTCTTCGCCAACCGCGCCGCGCACGGGTCGCGGCTGACGCAGAAGTCGTCCGGAAAGCGCTCGCTGGCGGCGCGCCTGATGCCGGTGTCGGGCGGGATGATCTTCCTCTTCATTGTCAAGCACCTGCTCGACTTCAAGTTCTATGAAAAGGCGGGAACCACGCTGCACGGCGAGGTGGTGAACGACGTCTACGGCATGGTCCTTGCCCGCTTCCAGGACGATCCGCTGCACGTCGCCATCTACCTGCTCTTCATGGTCGCAGTCGGTCTCCACCTCAGCCATGCGCTCCAGAGCGCACTGCAGACCTACGGCCTTTTCGTCCCGCGCGAGGGTAGCCGGCTCAAACTCGCCAGCGCCCTCGTGGGCTGCGGCATGGCCGCCACCTTCGCCATCATACCCGTCGTCGCTTTTCTCCGCTGACCCAAGGATGTCCCATGAAACTAGACGCAAAGATCCCCGAGGGACCGATGGCCGAGAAGTGGACGAACCACAAGTTCAGGTCGAAGCTGGTCAATCCTGCCAACAAGCGGAAGCACAGCATCATCGTGGTCGGCACCGGCCTGGCCGGGGCCTCGGCCGCCGCGACCCTCTCCGAACTGGGCTACCCCGTCGAAGCCTTCACCTATTCCGACAGCCCGCGCCGCGCCCACTCCATCGCCGCGCAGGGGGGCATCAACGCCGCCAAGAACTATCCCAACGACGGCGACTCCGTCTACCGCCTCTTCTACGACACCGTCAAGGGCGGCGACTTCCGCTCGCGCGAGGCCAACGTCCACCGCCTCGCCGAATGCTCCAACCTGATCATCGACCACTGCGTCGCCCAAGGGATTCCCTTTGCGCGCGAGTATGGCGGCTACCTCGACAACCGCTCCTTCGGCGGCGCTCAGGTTTCGCGCACCTTCTACGCCCGCGGCCAGACCGGCCAGCAGCTCCTGCTCGGCGCGTATGGCGCCCTGCAAAAAGAGGTCAAGAAGGGCGGCGTGAAGATCCACACCCGTTGCGAGGTGGTCGACATCGTCGTGGTCGACGGCCATGCGCGCGGGATCATTTCGCGCAACCTCGTTACCGGCGAGCTGACCCGCCACGTGGCCGACGCGGTCGTGCTGGCCACCGGCGGCTATGGCAACGTTTTCTTCCTCTCCACCAACGCCATGAACTGCAATGCCAGCGCGGCGTGGCGCGCCTACAAGAAGGGGGCCGCCTTCGCGAACCCGTGCTACACGCAGATCCACCCCACCTGCATCCCGGTCCACGGCGAATACCAGTCCAAGCTCACCCTCATGTCCGAATCGCTCCGCAACGACGGCCGCATCTGGGTGCCGAAGCAACAGGGCGACAAGCGGCCTGCCAGCCAGATCCCCGAAGACGAGCGCGACTACTACCTCGAACGCAAATACCCCAGCTTCGGCAACCTCGTCCCGCGCGACCTCGCCTCCCGCAACGCCAAGCAGGTGTGCGACGACGGCCGCGGCGTCGGGCCGACCGGCCAGGCGGTCTATCTCGATTTCGCCGAGGCGATCCAGCGGCTCGGCCGCAAGGCGATCGAAGCGAAATACGGCAACCTCTTCGAGATGTACAACCGCATCACCGACGAGGATCCCTACACCACGCCGATGATGATCTATCCCGCCGTCCACTACACGATGGGCGGCCTCTGGGTGGACTACAACCTCATGACCACCATTCCCGGGCTCTATGCCCTCGGCGAGGTCAACTTCTCCGACCATGGCGCCAACCGCCTCGGCGCCTCGGCGCTCATGCAGGGGCTGGCCGACGGCTACTTCGTGCTGCCCAACACCATCAACGACTATCTCGCGTCGAACACATTCCAAAAGATCGGCACCGACCACGCGGCCTTTGACGAAGCCGAGCGCGCCGCGACGGAGAAGCTCGACCGCCTGCTGGCCATCCAGGGCAAGCGTACGGTCGACGACTTCCACAAGGAGCTGGGCCACCTGCTGTGGGAAAAGTGCGGCATGGCGCGCAACGAAGCGGGATTGAAGGAAGCGCTCGAGAAAATCCCGCGGATCCGCGCCGAGTTTTGGCGGAATGTCAACGTGCCCGGATCGGCCGACGATTTGAACCAGGCGCTGGAAAAGGCCAACCGCGTCGCCGACTTCATGGAATTCGCCGAACTCATGGTCAAGGATGCGCTCCATCGCGCCGAATCCTGCGGCGGCCACTTCCGCGAGGAGAGCCAGACGGAGGAAGGCGAGGCGCTGCGCGACGACGAGAACTTCTGCTACGTCGCCGCCTGGGAATTCACGGGGCTGGACCACGAACCGCTGCTCCACAAGGAGGTGCTCGAATTCGAGGAGGTCCATCTGGCGCAGAGGTCGTATAAATAAAAAAGGTAGGGACGGCTGTCCCAGCCGTCCGGCGGGCAAGGGACTGCCCGCCCTGCCAATGGGAAGGCGAGTCATGTCGAAAAAGATCAATCTCACATTGAAGGTGTGGCGCCAGAATCGCGGCGAGGAAGGACGCTTCGAAACCTACGAGGCGAAGGGCGTCGACACCGATGCCTCCTTCCTGGAGATGCTCGACATCGTCAACGAGGAGCTGACGCTCAAGGGGGTTGAACCGATCGCCTTCGAGCACGACTGCCGGGAGGGGATCTGCGGCTGCTGCGGCTCGCTGGTCAAC
Source organism: Kiritimatiellales bacterium (assembly GCA_003246265.1). Classification (GTDB taxonomy): domain Bacteria; phylum Verrucomicrobiota; class Kiritimatiellia; order Kiritimatiellales; family Pontiellaceae; genus Pontiella. Next base: position 38,862 of record QKAU01000035.1, on the reverse strand, counting down.
GGCAAGACGCACGGCTCGCACGAGCGGACGACCCTCTGCCAGCTCCATATGCGCAAGTTCAAGGATGGCGAGACGGTCGCCATTGAACCCTTCCGCGCCAAGGCGTTCCCGGTGGTCAAGGACCTGATCGTCGATCGTTCCGGCCTCGACCGGATCATCGCCGAAGGCGGCTACGTCTCGGTCAAGACCGGCAGCGCGCCCGAGGCGGCGACCATCCCCGTGCGGAGGGAGCTGGCCGAGGCGGCCATGGACGCCTCGGAATGCATCGGCTGCGGCGCCTGCGTGGCGGCCTGCCCGAACGGTGCGGCGATGCTCTTCACGGCGGCGAAGGTTTCACAGTACGCGCTGTTGCCGCAGGGCCATCCCGAGCGTACGCAGCGCGTACGCAACATGGTGGCGAAGATGGATGAGCTGGGATTTGGCAACTGTTCGAACGAATACGAATGCGCCGTAGCCTGCCCGAAGGGGATCGACGTGAAGAACATCGCCCGGCTCAACCGGGAATTCATCAAGGCGAGTATGAAGAGTGGGAAGTGAAGAGTGAAACGCGAGCCGCCAAACAAGGGGGCCGGGATTCAATCGTCGCGCCCTACCTAGAAAGGAACGCCATGCCGGCAGTGCGGAAGAAGGAGACGTTCTGGTCGGAGCCCATCGCGAAGGTGGCACTCCAGCGTGCGGCGGTGGTTCGCTCGGGTACCACCATCGTCGACGCCGTGCGGGAGATGAAGGTCAACCAGATCGGCTGCGTACTGGTGGTCGACGCCCAGGGCGCGCTGCTCGGCATCCTGAGCAACGGCGACCTGCTGCACGAGTTTGTCGGAACGACGCTGCCCGGCGACACGCCCGTCGACACCATCATGACGAAGAACCCCTTTACCGCAACGCCGGAACTGAACGTGCAGGAGGCGCTCGAGATCTTCCATTCGCAGCCCTTCCGCCACCTGCCGATCCTCAGCGGCTCCACGATCCGGGGCATCCTTTCGATCCGGGGCCTGATGGCCTTCATTGGTGAACATCTTCCGCTCGAGGTGCTCAACCTCCCGCCGGACAGCAGCCTGATTGCGGCACGGACCTCGGGAGGATAGCATGGCGAAAGGCGATACCCATTTGATCGAGCGGGATGCGGTGGTCATCCGCTTTGCCGGCGACTCCGGCGACGGCATGCAGACGGTCGGCGAACTCTTTGCCGACGCCAGCGCGCTGCTGGGCGACGCGATCGTCACCTTTCCCGATTTTCCTTCCGAGATCCGCGCTCCGGCCGGCTCGCTCCCGGGCGTCTCCGGCTTCCAGGTGCACTTCGGCAGTGGGAGCATCATGACCCCCGGCGACAAGGCGGATGCGCTCATCGTGATGAATCCCGCCGCGCTGAAGGTCAACCTGCGGGAGCTGGAGCCCAAGGGGCTGCTGATCGCCAACACCGGCGAATTCACGCCGGCCAACCTCAGGAAGGCGCTCTACGAGACCAATCCGCTCGACGACCCCGCCCTCGAGGACGAGTACCGCGTCATCAAGATCGACATCAACACGCTGACCGACGGGGCGCTCAGGGATTTGCCGCTGAAGCCGGCGTTGCGCGCGCGCTGCAAGAACTTCTTCGCGCTGGGGGTCGCCTACTGGGTCTTCTCCCGGCCGCTCGACCTGACCCTGGAGTGGATCGAGGCCAAGTGGCGCAAGACCCTGCCGATGATGGCCGATGCCAACAGCCTGGCGCTCAAGGCGGGTTACATCGTCGGCGAGAACAAGGACGTCGACATCCCGCAGTACACGGTGCACAAGCGAATGCTCGAAGACGGCATCTACCGCAAGATCACCGGCAACGAAGCGACGGCGCTCGGGCTGATCGCCGCCTCGGAGAACAGCTGGCGCGACCTGGTGCTTGGCAGCTATCCGATCACGCCCGCCACGCCAATCCTCGAAACCCTGTCGAAGCACCGCAACTTCAACGTCAAGACGGTGCAGGCCGAGGACGAGATCGCCGCGATCGGCGTGGCCATCGGGGCCTCGTTCGCCGGGGCGCTGGGCGTAACGACGACCAGCGGGCCGGGCCTCTGCCTGAAATCGGAGGCGCTGGGCCTGGCGGTGATCACCGAGCTGCCGCTGGTGGTCGTCAACGTCCAGCGCGCGGGCCCGAGCACCGGCATGCCGACCAAGACCGAGCAGGCCGACCTGCTGCAGACGCTCTATGGCCGCAACGGCGAATCGCCGGTGGTGGTCGTGGCGGCCGACTCGCCGGCCGACTGCTTCGACTGCGCGATCGAGGCGGCGCGCCTCGCCCTCAAGTACCGCACGCCGGTCGTGATGCTTTCCGACACCTACCTGGCCAACGGCTCCGAGCCGTGGAAGATTCCAGCCGTGACCGATATCCCGGATATTTCCGTGGAACCGATCAAGCATGGCGAACAGTACATTCCCTACCGGCGCGACCCGCGCACGCTGGCACGGCGGCTGGCGGTACCGGGGCGGCCTGGATTCGAGCACCGCATCGGCGGACTCGAAAAGACCGAGACCGGCGCGGTGAGCTACGACGCCGATAACCACGAGAAGATGTGCCGCCTCCGGGCGGAGAAGGTGGCGCGCATTGCTGGAGACATTCCCCCCGCCGAAGTCCGCGGCGATCGCGATGGAAAGGTGCTGGTGGTGGGCTGGGGCAGTACCCGCGGCGCCATCACCGTGGCGGTCGACCGGCTGCGCGCCGAAGGCCTCGCTGTGGGGCAGCTGCACCTGCGCCACCTCAATCCACTGCCGGCCAATCTCGGCGACGTGCTCAGGGCGTACGAGCATGTGGTGTGCGCCGAACTCAACCTTGGACAGCTCTCGCGGGTGCTGCGCGCGGAATATCTGGTTGATGTAAAGTCCTTCAACCGCATCCAGGGGCGCATGTTCCGGATCGACGAGTTGATGGAAGGCATCAGGGAGTACGTATAGGAGGGCGGCCATGGACGGATTGAAGGAATATTTGACCCGCAAGGACTTCGTCTCCTCCTCCGAGGTGCGGTGGTGCCCCGGTTGCGGCGACTACGCCGTGCTCAACGCGGTGCAGAACGTGCTGCCGCAGCTCGGCATTCCCAAGGAGAAGTACGTGTTCGTCAGCGGCATCGGTTGCTCCAGCCGCTTCCCGTACTATCTCGACACCTACGGCTTCCATTCGATCCATGGCCGCGCGCCGACGCTTGCCACGGGCATCAAGGTCGCCAATCCCGAGCTGTCGGTTTGGGTTGTCACCGGCGACGGCGACGGCCTGAGCATCGGCGGGAACCACCTGGTCCATGCGCTGCGCCGCAACCTCGACCTGAACATCATCCTCTTCAACAACAAGATCTATGGCCTGACAAAGGGGCAGTACAGCCCGACCTCGGAGAAGGGGCAGGTCACCAAGACCAGCCCGTACGGGGTGATCGACGAGCCGATCAACCCGCTGCGCATCGCGCTGGCTTCGGAGGCGACCTTCCTCGGGCGTGTGGTCGATACCGATCCCAAGCATATTGCCGAGGTGCTGCGCGCCGGGGCGGAGCACCGGGGCGCAACCTTCGTCGAGGTGCTCCAGACCTGCGTCATCTTCAACAAGAAGGGGTGGGCCGACATCTCCGAGCGGGCCAGCCGCGAAGACCGCCTTCTCTATCTTGAGCAGGGCAAGCCGCTGATCTTCGGCGAAAAGCGGAACAAGGGGATCATGCTGCGCGGCACCAACCCCGTGGTGGTCACCATCGGGGAACAGGGGGTGACGGCATCGGACCTGGTGGTGCACGACATGTACCGCGAAGATTCCGTCTACGCCGCCATGCTCGCGAAGATGGAGTATCCCGCCTATCCCATGCCCGTCGGCGTCTTCCGCGCCGTGAAGAAGCCGGTCTACGAAGACGAGCTCGAGGAGCAGATCAAGCAGGTGACCGCCCTCAAGGGCCGCCGCAACCTCCAGGCGTTGCTGCGCGGGTCGGAATACTGGACGGTTTCCGGCAACGGAAGCTCGATCAAGCGGTCGAGCACCGTCGGCTCGCCGGAACGCGAGGAGTCGCAGGTGATGGACGAGCAGGTCCACGCGTTGCTCAAGTCGACCGATCCACTCACCGCCAGCCTCAAGACCAAGATTGGCCGGATCTTCTACGACTACGACTACAAGCGCTCGAAGATGCTCTCCCCGCGCGACAGCATCGCGACGGCCATCGCCAACTTCAAGTCCGCGCGCCTCGAGTGCATCCTGGTGGGCGATACGAAGCGGCTCTACGGCATGCTCTCCGAGCGGGACATCATCCAGAACGTCGTGCTCACCTCGATCGACCGCGACCGCATGCCGATTTCGGCGATCATGCGGCCGGTCTACGAAATCATGGACGAATCGAACTCCCTCGGCGACGTGATCAACATCCTTTCGATCAGTGGCCACCGGCACGTGCCGGTCCGGCTGAAGGATGGCGGCTTCGGCCTGGTGACGGTCCGGCAGATCCTGAGTTTCATCCACGACACCGTGCAACAGGTAGTGAAACAGGAAGAAGAACTGCAATGAAGATACACGAATACCAGGCCAAGCAACTGCTCAAGGGCCACGGGATTCCGATCCAGGATGGCGAGACCGTCTCGGCGCCCGGCGAAGCCGAAGCGGCGGTGGCGCAGGTCGAAAAGTCGTTTGGCGCGACACAATTTGTCATCAAGGCGCAGGTGCATGCCGGTGGCCGAGGGAAGGGCGGGGGCGTCAAGTTCTGCCCGGACCGGCAGAGTGCCCTGGACAACATCGGCAAGATCCTGGGCATGACGCTCGTCACCCCCCAGACCGGTCCCGAAGGCCGGCTGGTCAGGAAGGTGATGGTGGCGCAGGCGCTTGACATCGCCAAGGAGTTCTATGCCGCGATCACCCTCGACCGGTCGAAGGCGATGGATCTCTTCATGGTCTCCTCCGAGGGCGGCATGGAGATCGAGGAGGTGGCAAGGCGCTCGCCGGAGAAGATCGTGAAGGAATGGATCGTTCCCGGCTTCGGGCTGCGGTCCTTCCAGGCGCGCAACCTGGCGGCGGCGATGGGGCTGGAAGGCGCCGCCGCAACGCAGGCGGTCGCGATGTTCCGGAAGCTCTACGCCTTCTACCGCGCCTACGACTGCTCGATCGTGGAGATCAATCCACTGGTCCTGACCGGGCAGGGCGAGCTGCTGGCGCTCGACGCCAAGATCAACTTCGACGACAATGGCCTCTACCTCCATCCGGAGGTCGAGGCGATGCGCGACCTCGACGAGGAGGATCCCTCGGAGGTCGAGGCGGGCAAATACCACCTCAACTACATCAAGCTCGACGGCAACGTCGGCTGCATGGTCAACGGCGCCGGGCTGGCGATGGCGACGATGGACATCATCAAGCAGTACGGCGGAGCGCCCGCCAACTTCCTCGATGTTGGCGGCGGGGCGAACGTGGAGACGGTCAAGAACGGCTTCCGCATCATCCTCTCCGATCCCAACGTCAAGGCGGTGCTCATCAACATCTTCGGCGGCATCGTGCGCTGCGACCGCATCGCCAACGGAATCATCGAGGCGGTGAAGGAGCTGGAGCTGAACGTCCCCGTGGTGGTGCGGCTCGCCGGCACGAATGCGGATGTGGCGAAAGAACTGCTGGCCAATTCGGGCGTAGCGATAATTTCGGCCGACTCCTTCGAGGACGCCGCCACCAAGGTGGTGGAGGCCGCGAGAGGAAAGGGCTAACCACGAAATAGACCGAATATACGGGAACGCAACATGGTTGGTTTTCGTGGAGTTTGTGTTTTCCGCGGTTCAAAAAGGAAGTTGCATCATGGCGATTTTGGTGAACAAGGATTCAAGGATCATCGTACAGGGCATCACCGGTTCGGAAGGAAGCTTCCACGCCGCGCAATGCCTTGAATATGGCGGGAACGTGGTCGGCGGCGTAACGCCCGGCAAGGGCGGGCAGACGGCGCTCGACGGCAAGGTGCCGGTGTTCGACAGCTGCGTGGAGGCCCGCCGGGAAACCGGGGCGAACGTGTCGCTCATCTTCGTTCCACCGCCGTTCGCGGCCGATGCGATCATGGAGGCCGCCGCCGCGGGCATCGAACTGGTCGTCTGTATCACGGAGGGGATTCCGGTGGCGCAGATGGTCGAAGTGAAGGCATTCGTGGAAAAGGTCGGCTCGCGCTTCATCGGCCCCAACTGCCCCGGCGTGCTGACGCCCGGCGAGGCGAAGGTGGGCATCATGCCCGGCTTCATCGCCAAAAAGGGGGCGGTCGGCGTGATTTCGAAATCGGGGACGCTGACCTACGAGGCCGTGGACCAGCTGGTCCAGCAGGGGCTTGGCCAGTCGACCTGCATCGGTATCGGTGGCGATCCGATCATCGGTACCACGATGAAGGAGCTGTTGGCGATGTTCGAGGCGGATCCCGCAACCGAGGCGGTCGTGCTGATCGGCGAAATCGGCGGCTCGATGGAGATCGAGGCGGCACAGTATGCGAAGGAGCACGTGACCAAGCCGGTCATCGGATTCATCGCCGGACAGACCGCCCCGCCCGGTCGCCGGATGGGGCATGCGGGCGCGATCGTGTCGGGGACCGACGAGTCGGCCGCGGCGAAGAAGCGGCTGATGGCCGAATGCGGGATCATCGTGGTGGAATCGCCGGCCGAAATCGGCCGCACCGTGAAGCTGGCTTTAAGCAAATAGAATTGGAGACAAGCATATGGCAAGCAAGGTTACGTTGGAATACGGGGGCAGGAAACTGGAGCTCGATACCCTTGTCGGTACGGAGGCCGAAGTGGGCATCGACATCGGGCCGCTCCGGTCGAAGACAGGCATGATCACCCTCGACCCCGGCTATGGCAACACCGGTTCCTGCACGTCGGACATTACCTTCATCGACGGCGAAAAGGGGATCCTCCGCTATCGCGGCTACGCGATCGAGGAGTTGGCGGAAAAGTCGACCTTCATGGAGACGGCCTTTCTGGTGCTCTACGGGCATCTGCCCAGCCAGGGCGAACTGGCCGCGTTCGAGACCGGCATCAAGAAGGAATCCAATCTGCACTACGGCATGAAGAGCCACTTCGAAGGATTCCCCGACAACGCCCCTCCGATGGCGGTACTTTCCGCCATGCTCAACATCCTCGCCTGCTACAACACGGACCTGCTGACCACGGCCACCGAAGGTCCCAAGTTCACCATCCCGGCGAGCAAGATCATCTCCAAGGTGCGCGCGATCGCGGCCTGGGCCTATCGCACCTCGATGGGCCGGCCCTTCATGCCGCCGCGCCCGGACCTCGGCTACAGCGGCAACTACCTGCATATGATGTTTTCGCAGACCTTCGACATGTACGAGCCGCTCCCCGAAGTGGAGCGCGCCCTCGACCTGTTCCTGATCCTGCATGCCGACCACGAGCAGAACTGCTCCACCTCGACGGTCCGGATGGTCGGCAGTTCGCACGCCAGCCTCTTCAGTGCCGTGGCCGCCGGCGTCGGCGCGCTGTGGGGACCGCGCCACGGCGGGGCCAACTGCGAGGTGATCCGTATGCTGCAGGGCATCCACGACGGGGGAATCAAGCCGCGCGACTTCGTTGAAAAGGCGAAGGACAAGGACTCCGGCGTGAAGCTCATGGGCTTCGGCCACCGGGTCTACAAGAGCTTCGATCCGCGGGCAAGGATCCTCAAGGGGCAGGTGGAGAACGTCCTCAAGGCCCTCCACATTACCGATCCGCTGCTCGACATCGCCTACGAGCTCGAGGAGATGGCGCGGTCCGAGGACTACTTCATCGAGCGCAACCTCTATCCGAACGTCGACTTTTACAGCGGCATCCTGCTGCGCGCCATCGGCATCCCGGTCGACATGTTCACCGTGCTCTTCGCCATGGGCCGCATGCCGGGCTGGATCGCCCACTGGCGCGAAATGCATGTGCAGAGCCACCGCATCAGCCGTCCGCGCCAGATCTACACCGGCGAGACGTTGCGGCCCTACGTCCCGATGGAAGCGCGCTAGCGCAAAATAACGGGCAGGCCCTGGGGCCTGCCCGTTATTATCCTTGCCCTTCCTCCGCCGCTAGGCCAGGTCGAACCGGTCGAGCTCCATGACCTTGACCCAGGCCGCCACGAAGTCGTTGACGAACTTCTCCTTGGCGTCGTCCTGGGCGTAGACTTCCGCCAGGGCGCGGAGCTGCGAGTTCGAGCCGAAGACGAGGTCGACCCGGGTGGCGGTCCATTTTGCCTTGCCCGTCTTTCGGTCGCTACCCACGTAGGTTCCTTCCTCTTCCTTCGAGGGATTCCACTCCGTACCCATGTCGAGCAGGTTGACGAAGAAGTCGTTGGTCAGGACCTCCTTGCGCCTGGTGAAAACGCCGTTCTTCGACTTCTTGAAGTTGGCGTTCAACACGCGCAGGCCACCGACCAGCACCGTCATCTCGGGTGCGGTCAGCGTGAGCAGCTGCGCCCGGTCGACCAGCAGTTCCTCGGCCGGTACGGAATATTTCCGCGGCAGGTAGTTGCGGAACCCGTCGGCCAGCGGCTGGAGGTAGGCGAACGATGCCACGTCGGTCTGCTCCAGCGAGGCATCCGTGCGTCCGGGACTGAAGGGTACCGTCACTTTGTGCCCGGCCTTGGCGGCGGCCTCCTCCACGGCCGCGCAACCACCCAGCACGATCAGGTCGGCCAGGGAGATCTTCTTCTTGCTGTGCTTCCTGTTGAACTTGGCCTGGATTCCTTCGAGCGATTTCAACACCTTGGCCAACTGCCGGGGTTCGTTCACCTCCCAGTCCTTCTGCGGCGCCAACCGGATGCGGGCCCCATTCGCACCGCCGCGCTTGTCGGAACCACGGAAGGTGGAGGCCGAGGCCCACGCGGTCGATACCAGCTGGGCGATCGACAGGCCGGACGCCCGGATATGCTGCTTCAATTCCTTGATGTCGGCCGCGGTCGCCAGCTTGTGGTCGACCGGGGGGACCGGATCCTGCCAGACCAGGTCCTCGTCGGGTACCTCGGGCCCGAGGTAGCGCGACTTCGGCCCCATGTCGCGATGCGTCAGCTTGAACCACGCCCGGGCGAAGGCGTCGGCGAACACGTCCGGATTTTCCAGGTAGTTCCGGGCAATCGGGTTGTATTTCTTGTCGAACTTCAGCGAGAGATCCGCCGTCGTCATCATGGGCGGATGTTTCTTGCGCGGATCGTGGGCGTCGGCCACCATGTCCTCCGCATCCACATCCTTCGCATGCCACTGGTTGGCGCCGGCCGGGCTCTTGACCAGTTCCCAGTCGTATTTGAACAGCACCTTCAGGTAGCCCATGTCCCATGTGGTCGGATTCGGCTTCCAGGCCCCTTCAATGCCGCTGGTGATCGCATCGCCGTCCTTGCCGCGCTTGTAGCTGCTCTTCCAGCCGAGCCCCATCTCCTCGAGGGGGGCGGCCTCGGGCTCCGGGCCGACATGCGTCGCCGGCCCCGCGCCGTGGCACTTGCCGAAGGTGTGCCCGCCCGCCACCAGCGCGACCGTCTCCTCGTCGTTCATCGCCATGCGCGCAAAGGTTTCGCGGACATCCCTGCCCGAGGCGACCGGATCGGGATTGCCGTCCGGCCCTTCGGGGTTCACATAGATCAAGCCCATCTGCACGGCGGCCAGCGGGTTGTCCAGATCGCGCTTGCCGCTGTAGCGGCTGTCGGGCTTGTCGCTGGTCGCAAGCCATTCCTTTTCGGCACCCCAGTAGACATCCTGGTCCGGCTCCCAGACATCTTCACGCCCGCCGCCGAAGCCGAAGGTCTTGAAGCCCATCGACTCCAGCGCAACGTTTCCGGCGAGGATCATCAGGTCGGCCCAGGAGAGCTTGTTGCCATACTTCTGCTTGATCGGCCAAAGCAGCCGGCGCGCCTTGTCGAGGTTGGTGTTGTCCGGCCAGCTGTTGAGCGGGGCGAAACGCTGCTGGCCCCGGCCGCCGCCGCCGCGGCCGTCGCCCATGCGGTATGTGCCTGCGCTGTGCCAGGCCATCCGGATGAACAGCCCGCCATAGTGGCCCCAGTCGGCCGGCCACCATTCCTGCGAATCGGTCATCAGCCGGACCAGGTCCTTCTTGACCGCCTTGAGGTTCAGCTTGTTGAACTCCGCGGCATAGTTGAACTTGTCGCCCATCGGGCTGGACTTCGACGAATGCTGGTGCAGCATCTCCAGCCGCAGCTGGTTCGGCCACCAGTCCTTGTTCGTGGTGCCCCCTCCCGGGGCGGTTCGTCCCGTGACCGGGCATTTTCCTTCCATGCTCATCGTGCTTCTCCTTCTCCGTAGGTTTGCTTCCGTCTCCACATGGCGACCCTCTTCACTTGCCCTATGATTACCCGGCCGGGACGGTTTGTAAAATTTATATGTTTTACTGGAACGATTGTTAAAATTTATCAATCATGGCGCCATGAACCTGCGGGCATTCGAGTATCTGCTGGCCCTGGCCGAGCATGGGGGTTTCCACCGCGCGGCCGCCGCGTGCAACGTCAGCCAGCCCGCCCTGAGCATCCAGATCCGGAAGCTGGAGGAGGAGCTGGGCATCCTGCTGCTGGAGCGCGGGAGCAAGCCGTTCGTCTTCACCCCGGCGGGCACAGAGGTACTGGAACGCGCGCGCGGCATCATGCAGCAGGTGGCGGAAATCGACAAGCTGGCCAAGGTCTGGAACGATCCCTATGCCGGAGAACTCTCTATCGGCGCATTCCCGACGCTCGCCCCGTACTATTTCCCACGCATTCTCGACCATTTCGTCGAGGCCTATCCGAACCTCCACGTCAACCTGTTCGAGGACAAGAGCGCGGTATTGGTCGACCGGATCAAATCCGGGGCGCTGGATGCCGCCTTCCTCGCCGAACCGGAACCGGACGACGCCCTCGCGCACGGAACGATCTTTGAGGAGGAGTACCTGCTCGGCGTCTCCCGATCCCATCCGCTCGGCAAGCGGAAGGTGGTCGACCCCGCCGCGCTGGAGGGGGAACACATGCTGCTGCTGGAGGAGGGGCACTGCATGCGCGGGCATGCGCTCGACTATTGCGCAACCGCCGGGCTGGGCGAGGTCCTCAACTTCCGCGCCTCCTCGATGGAGACGCTGCTGCAGATGATCGCGATGGGCCGCGCCGTTTCGTTCATCCCCGAATGCGTCGCGAAGCGCAATCCCCATCTGCACTACGCCCGCCTGAAAGGCGGCGGCCCCGGCCGCACCATCGGGCTCTATTGGCGCAGGAGCTCCGTACGCCGCGCCCTTATGTTCGAACTTGTCGACGACCTTTCGCGCGACTATGCCGGCCCCCGATGACCATGGCCTAAAAAAGGGCAGGCCATTTGACCGGCCCCTCGCTACGGGAGCATGGGGCGCGCCCCCAAGCCCTCCGGGTCGCGTCTAGTGCGAAACCTCCACCTTGGCGCCCTTGGGCTGGCCGATGGCGGCGAGCAGCTCGCCGAACCAGGGGGCGTCGATGTCGAACGGCTTGCCGCCGGCGATGCGCGGAAATTCGATCGCACGGAGGGTGTCGTTCTGGTCCTCGTCGTGGCCAACCACGCCGCCGATGCCGGCGATGGCGGATTCGACGGCCTTGTCGGCGCACTCCTTGATGAGCTTGAGGTCGGCTTCGTTGGAGGCGGCGGCGCGGGCGAAGTAGCCGGATTTCTGGACGAGCACCTTTTCGGCGTCGAGCAACTTGGCGAACTGGCTGCCGAACCACTTTCCGGGATTGACGGCGTCGAGCTTCACGTGCCCGAAGGCGTCGCGCGGAACGGTTTCGCCGGCAGCCTCCATCTCCTTCACGATCGCTTCGACGCCAGCGCCCTCGGAGATGAAGATGTTCACGTTGTCGACGGTGTCCATGACCTTGCGGAGGCGGGCGGCCTCGGCGGCGAGGTCGATCTCCATTTCGGGAACGAAGACGGCGTGGACGTCCTTGCGCTCCTGGGAGAGGCCGATGTGCGGCAGGAAGTCGAGCTCTTGGAGGCGGTCGCGGTAGATCTTGGCGGTGTAGGCGGTCAGCCAGCCGCAGTTGCGGCCCATCACCTCGTGGATGATCAGCATGCGCGGGTTGGCGTTGTGTTCGGCGACGACGTTCTCGAAATATTTCGCCCCCTCTTCGGCGGCGGTCCAGGCGCCGAGGGACTGGCGGATCGGGAAGACATCGTTGTCGATCGTCTTGGGCAGGCCGACGACGACGAGGCTGTAGTTGTTCTTGGCGAGGTAGGCGGCGAGGTCGGCGGCGGTGGTGTTGGTGTCGTCGCCCCCGATGGTATGGAGCACGTCGACGCCGTCCTTCACGAGCTGGTTGGCGGCGACCTCGAGCGGGTTCTGCCCGGGCTGGACGAGGCCGCGCTTTTCGCAGTCCTTGACGTTGGTCAGCTTGACGCGGGAATTTCCGATGGGGCTGCCGCCGTGCTTGTAGAGGACGGCGGCGTTCTTGCGGATCTCGCCGGTGACCTGGATCGATTCGCCCTTGAGCAGGCCCTTGTAGCCGCCGACATAGGCGATGATTTCGGTTTCGGGAGAGACTTCGCTGTAGCGCTCGATCAGGCGCCCGATCGCGCTTGAGAGGCACGGGGCCAGCCCCCCGGCGGTAAGCAGTGCGACTTTCTTCACGGCCATTGGAATTCCTTTCGGTTAAAGGGGTTGAAAATGAGCGCCACATAATGGGAATCGGCGGAAAAAACGCAAGGGTGAATTGCGGGCAATCCAAAAGGGATGTGCCTGCGGGATTGCGGCGGGCGCGGGACATCCTGTAAGAGTGGGGCCGTGGCGGATCTATTCATCATCAAGGAACGGCTGCGCTTCGTGCTCAAGCTGGTGGCGGTTGGAGTCGCAGGGGGCGGGCTGGCGACCTGGCATTTCTGGCGGCAGGCGGATGTGGTCGACGGGCGCGAATCCTTCCTGATGGCGGCCACCGTGACCGGGGCCCTCGTGATCGCATGGGTCGGGCTGCTGGTTTTCTACGTTTCGACCCGCCGCGTCGAGGCCCCGGCCTACCACTCGCCGCAGGAGCTGGATTCCATTCCGTGGTGGTATGTGAAGATCCTCGGCCTGGTTCTGATCATTGGCGGGCTGGGCTACGCCATACACCGTCTTTCAGGCAGTCATGGCGACGTCTTTGCGTTGATGCGGTCCGGTGCACTCGAGGAGCTGGGCACCCGCCTCGCGGAAGATCCGGCGCTGTTGCAGCGCAAGGAGGGGCGCAACGGCGGTACGCTGCTGGAAACGGCCTACGGCGAAAACCGCCCCGACTGCGTCGCCATGCTGGTCGCGTCGGGCGCCGATCCCGCCCAGCTGGCGGCGGGCGAGCGGAACCCCCTCCTCGATTCGCTGGACAATCCCCCGATGCTCAAGGTCCTGCTGGAAGCCGGATTCGATCCCGGCCTCCCTGATGCCGAGGGCATCCCCCCCATCCACTATGCGGTGGAGCGCAATCTGTCCGGGGCACTCTCCACGCTCCTGCGTGCCGGGGCCAACGCCGATGCACGCGATGCCCTCTCCCGTACGCCGCTGATGCGCGCCGTCGATGCCGGCAATCCCGAGCTTGTCCGGCTGCTGCTGGATGGCGGCGCCAACCCCGACGCCTACGACCGGCGCGGCGATACGGCGCTCCACAAGGCCGTTCGTCGCCGCAGCCTCGAAATGGCCACGCAGCTGCTGGACAAGGGGGCCGATCCGGGCCTCTTCAACCTCGCGCACGCCTCGCCCCTGCACCTTGCCGCCGTTGACGGGCATGCCGGGCTGGTCCAGCTGCTGCTGGGGCGCATGGGAAGCGCCGATCCTGTAGAAACAGGCGATTTCACCCCCCTGGAGGCCGCCCTGCCGGCACGGCAGTATGAAGCCGCGCAGCTGCTGGTCGACCACGGAGCCGACATCAACCGCATCCTCCCCGAAGGCGATACCCTCATGCACAAGCTGCTGGAGGCGCGCGACTATCGCTCCGTCCGCTTCCTGATCAATGCCGGGGCCCGCGTGGACATCCCCAACGCCAAGGGCGAAACCGCCTTCGACCTCATGCGCCGCAAGCAATTGCAGGGATTGATCGAGATGATCGAGGCCCGCGATCATCCCGGCGCAGCTTCGCCCGGCGGTACAGCCGATGAAGACCCCTCTCCGTAAAAAGAATTCCATGGGCGGCGGCTTTCTGGCAGGATGCGCTGAATGAAACCGGACGTTCCCGATTCGCTTATCATCATTGCCGGGCGGCAGGCCTATCCGCCGATGCTGGCCAGGGCGGCGCGCGAAGCGGGCGTGAAGCGCATCGTGGTGCTCGGCTTCAAGGGGGAAACCAACCGGGAGGTACTCCCGCTGGCCGACGAGGTGCTCTGGGCCAACCTCGGCGCGATGAAGCCCTTCCTCGACAAGCTCGAGTCGACCGGTATCAGGCAGTGCATGATGGCCGGGCAGATCGCGCCTTCCAACCTCTTCCACCTGCGGTATGACAAGCTGGCGCGCGAGATGATGGCCCTGCTGGAGACCAAGAACGCCCACACGATCTTCGGCGCCATCGTCGGCGCCATCGAGTCGCGCGGGATCAAGGTGCTGCCGGGCAATACCTTCATGGAGTGCTACACCCCGGAAGCCGGACAGCTCGGCCGGCGTGCGCCGACGACGCGCGAAGAGGCCGACATCGCCCTCGGCCTGCGGCTGGTGAAGGGCACGAGCGAATTCGAGATCGGCCAGACGGTGGCGATCAAGGAAGGGGTCATCGTCGCGGTCGAGGCGTTCGAGGGGACGAACCAGACCATCCGACGGGCAGGAAAGGTGGGGGGGCCGGGCGCGGTGGTCGTAAAGGTGCCGAAACAGGGGCACGACATGCGGTTCGACATACCGGTCGTCGGTGTAAAGACGTTCCAGATGATGAAAAAGGCCCGGGTCTCCTGCCTTGCGGTGGAGGCCGGCAAGACCATCCTGCTCGAAAAGGAGAGGCTCGTGGCGCTGGCTGACCAATGCGACCTGGCCTTCGTGGCCGTTGAAACGTGAAATCCATAAACACAAAGGCACCATGGCGGCGAAGCCTTGTGCTTTCATGTCCTGAACAAGTTGGTGTTTAACTCCGGAATGAAGAAGTCGGTGCTCATCGTGGCGGGGGAGGTGTCGGGCGACCTGCATGCCGCCGAGGTGGTGCGGGCCGCCAAGGCCCGTTCGCCCGCCACGGCGTTCTGGGGCATCGGCGGCGACGGCCTGCAGGCGGAAGGGGTCGAACTGCTGCAGCACACCGATCGGATGGGTGTGATGGGCGTCGCCGAGGTGCTGAGGCAGTACCGCTTCTTCAAGACCGTGTTCCGGCAGGTGCTCGACGAGGTGGACCGCCGCCGGCCGGAGGCCGCCCTGCTGGTGGACTATCCGGGCTTCAACCTGCGCCTGGCCGCCGAACTCAAGCGGCGGGGGGTGGAGGTGTTCTACTACATCTCCCCGAAGGTCTGGGTCTGGAACCGGAGGCGCATCCCGAAGATGGCGGCGGCGATCGACCGGCTGATGGTGGTCTTCCCGTTCGAGGCCGAGGTCTTCCAAGGCAGCGGGCTGCGGGTCGATTATGTCGGCAACCCGTTGGTGGAGCAGATCGACGCGTTCCTCTCCACCGTTCCCCGGCCGCTGCCGTGGCCAACGGAACGGCGGATAGGCCTGCTGCCGGGCAGTCGTCCGCAGGAGATCGAGCGGATCCTGCCCGCCATGCTCGCGGCGGCCCGGCTGCTGGAGGAGCGCTTCCCCGGTGTTTCGTTCCTGATCGCCTCGCCCAACGACCGGATCGAACGGCTGGTGCGCCAAGGAATTGGGCAATGTTCCGAGGCGCCCCGGCGGCTCGGCGTGGTGAGCGGACAGGCGCGGGAGGTGATGCGCCAGGCGGAGGCGGCGCTCGTCGCGTCGGGAACGGCGACGCTCGAAGCGGCGCTCGTGGGTACGCCGCACGTCCTGGTCTACAAAACCAGCGCCCCGACCTACTGGTTCGCCCGGTCGGTGGTGAAGATCCGGCACATCGGGCTGGTCAATATCGTGGCCGGCCGGGACGTCACCCCCGAGATCCTGCAGCACGCGGCAACCCCGGAACGGCTGGCCGACGAGACCGCCCGTCTGATAGGCGATGCGCCCGGTCGGAGAGCCATGCTGGAGGGCTTCGGCCGCATCCGCGAAATCCTCGGTGCGCGGAATGCCGCCAACCGCGTCGCCGCAATCCTTTGCGACGAATGACCCTCCCGGCGTCGGCCGCGCCAATCCCGTACCGGAACCCCGGCATTGCGCGGGGCATATTCAGGCGCGCTAATGGTTGACTTGACGGGGGTCAATGTACAAATTACCCCGCTAATTTTCCCGAGAGAGACGAGGTTTTCTATGGCCAGCGACGCAACACTTATCAAGGAAAATGGATTCTGCCCGTCCGGGTTTCCGGAGCAGCAGGGGATGTACGATCCGCAGAACGAGCACGATGCCTGCGGCGTCGGCTTCATCTGCAACCTGCACGGGAAGAAGTCGCACGACATCATCCACCATGCGCTGGAGATCCTGGTGCGCCTGACGCACCGCGGCGCCTGTGGCTGCGATCCGCTGACGGGCGACGGCGCGGGCATCCTGCTCCAGATTCCGCACAATTTCTACAAGCGTGAAGCCATGAAGCTGGGCATCGACCTGCCCGCCGCGAAGAAGTACGGCACCGGCCTGGTCTTCCTGCCGAAGGACGAAGCCCAGCAGGCCGCCTGCAAGCAGATCCTCGAGGAGGCCGTCCTGGCCGAGGGGCAGACCCTGCTCGGCTGGCGCAAGATGCCGACCAACAACGCCAACATCGGGCGGACCGCAAAGGCTTCCGAACCCGATATCTGGCAGATTTTCATCGGCCGTGGCAAGAACGCCACCGACGAACGCACCTTCGACCGCCAGCTCTACATCATTCGCAAGGTGGCTGAAAACCGCATCTTCAAGTCCGACCTGTCCGCCAGGAACGACTTCTACATCCCCACGCTGACCTGCCGCATCATCATCTACAAGGGGCTGCTGCTGCCGGAGCAGATGGAGGAGTACTACCCCGACCTGCTCGATCCGGAATTCGAATCGGCGCTCGCCCTCGTGCACCAGCGCTACAGCACCAACACCTTCCCGGCCTGGAAGCTGGCCCAGCCTTTCCACGTCCTCTGCCACAACGGCGAGATCAACACCGTGAAGGGCAACTGCAACTGGATGAACGCCCGCCAGGGCCTCTTCAAGTCCGAACTCTTCGGCGAAGGGATCGAGAAGATCTTCCCGATCATCCAGCCCGGCCTCTCCGACTCCGCCTGCCTCGACCAGGCCGTCGAGCTGCTCTACCATACCGGACGGTCGTTGCCGCACGTGATGATGATGCTCATTCCCGAGGCGTGGCAGAACCACAAGACCATGTCGCCGGAAAAGAAGGCCTTCTACGAATACCACTCCACCTTGATGGAGCCGTGGGACGGCCCCGCATCCATTCCGTTCACCGACGGGACCTGCCTTGGTGCCATCCTCGACCGGAACGGCCTGCGCCCCTCGCGCTACGTGGTCACCAAGGACGGCTACGTCATCATGGGCTCCGAAACCGGCATCGTCGACATCGATCCGGCCAACGTCGAATACAAGGGCCGCCTCGAGCCGGGCCGCATGTTCCTGGTCGACATGGAGGCCGGACGCATCATCCCCGACGAGGAGATCAAGGCCCAGATCGCCTCCCAGCAGCCCTATGGCGAATGGATCAAGGAGAACCTCGTCGACCTGGAAAAGGTGGCCAGGCAGCCTGCCGAGCCGGTGGACAAGGCGACGATCGCCGACCGCCAGCGCATGTTCGGCTACACGATGGAGGACCAGAACCACATCCTCGCCCCGATGGCCACGACCGGCATGGAGGTCAGCGGCTCCATGGGAATCGACACGCCTATCGCCGCCCTTTCCGAAAAACCGCAGCTGCTCTACAACTACTTCAAGCAGCTCTTCGCGCAGGTGACCAATCCTCCGCTCGACGCCATCCGCGAGGAGCTCGTAACCTCCGTGCTGACCAACATCGGGTCGGAGCAGGACCTCTTTACCGAGACACCGCTGCACTGCCGCCAGCTCAAGCTCAAGCAGCCGATCCTGACTAACGAGTCGATGGCTAGGATCAAGAAGCTCGACCAGCCCGGCCTGAGGAACATCGTCCTGCCGATCACCTACCGGGTGGCCGAAGGCGGTGCCGGGCTCGAACGGGCGCTCGAAGAGCTCTGCGCGGCCGCTTCCAGGGCGGTCGAGGAGGGCTACACCCTGCTCACGCTCTCCGACCGTTCCGCCGACAAGGAGAACGCGCCGATCCCGGCCCTGCTGGCTACGGCCGCCGTGCACCACCACCTCATCCGCAAGCTGCAGCGCACCTCCTGCGGCCTCGTCGTCGAATCCGGCGAGCCGCGCGAAGTGCACCACTTCTGCCTGCTCTTCGGCTACGGCGCCGGGGCGGTCAACCCCTACATGGTCTACGAAACCATCGAGGACATGATGGAGCAGGGGATGGTCACCGACCTCGACATGCCGCACGCGGTGAAGAACTTCATCAAGGCAATCAACAAGGGCATGCTCAAGACCATGTCCAAGATGGGCATCTCCACGCTCCACTCCTACCGCGGTGCGCAGATCTTCGAGGCCATCGGCCTCAATACGCCGGTGATCCAGCAGTACTTCGCCGGCACCGCCTCGCGCATCGAGGGCATCGGCCTTGACGGGATCGCCTCCGAAGTGGCGGTCCGCCACCGCAAGGCGTTTCCGGCCCGCAGGATCCCGCACAACCTGCCGCTCGAAATCGGCGGGGCCTACAAGTGGCGCCGGAACGGCGAGGACCACATGCTGCGCCCCGAGGCCGTCGCGCTGCTGCAGGAGTCGGTCCGCACCGACAACATTGAACTCTACAAGCAGTTCTCGAAGGTCATCAACGACGACGGCCGCAGCATCAAGACGCTGCGCGGCCTCTTCGACTTCAAGTTCGACCGTCCACCCGTCCCGCTCCGCGAGGTCGAGCCGTGGACCGAGATCGTCAAGCGCTTCAAGACCGGGGCCATGTCCTACGGCTCCATCAGCCAGGAGGCCCACGAGACGCTGGCCATCGCCATGAACCGCATCGGCGGCAAGTCGAACAGCGGCGAGGGGGGCGAGGATGCCGAACGCTTCACGCCCGATTCCAACGGCGACCTGCGCCGCTCGGCGATCAAGCAGGTGGCCTCGGGCCGCTTCGGCGTGACCAGCAACTACCTCACGAACGCCGACGAGATCCAGATCAAGATGGCGCAGGGCGCCAAGCCGGGCGAAGGCGGACAGCTGCCGGGCCACAAGGTCAAGCCGTGGATCGCCAAGACGCGGAACTCCACCCCCTATGTCACGCTCATCTCGCCGCCGCCGCACCACGACATCTATTCGATCGAGGACCTGGCGCAGCTGATCCACGACCTGAAGAATGCCAACCCCGAGGCGCGCATCAACGTCAAGCTCGTTTCCGAGGTCGGCGTCGGCACCGTCGCCGCCGGCGTCTCGAAGGGCAAGGCCGACGTGGTGCTGATCTCCGGCTACGACGGCGGCACGGGCGCCTCGCCCCAGTCGTCGATCAAGCACGCCGGCCTGCCGTGGGAACTCGGCCTGGCCGAGGCCCACCAGACGCTGGTGCTCAACAACCTGCGCGACCGCATTCGCGTGGAGTGCGACGGCAAGCTGCTGACGGGCCGCGACGTCGCCGTGGCCGCGCTGCTCGGGGCCGAGGAGTTCGGCTTCTCGACCGGCCCGCTGATGACGATCGGCTGCATCATGATGCGCGTCTGCCACCAGAACACCTGTCCGGTGGGCGTCGCCACGCAGGATCCGGAGCTGCGCAAGAAGTTCGGCGGAAAGCCGGAATACGTCGTCAACTACATGCGCTTCATCGCGGAAGAGCTGCGCGAAATCATGGCCCAGCTCGGCTACCGCTCCATCGAAGACATGGTCGGCGAAGTGCAGCGGCTGGATGTCAAGAAGGCGATCGAGCACTGGAAGGCCCGGGGGCTCGACTTCTCGAAGATCCTCTACAAGCCGGTCATGGAGCCGGAGGTCGGCCGCTACCAGAAGGTGAAGCAGGACCATGGGCTGGAGGCCGCCCTCGACCACCAGCTCATTGCCGAGGCGCAGCCTGCGCTCAAGCATGCCGAGAAGGTGGTCATCGACACCGAGCTGCGCAACGTCAACCGCACCGTCGGCGCGATGCTCTCGCACGAGATCTCCAAGCGCTGCGGCCAGGACGGCCTGCCCGAGGACACCATCACCATCAACGGGCACGGCTCCTGCGGCCAGAGCTTCGGCGCCTTCTCGACCTACGGCATCACCTTCAAGGTCGATGGCGATGCGAACGACTATTTCGGCAAGGGGCTCTCGGGCGCGAAGCTGATCATCCGTCCGCCGGCGGTTTCGACCTTCAAGGCGGAAGAGAACATCCTGATCGGCAACGTGGCCTTCTACGGCGCCATCGCCGGCCAGGCCTACATCCGCGGGCTGGCGGGCGAGCGGTTCTGCGTCCGCAACTCGGGCGTCGAGGCGGTCGTCGAAGGCGTCGGCGACCACGGCTGCGAATACATGACGGGGGGGCGCGCGGTCATCCTGGGGCGCACCGGACGCAACTTCGCCGCGGGTATGAGCGGCGGCGTGGCCTACGTGTTCGACGAAAAGGGCGACTTCATTGAAAACCGCTGCAACCCCGAGATGGTGGACTTCGATCCGATCGAGGCTTCCGACGAGGAGTTCCTCCGCGCCAAGATCGAGCGGCACCTGGAATATACCGGCAGCGCGGTGGCCGAACGCATCCTGGCCGACTGGAAGGGATCGCTGAAGAAGTTCGTCAAGGTCATCCCCGTCGACTACAAGCGCGCGCTGGAGATGCTGGCCGATCTGGAACGTACAGGAGAATAGCAATGGGCAAGCCTACGGGATTCAAGGAATTCAAGCGCGAGACCCCGGTTGAACGGCCGGTGGAGGAGCGCATCCACGACTACAAGGAAGTCTACGAGCCGTTTTCCGAGAAGAAGCTGCAGGAGCAGGCGGCGCGCTGCATGAATTGCGGCATCCCCTTCTGCCACATCGGCTGCCCGCTCGGAAACATCATCCCCGAATTCAACGATCTCGCCTACAAGGGGCTCTGGAAGAAGGCCTACGAGGTCCTTTCGGCCACCAACAACTTCCCTGAATTCACCGGCCGCGTCTGCCCGGCCCCGTGCGAGGAGTCGTGCGTGCTGGGCATCAACGAACCGCCGGTGACGATCGAGAACATCGAGAAGATGATCGTCGAGCACGCCTACAAGAGCGGCTGGGTCAAGCCCGAGCCGCCCTCCGTCCGCACCGGGAAGAAGGTGGCCGTCGTGGGTTCCGGCCCGGCCGGACTGGCCGCGGCCGACCAGCTCAACCGCGCCGGGCACAGCGTGACCGTCTTCGAGCGCGCCGACCGCGTCGGCGGCTTGCTGCGCTACGGCATTCCCGACTTCAAGCTCGAGAAGAGCGTGATCGACCGCCGCCTGGCCGTCATGGAAGCCGAAGGGGTGGTCTTCAGGACCCGTTGCGCCGTGGGCACCGATGTTCCGGCCGACGAACTGAAGGCGTTCGACGCCGTGGTCCTCGCCATCGGCTCCACGACCGGGCGCGACCTGCCGGTGCTGGGCCGCGACCTGGAGGGCATCCACTTCGCGATGGAGTTCCTGCCGCAGCAGAACAAGGAAGTGGCGGGCGACGAGGTCGAAGGAAAAATTTCCGCCAAGGGCAAGCACGTGATCGTGATCGGCGGCGGCGATACGGGCTCCGACTGCGTCGGCACCTCCATCCGCCAGGGATGCAGGTCGGTGGTCAACTTCGAGCTTTTCCCGCAGCCTCCCGGCGAGCGGCCGGCCCACCAGCCGTGGCCCTACTGGCCGATGAAGCTGCGCACCAGTTCCTCGCACCGCGAAGCGGCCGAGGATCCCCGCTCCTACGCCCTGCTGACCAAGGAGTTCCTCGGCGACGGCAAGCACGTCACCGGCGTCCGCACCGTCAACGTCGAGTTCAACCGCGAGCGCAAGACGGGCAACGCCACCATGGACGAGATCGAAGGGACGATGAAGGAGTGGAAGGCGGACCTGGTCCTGCTGGCCCTCGGCTTCGTCGGTCCCGAGCGCGACAACGTGGTGAAGGCGCTGGGGGTCGAACTCGACCCGCGCGGCAATATCAAGACCGGTCGGAACTACCAGACCAGCGTCGAGAACGTCTTTACCGCCGGCGACTGCCGCCGCGGCCAGTCGCTGATCGTCTGGGCCATTTCGGAAGGCCGCGAAGCCGCGCGCTGCGTCGACGAATATCTGATGGGCGAATCCGACCTGCCCACCAAGGGGCCGGACGACCTGCCGCGCAGATAGGCCCTGGTCCCCAGGTCTTGGGAACGGAAAGAACCCCGGATGTTCCATCGACGGACGCCGGGGTTTCCCATTGGCGCCTCAAGCCCATGGGCCAAAGCCCAAGACCTCCTTCTCAAGGGTCGTGGGCGTGGATCTCCTCTTCGCTGTTCACCTCGCACCGGGCGGCCGCCAGTTCGGCCGCGATCAACTGGTCGAGGGTGGTGTTGGGGCATTGGTCCAGCAGCGCCGTGAAGTCGACGGTCTTTTCGAACACGGTCGAGGGCTCGGTCCCGCCCGGCGGGATCCGGCGGACCTCGAAGCGGAACTCGTTTTCCGCCCCTTCGATGGCGGAGACGAACAGGTGGTGGTCCACGCCCTGGTGCAGGAACCGTTCTTCGGCGATGATGTGGCCAATCATGCAAACCTCCTTGAGGTGCGGAAGTCTACACGGAATGCCGGGCGGGCAAAAGCCGGAGTTTCGGATTCTATGCCCGGAGGCAAAGCGCTATCTTGCGCGCCATGCAATCAACCGAACTCAAGGGCCTGATCGTTCCACTCCTGGTGCCGTTCGGCCCCGATGGGCGCATCGACCGCGACGCGCTGGGCCTGCACCTCGATTTCCTGTCGGGGCACGGCGTCCGGCGGATCATGGTGAACGGGACGACGGGCGAATTCCATTCGCTGCTGCCAGAGGAGCGCAGGATGGTTCTGGACTGGTCCCGCGGTTTTTTCGATGGTACAATTGTTCTCCATTTGGGCGGATTGGGGTTGGCGCAGAACCTGGAAGAGCTGCGCGCCGCGGCCGATCTGGGAGCGGACGCCATAGCGGCCCTGCCGCCCATCTACCCCGCCGGGCTGGATGCCGGAGGCATCATCGACTATTTCAACGCCCTGGCGGCGGAAACCTCCCTGCCGTTCATCCTCTACAACTTCCCCAGGCATTGCGGCAACGCGATCACGCCGGAGATCCTCCGGGCGGTACCCCATTTTGCGATCAAGGATTCCGCGCAGAACCTGGAGCTGATCGAGCACACGCCGCGCTACTTCGTCGGTAGCAGCTCCAGCATCTTCGGTCCGGTGCAGCAGGGGGCGGCGGGTTTCGTCTGCGCCACGGCGAACGTGCGGCCCGAGCTCTACGCCGCGCTCGAAACCATGCTGGCCTCCGCCCGCACCGAGGAGGCCGACATCCTCCAGCAGGAGGTGCGCTCCTACACTGCGCCCTTCAGCGCGGGCGGCGTGCCGGCGCTCAAGCAGGCCCTTGCCCGCAAATTGAAGGATTATCCGGCCAGGGTCCGTTGCCCGCTGGGGCGGTCGGCAGGGCGCGGCGGACCGCCGATTCCGGCCTAGGGTGTCGCCGGCCTCCCGGGCGTCCCGGACCGGTCTGCTTCTCCTGCTCGGCGGCCCGTGCCCTGGCGGCATCCCATTGCCGTTGCTCGCTCTCCGGCCAGAAGGTGCGCGGATCGCCCGCCTCCGGCCTGGCGGCGGGAAGCTGGATCTCCAGAAGGTTGCTGGCCACGATGCCGGTCTCCTCGACCTCAATGTACTGGTCCCTCACCATCATCCGGGCCGGTTCCGCGTTGTGCAGCCCAACGGCGCGCAGCACCTCGCCGCCGCGGATCCGCCCCGCGGCTTCGCGGGGATCCTAGACGAACTGGAGCGGCACCGACTGAGGCCACCCGTCGGCATCGCGCAGCATCTCCCCCTCCACGTAGGCCCGCATGGCATCCCGGCAAACTGGATGGCTGTTTACGTTGTGAACGATTAATGCGGTCTTGATCCAACCGCCACGAGGTTCGTCGGCGTAGCGATCCGCCGCATTCTTCATCACCTCAACAAGCCGTTCGGGAGTTATGGCGGTCTCTTCCGATGGAGCGGAGAAAAGGGGGGATGAGCCGGAGGATCAGGGCGTATCTTCTCATTCCGCAAAACTTTCGTTGTAGGGACATCCGGATCCATCCTCGCCGACCCCGAGGGCGGGCGGCCTAGTGGAAGCTCGGAAGCCAGTTCCCTACGATGGCGGCGCTGGTGCCGTCCTTGTCCCACTGCGCGAGCTGCGCGTTCACCTGGTCGAGCAGCGCCATGTTGTGCTTGCCCACGGCCCAGGCGAGCGGCTCGACGTTGAGCACGTCGGGGAAGGCGACGAGGTCGGCCTCGTTGCGGGCGAAGAGCCACCAGACCACCGGGGCGTCGTGCACGAACATGTCGATCTTGCCCGACTTCAGGGCTGCGACCGCGGCATCGACGCTGGAGAGCGCCACCTTTTCGGCCCGGGGGAAGCGCTGCATGGAAAAGAGTTCGCCGGTGGTGTTCTTGAGGAAGCCGACCCGCTTGGTCTGGTTCAGGATGGTGCTGCCGGGCAGTCCGGAGGGATCGCAGTTGTTGCGGCGGAAGAGGCCGGTCAGCCCCGACTGGAGGTAGGGTGTGGAGAAGTTGACCCGGATGTTGCGCGCCTGCGTGATCGTCATGCCCGACATGACGAGGTCGGTCCTGTTCTGCTCGAGGTAGTCGAGCTGCTTGTCCCACGGGACTTCGACGAAGATGACCTGGCGGCCCAGCGCCGCGCCCAGCTTGCGGGCGAAGTCGGCTTCGATGCCGAGGATCTGTCCCCCCTGCTTGTAGATGACGGGCTGCGCGTCGGGTGTCACGCCGACGCGCAGGATCGAGGGATCGGGTTCGGGGGTGGTGGTCACGCAGCCCGAGAGCATGGCGGAAAGGGACAACAGGAATGCCGTTCGCTTCATCGTTAAACCTCCAGGTTGATGGGGGAGTATTCCAACCGGGCGGGCGGGAAGCAAGCCCTAGAAGCTGTATCGCGCGCCTAGGTTGACGTTGCTGTTGTCCTCGAACTGGCCGAAGAAGGTATAGTCGTGTTCGCCGATGAAGAGGTTGGCGTTGGCGAAGAGCTGCCAGTGGTCGTTGAGCTTGTAGGTGGCGTTGGGCCGGAAATAGGCGTCGTTGTCGCTGGGCGAATAGAAGGTGAAGAGCCCGAGGACGAGGTTCTGGTTCATGAGCATCCGGGTGAGCCGGAGGGTCAGTACATGGCGGAACTCGTCGCGCGCGGTATCGCGGTCCGGCACGCCGGCGAGGTAGGCGTCGTGGTCCATCATCCATTCGAGGTAGTACTGCGCCCCGGCCGTCAGGTCCTTGGCCACTTCGCGTTCATACCCCGCCATGAAGCGCGCTTCGGAGTTGGGGACGAAGGGGTTGGTGCCGGAGCGGTCCTCGCGCGAATCGTAGTAGCCCGCCTCGGCATTGGCGATACCGCTGCCGAGGGATCCCTGGAGGCTGGCGCCGTAGGCGTTGAGGTTGGGGAAGTAGGCGTTGCCGACGGACGGATCGAAGCCGGCCGGGCTCTTCCAGAAGCCGTGGTAGGCGTAGAGGGCGCCCTCGTAGCCGAGCAAGGGCCGATAGAAGCGCGCGGCGATCTCGTGGTCCTGGAACCATTCGTCCCTTCGTTCCGCGTCGATGACCGCGTTCTGACCGGCGAGCGCCTGCTGGGCCGGGTTCCAGTAGGAGATGCGGCGACCGTCGACGTAGCGGTCGGCATCCATGCGCGGCATGTAGGTCAGGTCGAAACTGCCGATGGCGGGGAAGAAGCTGGCGAAGAGGGCGTCGGAGGGGGCCTTCAGGTACTCCTCGTCGCGTCCGAGCAGGAAGGAGTTCCAGTCCTTGGGGAAGAGGTCGTTGATGAAGAGGAGGTCGCCCGTGCCCCAGGTGAGGATCTGGCGGCCGATCTTGAGGTCGCTGCCGGCGGTCGGGGAAAAGAGCAGGTTGAGTTCGCGCAGGTCGAAGAAGCCGTCGCCGTTCTCCAGATCCACCTTGCCGTGGTCGGATACGAGATCGTCGTACACGAAGTCGGCCCGGGCCTGGAACGTGGCGGGTCCGAGATAGGTGAGCGAATCGAGCTGGAGGCGGGTTTCCGCCAGGCTCCGTTCGTCCTCGTGGGGATCGTTCTGCGTACGCATCCCTCCGCGGGCGTCGACGAAGCCATGCAGTTCGGTGTCGAGGGCGGCGGCGGGCATGGCGGCAAGCGCTGCGGCCAGCAGGCCCGGGACCATGGGCTTTGGGACAAGGGCTGTTTTGCCAGGTACTGTTTTCATGACGTTCCCCCTGGAGACCAAGGACTATTTCGTGACTTCCCGCGGCGGCCGGCGGAGGAAGCGCTCGGTGAAGATGTTCTCGTCCAGCCCGATGTCGTATTGGACGTTGCTGAAGGCGTTGACGGTCGAGCCACCGGTGTTGAGGTCCTTGACGACCGATTCGGTCACGGTCGGGAATCCCTGGATCGTCTCGACCCGGGTGGCTTCGACGATGCGGTAGAGTTTGCCGTTCTTGTCGTAGTACTCCGCCTTGCGCGGCAGGAAGGTCTCCTTGTCGATGCGCACGGTGTAGTACGAGAACTCGACATCGCCCGGCTTCTTAGGCGTGTTCTTGACCACGTACTGCGTATCGGTGGATTCGACCAGCTCGTGTTCGTCCTCCTTGAGGTTGCGACCGGAGACGTCCTCGTAGACGAAATCGGAGCCGACAAACGAGGTGCGCTTGTCGCCGGGGGCGATGCTGCGCTTGAGGTTGAGCGCCGGCAGCCACATCCAGCGGCTGTCGTCCTTGCCATCCGCCGTCTCCTTCCAGACGAGGAAGACCTGCTTGTAGAGGTCGGCGGGCTCCTTGAAGTAGACGTAGAACTTCTGGTTGCCGCCCTCGGTGTCCTTGCGCAGGATGGTGAACTTGCGGGTGCGCGTCCCCCCCTTGCCGTCGGTGATGGTCATCTCGACCTCGGCGCGCCCGTCGTCGCCGGTGTAGTATGCCGCCTCGTTCGCCTTGTTGACGATGTCATCCACGGACGGTTCGGCGCAAGCAACGGTAGTGGCCGCGATGGCTGCCAATGCTGCAATCCACTTTTCCATTTCCATTTCTCCTTATGTTGACCCCTGGTCCCCGCCAAAGGGCACGTATCCGCCTGTTTGCGGGTGGGCATCAGGGCGAATCGGCAGGGTCCGTTTTCTTGAACAACCATTTCTGCAGGCCGGTGATCAGCGCGGCCAGGATGAAGAGGGTGGCGATCCACGAGACGGCCATGATGGCGGCGAGGAAGAGACCGACCGTCTTGTAGGGCACCAGCGGCGCAAAGAGCAGCGGCGTGAAGCCGATCGAGATAATGATCGCGTTGCGGCTGATGGCCATGGCGGGCTCCTTGAACATGTGGACGATCGCCTCCCGCCAGTTGCCGTGCTTCTTCGCCAGCTCGCGCGCCCGCTCCAGGAAATGGATCGCGAAGTCGACGCTCAGCCCCAGCGTCAGCGAGGAGAGGACGGCCACCGGCATGTCGTAATCCTTGCCCACGAGGCCGATCAGCCCATAGATGAAGAGGATGGTGACGCTCAGCGGAAGCATCGCCAGGATGCCGAAGAGCGGGGAGCGGAAGAGCACCATCATCATGACGAGCACGACGGCGAACGAGCTGAGCAGGGAACTGAACATTCCCGCGACCATCTTCTTCTGCCAGACGACGTTGAGGTAGGTCAGTCCGGCCCACTCCGCCTTCAGGTCCTGCGGGGCCGGATGGGCCTCCATCCAGGCCTGCACGTCGGCGACCACCTCCTGCATGTCGACATTGTCGCCGCTCTTGAGCTGCACCCAGAGATTGGCCTCGTCGTAGCTCCGGGTCACCAGGTGGAACAGGCTGTCCTTCTTCTTCATGCCCTCCAGCTGGGTGAAGACCTGCGCCACCGCCGAGGGGGTCGGCGGTATGGCGTAGAACGCCTCGTTGCGGGCGGCGGGGGCGCCCTCTTCGTAGTTCAACTCGTAGTTGGCCTTCTTCAGCGCGTCCACGGCGGAACTGGTCTTGCCGATGACGTCCACGCCATGCAGATAGTCCTGCAGCGAGGCTAGGTAGGCGAGCACTTCCGGCCGCTTGAAGGCCGGGGCCTCGAGTTCCGCCCGCATGTCGTAGAGGAAGTCGGCGAAGGAGAGGGAGGCATAGCCGTCGACGATGCCGAGCGCCTTCTCCTGCAGCTCCGACCCCTCCATGTTGCGGAACGCCGCCATCCGCCCGGCGAAGATGCTGCGCACCGCCGCATCGCCGGCTTCGGCGACGGCGGTTTCCAGCCGGGCGTAGGTCAATCCTTCCGGATCGAGGTAGACGATGGCGTCGCCCAGCGCGTTCCATGCGCCGGAGGCCTCGTGGTCGAGGGCTTCGGCCTGGGCGACGAGGTCGGTGAAGCAGCGCTCCTCGTCGGCCCGGCCCAGCGTATGGAGCTTGCGCTCGACTTCGTCGAGCAGGCCGAGGAACCGCGCGGTGGCCTGCGGCAGGGCTTCGCCGAAGCGCTTCGGGGCGGCCATGCGCATGGCCGCCAGCCTCTCGGCGCAGGTCGGGGCGGCGGCCTGGGCGGGCCTGAGGGTGAGGTAGGCGGTGTACGTTCCGCCGAAATGGTCGTTGAGCACGCGGTCGGCGACGCGGATCCGGTGCGACTGCGCAAACCATTTCACCGGGTTGTCGTTCACCTGGATGCGGCCGATGCCGTAGAGCGACACCGCCACCACCAGCAAGGTGGCCGAAACGATCAGCTTCCAGTACATGTAGGAGAACCTGCCGAGCCAGCGCAGCAGCCCATCGAGCCGCGACGGCCTGGTTTCGCAACTCTCCTGCTCCTGGACGCGGCATACGCCCTCCAGCGCCCGGGTGCGGACGAAGAGCATGATGTAGGCCGGGACGAACGTCATCGTCAGCACCCACGCAAGCGCCACGCCGAAGGCGACGTGGAGGCCGAACACCCGCACCGGCGGGATCGGCGTCGTGGCGAGCGAGGCAAAGCCGGCTATCGTGGTCAGCGAGGTGTAGAGCATCGGCATGAAGAGGTGGCCGATGACATGCCGGATCGTCTGGGCCTTGTCGCGGAACTTGTGGTAGCTGTCGAAGAACTCGCTGAGGATGTGCACCG
This sequence comes from Kiritimatiellales bacterium, assembly GCA_003246265.1. GTDB lineage: Bacteria > Verrucomicrobiota > Kiritimatiellia > Kiritimatiellales > Pontiellaceae > Pontiella. Next base: position 9,653 of record QKAU01000035.1, on the reverse strand, counting down.
AATCGGCGACCGAGATCGGCATGAGGAAGATGGCGATCATCGAGCTCATGATGTGCACGTCGTAGCCCAGGCCGATCAGCAGGCCCATGGTGGAAACCACGCTGATGATGGCGACGAGCATCGGCGCAACGATGAGGGAAATGCGCCGGAAGAAGAGGAGGAGCAGCAGGAAGATCGCCAGTCCCGCCAGCGGGGCAGAGGTCGCCATCTGCACGAGCATCTCCACGCCGAAGGTGTCCTGTGCCACCGGTTGGCCGGTGATGAAGACCTGGTCCTCGGCGGGCCAATCGCTGGTCAGCTTCTCCACGAGGTTGGCGACGTTGTAGGAGTAGGTCTTGGCCTTGATCGGGATGTAGAGCGCGATGGCCTTGCCGTCCTCCGCGACCAGCGTCCCCTTGTAGAGCGGATTGTTCATCGCATCCGCGCGGATCGCGAGGGCCTCCTCGCGCGTTGCCGGCGGCTGCTCCATCAGGTATTCGATCGCCAGCTGCCCGTGGTCCGCCTGCTTGATGTTGTCGACCACGCCGGGACTGATGATCTCCGGTCCGATGATGGCCGAGGCGCCCTTCCCGTCGAAGAGCCGGTTCACGTCGTTGCCGAACACCTTGGCCAGGGCGCGCTTCCAGGCGCTGGCCGGGCGCAGGTCGGGGGCAAAGGGGGCGCCGGCGCGCACCACTTCGGGCAGGCCGTCCGCGTTGCAGTGCAGGCTGAGCAGTTCCCGGGTCAGCGCGTCGATCCGCCCGAGCGTCTGCACGTTGAAGATGCCGTCGGGATCCGCTTCGTTGACGATGCCCACGATCACGAAGTCGTAGAGGCTGAAGCGCTCCTTGACGGCGTTGTGGACGACGCGGATGGGCTCGTTGTGCGCGAGCATGTTTTCGGGATCGTTGTCGAACCGAACCTTCGGGAATTGCGCGCCGAAGAAGAGGGTGGTGCCCAGGGCCAGCGCCACGATGATCCAGGGGAACCTGATGCTGAACGAAGTCATTCGAAGCCGTTTCATGCCAATGCCTCCTCGCAATCCTAAATACCTATAACGATGTACGGGAAAAAGGCCAAGCGCCGAATTGCCGTACCGGCCTTCCCCTTCCTTTTCATCAACATATTCAAATAGTATAATGCGTCAAACCATTAAAATATAAAAATCCGGTCATGCGTTCTCCGCGCCGGTCGGTGCCCGGGGCGGTCGCAGGAAAAAGCGGCTCCGGAGCCTTGCGCGGGCGGTACGATGGTGGATAATCGGTGCGTAGGCGTTTCGTGGGCCATGCATGTGACGGATGGCGGGCCTGCGGTGTACGGAAGGAGCGGGGAGTGGCCGACGAACGGACAGACCAGGCATTGGCGCAGGATAGCCTTGCAGGCAACCGGTGCGCGTTCGAGGAACTGGTGCGCCGCCACCAGGATGCCGTGTTCGGGCTGGCCGCGAGTCTGGCGCGCAACCGGGAGGATGCGGAAGATATGGCGCAGGAGGCGTTCATCCGGGCCTATGGAAAACTCGAGCAGTACAATCCCGAATACAGCTTCAAGGCCTGGTTGCTCCGGATCTGCGCGAACCAGACGAAAAACCTGTTCCGCAGCCGGACGCGCCGACGCCGGGCCGAGGAGGGCCACGTGCGCGAGGCGGAGGTCCGCGCGTCGGAGCAGCCGGCCGATTACGGCGAGCTGGAAGTGGCGCTTGCCCGGCTGCCGCCGAAGCTGGGGGCCCCGCTCCGGCTCAAGCACATGGAGGGGCTCCCCTACGAGGAGATCGCCGCGATCCTGGGCATCGGGGTGAGCGCAGCCAAGATGAGAACCCTGCGTGCGCGCAATCTTTTGATGGAGATGTTGCAGCCATGAACGAGAAGGAACTGGTCGAGCGGCTGGAAAGGCACCGGACCCTGGCGCCCGAAGGCTTTGCGCAGGAGATCATGGAGCGGCTGCCCGCCTGGCGTCGGCGCCGGGGCCTCTGGCCTTCGCAGGGGCGCTGGATTGCGCCGGCCCTGGCCGGTGCCGCGGCCGCGCTGCTCATCGTCTTTGCCGTCGGGAAGGTGGGTAGGCCGGTCCCGGCCGATGGGCGCGTGGCGATCCATTTCGAGCTCCACGCTCCCGGTGCGGAACGGGTGGAGCTGCTGGGCACCTTCAACCAGTGGCGGCAGAACGACATCGTCCTCTCCGGTCCTGACGCTTCGGGGCATTGGACCGCCACGGTCGAGCTGCCGGAAGGTCGGCATGAATACATTTTCCTGGTCGACGGCCAGCAGTGGATGGCCGATCCCAGGATGGCCACCCACCGCCCGGATGGCTTCGGGCGGGTGAACACGGTAATCAAGGTCTACGGGGATGACGACAAGGCATAGAACGGGGATGGTGGCTTGGCTGCTTTGTTGCGCGGCCGCTGTAGGAGGCGGCCAGGGCCGGGCATGGGACGCTGTGCGGGAAGGGGGCGTCGGCCTAGGCATCGAGACGGGCCGGATCGACCGGTTGCTGGACTCCTGCCGCCAGGGGGGATGGACCGTGGAGCAGGCGGAAGGCGTGCTGGCTCCGCTCCGCGCTGCATTTGGCGAACAGCTGCCGGTCGAGGGCGTCCTGCTGAGGATCGAAGAGGGCCTGGCCAAGCGGGTGGCGTGGGACGAAGTGCGCGCGGCGGCCCAGCTCCGGCTGGAAGGGCTCAGGAAGGCGGACGCCCTGGTCATGGCGGTCCGCACTACGCGCGGCAGCCAGCACGGGCATCTGGTGATGCATACCTGCCTGGCCATGGAGAGCGGGATTTCCGCCGAGGCGTTTGCCCGGCTCTTTGGCCGGCCCGGCGGATTCCGCTATGGGCGGCTGATCCACGCGATCGAGGCGGGCGAGACCTTGTCCCTCGAAGGGATGTCGGAGGCGCAGGTACTCCAGATCATGGAGGATTGCCTCGACCGCGGGCTGACGGGCCTGGAGGTGGAGCGCATGGTCGAAGCCATCCGGGAAGGGATGCGCGCAGGAAAGGATTTCGAAACGATCCATGCCGCCCTGTGGGTAGCTCCGCGATAACCGCACCGCCGCCTGCTGGGCGCCAGCGCCCGTACCCGTCCCCGCAAAACGGGCGTAAACGCCCTTCGGCAACCGGGCGCATCGACCCAACCCCTTTAAAAACAGCCTCCGGGCCGTTGGCATGTTGCCTGCAATTGCGTTTTTCCCGGATGAAGCACTTCAACCCGAGGGAGGATGGGATGAGCAAGCGCTGGGCAATCATATTGGCGGTCTGCGGACTGGTTGTTGGATGGGCGTTGGAGCCGGTAGTGGCCGCGAAGGGAAAGGGTGGCGTAAAGCAGCCCGTCCTGACCGAGGCCGAGAGCCGGGACCTGCTCTTCCTGCGCGAAGAAGAGAAGCTGGCGCATGATGTGTACGCAACCCTCCACGCGGAATACGGACGGCGCATATTCGAAAACATATCGGAGTCGGAGTCGCGCCACATGGAGGCGGTGCTCGGTTTGCTGGGAACCTACGGCCTCGATGATCCCGCGCTGGACTTCGGCCTCTTTGCCAACGAGGAACTCCAGACCCTGTTCGATGCGCTGGTCGCTTCCGGACTAGGTTCGGAACTCGATGCACTGATGGCGGGCGCGTTGATCGAGGAGGTCGATATCGAGGATCTCGCCGAGGCCATGGCGCGGACCGACAAGGCCGACATCCTGAACGTATACACCAATCTGGTTGCCGGGTCGGAAAACCATCTTCGGGCCTTCGTGCGCAACATCGAAGCCATCACCGGGGAGTCCTACACGGCCCAGGTGCTCCCCCAGGAGGAGGTGGACGCCATCCTGGGCCGCTAGGATTTCCAAGAGGAGGGGCTTTCGGCCGCCGGCCGGGTACCGGCGGCCGGAAGACATTGCGATGAAACCATTGATGTACAGGCATCGTCCCGCATTTCCTGCCCTGGTGGGCGCCTTTGCCAGCCTGCTGTGCGGGATGCTCTGTTTCGGCATGATCTATCGGCGCGTCCAGGGCGGCGAGATCGGCGAGGAGCGGCTTCGCGCACTCGTCCTGATCTCGCTCGCCACGTCTGGCATCTTCCTGATCGCGGCCTTTGCCCGCTACCAGTTCACCCACCTGTGGATGAAGCCGAAATGCCGCCCCGCCAGGAAAAAAGCGCGCTGGTTGTGACGTTTTACTGGGTGGTGGTGTACCCGTCATGCGCCTGCACCGCAGTAGCGGGGACTGGGGGCGCGGGGACTGATCGGGCCGCATGGCCGGGATGGGGGTATTGTGGAGGTTGGCGAAGGAACACCACTGGGTGGATTGGGCGTTTTGATTGTCGAGGACGAGGCGCTGCTTCGCCGGCGCCTAGGTGCGCATTTGCGCCATTTGGGTGCGGAGGTCTCCGAAGCCGGATCCCTCGGTCAGGGTCGGCGCCATCTGGCGGAGTCCGGGTTCGACTTCGTGCTGCTCGACGTCAACCTGCCCGATGGATCGGGCCTCGACCTGCTGCGCGGGTCGGAGATCCCGCCGGATGCCGGCGTGGTCGTCATGACCGCGGAAGGAGGGGTCGAAGGGGCTGTCGAAGCCATGCGGCTTGGCGCGCTGGACTACCTGGCCAAGCCCTTCGACCCAGCCATCCTGCCCCTGGTGATGAAGCGGGCGCGCCGTACGCGGCAGCATTCCCGGGTGAGCGAGCACGAACGCGCGGCGAAAGAGGAGTCGGGATTCTTCTTCGGCCGTTCGCTCGAACCGCTGAGGGAACGGCTCGACCGCATCCTTGCGGCCGATAGGCGGCTCGGCACCCACCTGTCTCCCGTTCTGATCATCGGGGAAACGGGCTCGGGCAAGTCGTCGATCGCCCGCTGGATCCACCGCAACGGTCCGCGGGCCGACCAGCCCATGGTCGAGGTGAACTGCTCCGCCCTTCCCGAATCGCTGGCGGAGTCGGAGCTCTTCGGCAGCGAGCGCGGCGCCTTTACCGATGCCCGCTCCACCCGCCAGGGACTGTTCGAGGCGGCCCACGGGGGCACCCTCTTCCTCGACGAACTGCCCAGCCTCTCCTCGGCGATCCAGGCCAAGGTCCTTACCGCGATCGAGGACCGCACCATCCGCCGCATCGGCGGTACGCGCCAGATCGCCGTGGATGTGCGCGTCATCGCCGCCACCAACCGCGACCTGCGCGTAGCGGTGGAGTCCGGCGAGTTCCGCGAGGACCTGCTCCACCGGCTGGACCTCTTCCGACTTCGCCTGCCGCCACTCCACGAACGGGGCGACGACATCCTGGTGCTGGCCGAGCGCCTCCTGACGCAGCTGTGCGCGCGCCACCGGCTTCCGCCTCGGCGGATCACAGAGGAGGGCCGTCGCCGCCTGCTGGCCTACCGCTGGCCCGGCAACGTCCGCGAGCTGGCCCATGAACTGGAGCGCGGCCTGGTTTTCGAGGATTCCGCCGCCCTCGACTTCGCCCATCTCCCCGGCGGCAGCGAATTCCCCGCGGCCGATCCTTCGGATTGGTTGAATCCAGGCTACGATTTCTCGCACGGTGGTTTCGTGCTGGACGATGCCGTCAACCGCCTCGTGCAGCTGGCCCTGAAACAGGCGGACGGAAATGCCTCGCAGGCTGCGCGGATGCTGGGCGTTACCCGCGATTTTATTCGCTACCGCCTCTACGGCGACCGGAAGGGGACGCTATGAAGGGCTCGTTTAGACCGGTCGCACTGGGCATCGCCCTGGCGGCCCTGTCTGCGGGCGCCGCCAGGGCCGAGGGGTCGCTGGCGGTCTGGGATTCGGCGGGACAGCTGCTCGGCGGCTTCGGCTACCGCGACAACGTGCTCCGTTCGTCCGTGGCCTCGGATGGAGGGGCCTTCTACCAGACCTCGGGCGATGCCAGCCTGATGCGCCTTACGGAAGAGGGGTCGCTGCTGGTCTTCTACCTGCTGGGGGAGGACATCCGCTATTTCGACGTGCCCATGATCAACTACGAGCAGTTCCTTTCGGGCACCGCCGAATGGTCCGTTCCGGTGGGGGAGACCCATGAGGCCGGGCTGGCGGCCACCTACCTGCACCAGCACCAGGTGCTCGATGTCTCCGAGACCGAAGTGGACCAGCGCCGGCTTCTGGTGATGGGCCATGGTACCTCCCTGCAGCCCCGGTGGAAGGTGGCGCTGAACGACCATCTCGATTTCCGGCTCGACACGACCGCGATGCGGCAAATCTATGAGCAGGACCTGGACGACTACTGGGAGGGCGACGGCCGTGCCAGCCTGGCCTATGGCTACGGCAACCGGTCGGAACTCTCGGTCGCCCTCCAGAATCTCCATCGGTACTACGACACGCGCGAACAATACGATGCGGCAGGAAACCCGGTCGCCGGTTCGTCGCTCGCCTATGCGCGCAACGAATTGTCCTCGAAGTGGTCGCACTATTTCGATGCGGTCCGGCACTGGCGCGCCACCAGCCGACTGGCCTACATGGAGAGCCGCGACAACGGCTCGGGCTATTTCGACTACAACCGGCTGCTCTTCCGGCAGCAGCTCCGATGGGACCATGGAAAATGGATGGTGGCGGCCAACGCCCGCTTTGGCTGGTACCGCTATGCGCTGCAGCGTGTCGACGGCAACCGCCGCGAGCGCTCCTACGCGGTGGCCGATGTCAGGATCGAACGCAAGCTCGGAAGCCGCTGGCTGCTCTATCTGGCGGCCGAGCAGGAATGGAATGCGAGCAACGATCCGCTGGATGAATACAACAGCTGGATGGCGGGCGGGGGTGCCGGGATCGATTTCTAAGGGTGAAGCTGCATGGATTTCCAAGACCATTTCGAACGCTATATCCCGCAGACGAGGAAGGCCTTCGCCCTAGGCATGGCCATCGCCTTGTCGGTGCTGGCGGCCACGGTGTTCTCCGGCCTCGTCCTCGTCCGTTCGCTGGTGCGCGCCCAGATCGTACAGCGCGATGCGGTGGCGCTCCACGATACGACCCTGATGGAACAGCTGGACATCGAGGCGATGGAGGATGGCGGCCTCCGGACCCGGGAGCAGGTCAGCTTCGATGCGGCGGTCCGCTCTTCGCGGCTGCGGAACGTGCTCGGCATCCGCTTCTACGATGCCGCCGGACGCTTCTACGACGCCTTTCCCCCAACCATCCAGCCGCAACCCCTGGGAAACGAAGCGTTCAGTGCCGCGCGCAACTTGGAGCCATACGGACGCTATGTTCCCGATACCCGCATGGACGATATCTTCATCTATCTCCCGCAGTTCGCCACCGGCCAGGTTTCCCGCGTCCCGACGCTGCTGGCGACGGTGCCCCTGCACCGTCATGGTGCGAACGAGTTCTTCGGCGCGGCCCAGTTTGTCATCGAGGGCTATCGTGTGGCCGACGAGTATGCCCGGCTGGACCGCCGCCTGGCGGCCATTGCCGGGGCCACCTTCCTGGTGGCGGCCCTGCTCCTCATGGCCATGCTCTGGCCGGCCTTCCGGCGCCTGCAGCGGCTTAACCGTTCCCTGGCCCAGCATGCCCAGCGCCTGCAGCGCGCGAACGAGGAGTTGGCCCTTGCCGCGCGCGTTTCGGCGGTCGGGGCCGTATCGGCCCATCTGATGCACGGCCTCAGGAACCCGCTCGCCAGCCTTTCGCAATTCATCCGGCGGCAAGGGGACGGCGATGGAGGGACGGATCGCGACGAGATCCAGGATGCGCTGACGGCCTCGCGCAGGATGCAGGCGCTGATCGAGCGGACGGTGGAGGTGGTCGGCGATGCGCGGGGCGAACCCGCCTACGAATTGACCGTGTTGGAGATGGGCGACGACGTGCGGCGGCGCGTAGCCGCCGAGGCGGCGGCGCGCGGCGTACAGGTCGGCTTCCAGGCGGAGGGAAACTGCACCGTGTCGAGCCGGACGGCCAACCTCGCCGGCCTGATCCTCGTCAACCTCCTCGAAAACGCCATCCAGGCCACGCCGGCCGGTGGCGTGGTTGCACTCTCGGTGTCGCGGGACGGGGACCGGCTCTGCTTCCGGATCCGGGACGGGGGGGGCGGTTTCCCGTCAGCCCTGCGCGAGCATCTCTTCCTGCCCGGCAGGTCGAGCCGCGAGGGCGGCAGCGGAATCGGGCTGGCCATCTCGAAGCAGATCGCCGATTTCCTGGGGGCGGAACTCGTCCTCGAGGAGAGTTCTGCGGCGGGGTGCGTCTTCCTGCTGGAACTGCCCATGTCCGTATGCCTCGATCCGCCGTGCTGACGGCTGGGCGCAGATGCCCGGCACGGGCATGGACCGGCTGGGCGGTGGCGCCCGCCCGACGGTTGGAGCGGGGTTGGAAACGGAGAAAATGCCAATAAAACCGGGGGTTTGGTAAGGGGAAGCCGTTGGCACATTGCATGCAATTGGGGAGATAGGCATAGAGCCGTCGAGACCTTGGGAAGGAGACCCACCATGAAGACGAGACTATTCATCGCAACCATCGCCGCCCTGGCCTGCGCAGGCGGTGCCTACGCCGGCGACGGAACCGGCCCGGCAGGAACCGGACCCCAGGGCGTCCAGCAGCAGGACCAGGATCGCCTCCAGACCTGCAGCCCCGACTTGGAACAGGATCGCACGCGGCTGCGGGAATGCCTGCCCGAAGAGGTGCAGGATGCCGTTCAGGACATGACCCAGGCGCGCGAGCAGTACCAGCAGCAGATCTGCGACCAGCAGAAGGAACTGCAGGGATGCTCGGAAGAAGATCGCGAACAGCTCCGCGACAGGATCCGCGAACAGCTCAAGGATCAGGCCAAGGACCGCGAGCAGCTGCGTGAACGCCTTCAGGAAATGCGCGACTGCCTCCCGACCCACGACCAGTTGATGGAACAGGCACGCGAACAGGACCGCGAACGGCGCGGCGACGCCTAATTTGGAATCCCTACCCCCTGGCCTCCGGAAAGGATCCGTCTCGGCGACCTTTCCGGAGGCTTCCCGCGTCAGGACGAGGCTGGATATGAAGCGCGCAGCGGCAGCGATACATTTGATTCCCATCCGCCGGCGCGGCGCATGGGTGGTGGCCGTGCTGCTGGTCCTGCTGCAGGGCTCCGGCGCGGGCGGGATCCGCAGCGACCGGTGGCGGTGGTCGAATCCGCTACCCCATGGCAACAACGTGCTGGACATGCTGGCCAACAGCGAGCTGTCGGTGCAGGTCGGCGATGCAGGTGCTGTGCATATCCAGCGGCTGGACGAGCGGTGGGCTCCGGTAGATACCGGCGTCGACCGCTACCTGCGGGGGGTTGCGCTGATGGGAGACCGCATCCTGGTCTCGGGCGAAGGGGGTACGCTCCTCTGGTCGGATGACGGCGAGCAGTTCCTGCCTGCGCAGCTCTCACCCGCCAACGACATCGACTGGTTCGAAGGGGTGGCCGCCTCCTCGCAGCGGGCCGTGGCCGTTGGCGACAATGGAACGATCTACACCAGTACCAACGGCCTGGCCTGGACGCAGGTGGCTTCCGGAACGACCGAATGGCTGCGGGGGGTCGCCTTTGGCGGCGGCGCGTTCGTGGCGGTGGGTGAAAACGGCAAGATCCTGCGCTCCTCGACGAGCGCCGCCTCCTGGGCAGCCACGGCAAGCGGGACCGCGCAGCATCTCAACCGGGTCCGATATCTGGGCCTCGGCGGCTTGGGGAAGTTCTATGCCGTGGGCAACCAGGGGGTGGTCCTGCGAAGCGATACCGGGACCACCTGGACCCCGCTGGCCAGCGGCACCAC
>QKAU01000028.1 GCA_003246265.1 Kiritimatiellales bacterium | reverse complement strand
AACGTCGTGAGACAGTTTGGTCCTTATCCGCCGTGGGCGCAGGAAGTTTGAAGAGATTAATCCTTAGTACGAGAGGACCAGGATTAACGTGCCTCTGGTGTTCCAGTTGTCGTGCCAACGGCATCGCTGGGTAGCTATGCACGGAAAGGATAAGCGCTGAAAGCATCTAAGTGCCAAGCCCCCTCTGAGATAAGACTTCCCTTTGGCCTTGTGCCATCTTAAGGCTCGTTCAAGACTAGGACGTTGATAGGCTGGGCGTGGAAGTGCGGTGACGCATGAAGCTAACCAGTACTAATTAGCCGTGAGGCTTGATCTTAATTCTTTTAAGGCATACAGCGGGTTGCCGTTATTTCAATACTATGCAGTTGTGATTTTATAAATTTTCCGGTTGCCATGGCGGGAAGGAAACACCTGTTCCCATTCCGAACACAGAAGTTAAGGGTCCCAGCGGCAATGGTACTGAGGGGCAGACCTCGGGAGAGTAGCACGCAGCCGGTTTTAAATTTCAGCCTTGGGCCTAGGCCCAAGGTTTTTTTTTGTTCATGGTCCATTTGAGGGGAACTTCGCGTTCGCTGGTAGAAGGTGCTGATCCCGGGCCCCCGTCCGCTGGCGCATTGAAGGCGGCGGCATGGGGTGTAAATCCCGTGGCCGGCAAATACAGGGAGGGTTCCGCGACTCCACGCCAAGATCACGAATCGCGGCTACACGGAATCCGCAACCGCCATGGAAGTTCTCTCCTTGCGCGGATCGCCCGGCGGTCGAGCACACCGTCCCCCCGGAAATGGGACAAGAGCAAAAAAAAGCGGCGCACGGAAGGGGGCACCGCACGCCGCAAACAGGGCTTCCGAGGAAGCCATGTTTTCAGGGAGTTGTTACAGGTAGTTAGACTCCTTGCCAGACGAACGTTCAAACGCCCGGCCGTTTTTTTTGAGGCCTTCCCGATGCCAAATCCCGCACGATTTGTTTGTCAGATTCGCCCGTGTCCGGTACTTTTCCCGCTTGTTCCCGAGAAAGAAAGGTTGCCATGAAAAGGTTGTTTCCCCTCCCCCTGGTTGCGTGCGCGATGCTCTCAGGAGCGGCCTTCGGCGAAGGTCAGACCGCCTATGTGGACTTGCAGGAGGTGTTCAAGCGTTTCTATAAGACGCAGCTTGCCCAGGACCAGATCCGCCAGCAGGCCGACGATATCAAGATGGAGCGCGATGAGATCGAGGAGGAGGTCAAGGTAATGAAGGAGGAGATCGAAGTCCTTCGCACCGACTCCCGCGACGAGACCCTCAGCAAGGAAATCCGGGAAAACAAACGGAACCAGCTCGAGGAGAAACTGGTCGAACTCCAGAAAAAAGAGCAGGAGATGGTTGATTTTGAGAAGCTCCGGCGCCAGCAGATGGAGCAGCAGAACACGCGGATGACCAAAAAACTTTTCGATGAGATTCACGAAGCGGTGATTAATTATGCCAAGGCACAGGGATATGCAGCCGTGATCGACCGTTCTGCCCAGAGCCGTATCGGCACGGACGCGGTACTCTACGTCACCCCTCAGATGGATATCACCGCCAACGTGCTGGCGATGCTCAACCAGGGCAGAGAGGTCGTTCCATCCGACGGTGGTCAGCCCGAAGTCAAGGTGGAGGAGTAATTCGTGAAACTTTCAGATATTGCTGAGCATCTGGGTGCAACCTTGGAGGGTGATGGCGAGGTCGACATCGTGGCGGTTGCAGGGCTGAAAGAGGCTTCCGAGGGTGATATAAGCTTCCTAGCCAATCCAAAATACGCGGCTCAAGTCGCTTCAACCAGGGCCTCGGCGGTCATCGTGCCGAAAGACTGGGATCGATCGGCCAAGTGTGCGCTCCTCCGGGTCGACAACTCTGACCAGGCGTTTGCATGGGTGGCGGAGCGGTTCTACGAGCCGGTGCCTGCGGCAGCGCCCGGGGTCCATCCCACTGCGGTGGTTTCCCCATCCGCCCAACTGGGGGAAGGAGTACATATTGGAGCCCATTGCTCCATCGCAGAGGGCGTGACCATTGGCCCTCGTACGGTCATCCACCCGAATTGCGTGATCGGATACAAGAGTTCCATTGGTGGCGACTGCCTGATCTATCCCCTGGTTTCCATTCGGGAGTTTACTGAAATTGGTCAGCGGGTGATCATCCACAACGGGGCCGTGATCGGCTCCGACGGGTTTGGCTATGCGGTTCAAAAGGACGGATCACGGACAAAGATTCCCCAAATCGGCAAGGTGGTCATTGAGGATGATGTTGAAATCGGGGCCAATACGGCTATCGACCGCGCACGCTTTGGCAAGACGAAAATCGGCAAGGGAACGAAGATCGACAATCTCGTGCAGATTGCACACAACGTCGTGGTTGGGGAGCATTCCGTGATGTGCGGCCAGGCCGGCATTTCGGGCAGCACCATCATCGGATCGCGAGTGATCCTTGCTGGACAGGCGGGATTGGCCGGCCATCTTGAGGTGGGTGACGGGGCGATCGTAGGAGCCCAGTCGGGCGTTATGAAGGACATCGAGCCCAAGGATTTTGTAATGGGATCGCCGGCGATGAACCACCTGCAGACCAAGAAGATGATTGCGAACATGGTGACGCTTCCCAAGCTAAAGGACCGCATCAAGCAGTTGGAAGAGCAGGTCGAGCATCTAAAGGGTGGGGCCAGATAGGCAAATGGAGCGATGTACAGTATTGTATCTTTTTTGTGTCGCATGGACCGTAGTTGCATTTATGTATTAAATTTGCTTGTGGTTGTATTTGGTAAAGTGTTCCTGTTTAATATGATACGAATGCTATGGTCTTGTGGTATGGATCGTGCATTGCTACGAAAATATTTTTTGGGGCAATCATGTTCGGGAAGGATGTTGGCAATTGCAGCATCTGCTTGGACGGTTTGCCGGGCAGGGTGCAATGCCTCCGGTTTAGGGGCATTTAATTCTTAAGGAGACAAAATGAAGAATACCATTGATGCATTCGGCGAAAACGTATTCGGCCTGCCGGTCATGGAGACCCGCTTGTCCGCTCCGACGTTCGCCAAGCTGAAGAAGACCATCGAGACCGGATCGGAACTCGATGCGGGAATCGCCGACGAAGTTGCCGAAGCGATGAAGGAATGGGCCATGGAGAAGGGTGCCACCCACTACACCCACTGGTTCCAGCCCCTGACCGGCACGACTGCGGAAAAGCATGACTCGTTTATTTTCCCCGATTTCAAAGGCGGGGTGATTACCCAGTTTTCCGGCGGCGAACTTATCCAGGGCGAGCCCGACGCCTCCTCCTTCCCCTCCGGTGGACTGCGCGCCACCTTCGAGGCCCGCGGCTATACCGGTTGGGATCCCACCAGCCCGGCCTTCATCAAGTATGACGGTGCGGGAGCAGCCACCCTTTGCATTCCTACCGTGTTCTGTGGATATCATGGAGAAGCTCTCGACAAGAAGACCCCGCTGCTGCGCTCCATGAAGGCGCTTTCCGAGCAGACGGTTCGTCTCGGCAAGCTCTTTGGCATCGATTGCGGCGACAAGATGGCCTTGGCCACCCTCGGTTCGGAGCAGGAATACTTCCTCATCGATGCCGAACTGTATGACGGACGTCTGGATCTCAAGCAATGTGGGCGCACCCTGTTCGGCAAGGCGCCTGCCAAGCACCAGCAGATGGAAGACCACTACTTTGGCGCCATCAAGCCCCGCGTGGCGGCATTCATGGCCGATCTCGATGCCGAGCTTTGGAAGCTGGGCGTACCGGCCAAGACCCGCCATAATGAAGTCTGCCCGGCCCAGTTCGAAATCGCTCCGGTGTTCGAGACCCTCAACATCGCCATCGACCACAACATGATCACGATGGAAACGCTGCGCACCACGGCCGAACGCCACGGGTTTGAATGCCTGTTGCACGAAAAGCCCTTCGCGGGCGTGAATGGCTCCGGCAAACACAACAACTGGGCCCTTTCCGGACCCGATGGCAAGAACTGGCTGAGCCCGGGCGACAATCCGCACGAGAACGCCAAGTTTATGACCATCATTGTGGCCCTCATGAAGGCGGTCGACACCCATGCCGACCTGCTGCGCGCCTCCGTCGCCTCCGCAGGCAACGACCATCGCCTCGGGGCCAACGAAGCGCCTCCGGCCGTGGTTTCGATCTTCCTCGGCGACCAGCTCACCGACATCGTCGAGCAGATCGAAGCCGGCGGGGCCAAGAGTTCCAAGTATGGCGGCCACATCCACCTCGGCGTGGATTTGTTGCCGAAGCTTCCCCGCGGCAACACCGACCGCAACCGCACCTCGCCGTTCGCCTTCACCGGCAACAAATTCGAGTTCCGCGCGGTCGGTTCGAATCAGAGCCCGTCCGGTGCCAACATCGTGCTGAATACGATCGTGGCCGAGGCGTTCGACTCCATCTGTACCGAACTTGAAGGTGCCGTTGCGGCCGGCAAGGAGTTCAACGCCGCCCTGCAGGAAGTGCTGGCTTCGATCATCAAGGAGCACAAGCGCATCCTGTTCAATGGCGATGGCTACACCGCCGAATGGCTCGAAGAGGCGGCGAAGCGCGGCCTGCCCAACCTCGCTACCAGCGAAGAAGCCCTTGAGCCGCTCACCACCAAGAAGGCGAAGGACCTCTTTGCCAAGTATGGCGTGCTGAGCAACGAGGAGCTGGCTTCCCGCTACAACATCTACATCGAAGGATACGAGCGCACGGTTGAAATCGAAGCGAAGGTTGCGGCCTCGATTGCTAAGACCATGGTGGTTCCTGCGGTGGTTACGGCCATTGCGGAATACTCCGTCGTGCCTGCGGTGGCCGGTCTGACCGCCGAGATGTCCAGCCTGCTCGAAACGGCGGTAGCATCCATCGCCAAGCTCGAAAAGACACACGGCGCCCATGCGCAACTCGCCGCCATGGCCGAATTGCGCGCATCCGTCGACGCCCTCGAAGGTTTGGTGCCGGCCGACCTCTGGCCGCTGCCGAGCTACGCCGAAATGCTCTTCACCTAATCGGGAAGGGCAGAACCACGAAAGGCCTCGCATTGCGCGAGGCCTTTTTTTATCGTTCGGCGCATGAAACGGATAGGGATAACCATTGGGGATGTCAACGGAATCGGGCCCGAGGTGGCGCTCAAGGCGCTGGCACGGCACCGGTGGCCGGCCGACGTCGAATTTGTTCTCGTGGGGGATGAGCAGATGGTGCGCGAACAGGCCGCCCATCTTGGTGTTCCGGTTTCGCGCAGGCTGTCGTTCCAAGAGGCCGGATGGAGGGTCCGATGGAATCCTGGGAAAATCCGTGCCGAAGCTTCGCGCCTGGCGGAACGGGCGATCCGGAGGGCTGTGGAGGGGTGTCTGGCAGGGGAGTTCGATGCCATGGTAACCGCCCCGATCAGCAAGGAGGGGTTCCACAAGGCGAAGATCGACGTGCCGGGCCATACCGAGCTGCTGGCCGGGCTGACCGGTACAACGAAGTACGGTATGATGCTGGTGGGTGGGGGCTTGCGCGTGATGCTGGCAACCCGCCACATCCCTATCGCCGCGGTCCCTTCCGCGCTATCGAAACGCAATATTGGGGAGGCGATAGAACTTGCTGCAAAGGCTTTGGATCTGTTTGGTTTCGAGTTCGGGCGGGTCGCGGTGTGCGGGCTTAATCCACATGCCGGAGACGGCGGCGTGATCGGGCGGGAGGAGATCGAAATCATCAACCCGGCGGTCGCCGCAATGCGACGCAGGGGATTCAATGTCCACGGCGCGGTCCCTGCCGATACGGTTTTCCACCAGGCGTTGGCTGGCGACTACGATGCGGTCGTGGCGATGTACCACGACCAGGGGCTGGCTCCGTTGAAAATGCTCGGATTCGATGAAGGGGTCAACTTGACGCTTGGCCTGCCGATCATCCGCACTTCGCCCGACCACGGAACGGCGTTCGGAATTGCCGGGAGAAACGTGGCCTCCGGGAAAAGCATGCGGAATGCGCTCATGCTGGCCATCGACCTGGCCGGAAAATCCAATCAATGGAAATAGCAATGGCGAACGAACCTCGTCTGACCAGTCCAAAGGAGGTGCGCGGCCTGCTTGCGCAACTTGGGCACCGCCCCAACAAGGGACTGGGTCAGAACTACCTTATTGATGCGAACATCCTGGACCTCATCGCCGCTACCGCCGCATTGCACCCGAACGATTCGGTGCTTGAAATCGGGCCGGGATTGGGAGCCTTGACCGAACGGCTCATACCCCGGGCTAAATCCGTGACCTGCATTGAAAAGGATCCGACCATGGCCGAATACCTGCGGTCGCGCTTTTCCGGATTCAGGCTGATCGAATCCGACGCCCTCGAGGTCGACCTGGACAGGCTTTTTGCGGACGGGATCGCAAAGGTTGCAGCCAACCTTCCCTATTCCGTGGCGAGCCGGCTGATGGTGGACATAGCGGAGTGCGAGCATCGGCCGGCCCTCATGGCACTCACTATCCAGAAGGAGGTTGCCGACCGGCTGACGGCCCCTCCGGACGACAAGCATTATGGTGTGCTGGGCATCCTGACCGGGGCCTTCTATGTAAATACACTGGTGAAGAAAATAAGCCCTACCTGTTTCCTCCCGCCGCCTAAGGTCTGGTCCGCCGTGGTCAAGATGGAGCGCCGCGATCATCCACTGGTGGGTTCCTCGGAATATGCTGTATTCAAACAGCTCGTGAAAGCGTGCTTTTCGCAACGCCGCAAGCAGATCGGCACCATACTGAGAAGGCTGGGGATTTCGCCGCTAGATGAATTGCTGGCGGATGCCGGCATCGATCACAACGAACGCCCGGAAGTCATCGGCATCGAGCGGTGGGCGGCGCTCGCTCGCCTGCTGGCCTAGCCGGGGTTGGTCGCGATTCCGATGCGGTCGAGCCCGGCGAGGTCGCGCTTGATCTCCACCTCGCGGTAGTCGAGCTTCTCCAGGCAGTGGCGGACCGATTCGCCCTGGTCGAAACCGAATTCGAGAAAGAGCATGCCGCCAGGCACGAGGACGTATCTCGCCTGCGTGGCCAGCCGGGCGATCAATTCCATGCCGGAGGGCCCGCTTTCAAGGGCCGCTTGCGGTTCGAAGTCCCGCACGGATGGCGAAAGCTTCCGCCAATCATCGGTGGCGATGTAGGGGAGGTTCGCGACGATGGCATCGGCGCTGCACGGGGCGAAACCGTCGAGCAGGTCGTTTTCCAGCCAGAGGATGCGCCTGTCCAGTCCGTGAATACGCGCGTTTTCCCGTGCCAGGCCGAGGGAGGAGGCATGTCGGTCGACGGCGATGAAGTCGGCATCGGGACGCTGTGACGCCAGCGTCAGCACGATGCACCCCGTTCCGGTTCCCACATCGACGACGGTGGCGGGGCGATTCTTCCAGATTGGCGAAGCGAGGACATCCTCTACCAGCAGCTCCGTTTCGGGACGGGGGATCAGGGCGCGGGGGTCGCAGCGGATCTCCAGTCCCCAGAAGCTGGTATGCCCGACCACGTACTGGAGCGGTTCGCCCATCTCGATGCGGACGGCCAGCGGTTCAAGTCTGCGCACCAGGGCGGCCTGGTCTTCGTGGGACGCCGGTGCCGCAATCGCTGCGGTATAGATTTCCAGCGGCCGGCAGTCGAGTACATGCGCCAGCAGTTCCTCCGCCACCCGTCGGGCGTTGTCGATGCCCGCACCGGCAAAGCGGAAGGCGAGCGATTCGGCTAGTTTCACGGGTTCCATGGGGAGGGGATGCGTGTTTGCCGAAGCTACTTGTAGCTTCTCGGTTCGATGCCGAGGTTCTTGATCCGGTAGTTGATGATGCGCTGCGTCGTCTGGAGATAGCGCGCCACGGCGGCGGCGTTCCCGCGGTGCTTTTTCAGGGCATCAATGAGGATTTCTCGCTCGTAGGCATCGACCATTTGCCTGAGGTTGGCTCCGCTCTCGGGCAGTAGCGCGGTATGCGTTTCATCGCTGGTCTGGAGCGATGGGGGGAGGTTGAATCCATGGATCACGCCGTCGGACGAAGTCAGCACGGAGCGCTCGATGCAGTTTTCGAGTTCGCGCACGTTTCCCGGCCAGTGGTAGGCCATCATCATGTTGATCGCCGAGGTGGAGATGCGCTTCATCTCCTTGCCGTACATGTCGCCGTATTTCTGCAGGAAGTGGTCGGCGAGCAGCATGATGTCGGATTTCCGTTCGCGCAGGGGCGGGAGCAGGATCGGGAAGACGTTGAGCCGGTAGTAGAGGTCCTCGCGGAACGTCTGCTTGGCAATGCCCTCTTCCAGGTTGCGGCTGGTGGCCGCGATGACGCGGACATTGACCTTGATGGGCTCGTTGCCGCCGACGCGTTCGAAGGTCTTCTCCTGCAGCACCCGCAGCAGGCGCACCTGGACGGCCGGAGAGATGTCGCCGATTTCGTCGAGGAAGATCGTGCCTCCGTTGGCCAGTTCGAAGCGCCCCTTGCGTTGCTGGGCCGCGCCCGTGAAGGCACCCTTTTCGTGGCCGAAGAGTTCGCTTTCAATCAGGTTTTCGGGCAGGGCGGCGCAGTTGACGCTGATGAAGGCGTTGTTCTTGCGCGGGCTGTTGAAGTGGATGGCGCGGGCGACGAGCTCCTTGCCGGTTCCCGATTCGCCTCGGACAAGGACGGTTGCCGCGCTGTCGGCGACCTGCACGATCTGCTCGTAGATGGACCGCATCGAGTTGCAGTTTCCGACCATGTTGTCGATGCTGTAGCGCCCGCCCAGCTGGCGGCGAAGCATTTCGTTTTCAGATTCGAGGGCATGGCGCTCCTCGAGCTCTTCGCGGATCGTGGATACCGCCGAGGCGAGGATCTGGGCGACGTGTTCCAGGAAGATCAGGTAGCCCTTGAGCTCCTCGGGCATGCCCGAGGGAAGGTCGATGCTCATGGTGCCGATCACTTCCTTGTGATGGATGATCGGGACGCAGAGGAAGGCCGTCTTCTGGTCGCCGCGGGCCCTAGTCCGGTTGAGGAAGTCGGGCGACTGGCTGATATCGGCCACCAGCGCGGGTTTGCCGCTTTGCGCAACGCGTCCGGTAACCCCTTCGCCGAGTCGATATTGGCCCCGCCGGATCTCGCTTTCCGACAGGCCCCGCGACGCCTCGATGTTGAGGATGTCGGTTCCGGGCTTGCGCAGGGTGAGCGTGCCGCGCAGCACGCCCATATCGTTTTCCATGATCTGCAGCACTTCGCTCAGCAGGTCGGCCACCGTGTGCCGACGCGACGAAATGGTCTGCGATATCTTGTAAAGGACGCTGAGTTCCTTTTCGCTCTGGTTCATGATGGCACCCTCGTGAGTGTTCCCCTTCCGGGCAATAGGGTCAAAAATGTAGCAACCGGAGAGGGGGTGCACAAGGGTGTTTTCCGGATCAAATCGCGGGATGGTGCTAGGCGCGTTCGCCCTTGCCGTGCTGTTCCCGGTGCAGGACGACCCAATGTTCCAGCAGATCAAGGTTACGGTCGTGGGCCCTGGAAGCGAACTTGAAATAGAGGAAGGCGTCGAGAAACCCCTTGTTGTGGAGGAAGCGCGCGGGGTGGCGGCCCTTTGTCCGGTGGAAGCGCCCTTGGTTGGCCATGATGTCGCCCACCTGGAAGATTACCTGCTTGGGTACGCGTACATTGTCGCACATGCCCCGCAGATGTTCCTGAACCGCATTGCGGGCGGCGTCCTGCGGGGATTGCCCCTCCTCTTCGAGGCGGCTGGCGAGGAATTCGTGGTATTCCCCGAAAATCAGCGCGAAGAGCAGGGCCGGATGGACGCGCAGGCCCGCCTTGCGCCAGCGGTCCATCTGCTCCAGGGTGTGGATGACCCAGTCGTGCCGCGCCTTGTCTTCGTCGATCCAGTGGGAAAAGTCGTGGAACATGGGATGGAGCAGGTCGGTCCGTTCCAGCCACAGGAAGACCTCCTTGGCATGGCCGCAGAAGAAGAGCTTCTGCACCTCTTCGTACATGCGCGAAGACGAGGCGTGGGCCAGCAACTCCTTGTTCCGGCAGATCGCATCGTAGGCCGCCGGTTCGATGTCGAATCCAAGGGTGCCGGCGAAGCGCGCCGCGCGGATCATCCGCACGGGATCTTCGGCAAACCGGCGGTCGGGATCGCCGATCACCCGGACGACGCGCTCTTCCAGATCCTTCAATCCTCCGGCATAGTCGATGAGTGTAAAGTCGGAGATGTTGTAGAAGAGGGCGTTGATGGTGAAGTCGCGGCGCAGGGCGTCCTGTTCGGGGGTGCCGAAGATGTTGTCGCGTTCAACGAAGCCGGTTTCGCTGGTCCGGAAGGTGTTCTCGCAGTGGGTGCTCTCGTCTTCGGGTACGGGGGCGCGGAAGGTGGAGGTTTCGATGGTTTCGCCTCGGAAAAGCACATGGGCCAGGCGAAAGCGGCGGCCCACCAGCCGGCAATTACGGAAAATCCGGCGGATCTGCTCCGGCGTTGCATCCGTTGCAACGTCGAAATCCTTGGGGTTTCGTTCGAGGAGCAGGTCGCGAACGCCGCCTCCGGCCAAGTAGGCCGTAAAGCCCTCCTCCTTGAGGCGGTAGAGCACCTTGACCGCAGCGGAACTGATGT
Source organism: Kiritimatiellales bacterium (assembly GCA_003246265.1). Classification (GTDB taxonomy): domain Bacteria; phylum Verrucomicrobiota; class Kiritimatiellia; order Kiritimatiellales; family Pontiellaceae; genus Pontiella. The sequence continues at coordinate 36,106 of QKAU01000028.1, read as the reverse complement.
TCTTGCGGCTGATGTTGTGGTTGGCGCGCTGTACGATGACGGGTTCCATAAGAGGCGGAGAATAGGCGAAGCCGCAGAGCGAAAAAAGGAAAACCTTTGGCCCGCGCTTCTTTTCGGCAGGGGCGGCGGACTATGAGCCGAGATGTTCCTCGATCCAGCGCAGGATCACGTCCACTACGCGCTCGACCTCATCCCCTGACAGCTCCCGGCCCTTTTCGATGCCGAAGAACTGTTCCAGGGTGCTGCGATCGTTGCACCCGCAGGCATGTTGCGCAATGAAGACCGGATGGCCTTTCGTGGGGGTTTGCCGGCCGTCGTTCTTGGGGTTGGCCGGGGCCAGGCGCTTGTTGACAAAATCGGTCGCGTGTAGGCGCAGGATGTCCATGCCCCGGGAGGTCACGTATTCATGTTCTGGCTCGCCCAGCACGAATTTCTCGAAGCGACCATCCTTTACCAAGGTATCCCTGAACGCATTCCATTCCTTGTCCGTCAGCTTCGCCACAGTGCATCCCTCTGTTGGATTCTCATGCAACTTCGATAGCATAAAGGGCCTACGTCATGACCGCAAGCCTCGGGGTGCCGAAAAATTAGTAAAAAATACTAAAAATGGTCCGGCGGACCGATGTGTCGGCCTCTGCGGCGGGGTGGTGCCGGCCACGGAGGCTGCGCGGCTCCTGCTTCAATCCGTTCCTAGGCGGACATGGCGCTTGAGCAGGGCGGTAAAGGAATCGGCGAGGCTGTACATCAGCGGAACCATGACCAGCGTGAGCACGGTGGAAACCGCCAAGCCGAAGATCACGGCGATCGCCATGGGGGCCCACCATGCCGAGGTTGCCCCCCCGACGGCAAAGCGCATTTCGTGGATGTCGAAGCTGAAGCCCACGGCCATGGGGATCAGTCCCAGGATGGTGGTCACCGCCGTCAGCAGGACGGGCCGCAAACGGAGGCGGCCGGCATGCACCACCGCCTCGGTGGTAGCGAAACCCTTCCGCTTCAGCTGGTTGATGCAGTCGACCAGGACGATGGCGTTGTTCACCACGATGCCGGCCAGGCTGATGATGCCCACGCCGGTCATGACAATGCTGAAGTGCATGCGGGTGATCAGCAGGCCCCACATGACGCCGATGATCGACAAAACGATCGAGGAGAAGATGATTAGGGGTAGCAGCACGGAGTTGAACTGGATGACCAGGATGACGGTGATGCCCGCGAGGGCCAGTAGGAAGGCCTTGATCAGGAAGGCCGTGGATTCGTCCTGATCCTCCTTGTCGCCGGTGTAGGTGATCGAATATCCGGGCGGCAGTTCCCGTTGGTCGACGAGGGGCTGGATGTCGGCCAGCAACTCCTGGGATTCGCGTCCATCGGCCTTGTTTCCCGTAATCGTGACGACGCGCTTCTGGTCCTTGCGATGGATCACGCCGCGTCCGGCGGTGTAGACAAAGCTGCCCAGCGAGGAGAGGGGAACCGGCTGGCCATCCTGCACCGGAATATAGATGGCGTCCATCAGGTTGAACTGCTCGCGATCGGGCAGGGGGAGGCGGACGGTGATGTCGTATTCATCCTCGCCGGCGCGGAATTCGCGCGGCGATTCGGTGCCATAGATGGCGGTGCGCAGGAAGAAGCCAATGGTCTCCGTGTCCAGGCCGAGCATCCCGGCGCGCTGCCGGTCCACGATGAACTGCAGTTCCGGGAGGGCGTTCTCGAAATCGGACCTCAGGTCCACCAGTCCCGGTACGTGACTGATATTCCGCTTGATGTCGGACGCGATATCGCTCAGTACGCCCAGGTCTTCGCCAGCAATTTCGATGCTGACGGGGGGTTGCTGGGGAGGCCCCTCTTCCGTCTCCTGGACCTTGATGTCCGCTCCGGGAATCCGGCCAATGCGGTCGCGGAAGGTTTTGATGAGATCGGAAGTGCTCCCCTTGCGCAGATCCTCGTCGACGAATTTGATGTAGAGGGAGCCCAGATAGGTGCCCCCGCTTCCCTGGGCGAAGCCGCTGCCAATGCCCTGACCCGTCGTGGCCAGGATGAATTCGATGTCGTCGAGATCGCGGATCGCCATCTCGATCTTCCGCAGGGCGTCATCGGTTTTATCCAGCGCGGTACCCTCGGGGAAGCGTACCTCGATTTGCGCCGCCCGCGGTTCGACATCCACAAACAGCATGACGCCCGGCCCGAAGCGGCCGTAGAGCTGCGCGCTCAGAACAAGGAACAAGGCACTGATGGCAACGAGGAGGCCCCTGTAGCGCAGGGCGCCCCGCAAGGTCCGTTCGTAGGCCCTCACAAACGGGTGGTGTTCGGTCCGGGCGTCGTCGAACCGCAGGCGCCCGCGCTTGATGAGCACGGAGCAGAGGGCGGGATTTGCGACCAGCGCAACGAAGAGGGAGGAGATCAATGTTATAATGAGCGTTTCGGGGATGTAGCCCATGAACTCGCCGATGATGTCGGGCCAGAACAGCAGCGGAGAAAAGGCAGCCAGCGTGGTCAGGGTGGAGGTCGCGACCGGCCAGGCGACTTCGGCCGCGCCTTGGCGCGCGGCCTCGACCCGCGACAGGCCCTCGCAGTGCAGCCGGTAGATGTTTTCGACGAGGACGATGCCGTTGTCGACCAGCATGCCTACGCCCAGGATCAGTGCGAACAGGACCACCATGTTCAGCGTGATGCCCATGAGCATCATCACCGTGAATGAAAGCATCAGCGAGAAGGGGATGGCCAGCCCGACAAACAGGCTGTTGCGCTTGCCCATGAAGAGCAGCAGTACGACAATGACCAGGAAGAAGCCCGAGACGATATTGTTTTCCAGCTCGGCGAGCATGTCGCGGATGTCCTTCGAATCATCCTGCACCACGGTGATGTGGATGTCGCCCGGTAGTCGGTCGGACCCGAGGAAATGCTTCACCTCGTTGATGAGCCGGACCGAGTTTTCGCCGGCGCGCTTGTAGACCGATACCGATACGGCGGGTTCGCCGTTGATGCGCGAGATCGACTCGCGGTCCTTGAAGGTGTCCGCGACGGACGCGATGTCGCGGAGGTATACGGGGCGGTTGTCCCGCTGGACGACCACCAGGTCGCGGAGGTCGGAGGCCAGCGAGAACTCTCCGGGCACCCGCACCTGCACCTTGTTGCGGTCCACTTCGAGCATGCCTGCCGAAACCGTGATGTTCTCCTTGGCAATGAGCGCCAAGACATCGGCGAGCGGAATGTTGTAGGCCACGAGCCGGGGCAGGTCGAATTCGATCCGGATTTCCCGCTCCCGCGTGCCGGCGATGCGTGCCTCCTTCACGCCGGAGATGGCTTCGATCTCGTCCTGCAGCGACTCGGCCGTGCTCTTCAGCCGCTCCAGGTCCGGGTCGCCGGACAGGGCGAAGCGCATGATGGGGATGTCGGTGCTGAAGTTCAGTCCTTCAACCACCGGTTCGTCGAGGTCGTCCGGGAGGTCCGGCCGCGCAAGGTCGATCTTGTCCTTGACCCGCTGGATGGCGGTATCGACGTCGGCGCCCGCAAGGAACTCGACCGCAAAGACGGCCACGCTGTCGGCCGCCATGGCCGAGATGGTCTTGATGTTGCCCAGCTCGTTGAGCCGCTTCTCGATGGGGATGACCACCAGGTTCTCCATCTCTTCGGGAGCGGTGCCGGGGTGGATGGCGGTCACGAAGACCTGGGGAATGGTGATGTCCGGATTCCCTTCGCGGGGCAGGGAGTTATAGGAGACGACGCCCATTACGGCCAGCACCACCATGAAGATGAAGACGGCCGTCCTGAATTTGATGGCGTATTCGGTCAGGATCATTCGCCGCGCTCCGCTTCCTGGATCTCCACGCGCTGCCCGTCCCGCAGGTTCCGGTTGCCTTCCACGATGACCAGGTCGCCTGTTTCCAGCCCACGGGAAACCAGCGCCTGCTTGCGCGCGAGGCTCTCAAGCTGGATTTTGCGCCGGATGGCCCGGCCGTCCTTGGCCAGAAAGACGATATGGTCGCCCTTCGATGGCAGCACGGCGGACATCGGCAGTGCCACCATGTCCTGGAAATTCCCGCGGTGGAATTCAATCTGGGCGATCATTCCAGGCCGCAGGATCCCGCCGTCGTTGTTGACGGTGATCTCGGTACGGAAGGCATTGTTTCGGGGATCGGCCTGGGTCGCCACGAAGGTGACCGTTCCTTCGAAGCGCTGCCCAGGCAGGGGCTGGATTGTAAATGACATCCTGTCGCCGGCGTGGACGGCAAAAATATCCCGTTCCGGAATCTGGATTACGATGCGGACGGTGGCCGCGTCGACCACCTGGAAAACCGGCGTTCCGGGTTGGACATATTCGCCGGCTTCGACCAAACGGTTGTTCACGATGCCGCCGATCGGCGAGACCACGCGGCATTGTTCGATGTTGATGCGAGCTTCCGTGGCGAGGGCATCGGCCTGGATATAGGCCTTTTCGATATTGTCGTATTCGCTCTCCGCCACCGCTCCGGATTTCTGCAGGACCTGGAACCGTTCATGGTTCCTGCGGGCGTTTTCGGCGGCGATGGTGGCCTGGCTTAGATTCGCCTGCCATATCCGGTCGTCGATCCGCATGAGCAGCTGGCCGGCCTGGACATGGTCTCCGCGGTCTGCCGCAAGCTCGACGATCCGACCCGCCTTTTCCGCGGCGAGCAGGGCGTCCACATGGGCCTCGACCACGGCCGGAAGATATACCAGGTCTGCCATGTTGGTCAGCGTGACCTGAATGACGGTGACCGGCAACGCGGTTTCGTGCGATTCCGGAACCGGTTTCCCGTTCGGCTTGAGCAGGGCCATCAGGATGATCAGGAGCAGGCTGGCCGCCATCGCGGCAACCAGTCCCATGCGCACGGTGTTGCTTCTAGTCATGGTCGAAGTCCTCCAGCAGGGTTCCCATGGCGTACTTCACGCCGGTGGCGGCCACGAGGTGTTCATACAGCGCCCGCGAGCGTGCCAGTCTCGCATTGCCGAGTTCAAGATTGGCCTGCGTCACTTCAAGGTTGGTCCCCAGCCCGGCATCGAACCGTGCGCGGGCGATCTCGAGCGCGCGCGTGGCCAGTCCGACGCTCTCGCTGGTAGAGGCGATCACCTCGGCCGCGTCACGGGCGCGCAGCCACTGGGTGCGGATATCGAGTGAAACGGCGCGCGCCAGATCGCGGTATTCATCCTCCTCGATCGCCAGGTTCAGTTTGCTCTCCCCCAGGTCCGCTTTGCGGGCGCCGCCGTCGAACAAGGCCCAGCTGGCTCGCACCCCGGCATTCCAGTGGTCCTGCCAGCCGTCGACGGTCGATCCGGGAATGAATCCAAAGGGATCGGGATTGTAGTAGTTGTAGTTGGCGTAGAGGTCGACGCTGGGGAGGTAGTCGCTTCTCTGCTGGTTCACGTCTTCCCTGCGCAGATCGATCGCACTGGTTTTTTCGAGAAGTTCGGGTCGCTGGCGCAATCCCGTTGCGATGGCGGTATCGAGGCCGGTTTCCATGGGCCGGTATTCCAATGGATCGGAAAGGGCGAAATCGCCGTCGTCGATGTAGGTCAGGTTGCGGAAGCGCTCCATGGCGAGAGAGAGGTCGTTTCGGGCGGCGATGAGACGCGGCGATTCGTTGGCGAGCGCGACCTTGGCGCTGAGCCAGTCGAACTCCGATGCCGTTCCGGCCTCGTACTTGATGCGGGTGTCGGCCTCGAAATCGGCAAGCTGTCGGACCGACTGCTCCAGTACGTCGGCCTGGGCGCACGCCAGCTGGACGGCATAGTAGGCTACGGCGATGTCGCGCGCCTGGGTTTCGCGGATCCGCTGCTCCTGCCACGTGGTCAACTGCTTGTAGGCTTTGGCGGCACGAAGGGCCGAGAGGGTGCGCCCGCCGGCATAGATGGTCCACGTGGCTTCGGCCCCGATGGTCTTGGTGCCGGAATCGGTCAGGTTTTTCGCATCGTAGAGCGCGTAGTCGGCCAATCCCGTAAGCTGGGGCAGGGCCTCCGAAAGCGCCCGGAGTTTCGTGGTATCCGCAATTTGTATCTGGCGGGCCGCGTTTGCCACTTCCAGCGACCGGTCGAGGCCGATTCGGACGCTTTGGGCCAGGGTATAGCTGTTGGTCTGCCCGTGTGCGGCCAGCGGGAGCAGGAGGGTGGCCGCGAGCATGGCGATGGGCCTGCCAACATGCCGCAGGATCTTTGTCATGGCCGTAGCATGCTGGGAACGCTCCTCGCTCGAGAGTACCGCATAGGTTTCCCGGATGCCCTGCTTGCGGTTCTTTACCAGTTCGTCGATCAGCCGCCGCCCCTTGGAAGTGAGCGTAGCTTCCACGGTCCGCTGGTCGACCGGGCTGCGTTCACGGCGCACCAGGCCCGATCTTTCCAGCCGTTGGAGGAGGGCGGAGGTGGTGGATTTGCTCCGGTGCAACGCCTGGGCAAGTCCGTTGACCGTCAGGGTGCCGGACTGGCCCAGGTAGTGCAATGCCCAGAACTGGGGAACCGACACATGGCCTTTCGACACCGCGCTCGTGTCGCCCCGCATGACCGCGCCGATCAACTCCGGCAGCGCCTTCGACATGAGCTCTACGAACGCTTCCTGCGTAATGGTTTTCATGACGAACGGTTCGTATCACGAACCAATGGCCCGGCCAAATGGAAAATGGGATGAGGTCACGTAATAACGAGTGACGACTGGCGGGGGCGAGAGGCAGGACGCGAGGGGATGGGGAAAACAAAAAAGGATTCCGGTTGCCCGGAATCCTCTCTGCGATCTGTATCGTTTCGATTACGGATACATCTGGGCGATGGTCAGGTCGGTGCCAACCGTGGCGTCAGGCGTGGTAGCCGTCGTGGTACCTACGGACAGGGCAGTTGCGCCACCCTTGACGTAGGGGAGGTACTGGGCGGAAGTAACCGTGCCGCCATCGAGAATGGCGTTTTCCATGGCATACTGCTCAACCGCCGCATTGACGATGCGGACGTTGTTGGCCTTGGACTTTTCAACGGAGTTGGCGCGCGCCTTCTGGAACGAAGGAATACCGATCGCGGCAAGCAGACCGATGATGGCCACTACGATCATGATTTCTACCAGGGTGAAACCCGACTTCTTGTTCATCTTCTTCATGTTATTCTCCTAATGGTTTGTTTGATGCTATTCACCTGCTTGTCCGGATCGAGCTCGCCTCAATTCCTCTCCAGACGGTTGTGTATATAGCAACGGCCGTGCCACATTTTGATCCTGCGAGAAGGCGGCGTGGCAGGCCCCGTGCGTTGCGGGGTGAATCCAGGTCTGAAACCAAGGAAAACGGTGGTTTTTGGATAACGTATCGCTCCCTCGTGAAAATAGGAACCCTCCCGGCAGGCGGAGATGGACAAGCCCGTTTTTCAGCAGGGTTGAGAAAAACGGGGCTCAGAAGCGGGAAAGCAGGCTGGATAAAAAGGGGATCGCAGCGGTTCCATCAGTCCCCCAACGTAAACAAGGCTGTGCTTGCTGATGCGGGCGCCTGAATCGCGTGGCCGCGATCCGTCCGCTCGTGGCGGGCTGGCGAGACCCGCCCTATTCCTGCGGCGCTCCCTCTTCGCCTTCCGGAAGCTTGCGGTAGAGCGTGGCGAGGCTGATGTCGAGCTCCTTGGCGGCGGCCACCTTGTCGCCCCCCATGGAGTCGATGACGGTCTTGAGGTATTCCTTCTCCTTGGCGCGCAGGAAAGCCTTGAGGGACTTGCCCTTTTCAAATTCGCCCGTGAGCGCGGCGTTCTGGGCCCCGGGATTCTCCTCGTAGGAAACGATCAGCTTGGAAGGCAGGGTCTCCTTGGTGATCTTGTTGTCCTTGAGGAAGGTCAGGCAGTGCTGGATGACGTTCTGCAGTTCGCGTACGTTGCCGGGCCAGCTGTAGTTCTGGAGGATGGAAAGCACGGCATTGTCCATGGTCGGGAATTCGCTCCCGTCCATCTCCTGGGCGATGAAATGGCGCGCGAGCGGCAGGATGTCCTCGGGACGCTGCTTGAGCGGAGGGATGTCGATGGATATGACGCTCAGCCGATAGAAGAGGTCCTCGCGGAACAGCCCCTCCTTGACCATTCCCTCAAGGTTGCGGTTGGAAGCGGCAAGGATGCGCACGTCGACGTCGAACTCCTCGGTCCCGCCCACCTTTCGGATCTTCTTGTTCTGAATGGCTCGAAGGAGCTTGGACTGCAGCCCGTGGGGGATGGAGTTGATTTCGTCGAGGAAGAGGGTGCCGCCCTTGGCGGCTTCGAACAACCCTTCCTTGTTGGCGTTGGCCCCGGTAAAGGATCCCTTGACGTGGCCGAACAGCTCGGACTCGATCAGCGTTTCGGGCAGCGCGGCGCAGTTGACGGGCAGGAAGGGACCTTCGGAGCGGGCGCTGAAGCTGTGGATCGCCTCGGCGACAAGTTCCTTGCCGGTGCCGCTCTCGCCGGTGATCATGATGGTGGTCTTTGTCGGGGCGACGCGCTTGATCATCTCGCAAACGTTCACCATCGGTTCGCTTTCGGCGACGATGTTGCCGAAGTACTTCTTGGACTCCATGTGGGCCTGGTCGCCGATCTGTGCGGAGAGCGACCGCTGGTAGTCGAGGGCCCGCTTGACGGTTTCGAGCAGCTCATCGATCTTGAACGGCTTGGGGATGTAGTCGAAGGCCCCTTCCTTCATGGCCTCGACGGCGGTGGCGACGGTGGCGTAGGCGGTAAGCATGATGACGCCGACGTGCGGGCGGAGCTGGCGCGTGCGCTTGAGCAGTTGCATGCCGTCTACCGGCTCCATCTTGATGTCGGAAATGAGCAGGTCGTACTGTTCGCTCTTGAGCTTCTTTTCGGCGACCGACCCGTTTTCTGCCAACTGCACGTCGTAACCCTTGGAAAGCAGTATCTTGTTGAGCAAGCTGAGAATGGTCGGATCATCATCCGCTATGAGAATTTTCGCCATGCTGGAACCCTCTCCCTATGGTATTCAGATGGCTTATATAACCCCGGTTTTCACTATTTGAGTCAAGTCTAATGATGGATAGAAGATCGGCCGGAGAGAACTCCGCGAAGTCGACGAAGTTCTTTACCACGGTCTCCATCTGCACCGAGGCATCTTCGATGTGGTCGAACAATTCCTGCCGGTCGCGGCGCCGGGGGCTGTGGGGGAGCCAGTCGGAGGCGGTGGCCTGTTCCTCGTAGCGCCGCAGCAGCTGTATGGAGGCCGAAAGGGCGGTCAGCGGCGTCCGGATCTCATGCGCCATTTCGCCGGCCAGCCGGGTGGCGGAGGTGATGTGCTCCACCTTTTCCAAATGGCGCTGGATTTCCATGGGATGCGAGATGTCCGCGAAGACGAGCAGGGTGGCCCGCATCCACTCCTCCTTGCGCCCACGCTCTCCGGGGAGGGCGTTGCCCGGCAGGTCGATATCGCCGGTCCCATAGGCGATGGGCAGGGTTCCGCCGCCTGCCTTGGCCAGGTAGGCGCTTTTGCCAAAGCTTTCGGGGATCGGCATCTTGCCGTCGCGAACCAGGTCGGCGAAGCGCAACGAACAAAGTTCCTCCGGCTTCCGTGCCAGCAGGGAGCAGGCATATTCGTTCGCGGACAGGATCCGGCCGTCTTCGGCCAGCACCAGTGTCGGCGCCGGCATCCTGGCCAGCACCCGGGAGAGAGTCTCCGAAAGATCGTTCTCGTGGGCGTCCATGTAGTTGCACCGCTTTGCGATGTAGATGCTGGCGACCCCCGAGCAGGCAAAGATGATGTCGCGCACGATGATCACCGCGACGGTCGGGAGCTCGGGGCGCAGCGAGGCCGCATAGGAGCGGTATTCCACCAGATGCCCGTTCGCGATGAGGGTGGCCATCAGGGAGTAGATGGCCATCGAGAGCAGGGTGATCTGCCCGGCCTGCCGCGGGGTTCCGACGATGCCTGACGAAAGGATGACCAGTGGATAGAGCAGCACGAGATCGCTCCGGATCCCGCCCGTGAAATAGACCACGCCGCTTACGACAACGAGATCGACCGCGAATTGCAACGGGGTAAACTGCGCGGTCCGCAGCTTGCTGCGCATCCAGAGCGAGTAGGGGATGGTGACGATGAAGGCGATTCCCATGAATGCCGGGAACGCAAGGTCGTCGTGCGGCAGCAGCAGTGCGATCAGCACCAGAAGCCACAGGAATCCGAGCCGGGCGAGCAGGATGGCTGCCAGCTCCGGCCAGATCGAGGTTGTCTTGTGCCCATCCATCCGCATCTCCTCCCGGCGGCTACATCACCACTTCGCTCATCTTGAAGATAGGCAGGAACATGGCCACCACGATCGTACCGATGATTCCGCCGATGAACACCATCAGCAGTGGTTCGATCATGGAGGTCAGGCCGTTGAGCATGGTTTCGACCTCGTTCTCGTAGAACTCGGCCACCTTGTCCATCATCTCCTCGACCTGCCCGGTCTTCTCGCCGGCGGACAGCATGTGCACCAGCATGCGCGGATAGTATTTGTTCTTTTCGAGGGCCGTGGAGAGGGGTTGGCCCTCTTCGATCGTCTTGCGCGCCTTGATCAGCGAGTCCCCGATGACGCGGTTGCCGGTGGCCAGCCCCACGATCTCCAGCGATTCGATGATCTGGACGCCGCTATGCATCAGCTGTGCGAAGGTGGACGCGAAACGGCTGATCGCCACCTTTGTGGCCAGCTGGCCCAGGATGGGGAAGCGCAGCTTGATCTCGTCGACCTTGTATTGGCCCTTGTCGGTCTTGTTGTAGCGCTTGAATCCGTAGACCAGCCCGGCAACGCCCAGGACGAACATGTACCAGAAGCCGGTCAGGATGTGGCTGAAATCCAGCAGCGCCTGCGTGAGCCCCGGCAGGTCGGAGCCGAAATCGGTGAACATTTCGGCGAAGACCGGAACCACGAACATGATCAGGGCCGTCGACAACCCGATGGCGACCACCATCACCACCGAGGGATACATCATCGAGGACTTCACCTTCGAACGCAGCTTGTTGCTCGATTCAAGGAAGACGGCGACGCGGCCGCACGTGTCGGGCAGGATGCCGCCCACTTCGCCCGCCCGCATCATGCTCACGTAGAGCTCGTCGAAGATGCTGGGGTAGTAGGCCAGCGCCTCCGAGTACATCGAGCCGCCTTCGACCCGGGTGCGGATGCCGTGGATGACCTCCTTGAAGTTCTTGTCGTCCGTCTGCTGCTCCATGGCGCTGAGCGACTGCACCAGCGGCATGCCGGCGGAAAGCATGGCGGAGATCTGCCGTGTAAACACGGAGAGTTCCTTGAGCCGGATCTTGCGGGCGCCGCGCACGACGGGCAGGCCGCCCTTGGCCTTGATCTTTTCCTTCTTCATATCGTCTCCCTAATGTTCACTGGTTACACGCAGGATTTCCTCGATCGTGGTCAGCCCCTGGCGGACCCGTTCGATGCCGGCCTGGCGCAGGGTGCGCATCCCGCTCTCGATGGCGATCTTGGCGATGGCATCCGCTTCCGGCGTGCTGAGGATGGTCCGGCGGATCGCCTCGTTCACCAGCAGGATCTCCATGACGGCGCCGCGGCCCTTGTAGCCGATGCCGTTGCACTTGGGGCATCCCGCCTTCTGGAAGAACTGGGCACCGTCGAAAAGCTTTGGGTCGAGGCGGTTCTTCTTCAGAATCTCGAGCGGGATGTCGACCTCCTTCTTGCACACGGGGCACAGCTTGCGGTAGAGCCGCTGGGCCTGGGTCAGCAGGACGGACGAGGCCAGCATGAACGGCTCGATGCCCATGTCCGTCAGGCGGGCGATCGCCCCGGCGGCATCGTTGGTGTGCAGCGTGCTGAGCACCATGTGCCCGGTCAGCGCCGCTTCGACCGCGATGGTGGCCGTCTCGGCGTCGCGGATTTCCCCGACCATCACCACGTCCGGGTCCTGGCGGAGGATGGAGCGCAGCGCCGCCGCGAAGGTCAGCTTGACCGCCGGGTTGATCTGCACCTGGTTGATGCCGTCGAGCTGGTATTCCACCGGGTTTTCGGTGGTGATGATGTTGGTTCCGATTTCGTTGAGCTCCTGCAGGGCGGAATAGAGGGTGGTGGTCTTGCCGCTGCCGGTCGGGCCGGTCACAAGGATCATCCCGTAGGGCTGGGCCAGGGCATAGGTGAAATTGTCGTACGCCACCTCGTCGAGCCCCAGGGCGCTGAGGCTCGGGGCCAGCGCCGTCTTGTCGAGGATACGCATGACCACCTTCTCGCCATGGACGGTGGGCAGGATGCTCACGCGGACGTCGACCTCCTTGCCGAGCGCCTTGATCTTGAAGCGGCCGTCCTGCGGAATGCGCCGCTCGGCGATGTCCAGTTGCGACATGATCTTGAGGCGCGAGACAATGGCGTTCTGCAGGTTCTTCGGCGGGCTCGGCGACTCGTAGAGAATGCCGTCGATACGGTTGCGCAGGCGGACATGCTTTTCCATCGGTTCAATGTGGATGTCCGACGCATGCTTGCGCAGCGCCTCGATCAGGATGGAGTTGACGATGCGAATGACGGGGGCTTCCCCGGCATTCTCAACCATGTCGTCAAGGCTGGCATCCTCGAGGAGCTCCTTTCCCACCTCCACATCGCCCTCGTCGGCCATGTCCTTCAGGATGTCCTCCAGCGCCTGGGCCGGCTTCTGCTCGATCGATGCGATGGCGTCGGCGATCTCCTTCTCCAGGGCGACGAGGGGAACGAGTTCCATCTGGGAGCCCGAAGCGATGGCCTCGCGGGCGACGATGTCGAACGGGTCGGACATGGCGACGGTGAGGCGGTTGCCAAACTGGCAGACCGGCAGCGCCTTGTACTCCTTCCAGCGCTCCCGCGCAATCAGTTCGACCAGGGAGGGCTTGGGGGTGAAACCGGTCAGCGAGATGGGCCGGAGGTCCAGGTAGTCGGCCATGGCCAGCGCCATGTCTGCATCGGAAACCACGCCCTGCTCGATCAGCAGCCGCTCCAGCGGAACACTGGTTTGCATCGCTTCCTTCTCGGCCTCCTCGAAAACTTCCGACTCGATCGGGCGGATCTGCTTGAGGCACTCCATCAGGCTTTTCGTACTTGTCGTCATGTCCATGCTTCCTAAGGGATCGCCACATCATAAGCATTACCCATGCCGAACAGGTCTCGGGGTGGGGTGCCGTTGCATTTTCCCCAGGAGCCGGGGGCCTCTTCAAGCAGGCCTTCGCCAACCATGGCCTGCTATTTGCTTTGCGGGGAGGAAAGCAACGTGGAAGGAAAACCGGTATGCAGGCACCCGATCCCAACAGCAACCTGGCCAACAGCATCGCCATGCTCGAGCAGATTCTCGAAGTCATGCCGGAGGATGCGGTATCGCTGAGGGCGCTCTACAACGCCTATGGAAAGGCCGGCAATCGGCCGAGGGCGTTCGAATACCTCAACCGCCTGGTGGCCATTGCCGCCAACCAGGGCGGTGGCGAGATCCTGGAATTCGTGCAGGAAGAACTGGGAAGTTTCGAGGATGATTTCCCCTCCGAAGTGGCCGCGCAGAAGGCCCGGTTGCGGACCATCTATAACAAAGGGGGCTCCGGCGGTGGTTCCGGGGCATCCAGGACGGCAGCTTCCGGCGCAGCCAAGGACAGGAAGGTCGAGCTCGATATCGGCGAAGAGATCGCGCTGGCCTGGCGGCTCTACGAGGAGAGCCAGCTTTCCCAGGAAGAATATTCCAGCGTCCTGCACGACCTGACGGAGGTTTCGTCCAAGGAGCTCGATGTGCCCGTAAGCGTTCTCCATGTACTCAACGACCGCGGCTTCACCCAGATGAACCGGATCATCAACTATCTCTCCTCCCGGTCGGGCGTGCCCTGCCTTGAGCTCTCCCAGTTCGAGCTCACCGACAAGTTGGCGGGTGTTGTGCCGGCGGACATCCCCGTGCACGAAGGGGCCCTCCCGTTTGCATTTTTCGGAAACGACCTGCTGATGGCTGTGCTCAATCCCTTCAACGGAGCATTGGTCGAGAAGGCCGAGGCCGCATCCGGCCACCGTTGCCATACCTATCTCGTCGCCCCCGAGGACTACGACCGGGCCTTGTCGCGCTGGCGTGCCCTTGCGGCCTGAGGCTAGTTGCGGACTTCCACCGTCAAGGTCTTCCGCTCTCCCATGCGCTCCACCACTACGTCGTGCGTGCGGATCTCGACCAGCGTGACATCGTCGTCGATCTGCTCGCCCAGCAGGATCTGCCTGCCGTTGATGATGGCGAACCCGCCGTTGCCCTCCGTGGAACGCCCAAATCCCGTGAGCTTCATCTTGGGCCATTTTGCCGTGCCGTCCCGGTCGGGCGTGAAAAGTTTTCCGATGGCTGCGGGCATCGGTCCGCCGGATTCCCCCGAAGCCTCTTCCTCGACCGGCCCGGGCTTCTGCAGCGAGGCGGTGTATTCCTTGGCCTGCTGTATCAGGGCCGATGGATCGAGCTGCTGGCGCGTTTCCGGGTCGGCCGCCTTCATGCCGTGGTGCAACAGCAGTGCGCTGGCAAACAGGAATCCCGCGATGAGCAGCAGCAGGGTGAAGATCATGGAGCGGGGGGCGGGGGCCTCGTTCCCGCCACCTTCGATTTCTTCTTCGGGGTTCAAGGGTTCTTCGTTCATGTCCCTCACAATTGATCAGTGCTGGATCGGAAGGCAATCGATTTTTTCCGCGCATATCATTGGTACGAGCGATCTTTTTAGCAAGAGCTAAAGTGGCCGGATGATCATGGTATGGATAGTGCTATCACGTCAGGCACAACCAACGAAGCCGTCGGAATATCGGGCGAGGGAGTGAAGCAAGCATGATCAAGAAGGTTGCCACCAGTAGGTTCGCCAAGCAGCGTCAGTTCAGCGATCTTGTCGGCATCGATTTTTCCACGACGGCGACCAAGGTCGTCCGCCTGAAGAAGGGGAAGTCCGACGTCGTGCTGGCGGGTCTGGACCTGTTGCCGGCGGTCGATTTCGGGGCGTCGTCGTCGCGCATGGAGCTGCCGCGCAACATGTCCTCCTACTACGGCTGCCTGGCCTATACGGGGCATGCGGCGGTCGTACGCATGGTCAACGCTTCGCTGCAGCCCGATGAAAATGGCTTGCCCGAGCCGAGGCTTCGCGAGCTGTTGAACGTCACCGATGATTTCCGCGTGGCCGCCCGGCTGGTCAAGCGGGGCAAGGGGCGCCAGGACTCCAGCCTGCTTGCGGCGGCTATTCCGCAGGACGATGCCCGGTTCCTGCTCAACATGTTTCCTTCCGGACCGCCGGCTCCGGCATCGCTGGAAGTCTCGGGACTGGCCTTCGTATCGGCCTTCATGCATGCCTGCGGGCAGACGCTCGGCGGAGAGGCCGTAGGCCTTGTCGAAGCGGGCGAGTCCGTCAGCCACTACGCATTCCTCAACCAGGGGGAAGTGGTGCTGGTTGGGAAGCTTCCGTTCGGGGCGCGTTCCCTGCGCCAGAAGCTGGCGAAAGACCTGGGGGTCGACGAAGAACTCGCCCAATCGATCCTGAGCGACCGCTCCATCAACATCTCCAGTTCGTTGTCCGGGGTCCTGCAACCGATCCTGAAGCAGTTGTCCATCTCGAAGGATTTCATCGAGCGGCACCAGGGCATTCGCGTTGCGAAGGTCTTCGTGTCGGGAGGCCTCAGCCTGCTTCCCAGCTGGGTGGGGGAAGTCGGGCAGATGATGCATTGCGACGTCATGCAATGGAACCCGTTTGAAAACATCGTATGCGATGCCGACGTGCTGACCGACGACATGAAGGCGCAAGCCACGCGCTTTGCCGCGGCGGTCGGGGCGGCATTGGGAGGATTTGAAGAAGCATGACCTACCCACGAGTCAACCTGCTCCGGAAAAGCGAACAGCGGTACCAGGGTGCCGTCAGCCGACGGTTCATCCTGGTTAGCGCGGTCGCGACGCCCATCCTGCTGATCGCGGTGCTCAGCGGCATCAAGATGATCCAGTACAACGGACTGCAATCCGATCTGGAAGCCAGCCGCGATATCTGGACGGAGCTGGAGCCGCGCCTGGCACTCTACAAGGAGGAGAGCCGCGGCCTTGCGACCAACCGCAAGGCGCTGGAGCTGTTCGAGGGATGGGACCACTCCAAGGTCTCGTTCGCCGAGCTGCTGGACAAGGTGCAGCAGCGGGTTCCCGCCGATATCCAGTTCACCCGCCTCTCGATGCGCAGCGAACCCAAGACGTCGACCTACAGCGATCCCTCGGCGATCACCTTGAAGTTCGATCTGGTCCTGGAAGGGTTCTCGCAGGGGGCGCGGGCGGAGAACGAAGTGATCCAGTTCCGCAAGGACCTGCTGCAAAGCGACGACCTCTCCAAGGTGTTCGAATCGGTCAAGCTGGTATCGATGCGCAAACGCGAAAAGGCCGGCAACATCAACATGCGCGAGTTCAGGATGGAAAGCGAATCGCTCGAGGGAGGTGTGCAATGAGCCTTTCCGACATGAGCAAGGAGCAGAAGCAGTATCTGCTGCTCGGGGCGCTTGCCACCGCCATCCTGGCCATCCTGGTCGTCCTCGGCATCCGCTTTAGCCTCTCCTCCATCACCGTGGCGAAGAGCGACCTCAAGGAACTGCAGGAAAAGATCGAGGGTGCCAACCGCTCCCTGGCGCGCCGCGACACCACCAGCAGGGATTTCGGGCAGACCGTTTCCGTGTTGCGACGCTATGTTGAAAGCGCCCCTCCCGAACGGAACTACTATTCGTGGGCGACGGAAATCATCTATGCCACGGCGGGCACGGCGGGGCTGGAGATCGATTCGATCGAGGAGATCAACCTGCCCAAGCGGGAAAGCGCTGCGCAGGCCGACCTGCAGCTGGAATCCTATTCGCTGCGCATCACCGCGCATGGCGGCTACGAAGGGGTGAAATGTTTCCTGGTCGGCATCGAGGAAAACCATCCCTTGGCGCGCGTCACCGGAATTGAAATCAGCACCGGCCGCACGCCCTATGCACACGACATCCAGCTTTTTGTCCAATGGCCCTTCAACCTGGGCGAGATGGCAAAGCTTTGGGATGATGTGGCTAGGAAGCAGGTGGAGGTTGCGAGGCACGAGGCCTCATTGCCGATCGCTCCTGTCCGCCCAGAGGCTCCGTCGCCGGAGCCGGTTCGGCCTCAGGAAGCCAAGGCGACTCCGGCGACTACGCCCATGCCCTTGGCGAAGCAGGAACCGGCCGTCGTTGCCCGGCCTGCGCCGCTAGCGCCGGCAGCTCCCGCAGAGCCGCCTTCCCGTCCGGAACCGAAGGTGGCGGCCAAGCCGATGCCGGCTCCCAAGCCTGTCGAGGCCGCGCAGCCAGCGACCGCGGTGGTGCCGAAGCCCGGGCCCCTGCCGCCCGTTGTAGCGCCTGCGCCTGTCGTCGCAATGCCCGAGCCTCCGGTCGAGCCGGTTGCCGAATCCCTGCCGAAACCGGTTGTTGCCGAGAAACCGCGTCCCGTGCCTCCGGTGGAACCCGTCCCGGTTCCCGCGCCTGTGATCGTGGTCGCCCCCGCGCCGACTCAACGGCCGGAACCTGCCGAGGCCCCCGCACCTCGGCCGCAACCGATCGCTGTCGTCAAGCCCGCACCGGCCGACCCTCTGCCCGAACCGGCACCGACTGTAGCCCCGCCTCCTGCACCGGTTGTCGAACCTGCCGCGCAGACGCCGCCGATCGAGGCCGTGGCGGTGCTTCCCAAGGATGCGGGGATCGAGGTGCCCGCGATGGTCGCAGATGCTGCGGATGGGGAAATCTCCGAGGAGGACCCGATCGTCGATTCTCCGATCTACTATCCGCCCTATGTGGCACCCCAGGACAACGGGTCAAGGATTCTCAAAGAGATGCTCAAGATGAACCAGACAAAATCTCCGGCTTCGCTGGGATCGTTCCTCGATGGGCTGGTGGGGGATATGCATGAAAAGAAATAACCATTCTATCGCCATGGGGGCATCTGCGTGGCCACGGCTGGCGGTGGGCACCCTCCTCGTCGCCGCGATCCACGCGGGAGCGGCACCGGTACCATCCAATGGCATGGAAGATGCTCGGAATCAGCCGGCCAAGGTGAAGCGCGATCCGTTCTGGCCGGTGGGATACGAACCCGAAGGGTACACGGCAAGCCCCCGGCAGGCTCCGGTCGCGGCCTCGGCCCCGCAAGGGAAGACCGGGTGGAGCGAAGCCATGAAGGAAATAGTGATCAACGGGGTGAGCAGCAGGGCGGACAACGAGTACTTCGCGGTCATCAACGGCCAGGTGCTGAGCGTCGGCGAAACGATTTCGGTTAGTCATGGAGGAACCATCTACACGTGGGCTGTCGACAGTATCCAGCCGCCTGGAGCGGTGAAGCTCCGTCGCGTATCGGCAGTGCAGGGCAAATAAACTGAGGAAAGCAGAAGGTGAAGGAAATGAAATCAAACAAGACTCTTACGTTCAGCCCGGCCCTCGTGGCGGCGATATTCGTGGTTTCATCCACGATCGCGCAGCAGGGCAAGATCGATGACCGCGATCTACTCAACCTGCTCGAAACGGTCGATCAGGTGGATGGCGGTGCCGCTGCGGAAGCGGCTCCTGTCGACCCGGCCCCGGTTGCGGCGGCGGTCGATGCCATGGGTGCCGAGGTCGTCGATGTTGCCTTGGCGGGAACCGTCGATGCCGGCCATGCCGTGGACGCCCTCGGCATGGAGGAGGTCGACGCCGCGGAAGGATCCTCCGCAGGGAACCTGATTTCGGTCCGGCTCAACCGGGTAAGCCTGGAAGAGGCGATCAACCTCTTCGCCCAGCTTTCCGGCGCCAACATCATCGTTCCCGAGCTCACCGAGGCCGCGCAGATTTCGGTGAACCTTAAGGATGTCGAGTGGCGGCCCGCCCTGCAGTCGATCCTCGACACCTACAACTACGAGCTCTACCAGCGCGTGGCCGGATCGAACGTCTACAGTGTCCGCCGCCGTCCCGCCGGATCCCCCGAGCCGCAGGTGGTGGAAACCTTCGTCCTGCGATACGCCACCGTTCCCAATGCGGCGGCGCTGGTGCGCGAGCTCCTTCCGCCTGAAGCGAAGGTTTCGGAGTTTGCTTCCCGCAACATGCTTGTCGTGAAGAGCACCGAGTCGAGCCTCGGCGAAGTGCGCGCCGTCCTGGAGAGCATCGACACGGTCCGCCAGCAGGTCTACATCGAATCCAAGTTCATGGAGCTGACCGACGACGCCCAGAAGGATCTCGGCATCGATTGGCAGGTACTGCAGGGATATAGCGCGGGAACGGTCGGACCGCTGCGCGATACCTTTTCCAAGAGCGACACCGACTCGAAGACCACCACCCGCCTGACCGACGCCAACGGATTGCCGTTCGAGGAGGCCGACAGCTACGCAAACCAGGGCCAGCGCATTCCCGGCTCGGGCATCTTCACCCTCGAAGGGGTTACGCCCGCCGTGCGCGACGTCAGCACCAAGGGATCGAGCGAAATACTCACCAGCGTTCTCAGCGCCGACGAGTTCCGCCTGGTCCTGAGCGCACTGGAACAGAACAAGGGCGTCAACATCGTTTCGAACCCGAAGATCATCGTGGCCAACGAAGAGATGGCCAACATCTCGATCGTCCGCAAGGAGCCCAACCTGCGGCAGAGTCGCCAGCAGGCGCTCAACGACACGCCCGACACCATCGTCTTCGAGCTCGACGAGAAACAGCCCTTCTTCGACTTCGGCATCAAGCTCGACGTCGTGCCCTCGATCAACACCTCCAGCAACATCACGGTGCAGATCAAGCCGTCGCTGACCCGCAAGTTCGCCGACAAGCAGGCGGGCGACAATACCTATCCGATCATCGATGAAAAGAGCATCGATACCATCTTCAACCTGGCCAGCGGGCAGACCGCGGCCATCGGCGGCCTGACGGAAGTCACCGAGAGCGAGGAGGAGCGGAAGGTTCCGCTGCTGGGCAGCATTCCCTACATCGGGCGCCTCTTCTCGTGGACCCAGACGATCCGCGGGCAGGACGAGACGATCATCTTCGTTACCGTGGGCCTGGCCAACACCCAGCAGCTCGATGCGGAAACGGGCCTGCCGGGCGACGCCGAGCTGGCCCGCCGCCAGGTGATCCAGGATATCAACAGCCGCAAGCTGCGCGACCAGGGCCGCGAATACTACCAGGCCCAGGAAGACGACAAGCTCGACGACATGATGAAGGTCATGCAGCAGCAGGAGCAGCAGCGCACCGAAAAGCGCGAGCGCAAGCTCCGCAAGGATGCGGGTAACGGCGTGGCCTACGCCAACTAAGGACCAATATGCGCCGCGTGCCGCCGTTTGTCGGCGCGCGGCCGGATGGGAGCGGACGTGAAAAGAAAAGCCATAGTATGGGGAATCGCCGGCGGAGCCCTCCTTGCCTTTGTGTCAGGCATCGCGCATTTCGGGAGCAACCGTGATGCGGTTGGTACCGGAGCCGTAGATGCGGCTCGCACGGGGAGTCCGGTCTTCGTGGCAGCCGTGAAGGGGATCGATCCCACCGTCGAAGCCGAGGTGCTGCGGAATGCGCCGGCCCGTCCGGCCGCGCCGGCCGATGTTTGGACGGTCGTCGATGAACGGCAGACCGCGCAGGCCGACGGAACGGTGCTGCAAGAGCGTCTGGTGTCGATTGGAGGCGAGCAGCCCAGCCGTCTCGTGGTCGAAACACTGCGCAAGGACGATGCCAAGCGCAGGTTTGAGCCGTCGGGCCGCACCGAGATGGTGGCCGACCATCTGCTCGTCTCGCTGCGCGAAGGCGAAACGGTCGATGGCTTGCAGAAACTCGCCGAACGATGCGGCGCCTCGGTGGCGCGGGCGCTTTCGGACGGCCGGACCTACGTGGTCCGCCTCCAGGCCCCTTCGCTCGATGCCGTGCGCGAAGCCGTCGAATTCTTCGGGCAAGAGGCCGCCAGCGTGGCCTATGCCGAACCCGACTATGTCCGCCACCTCTCGAAGGTGCCCAACGACCTGATGTATGGCGAGCTGTGGGGCCTGCCCAAGATCTCCGCCCCCGGCGCATGGGACACCCGCACCGGCAGCTACGGCACCGTGGTCGCGGTCATCGATACCGGGATGGACATGGACCATCCCGACCTGGCCGCCAATCTCTGGATCAATTCGGGCGAAATCGCCGGTGACGGGCTCGACAACGATGGCAACGGCTATGTGGACGACGTCAATGGCTGGGACTTCGTGACCGAGGACAAGGATCCGAACGACGGCGACGGTCACGGCACGCACTGCGCCGGCACCATCGGCGCGGTTGGCAACAATGCCAACCAGGTGGTGGGGGTCTGCTGGACCGTGGGGCTGATGCCGCTGCGCGTCGGGACCGCCCAGGGTCTGCTCGACTCCGATATCGTGGAAGGCATACGCTATGCCGCGCGCAACGGGGCCAAGGTGCTCTCCAACTCCTACGGTGGACCCGGCTTCAGCCAGACCACCTACGACGCGATCTCCTATGCCAACGACCGCGGCTGCATCTTCGTGGCGGCGGCCGGCAACGATGCGGTCGATAACGATGTCCTGCCGCATTATCCGTCCAGCTACAACCTGCCGAACGTCATCGCCGTCGCAGCGTCCGACCAGAACGACCAACTGGCGTCCTTCTCCAACTACGGGGCCACCTCGGTCGACATCGCCGCCCCGGGCGTCGATATCGTCAGCACCTATCTCGACGGGTCGACCGCGCCGCTCAGCGGCACCTCGATGGCCTGTCCGCACGTCGCCGGCGCGTTGGCGCTGCTGGCCTCGTACGATCCGCAGATCGCCCCCGCCGCCGCCAAGGATCTGCTGCTGGCCAGCGTGGATCCCATCGCGTCCCTGGCCGGCAAGGTGGTTTCCGGCGGCCGCATGAATGTGCAGACCATGTTCGCCAGCGCCAGCGACACCGATGCCGACGGGATGCCCGACAGTTGGGAGACCGACCACGGGCTTGATCCGTCAGATCCCGCGGATGCCCTGGTGGATGGCGATGGCGACTTCCTTATCAATCTCGAGGAATTCCGCAATGGATGCGACCCCGCCAACCCCGACTCCGATGGCGACAGCCTCGTCGATGGCTGGGAAGTCCGCTATGGCTTCAATCCGATCAACGTATGGGGCGCATTGCCCAGGCTCCAGTATGTCGGCTTCAACAGCGACTGCCAGGACACCCGTGACCTGGTCGTGGCGAACGGCTTTGCCTACGTCGCCGACGGCCAGTACGGACTGAAGATCCTCAGTCTTGCCCGGCCGGAAACGCCCCAGCTGGTAGGCTCGGTCGCCACCTCCGGTTCGGCGCGCGGCGTCGCGGTCGAAGGCGGCTACGCGTATGTGGCCGATGCCGTGACCGGACTCTTTGTCGTAGATGTTTCGGATCCCTACCATCCGCAGGTCAAGGGAACGCTAGCCCAGCCGGCCCAGAAGGTGGCGGTGGGCGGAGGATTCGCCTATCTGGCGGCTTCGACGAACGGGTTGCGGGTTGTAAGCATCGCCAATCCGGCCAATCCGTATGAAACGACATCCTTTACCGGGAACTACGATCCCAGCTTCAGTGTCAATGATGTGGCCCTTGTCGGGGCGACGGTCTTCATGGCGCTGGATGGTGGCCTGGGGCAGATCGCCACTTCGGCGCAACCTTCCACCTATTCCGTGAAGGCCATCGCCGACGGGGAAGGGCACCGCAACTGCACGGCGGTCCAGTACACCGGTTCGGCGCTGCTGCTTACACTCCAGGATTATGGCTGTTTTGCCTACGACACCTCCAAGGTGCTGCTGGGCAGCAGGGAAACCCCCGGATCGGCCGAGGATGTGGCCTGGAACGAAGGCCTGATCTACATTGCGGACGGCGTCAAGGGGCTGCGCATCCTGACCGGCTCGAACCTGGCGAACATGGGCCAGCACGACGCCTATGCGAACGCGCCCGCCTATGGGATCGCCGTGGCCAACGGCTTCGCCTATGTGGCTGGCAAGACCACCGGCCTGCACATCTACCGCAGCTCAGTGGATGCGGACGGCGACGGCCTGTACGACGGTTGGGAAATCCAGCACTTCGGGTCGCTCTCGCAGACCTGGACCAATGACTTCGACAACGATGGCATCATCAACTGGGGCGAGTACCTGGCCGGGCTCGATCCTACGCTCGCCGACCAGGATGGCGACCATCTCGTGGACGGCATCGACGAAGTCCGCACCTGGAATACCGACCCGCGCAAGAAGGATACCGACGGTGATGGGTTGGACGACGATGCGGAGGTCCTGGTGCATGGCACCGACCCCTATCTGTTCGATACCGACGGCGACGGCATGGGCGACCAGTGGGAGCTCGCCAACGGGCTCGACCCGCTGGTCGACGACGGCGGCCTGGACGCCGACACCGACGGAGCGACGAACTACGAGGAGTTTGTTGCCCAGTCCGATCCCAACAATCCCGATACCGACGGCGACGGCATGTGGGACGGATGGGAAATCGACATGGGCCTGGATCCGCTCACCAACGACGCTTCGCTGGATCCCGATGGCGATACGCTCACCAATCTCCAGGAATACGGCTACAACACGCACCCGCTCAAGGCCGATACCGACGATGATGGGCTGACCGATGCGGAAGAGATCAACACCTACGGCACCGATCCCCTCGATCCCGACACGGACGGCGACCTCATGCCCGATGGGTGGGAAGTCGACAACGGGCTCGACCCGATCGTGGATGACGCCGCAGACGATCTCGATGGCGACGGGCTGACCAACTACCAGGAGTATCTCAACGGCAGCAATCCGAACAACGCCGACACCGACGGCGACACCTTCCGCGACGACGTGGAGTTCGCGTGGGGTACGCAGGCTACCAACTTCTGGGATCCGGTCGTGGTCGACGACGACCACCCGGGCGAACCTGAAGATGGGTGGGGGGATCCGCTGGTCAGCAATCCCGACGAAAACGGCACCGCGCTCCTCCCGTTCGATGCGATCCAGGAAGGCATCGACAGCATCCACCTCGTGGACGGCATGACGGTCATGGTGACCAACGGCTACTACATCGGGGCCGGCAACATGAACATCGATCCGCGCGGCAAGAAGATCCGCATCATGTCGTTCGGCGACGTGGCCGATACCATCGTGGATGGGGATGGCCTGGGTCCGTGCTTCCTCGTCCAGTCCGGCGAAACGACCAACACCCTCATCTCCGGCTTCACGATCACCAGCCCGGCAGGCGCCTGCTCGGACGGCGACTGCGGCTATGAGGACGGTATCGTCTGCCGGGATGGATCGTCGCCGACGATCGAGAACTGCTGGATCGTGGGCTGCGCCCTGAACGCGGTGGATTGCACCGGCGGGTCCGATCCGGTCCTGAACGGACTGGCCATCACGAACTGCAACATCGGTATCTATTCCGCGGGCGGATCGACCCCCGCCATCGTGAACACGACGATCGATGGCTGCAGGCTGGGCGTCTATGCCATCGACAGCACGGGCCTCAGGATTGAGGGTTCCGTGGTCACCGGTTGCGGAGGCCGTGGCGTCAGCGTCCTCAACGATGCCGATTGCACCGTCATCGCGACCCGGATCGAGGGCAACCTCGGCGGGTTGAAGGCCGTCGGCTCCTCGCTGGCCGTCGATCAATGTACGATCCAGGGCAACATTGCGCCCGACTACTATGCGGTCGGCGCCGCGACCTTCAAGTCGCCGGTAAACATCGCCCTGCTGGCAGCGGATACCGAAGGCATGTCCGACATTGCCGACGAAGATGAAAACGGCGCCGGGATCCTGGTGGTCGGAGGGTCGTCGCTCTCCATCCAGAACAGCCTGCTGGCGGACAACAACGCCGTGGCCCTCGACCCCGACTATCCCGAAAACAAGTCCGTGCCGGACTATGGCCTGGGCGGCGGCCTGTATGTCGGGGCCGGCTGCGTCTTCACCAACTACAACTGCACCTATGCCGGCAACGCGGCGCGCCGCGGCGGCGGCCTTTCGAACCATGGCGACTACACCCAGAAGATCCGCAACACGATCCTGTGGGGGAACACGACCGAGGACAAGTGGGTCGATCACCTGAGCTACAGCACGACCAACTGGGTCATCGGCAACATCAGTGGCAATGTCACGAACATGGTGCCCCAGGTCCAGACGGTCGAGACCAACATCCTGGTGGTCGTAGCCACGCCGACCTACCGGTCGATCCATTGCCGCCATGGCGCGCTTGACGTCTGGTACAGCGATGTCCAGAACGGCGGGACCTACATCAAGCCCGTTAAGCGCGTCATCGAGACGGATCCGCAGTTCGCGGCAGGCTACCGGCTGTCCGGAGCCTCGCCCTGCATCGACTACGGCACGATCAGCGGGGCCCCGCTGTACGATCTCGAGGGCGTTGCACGTCCGCTCGACGGCAACAACGACGGGGTGGCGAAGATCGATTTCGGTGCCTTCGAGTATGTCCACCCCATCGCCGATACGGATGGCGACGGGGTATCGGACCAGGATGAGATCATCGCGGGAACCGACCCGACCGTTGCGGGTTCGGCGAGTCCGCTGGCCTCCTATCTCGCCTTCTATGGCCTGGCCTCGGCCGAGGCGGACGACGATGGCGACGGGATGGCCAACTACGAAGAATTCGTGGCGGGCACCAGCCCCGTGGATGCGAGCTCCTTCTTCCACATCACCGATATCCGGCCGCTGCAGGGCGGCGGATGCGAGGTGGTCTTCGACACCGCGGTGGGATGCACCTATTCCGTCTACTGCTGTTCGCAGATCGGCGGAGGCTGGACGCTCCTGGTGGCGGAGATTGCCGGCGACGGTGCGCCGGTCGCGGTGCAGGATACGGTCAATGACGGTGCGTGCTTCTACAAGGCGGAGGTCAGAAGGTAGGCCATTCTCCCTAACACTCCAATTCCTGGGGCCAGGTTCCTCCCGCCTGCCCCAGGGGTTGGAAATCCCAGAAAGGCCCCGGTTCAAGCCGGGGCCTTTCGCTTGCGGGCAAAGAAAAACCCCGCTGGGTTAGGGCGGGGCCGGAGTAATTGGGCTGGCAACGTGTTGGGTTCACTTGGGTTGTTGCATTCGCCCTATGAAATTGTTGGGTTCACTCATTAATACGGGGACAGGGAAGGGATCGTTACCCATTGAAGCCACTTTTTTCAATTTTTTCTCCAGGAGGCGGAAAAAAGGCGCTTTTCAGCCCAATTCGCGGTTGAGCCGGGTGATTTCCGCGCGCATTTTCTCGAAGACCTCGGCCTTGTAGACCCGGACGCTGGCTTCGGAGATGCCGAGTCGCTCGGCGATTTCCTTTGTTGGGACCTCTTCGGACACCAGCCGAAAGACCTCCCGCTTGGTTTCGTAGATCCCCTCCTTGATGTTGTCCCATGCCAGATTGGTGATGTGCAGCACCCACTCTTCGCGGGCCAGGTTCTCGATGTCGGGCAGCACCTGCTCCTCGATGCCGAGGTACTGCTCCTGGTACTCCACCGAGTCGCGCCCCGTGATGAAGTTCCTGCGGGTGCGGAAGAAGTCCTTGACGGTGTTGCGGGTCATGGCCGCCAGCCAGTTGTGGAACTTGCCCTTGTTCTGGTTGTATTCGAAATCCTCGATCTTCTGCCAAACCTTGGTCAGGACGGCCTGGCTGATGTCCTCGGCATCGTCCGCATTCAGACCCATGCGCAGGATCAGGCTGAGGATGAAGCCCCGGTAGATGCCCTCGAACTCCAGCCATGCCGCATCGTCGCCGCTCTTCTTGAGTTTTGCGAGCAGGGTGACGCGCGTCGGGTTGAATTGTTCTTCGGCCATGTCAGTGGGAATAGATGATGATGGTGCCGCGGCGGGCGAGCAGGCGGATGGTGGGATCTTCCCGTAGCGACTCGGATACCGTGAGGAGCTTCAGGTTCCTGCACCATGCCAGCTGCTGCGATACGTCCAGGCCGGGGATCCCGCCTAGGTCGAGCTCGCTGAGCTTGGCATATTTGGCAATGCCGGCGATGTTGCGGATGCGGGTGCCGCGGATGTTGAGCGTCGCCAGGTCCGAAAACTGGTCCAGCTCCGGCAGGTGACTGACCTGCGTTCCGGCCAGGTCGAGCTTGCGGAGGCCCGGTTCGGTCAGCAGGCGCAGGTCCGGGTTCCCGGTGCCTCTGGCATCCAGCGACCGGATATCAAGCCCGCACAGGGGCGAAATATCGTCCAGGTTGGCGTTGCCGGAGAGGTCGATCTCCCATCCGCCGTCCGCCGCCGTCTTCCAACCGAAGTGGAGCGATTCCACCCTGGGGTTGAGGAGCCGCAGTGTTTCGGTGATGGCGGGGAAGCGCGTCTCCGGGTCGAAGGGGGCCCGGTTGAGGTGGTAGAAGAGCCGGGGGATGCCGCCTGCGACGTTTCCTTCCACGAAGTCCTTTGCCAGTCCGGGAAGCCGGGCATCCGGCAGGGGGGCGGAATTCTTGTATCGTTCGGCCAGCCGGACGGCGGGCGTGTCCCGCTGGACGGGGTGGCCGTGTGCGCCTGAAAGGATGCGCCACGCCTCGCCGAACTCCTGGCGGCACAGGAGGATCTTGCCCTTCCACATCCACCCCGTGGCGAGCGATGGATCGAATGCCAGGCCGGTATCGAGCGACTGCTCGGCCGCGCTGAACTGGAAGCTCTTCTCCTGTTGCGCCATCAGGTCGAGGTAGTCGGGCGCCACCTGCTTGGCCGTGGCGGCGATGTATTCGTTCTTCTCCCGCAGTTTTGCCAGGGCGTCGACGGCGATGCGCTCGCTCCTGCTGATGGCGAGGTAGCTGCGGCCGGCAATGGCGGCCACCACCGCAAGGGCCGCAGCAATGAGGCCGACCGCCATCTTGTGGCGCTTGACCAGCAACGTTGCGTGGGTGAGGAACGTGGGGTTTTCGGCGATCGTGGCAAAGCCTTCCTGGTACTGCTGGATGTCGCGGATCAGCGCCGCCACGGAAGGGTAGCGGTCGGCAGGACCGGTCTGCATGGCCTTCATGGCAATGGCCGCCAACGCTGCGGGGATCCGCAGTCCGGGCGCCCGTTTCGCTGGCGGCGGAAGTTCGCCGCGGACGGTCTTGTGAAGAACCTCCTTAACCGTGGCGCCCACGATGGGGCACTGGTAGGTCAGGATTTCATACAGCATGGCGCCGAGCATGTAGACGTCGGTCTGGAAATCGATGTCCGAGGGGACGCCTTGGGCCTGTTCCGGCGACATATAGCCCGGGGTGCCGCCCACGACCTTGCCCCGCCCGCGCCGACGGGCCGCGTTCTCGAGGTAGCGGGTCAGGGTTTCGCCGCTTTCGAGCGAAACCTCGTCGAGGCTGTGCCACGAGACGGGTTCGCCGCCCTCTTCGTCCAGATGCGTGATGAGCGTGGAAAGGCCCCAATCGAGTACATGGACATCGCCAAAATCGCCCACGATCACGTTGGAGGGTTTCAGGTCGAGGTGGATGACGCCCTTGGTGTGGGCGTAGTCGATGGCGTTGCAGACCTTGAGGAAGATGCCGAGCAGCCGTGTGCGCGTATAGCGCCGCCGGTATTCCTCGTAGCCCTCCTTCAACTTCTTGAGAATCTCCGCAAGGGTTTCTCCCTTGAGGGCTTTCATGGTGAAATAGGGATTGCCGTTCTCGTCGAGGGCGATGTCGTAGATCGGGATGATGTTCGGGTGCTGGAGATTGGCGGTCAGCCGCGCTTCGTAGAGAAAGGACTCGATATCCTCGGCGGAGGCGATGCGCGAATCCTGGATGAGGGCCATGGCCACCTTGCGCGCCGTCCGGTGGTCGTCGACTTCCCAGATCGACTTCATGCCCCCTTCGTTCAGCTTCCGGTCCGGGGTGTAGCGCTCGTGCGGCCGTCCATCCATCAATCCGTTGCCGTCCTGTCCGGGCCGGTCGTGCAGATCCTCCTCGAAGAGGATCTTTTCGGTGTCCGAGAAGACGATCTGGTCGGAAAAAAGGTTGGGATTGGCGATTTCACGCCCGGGCCTGCGGGGGGGATCGCCTGGCTCCTGCTTTTTTCTGGGGATTTCGTCCATGGATAGCCGGGGCTGGAAAAACGGGGGCAAGTTAGCATCGGCCCGGACTCTGGGCAAAAGAAAACCCCGCCAAGAGGCGGGGTTTGTCGGAGTAATCCTAGGTTGCCAGCTATGGGTTTGGGTTCACTTGGTCCGCTGGAATTGACCGGGTTGTTGTTGGGTTCGACTATTAATACGCAGGCAGAATCCCGGCCGTTACCCAAAATCCGGTTTTTTTTAGAACCTCAAGGTGCCGCGCAGCCAAAAGACGGTTTCGTCCTGCGTGAAGTTGCCCACCTCGTTTTCCCCCTTCACGTAGTAGGCCGCCTTGGCCAGCATGTCGAAGTTCTTGCAGACGGGATACTTGGCCAGAACGTCGACCTCCTGCCCATATTCGCCCGAGAAGCCGGTGCCGGTTTTGTCGGCCGTGTTGAAATAGTGGTAGACCCCCATCAATTTAAGCTTCTCCCCGGCCATGGCGGAAACCTGGCCGTAGAGATCGACCAAACCGCCCTCTATCCCGCCGTTCGTGCCCAGGAACTGGTCGGCCCAGCCGTTGAACTTGTGCGCCGTGCCATTGAGGGTCTGGAAGCGCTCACCCGGACGGTTGCCCCCGGAGATGTACTCCACGCCGGCCCCGATGCTTGCGGGCTCGACCGACACTTCACCGAACAGGCTCCCGTAGTAGGCATCGCGTTGGAGGGCCAGCATGGCCTCGTGGCTGATCACCTCATGCCGGCCCCAGGCGCGGAGGCCGAAGGTGTCGAGCTTGTCGAGACCGGCCCCGTCGTTGCGCTGCAGATAGGCAAAAGCGGCGGTCTTGAGGCAACCGAAACCGTCGAACTGCGCATTGACCATGTGGTATTGCCGGTCGTGGTTGATGCGACCATCGGTCTGGTTGATGCTGTCCGCATAGGCGTAGTACAGCGTCATGTTGCTGATGGAATGGTTCGCGACCGAGATGGCGTTGAAGGATTGCGCATTGAGGCGCCACCCGACGTTCCCGATGAACCGCTCGTTGTCCAGCAGGATCTCCTGGGAGCCAAGGCGGGCCTGGCTGTCGTAGCCGGCATAGCCCAGATAGGCCTGGTGGAAGCGGAAGTTCTCAGGATCGGCGACGGTATCGTAGGAGGGATCCTCGGGATTGAAGTGGTCGTTGATCGGTCCAACATACTGCGCCTGCACGAAGCCGTCGAACCCCTTGTAGGAGCCGGTGGCGTAGTTGAGCCGCGTACGGGTCAGCAGGGCGTTGGCCGCGTCCAGCCCGGCCGGGTCGTCCAGGTCGGAATACTCGTATCCAAAGAGGAATTCCACCGACGGGGTTCCGTTGACCAAGGCCTCCTTGATGCCGTGGCCGGTGGCAGTTCCGTTCCACATTTCGTCGAGGGAGCGGCATTGGCCGAGCGGACAGGCGTTGGTGGGGGCCGATTCCGTTGCCGGGGCGCCCTCGTCGGCAATCGCTCCGGCAGAAGCCAGCAATGCAACAGCAAACAAACCTTTCATGGTGCATCCTTCCTGTTTGGGTTGTTTGGCGGCCATTCTAGCCTTCGCGTCCCGGGGATCAAGCCTGTGAAGGAGCATTCGGGGAAAAATAACAACGAGTAAAATGATCGTAGTTTGCAATATTTCGGGGGTTCGAGGTTGACTCGGGGGAGGGAAACGCTAGGTTGGCCGCCAATGCGACCCGTTGTTCGACGGGTTGCCGAGTCCTGTCAGGGTGGCCCTGAAGGTTGCATGTGTTGAATGTCGGCGCGCGGATCCAGTGGGTGGATCAAGTGCCGGACCCGCCGAGGTAACGGAAGCGATCAACCTGCAACGCGACGGACACCGGCCCCCCGGGCCTTGACCCCGTTCTGTTCCAGCCTCGCCTCCCTTCCGCGGGTTCGTGCTCTGTTGCGCCGGACAACGCCAGAAGGAGAAACTAATGAGAAGTAAGATGACAAAGATCGCTGGCTGCATGGTTGTGCTGCTGGCAGGCGTCCGGGCCGAACAGGCCGTGTCCGATGCCGAGCGCCTGCAGGCGCTGGAGAAGCAGATGGCGGATGCACAGGAGGAGATCGCCGCGCTGAAGGGTGAACGGCGGGATCTCGCGGGCATCGCGGAAGCCGCGGAGGGGAAGGTCCGTTTCGGCGGGTATGGCGAAATCCACGCCAACTTTACCGATTCGGGGAACGACAAGATCGATATCCACCGGCTTGTGCTCTACGTCGGCTACGATTTCGCCGACTGGATCCGGCTCACTTCCGAAACCGAACTGGAGCACGCGTTCGTGGGCGACGGGGCCGATGGCGAAATCTCCATCGAGCAGCTCTACGTCGACTTCCTCTTCGGCGATGCGCTCAACGTGCGGGCTGGGCGCGTGCTCGCCCCGATGGGGATCATCAACCAGCACCACGAACCAACCCTCTTCCTCGGGGTTGAACGCCCGGCCGTCGACAACGCCATCATCCCCTCGACCTGGTCGCTTGATGGTCTCGGCCTCTTCGGCAATCCGCTCGGGTGGCTGAGCTACGAGGTCTACGGCGTGGCCGGCCTGGATGGCTCGGGCTTCTCCGCCTCGAGCGGAATCCGCGGCGGTCGGATCAAGGAGCGGCAGGACCTCAACGATCCGGCCGTCACGGGGCGCATTGATGTCCATCCGATCGTGTCGGAAAACCAGAACCTGCGCCTCGGATTCTCGGGCTACTATGGCGGCACCGACAATGCCAACAATGGCGGCGGCAACGGGATCGACAACACCTTCTCGATGTACTCCGGCGACTTCCAGTACATCCTGTCCCGTCTCCAACTGCGCGGCGTGGTTGCGCACGGGTTCAACTCCCATGCCGAAAACCTGGCGGCCGGCGTGGGCGAGGAGATTTTCGGCTGGTATGTCGAGGGCGGGGTGGAGGTCTTGCCCGATGCCTGGAAGCAGGGGCGCCTGAAGCTGGCCGAACTCATCCCCTTCGTCCGCTACGAGCGCTACGACACCCAGCATAGGCTGCCCGGCGGCGCAACGGCGACCGGGGCGAACGACCGCACCGACGTCACGGTCGGGGCCAACCTGCTGCTAACGCCCCGGTTCGTGGTCAAGGCCGATGTCCAGTTCCTCCGCAACGAACTGGCTGGATGGGATGTCGACAACAAGTACAACCTTGGCATCGGCTGGGTCTTCGAATAGAACCTGCGGCATGGACTGGGAAGCCCGGACGATCGAAGCCATGATCCGCATCTACTGCCGCGCCCGGCACGGCGCGGCACGCGGGCTTTGCGGGGATTGTTCCGGGCTTTTGGCCTATGCGCGCGAACGGATCGCGAAGTGTCCCTTCGGTACCGGCAAGCCGGTCTGCAACCAGTGCACCGTGCACTGCTACAGGCCGGAGATGCGCGAAGCCGTCAGGCAGGTCATGCGCTTCGCGGGGCCGCGGATGGTCTGGCGCCACCCGGTACTCGCCGTGCGGCACCTCGTGCGATCGAAGGTCTACTCTTCGGGCGGGCGCTCGAAGTAGACGACCCCCTTCTGGGGGCAGACCGTCACGATATACTTCTCCAGCAGCCGCCGCCCGGCCCGCGGCGGGGCGTTGTGGATCGGCATGACCAGGGTCGGCACGTGAACGAAGACCACGCCACCCAGATCGACCTGGCGGGTGGTCCCCACCTTGGCATCGCCGCGCGCAAATTCGTAGTCGCCCGCGAAGTCGAGCAGGATGCCCTTCGTTTCACCGTCAACGGCCCCTTCGACGGCCAGGCCGAAATGGTTGACGGGCACGATCTTCGCCTCCGCCATGACGAGATCCTCGTGGGGCACATAGGGGATCGTCGCCGAGAAGTTGATGGCGCCGTGGACGAAATCGAACTGGACGTATTCGAACAGGCGCAGGATGTCGTACCCCATCGCGGCGTCGACTGTCGGCGTTCCAATGCCGCGGGCGAGCGGTCCAAGCGAGTTCATCGCCATGCGCACGTAGAGGGGGATGGACTCGATGAACAGCTGGTCGATCCGCATCTGCGGCACCACTGCGGCATAGGCGGCGACGCGGCCGGTGTCGTAGTTGCCCCGGTAGGGTATGCTGTGGTTCCCCACGCCAAGGAAGGAGGCCTTCATCTCCTGGGCGGTGGAGAGCTCCATCCAGGAATTAGGCGACATGGTGTCGACCAGCACCTTCATCTTCTGGCGGCGGGCGCGACCGGTCATGTCGATGACCGGCAGGTGGCCATGCTTCAGTTCCACACCTGCCAAATGGTTCGGGTGGAGCCGTGCCGTGCCGCGGCAGCCGATTCCGTCCTCGGTGCGGTAGACATCGAAACCGAATTCCGCGGGATGTTTCGCGTTGGCCAGGAAGGACTGCTGCTTGGCCTGCGAGAGTACGATCTCCGGCTGGGGCTTGTCGGTGCTGGCGCATCCGGCAAATAGGAGGGGAAGGATCAGGAGGAGGGCGGTCGGACGGGTCATAGCAGGGGTCCTTTCGGCAGGGAGATGGAGGGGTTGCGCTGGTCGTAGGTGTCGAGCAGCAGGCAGATGTCGGTCGGCGACTCCGAGAGGCAGGCCAGCAGGAGGTTGTCGGTGAGCGCGAAGGTCAGGCTCATGCCGCGGGCGATGTCCGGAGCCTCGTAGGACCACACCGGCCAGACCGCGCGCTTGTAGATCAGCCTGAGGTTCGGGTCGCGCGCATGCTCGAATTTCCAGCGCAGCCACGGGCTGCGCCACCCGACCCAGCTGGCCGCCACCCAGCTCCTGCTCTGCCCGGCCTGCCGGAACGGGATGTCCGCCACGGCGATCTCGGAGGCGGCGCCCAGGCGGGTCCAGTCGGAAGTCCCGAGAAGTTCCTTCAGGCTGTTGCCCGCCCCCAGCGCCTTGTCGAGCTGGGTGCAGACCGGGCTTTCGAGGAGCTCCTGGAGATTGTTCGCCCGGAACACGAAGGAGGCCTGCGCCGGGATGGCACGGCATACCGCGCCGGGACGGAACGGCTGGCAGAAGGAGCAGCAGAGCGCCGCCGCAACGAAGATGCCGGCCGCGGCCGTCGTCGCGCTGGAGTGCAGGCGGCTCATGCCTTTACCATCCCGACAATCTCCGTGGCGGCCGCATGCCCCTTGCGTGCGAGGTAGGTCTCGATGCCGTCGATCACCCGCACGAGCGTGCCGGGATCGACGAAATTGGCCGTTCCGACCGCCACGGCCGTGGCCCCCGCAACCATGAATTCGATCGCGTCCTCCGGTTCGAAGATCCCGCCCATGCCGATGATGGGGATGCGGCAGGCCCGGAAGGCGTCGAAGACCAGCTTGATGGCAATCGGCTTGATGGCCGGGCCGCTCAGGCCCCCGAACCGGTTGGCCAGCTGCGGCTTGAGCGTCTCGATGTCGATCGCCATCGCGGGCATGGTGTTCATGATCGAGACCGCATCCGATCCGCACTCCTCGGCCGCCTTGGCGAAGCTGCCGATGTTGGGTACGTTGGGGGCCAGCTTGGGGATGATCGGCTTTTGCGTCTTGCCGCGCACCAGCTCCACCGTCCGGGAAAACATGTCGAGGGTGGTGCCGAAGGCCGATCCGCCCTCCTTGACGTTGGGGCAGGAGAGGTTGATTTCGTAGGCCGACACCGCCGGTTCGTCGTCGAGCAGCTCGACCACCCGGCCGTAGTCCTCCATCGCCTTGCCCCAGATGTTGACGATGACCGGCGTATCGAACTGCTTCAGGAAAGGGATGTACTTCTTCAGGAAGCCCTTGGCGCCGGGCCCCGGCAGGCCGATGGCGTTGAGCATGCCGCCGCGCGTCTCGAAGGTGCGCGGGGTGGGATTGCCGACATGTTCATCGGGGCAGATTCCCTTCACCGTGATCGCCCCCAGCCGGTTCAGGTCGACGAGCTCGGCATATTCAGGCCCGTAGCCGAAGGTCCCCGACGCCACCGTCACCGGGTTCTTCATCATCATCGACCCGATCTTGATTTCCATGCGCGGCTTATTCATCCCACAAGATCTCCCGCGATTCGAACACCGGGCCGTCCTTGCAGCAGCGCGCCCATTCCCATCCGTCTGCGGTCTTTCGCCTTATGACGCAGGTGAGGCAGGCGCCGACCCCGCAAGCCATGTTCTTGTCGAGCGAGAGCCATGCGGTAAAGCCGTGCGCCATCGCCCGGTCGCCCATGGCCTTCAGCATCGGATTCGGCCCGCATACGAACAGTTCCAGCGTGTTGGCATCCTGCTGTTCCAGCCAGGGATCGAACGCGGCCGTGACGAGCCCCTTCGTCCCGAGCGACCCGTCGTCGGTCGTCGGCCGGACATCCCAGCCAAGGGCCTTGAATTCCTCTACGCAGAGGATGTCCTGTGCCGTCCGGCCGCCGAAGAAGGCGACTCCCTTCAGCGGAAGCTCCTTTGCCTTGAGGAAGAGCGCGGCGTTCCCGTATCCGCCGGCGACGAGGACCGGCGTCCGGCCTTTGCCCAGCTCGGGGTAGCCGTTGCCCAGCGGGCCGATCAGGTCGACGGGGGCGCCCGGCCGCAGCGGGATCATGGCTTCCGTCCCGCGGCCGACCGGTTTGTAAAGGATCGAAACCCCCTCGCCGGAAGCCTTGTAGATGCTGAAGGGGCGGCGGAGGATGCGGTCGCCCATTCCGGGGATCTGGAGGTGGATGAACTGGCCCGGGCGCACCTGCGGCCCGATTTCCGGCGCGGCCAGGCGCAGGATGCGGTACTCCCCCTGGAAGTTCTGGTGCTCGAGAACGGCGGCTTTTTCCTGCTTCATAATGGCGGGCGATTGTGCGTATTTGCGCGGGACAGGTCAAACGCCATTTCTTTCGGAGGACGTCAATTCAAATGGTAAGTGCAATCCCTTCCGACCCTGGCGGACCCTGGCGGATGAAGTCCAAAATGCTACAATGTACGGGTTGACCCTGTTCCCGGAAGCCTAACGGACGGATACGAAGTGTCATGGTTGAACTCGCGTGGTCGTGGCTGAAGTTCCAGCCGCAAAGCAAGCTGGCGCAGTGGTACGAGGAGCGGTACGGCATCGGATCGAAACGATCGCGGCGGATCGGTATCGTGGCATTGGCGAGGAAGCTGCTGGTTGCATTGTGGAAGTTCGTCGAGTTCGGGGAAGTTCCCGAAGGAGCGATCGTATCGTAGAGCTGAAACCTTATGGGCCATCACCAGGCCGTCCGTGCGCTGGCCTACAAGTGGATCCGGATCATCTACAAATGCTGGAAGGAGCAGATCCCCTACGATGACGGGCATTACATGAGCATGCTCAAAAAGCGGGGATCGAATCTAATGAAGCTGATC
>QKAU01000006.1 GCA_003246265.1 Kiritimatiellales bacterium | reverse complement strand
CAAAAATCTCAGCAAAAATAAGGTATTTCTTAGTTGGGCGCCGCAATATATCGTGATATTGATGCTATGCGGCGGGCCGCATATCCGTGTGGCGCAATATGAAACGCGGGTGGAACCGGGCTGTTAGGTGCATTTTTTGCTGGCAATTCCAGTGCATATGCGGCGCGCCGCATATGCAGGTATTGAAGGGAGTGAGCCATGGAATATGTTGATCTTCAACCCTTTGAGGAGTACGTGCGTCGGCGCGGCCTGGTCGATGAAAGGCATCTGCCGTATTATCGGAACTGGATTCTGCGCTTTTTGCACTCGGGCTTCGACCGTGGCAAGCTGGCCGCCCGCGACCTGCTGGAATGCTTTTCGGATCAGTTGTCGAGGGATGCTGCGCTGGAAGACTGGCAGATACGACAGGCGATGAGGGCGGTGGAGCTGTATTTGAACGTCTATTTGCCGCAGGCCACTGGCGCGGAGCCTGGAGCGGGGGGCGGGGATGGTGCCGTCCCGCAGGAACCGACCCGCGACAGGGCCGCCGGAACGGCGGTGGAGCAATCTGAATGGGAAGCACTGCGGCAAATGAAGGAACTGCTCAAACTGCGCCACTATTCCCCGCGCACCCTGCAAACCTATGAAATGTGGGTAAAGCAATTCTTCCGTTATGCCGGTTCCCGGCAGATGGAATCGAATGCCCCCGATACGGTCCGCGCCTGGCTGTCGCATCTGGCCACGAAGCGCAAGGTGGCGGCTTCGACCCAAAACCAGGCGTTCAACGCGCTGATATTCCTGTTTCGGGAAACGCTTAAGACCGATCTGCCGGACATTGCTTCGGTGCGCGCGAAGCGCGGCCCGAGGCTTCCGGTTGTGTTGACGCCGGAGGAGACGCAGAAACTGCTTTCATGCACCGGAGGTACCATCGGGCTGATGTTGCGGCTGACCTATGGCGGCGGCCTGCGGGTCTCGGAAACGGTGCGCCTGCGGGTGCAGGATCTCGACTTTGGCCACGGCAGCCTGATGGTTCGTTCCGGAAAAGGCGACAAGGACCGCGTCACGATGCTGCCGGAGAGCCTGGTTCCGCAATTGAAGACCCATTTGGAGCGGGTCCGGGCCTTGCATGAACTGGATCTGTCAACCGGGTGCGGCGCGGTATGGCTGCCGGGCGCATTGGCACGCAAATATCCCAACGCACCCAGAGAGTGGAAGTGGCAGTATGCCTTTCCGGCGGCAAGTTTGTCGGTCGATCCGGAATGTGCAACAACTCGCCGGCACCATGTTCGCGAGCAGGTGTTGCAGCGCGCACTGAAAATAGCGGCCGGCACCGCCGATATTCCCAAGCGGGCCACTGTGCACACCTTGCGGCATTCGTTCGCCACCCATCTGCTGATGCAGGGCGTGAACATCCGCGAAGTGCAGGAACTGCTTGGGCACAAAAACGTCGAAACCACGATGGTCTACACCCACGTCGTGAAAGAGATGAGTGCCCGACCGAAAAGCCCGCTGGATCTGCTTTAGACGCGGCAAGGGGAGGGGGCCTGGGGACGGCCGGGCCTTGCCCATGCCCCTGGACCGATCCGGACCGGTGTGGCCAGCGTTTATTGTTTCGGATCCTGGCCGGGTTGCGTAGGTTGGGGGCGGTCGAGGGAGGCGGCGGATGCGCTTGTGCGTTGCGATGGCGGTTCTGTTCCTGGTGGTTGGGGTCTTTCCGGGATGTTCCCAGGCCCCGGATGAGCTGGGGCTGGGCTATTCCGGCGCGGTCCATGCCGGCAACGTCCGCCTGCTGGTCGATGAAACATGGACGGACGGCCAGGGAGTGCGCCATGTGTGCCAGGAGATCTTCGATGCCGTGTTCGAGATGGTCGACCAGGCCGAAGAATTCATCCTCGTGGACTTCTTCCTGCTGAACGATTTCTTCTACGAGCCGGGGCCCGGCCTGCGGCCGCTCAGCCAAGAGCTGGCGGAGCGGCTGGTGGCCAAGCGCAAGGCCTGTCCGGAGGTTGCGATCGTCTTCATCACCGATCCGATCAACACGGTGTACGGTTCCATTCCGTCCCCCCTGTTCGAGGCGATGGAGCAGGCGGGCGTACGGGTGGTGTGGACCGATCTCGATGCCTTGCGCGACAGCAACCCGGTCTGGTCGAAGCCGTGGCGGCTGCTGGCAAAACCCTGGGGGACGGGGCCCGGAAACGCCGTGGCCAACCCGATGGGCGAGGGACGCATTTCGATGCGCAGCCTGCTCAAGCTGCTCAACTTCAAGGCCAACCACCGCAAGGTGGTCGCCACGGAGAAGTCGTTGCTGGTGGCCAGCGCCAATCCGCACAGCGCCAGCAGCGCCCATTGGAACGTGGCGCTGCGCGTCGACGGGGCGGGATCGGCGCTGGCGCTGGAATCCGAGTCGGCGATTCTCGACTTTTCGGGAGGAAAGGTAGGGACGGCTGTCCCAGCCGTCCGCGGCGCGCTCGGAGAGCACGCCCTACCAAACAACCTCGAACTGCTTACCGAGCGGAGGATCAAGGAGAAGGTCCTCGCCCTGCTCGGCGGGGCGGAGGCGGGGGCGCGCATCGACCTGGCCATGTTCTACCTTGCGGACCGGGATGTGCTCCGGGCCCTGGCGGCGGCGCAGGGGCGTGGCTGCCGCATCCGGGCCATCCTCGACCCGAACAAGGACGCCTTCGGCCGGACCAGGAACGGCATGCCGAACCGGCAGTCGGCCGACTTCCTGGCGAGGGCGGGCACCCCGTTGCGCTGGGCCGACACGCACGGCGAACAGTTCCACGCCAAGATGCTCTATGTCGAACAACCCGGCGGAAGCGCCACGCTGCTGCTGGGATCGTGCAACTTCACCCGCCGGAACCTCGACAACCTCAACGCCGAGTGCGACCTGGCCTATGCCGCACCGGCGTCGGAGGCGAACATGGTGCGCGCAAGGGAGGTGTTCGACCGCTGGTGGTCCAATCCCGGCGGGCGCACCTACACCACGGAGTACGCGACCTATGCCGATCCATCGCGGCACCGCCGCCTTCGCGCCTGGCTGATGGAACGTACCGGCCTGTGCACCTTCTGACGGACTGGGCAGGGATCGGCGCCGACAGCGTTTGACGCGTAAATCATCCCTGTTCAATTCCCTTCCCATGGGGACGGATGTCGTCTAACAATACGCGCGTTCCGAGAGGGGGAAGGCGCAATGAAGAGATCCAATCTGATGGTGGGGCTGCTGAGCGTGCTGGTGGTTTTCGCGGTGGCGACCGCCTTCAAGGCCGCCCAGGCGGTGCTGGTGCCCCTGATGATCGCCTGGCTGCTTTCCTACATCTGCGGACCGGTAGTCAACTACCTGGTGCACAGGAAGGTGCCGCTGGGCCTCTCGGTGCTGGCGGTGCTGGTGCTGGTGCTCTTCGTCTGCTACCTCGGGGGCCTGTTCCTGATCGGCCGCGTGCAGTCGTTCGTCGCCGAGGCGCCGAAATACACCAGCCAGCTCCAGGCCATCTACACCGACCTGATGTTCAACCTCTCCGAGCGGCTGGACGTTCCCGGCAACGCCTTCGCCGACATCAACTGGGCGCAGGAGATCGGCAAGCGGCTGGTCGTCTTCTCGGGATCGCTGGCCAGCTTCGCCGGAAACCTCGTGATGGTGCTGATCTTCCTCGTCTTCATGCTGCTGGGGAAGCCCTACTTCAAGTACAAGCTCGCCGCCGCCTTCCCGCCGGACCGCGCGGAAAAGTTCAGCGGCGTCTCCGCCTCGATCTCCGCCCAGATCGGCCAGTACCTCGTGGTCAAGGTGGCCATCAGCGGCACGACGGGCGTACTGGTCTGGCTCGGCCTGACGCTGCTGAAGGTGGAGTTCGCCCTGACCTGGGGCGCGCTGGCCTTCTTCCTCAACTTCATCCCGAGCATCGGATCGATCCTCGCCTCCATTCCGCCGATCCTGCTCGCCGTGGTGCAGTTCTACCCCTCGGTCTGGATGCCGATCTTCACCGGGGTCGTCCTGCTGCTCATCCAGATGGCCATGGGCAACGTGGTTGAACCGAAGATCATGGGCGACAGCCTCAACCTCAGCCCCGTGGTGATCCTGCTTTCGCTGGTCTTCTTCGGGTGGATGTGGGGGATTGTCGGCGCGCTGCTCTCCGTGCCGATCGCCGCCGCGATCAAGATCGTCTGCGAGAATATCGAAGCCCTCAAGCCGATCAGCATCCTGATGGGCTCGGGCAAGAGCTTCATGAAAGAGGCGTAACCAAGGAACCGATGCATGTACCTGCCCAATATCTTTGACCGGCCCGAAGTCCGCGAATCGATCCGGCTTGCCCTGCGCGAGGACCTGGGCGATCCCGGCGTGGACGTGACCACCGAGTCGCTCGTGCCGCCGCAGGCCCGCGCCGAGGCGCACCTGGTGGCCCGCGAGGCGTGCGTCGTCGCCGGCGTCGGCGTCGCCCGCGAGGTGTTCCTCCAGGTGGATCCTTCGCTCGAGATCGAAACCAGCGTGGCCGACGGGACCCCGGTGGAGGCCATGACCACCGTGCTCGTGATCCGGGGGGCGGCCAAGGCGATCCTCACGGCCGAGCGCACGGCGCTCAACTTCATCCAGCGGATGTGCGGCGTGGCCACCATTACCGCCCGATACGTCGCGTCCGCCGGCAATCCGGAGGTCGACATCCTCTGCACGCGCAAGACCACGCCGCTGCTCCGTCCGTTCGAGAAGTACGCCGTGCGCTGCGGCGGCGGGGTGAACCACCGCTACGGCCTGTTCGACGCCGTGCTGATCAAGGACAACCACCTTGCCTCGTGGGAGCGGACCCACGGCATCGGGGTTGGCGAGGCGGTTGCCGCGGCGCGCGCCCGGTACCCGAATCTCAAGATCGAGGTGGAGGTCGACACGATCGAACAGCTCCGGGAGTCGCTCGACGCCCGGCCCGACTGGGTGTTGCTCGACAACATGCCGCCGCCGGTGCTGCGCGAGTGCGTTGCGCTCTGCAAGGGCATCTGCCGGACCGAGGCGTCGGGGGGCATCACGCTCAAGACCATCCACGACGTGGCCCAGACCGGCGTCGACGCCATCTCCGTCGGGGCTCTCACGCATTCCGCCCCCTCCATCGACCTCGCGCTCGATTTCGTGGATTAAGACCCATGGCTACGCTGGTCATCGACATCGGCAACACGAGCACATCGGTCGGCTACTACCGCGATGGAAAGGTATCCGGCACGGGGCGGTGCGCTTCCCGCTTCAATCGGGTGGAGGAGGCGCTGCCGCTGCTGTCGCGCCGGTGGGCCGATGCGGTGGTAGTCGCCTCCGTCGTGCCGTCCGCCGATGCGAAATGGAAGCGGGCGATCCGGCGGGCCGGCCAGCCGGATCCGCTCTTCGTGACCCATGCGCTCGAACTGGGGGTGGCGGTCGACTACCCGAAACCGGAGCGGATCGGCGCCGACCGCCTGGCCAACGCGGCCGCCGCCGCGCGGTTGCTGGGCGCACCGTCGGTGGTGTGCGATTTCGGCACGGCGCTGACCTTCGACGTGCTGGATGCTAGGCGCGGCTACGTCGGAGGGATCATCTGCCCGGGACTGCCGCTGATGTTCGACTACCTCGCCGAGAAGACGGCGCTGCTGCCGCATGTCGCGCCGGCGCGGACCCGGGCGGTGGTGGGCCGCAACACGAAGCAGGCCATGCAGATCGGTGCCCGGCTGGGCTACCGCGGCATGGTTCGCGAAATCCTGGCGGCCCTGGAGAAGGAGCTGGCCACCCCCGGCCTGTCGGTCTGCTGCACGGGGGGCTACGCCGGATGGATCTTCCAGGGCTGGGATGTTCCGGCCACCATCGATCCGCAACTGACGCTCAAGGGGCTGGGGATCATCGGCGAACTGAATACGTAGCGTTCGGACCTTGCCTTGCCGCGGGCGGTGAAGCTAACCTTTCCGCAGTTTGCGCACATCGCGCCGGGGGTAGCCATGAACCGTATACTGTTTCGCGAGCAACTGTCGGATACCGTCTTCCTGATGCGGCTGGAGGCTCCACTGATCGCTCAGGAACGCCGGGCGGGCCAGTTCATCATCCTCCAGGTCGACCACCATTTCGGCGAACGCATTCCGCTGACCATTGCCGATGCCGACCCGGTGGAGGGGAGCATCACCATTGTCTTCCAGGCCGTCGGGCGCACCACGCGGCAGTTGGCGCTCCTCGGGGAGGGGGACCATGTGGAGGCGCTTGTAGGGCCGCTCGGATCGCCGACCCATATCGAATACTTCGGCTCCGTGGTCTGCGTCGGCGGCGGCATTGGCGTGGCCCCGCTCCATCCCATCGCCCAGGCGCTCAAGGCCGCCGGCAACCATCTCACGATCATCATGGGCGCACGCGGCCGGGAACTGCTGATCCTCGAGCGGCAGATGGCGGCCATAGCCGATGAACTGGTGGTCTGCACCGACGACGGGTCGGCCGGCCGGAAGGCGCTCGTCACGGAACCGCTGAAGGAGGTCTGCGCGCGCGAACCGAAGCCGGGGCTGGCGGTGGCGATCGGGCCGCCGCTGATGATGAAGTTCTGCGCGGAGGCCACCCGCCCGTTCGGGGTGCCGACGGTGGTTTCGCTCAATACGATCATGGTCGACGGCACGGGGATGTGCGGCGGGTGCCGGGTCACCGTGGGCAACGAGACGAAGTTCGTCTGCGTGGACGGGCCGGAGTTCGACGGCCATCGGGTCGATTTCGACAACATGATCAGCCGCCTTTCCGCCTACAGGCGGCAGGAGGCGGCGCACAGCTGCAAGCTGGAGGAGGCCCGATGAGCGCGGCGCTTTCGCCGAAGGAGCGGTTGGCGATCCCGCCGCAGCCGATGCCCGAGCAGGATCCGTTCGCCCGGCGCGCCAACATGGAGGAGGTGGCGCTGGGCTACACGCCGGAACAGGCCCGGCTCGAGGCCGAACGCTGCCTCCAGTGCCGGAATGCGCCGTGCATCGCGGGGTGCCCGGTGGCCATCGACATCCCCGGGTTCGTCGGGGCGATCGCGGACGGCGACAACCAGCGGGCCATCGGGATCATCAAGCAGAGCAGCCTGCTGCCCGCCGTCTGTGGCCGCGTCTGCCCGCAGGAGACGCAGTGCCAGGCGCCATGCACCGTGGGCAAGGCCCTCAAGTCGACCGGCAAGGCGGTGGCCATCGGCCGGCTGGAGCGGTACGTGGCGGATTGGGAGCGCGAAAACGGGCTGGTCGATACGCCCGCTGTGAAACCGGCAACCGGCAAGCGGGTAGGCATCGTCGGCACGGGACCGGCCGGACTGACCGTGGCCGCCGATGTGCGGCGCGAGGGGCACGAAGTGGTGCTCTTCGAAGCCTTCCACAAGCCGGGCGGGGTGATGGTCTACGGCATACCCGAGTTCCGGCTGCCCAAGCGGATCGTGCAGCAGGAGATCGACGCCCTGCTGGCGATGGGTTGCCGGCTGGAAACCAACTTCGTGATCGGTCGCACGCGCAAGATTACCGACCTGCTTGAAAAGGACGGGTTCCATGCGCTCTTCATCGGGACCGGGGCCGGCCTGCCGCGCTTCATGAACATCGAGGGCGAAAACCTCGTCGGGGTCTACTCGGCCAACGAATACCTCACGCGCTCCAACCTCATGCGCGCCTACGACCGCGACCGCGCCGCCACGCCGATCTTCGAGTCGGAGAAGGTCGCCGTGCTCGGCGGGGGCAACGTGGCCATGGATGCGGCGCGGACCGCCGTGCGGCTCGGCGCCAGGGAGGTCCATCTCATCTACCGCCGCACCGAGGTCGAAATGCCCGCCCGCGTCGAGGAGGTGCACCACGCCAAGGAGGAGGGGATCGCCTTCCATCTGCTTCAGAACCCCAAGCGCATCCTTGCCGACGAGCGCGGCTGGGTATGCGGCATCGAATGCCTCAAGTACGAGCTGGGCGAGCCCGACGCCTCCGGCCGCCGCCGCCCGGTCGCCATTCCCGGCAGCGAGTTCGAGATCGAGGTCGACACGGTCATCGTGGCGATCGGCAACGACTCCAACCCGCTCATCCGGCAGACGACGCCCGGCCTGGAAACCAACAGGTGGGGCAATATCGTGGTCGACGAGGCCGGCAAGTCGTCGCTGGACCGCATCTATGCCGGCGGCGACATCGTTCTGGGTGCCGCCACCGTCATCCTGGCCATGGGCGAGGGGCGCCGTGCCGCCCGCTCCATCAACGCGATGCTGGCCGCCGAAGCCTGATCGGGCCGGGGGCTGCTTCATCCCCGCAACGGGGTGCAGCTCGCGGCCGATTTGTGTTTTCCTGCCGATGCCTTCTGGTATGGTCGCTCCGTTTCCAAACGGTTCATCCGGGGTGTTTTTCGGGGGGAAAACGGAGAAGCTGAAATGAGTTCGACCTGCGAAGAACAGCCCGCCCGGCTGCCCGAATGGCTGCGCCGCCCAATCCAGACCGACAAGGCCTATGCCGAAACGCATGCCGCCCTGAAAAAGAACGGCCTGCACACGGTCTGCGAAGACGCCAAATGCCCCAACCGCCACGAGTGCTGGAACCACGGCACCGCG
Organism: Kiritimatiellales bacterium; assembly: GCA_003246265.1. Lineage (GTDB taxonomy): Bacteria > Verrucomicrobiota > Kiritimatiellia > Kiritimatiellales > Pontiellaceae > Pontiella. Next base: position 227,664 of record QKAU01000006.1, on the reverse strand, counting down.
ACGATCATGATCCTCGGCAACATCTGCACGCGCGACTGCCGGTTCTGCTCGATCGCCACCGGGAAGCCGGAGGGGCTCGATACCGGGGAGCCGCTCCGCGTGGCGGACGCGGTCGAGCGGATGGGCTTGCGGCATGTGGTCATCACGAGCGTCACCCGCGACGACCTTCCCGACGGGGGCGCGGAAATCTTCGCCCGGACCATCCGTGCCGTCAAGGAGCGGGTGCCGGGCATCACGGTGGAGGTGCTCACTCCCGACTTCTGGGGCCGTCGGGAAAACCTGTTCAAGGTGCTCGATGCGGGGCCGGTCGTCTTCAACCACAACATCGAAACCGTGAAGCGCCTGCAGCGCTCGATCCGCTCGGGGGCCACCTACGAGCGGTCGCTCTCGGTCCTGCGCGGTGCCGCGGAATACGGCGACCGGACGATCAAGGTGAAGTCGGGCATCATGCTGGGGCTGGGCGAAACCAACGACGAGGTGCTGGAGACGCTCCACGACCTCCATGCGCACGGGGTTCGGCTGGTGACGATCGGGCAATACATGGCACCGACGCGCGACCATGCGCACACCAAGCGCTTTGCCACCCCGAAGGAGTTTGCCGATCTCGAGGACGCGGCCTACCGGATCGGCTTCGAGGCGGTCGCCTCCGGACCCCTGGTCCGCTCCTCCTACCGCGCGGAGCGGATGGTGACCGTCTAGTCGTTGCGGGTCTTTCCCGCGGCGGTCTCCACGGCGGCGATGGCCACCACGCCCGCCAGCATCATGGCGACGGCCACGGCGGTTTCAAGGCTGGGTTCCGGCCACGCGTAGTGGTAGCCCACCACCTTCACCTTTTCGCCGAACGTCTCCTCGATGGCGCGCTTCCATGGCCAGATGACGACCAGCGAACCGAAGATGAACCCGGTCAGCAGGGCGGTCGTCTGGTCCCGGAACCGGGCGAAGATCCAGGAGAGCACCCGGGCGAAGGCGGCCAGTCCGGCTACGGCGCCGATGCCGACGGGGATCAGGATCTCGAGCCGGAAGCCGGTGACGGCCTCGATCATGACCAGCTGGTAGTTGCCCATCAGCAGCAGGACGTAGGATCCCGAGATGCCGGGGAGGATCATGCTGCACATCGCCACCGCGCCGCACAGCAGCAGGTAGGGGACCGAGGCGTTCTCGGAAGCCGGTTCGAGGAAGATGATGCCCCCGGCGACGACGGTGCCCAGGGCGAAGAGGAGCAGGACCGGCACGCTCCAGCGGCGGATGGTCCTGCCCACGAAGTAGACCGAGGCGAGGATAAGGCCGAAGAAGAAGGACCACACGTTGACGGCCTGGTGCTCGAACAGGTATTCGAGGAGCCGGGCGAGGGTGAGGATGCTGGCCAGCACCCCGATCCCGACCGCCGCCAGGAAGGGCAGGTCGACGTGTGCGGAGAACGCCCTGAAGCGGCCCCGGAGGACGAGCCGAACCGCCGCGGCGTCGAACGCCTTGATGGCGTCGACCAGCCGCCCGAAGATGCCGGTCAGCAGCGCCATGGTGCCCCCCGAGACGCCGGGGATGACGTTGGCGGCGCCCATCAGCGCGCCCTTCAGGAAATTGGAGAGATGGTCGATCATAGTACCCGCCCGTGCTTGTTAATGTCGGGGGAAAGTAGTAGGAACACGCAATCGCCATGTCAATGTAACGCTAAATAAAAGGAACGAACATGACAGACCAGGATATCCTAGAGGCCGTGAACGTGGTCATGGAAGAGGAGATCGGGCCCGCGCTGGCTTCCCATGGCGGCGGCGGGAACGTGACGAAGGTGGAGAACGGGGTGGTCTTCATCGAGTTGCAGGGGGGGTGCAAGGGGTGCCCCGGAGCCCGCATGACCATGAAGAACGGCATCGAGGCGCTGCTCAGGGAGCGCGTCCCGGCCGTCCGGGAAGTGATCGACGACACCGACCACCTGTTCGGCTAGACCTCCCGCCCGCCCCCGGTGGAAATCGTTTGAACCGCCGGGGGTGTTGTGCAACCATGCCGTGCCAGTCGCGGGATTTCCGCCGGCTCTGGAGGGCTTCGATGAAGATTCTGATCGCCGAGGACAACGCGTTTTCCAGGACCCTGCTCAAGAAGGCGCTCACCAAGGCCGGCTATGACGTGCTGGCCGCGGAGAACGGCGACGGCGCGTGGGAGATCCTGCAGCAACCCGATCGGCCCCGCCTCGCCCTGATCGACTGGATGATGCCCGGCCTCAGCGGCATCGAACTCTGCCGCCGCATCCGCCAGAGCGATGGCGCCCTGCCGGTCTACGTCATCCTCCTGACGGCCAAGACCGACAAGGAGGACGTGCTCGAGGGCTTCGCGGCCGGGGCGGACGATTTCATCAAGAAGCCGTTCGACAGCGGGGAACTGCTGGCGCGCATCCAGGTGGGCCGCCGCCTGGTCGAGCAGCAGGCGCTGATGCACTGCCTGATCGATTCCATCCCCGATCCCATCTACGTCAAGGACAGCCGCGGCCTCTACATCGGCTGCAACGCGGCGTATGCCCGCTTCGTGGGCCGGGAGGCCGAGGGGATCGCCAACGCGACGGCGGGCGACATCCTGCCGCCGGACCAGGCGCAGTCGGCGCACATGGAGGATCTGCGGGTGCTGGCCAACGGCGAGCCGCTGGAAACGGAAGGCTGGCGGACCGCGGCCGACGGGGCCAAGGTGTACCACAACACGATCAAGATCCCCTATCTGGAGTCGTCCGCCGGCTCCTCCGGCATGATCGGCATCAGCCGCGACCTGACCCGGCGCATCGAGATGGAGCAGGAGATGCGCAGACTGGCGGTGGCGGTGGAGCAGTCGACCGAATCCATCATGATTACCGACGTCGGGGGGAGCATCCTGTACGTGAATGCCGCCTTCGAGTCCACCACGGGATACGGCCCGGAAGAGGTGCTCGGGATGACGCCCTCGCTGCTCAAGAGCGGCCGGCACGACGAAGCCTTCTACCAGGACCTGTGGGAGACCGTTTCGGCCGGCGACACGTGGGAGGGGCGCATCACCAACCGGCGGAAGGACGGAAGCCTCTACGATCTCGAAGGCGTCATCTATCCGATCCGCGATGCCGCGGGCGAGGTGGTCAACTACGTGGCCATTACGCGCGACATCACCCAGGAACTCGCGATGGAGATGCACCTGCGCCAGCAGCAGAAGATGAACGCCATCGGGGAGCTGGCCGGAGGGGTATCGCACGACTTCAACAACATCCTGACCGCCATTCTCGGCTACGTGGCCCTCTGCATGAACACGGTCGACGAGCAGAGCAAGACCTACGGCTACCTCAAGGAGATCGTCAAGGCCGGGGACCGCGCCACCAAGCTGGTGCGCCAGATTCTCACCTTCAGCCGGCAGGAAGCCCAGGAGTTCCACCTGCTGGATCTCCAGACCGCCATCGAGGATTCGCTGAGCCTGGTCCGCACGACGCTGGGCCGGAACATCGCACTGGAAAAGGAGATCGATCCGCGGTGCGGGGCCATCATGGGCGACGCCACCCAGATGCAGCAGGTCATGGTCAACCTCTGCACCAATGCCGCGCACGCCATGGGCAAGGAGAAGCCCGGCACCCTGCGGGTGGTATTGCGGCAGGTATCGGCTCCGGACGAGGTGGCGGACGATCCGGCACTCGAGCTCGATCCCGGCAACTATGCCTGCCTCGCGGTCTCCGACACGGGATGCGGCATGCCGCCCGAAGTGGCCGAGCGCATCTTCGAACCCTATTTCACCACCAAGAAAAAGGGGGAGGGGACCGGCTTCGGACTCTCCATCGTCCACGGCATCGTCCGCAAGCACCGCGGCGTGATCGCTGTCGACTCCGAAGTCGGGGCGGGGACCACGTTCCGGCTCTACTTCCCCCTCCACGCCCAGCCTGCGGCGAAGCCCGCCCAGGCCGGTGCCCGGACGGACGAGGAGGCCGGCACGGGCAGGATACTCTTTGTCGACGACGACGAAGCGGTGCTCTCCATGGGGCGGGAAATCCTCGAATCGTACGGCTATGCGGTCGTGACCGCGACCAACGGGCGCAATGGGCTCGAGGCCTTCCGGCTCGATCCGCAGGGGTTCGACGCGCTGGTGACCGACTACAACATGCCCGAAGTGAACGGGCACGAGCTGATCCGCCAGGTGCTCGGGATGAGGCCCGGACTGCCCTGCATCCTATGCAGCGGATACATGGAAAAGGTGGAGGGCGAAGACCTCTCCGTGCTGGGCCATACCGCCTATCTCGCAAAGCCCATCGATTGGAAGGAGATGGGGCGCATACTTGGGCAGGGCATGGTCACGGCCTAGGAACCGCCCATTTTTAGCCATACCTTCGCATAAGTGGCACCAAACATGCTTTGAGGGTTGCATCGTCGAGAGGTATGCATGAAGAGAATTGACCAATATCTTGAAGAGATGCTGGCAAAGGGCGCCAGCGACATCCACCTGTCCTCGAACCACCAGCCGTGCTTCCGCGTCGACGGCGAAATGCAGTTCCAGCGCGGAACCGAGAAGTTCACCCAGGAGGAGCTGCGGGAACTGATCATCGAGTTCGCCCCCGAACGCAACATCCAGGAGCTCGATGAGCGCTGGGATACCGACTTCGCCTACGAGTTGCCCGGCGCAGCCCGTTTTCGCGTCAACATCTTTCTCGACCACGAAGGCATCGGCTGCGTCATGCGCCAGATTCCTTCCCGCATCCCCACCTTCGAGGAGCTCAACATCCCCGAGGGGATCCGTTCCTTCTGCTTTCTCAACAAGGGGCTCGTCATCGTGACGGGACCCACCGGCAGCGGGAAATCGACGACGCTCGCCGCCATGGTCGACCTGATCAACCGTACCCGCCGGCAGCACATCATCACCATCGAGGACCCGGTCGAGTTCAAGCACCGCTCGATGGGCTGCCTGGTGAACCAGCGCGAGGTGCACGTGCATACCAAGAGCTTCGCCAATGCGCTGCGCGCCGCCCTGCGCGAAGACCCGGACATCGTGCTGGTCGGGGAAATGCGCGACCTTGAAACCATGGAGATCGCCATCGAAACGGCGGAAACCGGCCATCTGGTGTTCGGCACCCTGCACACCAACACCGCCGCCACCACGGTGGACCGCATCATCGACAAGTTTCCCGCCGACCGGCAGAACCAGATCCGGACCATGCTGGCCGATTCGCTCAAGGGGGTCATTGCCCAGACCCTCTGCAAGCGCATTGCCGGGGGGCGGATCGCCTCCGCTGAAATCCTGGTCGTGACCCCTGCGGTGGCGGCCAACATCCGCGAAGGCAAGACGCACCAGATCCCGTCGCTCATGCAGACCGGCCGCAGCGTCGGCATGTGCACCTTCGCCGACGACCTCCTCAGCCTCGTCAAGCGCGGCATCATCACGCCCGAAGAGGCCTATCGCAACGCCATCGACAAGCCCTACCTGCAGAAGAAGTTCAAGGAGGAGGGGATCGAGCTCGACCTCACCCACGTGGCGCTCGACGATGTCGAGTTCGATCTCGAGGAGAAGGAGAGCTCCACCAAGGGCGAAAAGGCGCGCAAGAAGCTGCACGTCAATCCCCGCGACACCGCGGCGCTACGCGAGCTGATCCTGATCCTGGCGACCGACGAGAACCCCGACGAGCGCAACGGGCACGAGGCGCTCGAGTATGCCCAGAAGCTGCTCGACATCACCGGGCAGAACGATGCCTTGACGCTGGTGCTGATCAGCGCGGCCTATGCCGAGCTCCAGCACTTCACGGAGGCGGCGGAGTGGGCGAAGAAGGCGCTGCGGGTGGCGAAGGCCAACAAGCAGAAGGACCTCGCCGTGCGCATCCAGCGCTACATCAACCTCTACCGCCGCAGCATCCCGCTGCGCGGCGAAGCGGCCTAGGCCTGCGCCCGGGCCCGGCCGAACAGCGCAGGTTATGGGTTGCAAAGCCCCGTCATCCGTGTAGCATTCCCGCCCTTGGATTTTGTGGAAGAAGGAGTTGCTTATGGCGAAGGATGATGTCATCGAGGCGGAAGGCGTGGTGAAGAAGGTGCTGCCGGCCACCATGTACCGTGTCGAGCTGGAAAACGGGCACGAGGTGCTGGCGCACATTTCGGGGAAGATGCGCAAGCATTTCATCCGCATCGCGGTGGGCGATCGGGTCACGGTGGAGATCTCCCCCTACGACCTCGGCAAGGGCCGCATCAGCTTCCGCCACCGCGGTTGAACCGGGTACGTCGCCGCGGCTTCCAAGCGAACCGCGGGATTGTGCCCCTATTCCTGATCGTGGGGATCGATATCCGATTGCGAGTGGATATGTTCGCTCGCCCCCGGCACGGTCAGGACCTTTCGAATACACCAGGCAAAGAGCGCGGTCATGCCGACGACGCTGGTGAGCATGATGATCCATCCGGCGGCATTCATGCCGAACCTCCCTTTTCGCTATAGAGGGCCTCCTTCTTCTTCCACCGTTGCACGGCGATGTGCACCAGGATCGAGAAGAAGACATAGAGTCCGACAATGAAGCCCACGGTAAGCTGGACCACCGGTTCGCTCCGGAGCGCCTTGATATAGGGGCCGTTGGAGAAGACCTCCTTGGCAAGCCAGCTGCCGAAGATGGTCAGCAGGAAGGCCGGCGTCACGTATTTCAGCACAAACGGCAAGGCCCTGGGCAGGCGGATCTCCGCCCCGTGCGCAAGCTCCTTCAATCCGCGGTCCAGCCCCATCACCCAGGCGAAGAAGATCACTTCGATCGTCGCCAACAGGAAGATGCAGAAGTTCGCGGTCCAGAAGTCCATGTGGTCCAGCACCGTCAGGCCGCTGCTGATGAGCGAAACGAACAGGGCTCCGGTCGCGGTGATGAAGCCAAGCAACGTTACGGCGGAGTGCCGGCCCAGCCCCAGCCCCTCCTCGAGGAACGCGATCGCGGGCTGCAGCATCGAGAGGGACGAGGTGATGGCCGCAATGAAGAGCAGGAAGAAGAAGAGGCCGCCGAAGAAGTGTCCCGCCGGCATGTGTTCGAAGACGCCAGGCAGGGCGAGGAATCCCAGCGAAAGGGAGCTGCCCTTCTCCCCGGCGCTGATGATCGATTCCGGGCCGAGGAAGACGAAGGCGGCGGGGATCGCGATCATTCCGCCGAGGGCGACCTCGAAGAAACCGTTGCCGGAGGCGGCCGACAACGAGCTCAGCGCAATGTCGTCGTTCTCCTTGGTATAGGAGGCGTAGGTCATGATGATCCCGAATCCGACCGAGAGGGAGAAGAAGATCTGGCCGGCGGCCGCCAGCCAGGTCTGCGGGTTGGAGAGCGCCTCCAGGAAGCCCACCTCGACGAGCGTTCCGTCGACGAGCCGGTGGCCGACCGGGTTCCACATGAAGCCAAGGCCATTGGCGATCGAGGCCTCCGGATGCAAAGGATCGGGCGTGCCGAGCGTCAGCACCCGGATCAGGATGACCAGGGCGCAGACCAGCAGGGCAGGCATGGCCCAGCGGCAGAACCATTCGATACCCCTGTTGATTCCCCGGTAGATGAGGATGAAGTTGAGTGCGAAGCAGATCATCAGGAACGGCAGGCATCCCTTGCCGAATTCCCGGAGGATGCGGAAGTTGCCGCTCTCCTGGCCGGCACCCTCGGGCACGACGCCCGCGAAGTGGAGCAGATAGCCCTTGGCGGCATCGATGCCCGCCGCCTCGGCCGCTTCCGGGGCGGCCTGCAGTCGCGCTTCCGCGACCACTTCCCGCATGCCTCCGGACCAGTATTTCCACGCATAGCCCAGGCACCACGACTCGATCGAAACATAGTACATGTAGATCACGACCGGGATGATCAGGGCCAGCGTGCCGATCTGGGCCGTCCGATCCCTCCCCGTAATGGAGCGGAGGATGCCGGGAGCCGAAGAGTAGCCCTTCCGCCCCCCGTACCGGCCCATGGCCCATTCCACCCATGCGATCGGAAGGCCCAGCAGGACGAAGGCAATGATGTAGGGGACCATGAACGCGCCGCCGCCATTGGCGCAGGCCACGCCCGGGAAACGCAGGAAGTTGCCCAGTCCGACGGCGCTGCCGGTCACAGCCAGGATTACACCGAGCTTCGAGCCCCATTTTTCCTCTGCCATCCGATACGCCTCCCTTGTCGTGGCCACTGCGGTCCGCAGGCGGTACACCGGCCGGTGCGCCTGCGGCGTAATACCGGTCCGGTCCAAACTCGCGGATTGTGAAAGTTCGGAGGAACGATATTATGCGCGGCGACATTTAACAACCCCGGAGGCGCCTGCCATGCATTCAAGTTACGAAACGCGCAACGATTTCCCGGACGACGGGGGAGGGCGAAGGGCTGTTTGGGCCGTGTTGCTGCTTCTGGCCGGAGTTGGTGTTGCGGGAGTCCGGGCCGCGCCGGAAACAGTCCGGGCGTGGGAATCCGTGTCCACCCGGGGCGAACCGGTGGCGCGTCACGAGGCGGCCCTGGTGGAATTCGGCGGAGAATTCTACCTGCTGGGCGGCCGCCGGATCCAGCCGGTCTGCATCTACGATCCCGAACGAAACGAATGGCGGAACGCCTCCAGGCCGCCGGTCGAGTTCCATCATTTCCAGCCGGTGGTCTTCGGGGGGAAGATCCACATCGTCTGCGCCATGACCGGCCCTTTCCCCAACGAGAAGCCGCTGGAAAAGGTGCTGATCTATGATCCCGCGGCCGATGCATGGTCGTGGGGATCCTCCATCCCCGAGGCGCGCCGGCGCGGTTCGGCCGGCGTCGTGGTGGCGGATGGACGGTTCTACCTGGTTGGCGGGATCATCAACGGACACATCGGCGGCTACGTGGACTGGACCGACCGGTATGATCCCGCGACCGGCTCCTGGGAGCAGCTGGCGGATGCCCCGCACAAGCGCGACCACTTCCAGTGCGCCTACCTCGACGGGAAAATCTATGCCGCCGGCGGCCGCCGGACCTCGCAGGAGACGAAGCAGGTCTTCGACCTGGTCGTGCCCGAAGTCGATGTCTATGACATCGCGGCCGGGAAATGGTCGGTCCTGGCCGAACCGCTTCCAACCCCCCGGGCCGGCAATTCAACCCTGGCCGTCGGCGACGACATCGTTGTTGCCGGAGGGGAGAGCATGGCGCAGCAGAATGCCCATGCCGAGGTGGAGGCCTGGGATACGAAGGCGGAGTGCTGGCACGACTATCCCGCGTTGAACACCGGCCGGCACGGAACAGGCCTGGTGCTGTACAGGAACTTCATCTACACCTGTTCCGGGTGCGGGAACCGCGGCGGATCGCCCGAACTCACCTCGACCGAGCGGTTGCGCGTTGGGGCGGAATAGCGGAGGATGGCTAGTCCAGCAGCGTTCTGCGGCCTGCGCGCCGGATGCGCCCTTCGGCGATCCATTGCAGCGCCTCCGGATAGGCGGCATGTTCCTGCGCATGGATCTTTTCCATCAGGGTGTCGAGGGTGTCCGCGTCTTCGATCGCCACGCACTTCTGGTTGATGATCGCGCCCGTATCGACCCCGGCATCCACGAAATGGACCGTGCAGCCGGTGTACTTCACGCCGTACTCGTACGCCTGCCGTCCGCCGTCCAACCCTGGGAAACTGGGCAGCAGCGAGGGGTGGATGTTGACGATCCGCCCCTGGTAGGCATGTAGAAGCCCCTCCTTGACGATCCGCATGAAGCCCGCTAGCGCAATGAAGTTGGCGCCATGGCCTTCCAGGATTTCCAGGACCTTCCGTTCGGCTTCCCCGTCGAGCTTGGTCTTGAAGGGGGCGCAGTCGAACCAGACGGCCGGAATGCCGTGCTTGCGCGCCCGCTCGAGGATGTAGGCGTCCTCCACGTCGGAAAGCACGCAGCGGATCTCCACGTCGAGCGCGCCCGCCTCCACGGCGTCGATGATCGCCTGGCAGTTGGTTCCAGATCCCGATCCAAATATGGCCAACTTCATCATCTTTCCGATCCTCGTAGATTGTACCCACCGATTTTCACTAATCAGCACTAATGACCTTGGATTAGTGATATTAGTAGAGATTAGTGGTTTATGAATTTCGGAGGCAAAGATATTATCCGACGGATTTTTCAACCCCCAACACGACAGGAACAAGCCATGCATCTGCGCATCAAGCCGCTGAACGAAGTCGCGCGCGAAATCTATTCCGACCACGGCCACTTCCACGAGGGCGACGCCGGCCTCGACCTCTATGTGCTGGAGGATGTCACCATCCAGCCCGGCGAAACCAGGGCGATCCACCTGGGCATCGCCTGCGAACCCGAGGATGGCCGCGCCTACTTCCTCCTGCCCCGCTCCAGCATTTCGAAAACCCCCCTCCGCCTGGCCAACTCCATCGGGCTTATCGATGGCGGCTATCGGGGCGAGCTGATCGCCATGTGCGACAACATCAAGGATTTTCCCTACACCGCCGAAAAGGGCCAGCGCCTTTTCCAGGTCGTGGCTTGCGACTGCTCGCCCATCTACTACGAGATGGTCGAGGAGCTGTCCGAGACCACGCGTGGGGCCGGAGGCTTCGGGTCGACCGGCAAATAGGCCCAAACAAACGCCAACCCCAATCCCCGGTGCAGTCCAGGTGCTACGGAAGTTTCCATGCATTTCCCGTTGCGTCGCGCCTTGCAATATTAAAGAAACTGCTTAAATTGCACGCAGTAATTCGAAATACATTTATGAGTGCAAGAAAGGAAGATCTGCAATATTCGATAAGAACCGGATGGCTTCGTGTCAGGGATATGCCGGCGCAGCTGCGCCCCCGCGAGGAGTTCGCCCGGATCGGGGCGGAGAACGTTTCCGATGCCGTGTTGCTGGCCCTGATTCTAAGAACCGGTTCCACCGGGCTCAATGTCGTCGAGGTTTCCCAGCGATTGCTTGCCGCCTTCGGATCGTTGACCGCGCTGGCGAAGGCTTCGGCCAAGGAGCTCCAGGCGATCGATAGCATCGGCCCGGTCAAGGCGCAAATGATCAAGGCCGCGATGGAGCTGGCGCAGCGGCTGGCACGCGAGAGCGTCGGCGAAAGCCCGCTGATCACCACGCCGGAGCAGGCCGCCGCGGTGCTTCGCGAACGGGCCCGCGTGCTGCAGCACGAGGTCTTCTGGGCGCTGCTGCTCGATACCAAGAACCGCCTGGTCGGCGAGCCGCAGAAAATCAGCGAAGGCACGCTCAACAGCAGTCTGGTCCATCCGCGCGAGCTCTTCAAGCGGGCATTGAACCACTCCTGCGCCGCCATCATCCTCGCCCACAACCATCCTTCCGGCGATCCGACCCCTTCCGCCGAAGACATCAAGGTAACCCGGCAACTCATCGGCGCAGGGGATATCATGGGCATCAAGGTGCTCGACCACATCATCCTCGGCCATCGCAGGAACCACGCCGCCTCCGATTTCCTGAGCCTGCGCGAAGCGGGGCTCGTGAATTTTGGATGAATGTCCGCGATCATGGATCGCGGTTATACCAAATCCTTGGCGCGCCATGTAAAACCTGTCATGCTCCCGGGCATTATGAGCCAACGTATATTGCATTTCGAGAGCATCGGCGGAGCCAGCGGGGACATGATCCTCGGTGCCCTGATCGGCCTGGGTGTTCCGGTCGATGGGTTGAATGCCGAACTGAAGTCGCTGCAGGTCGATCCGTTTGAAATCATTGTCGACGAGGTGGTGGAGCAGGGCATGTCCGGCATCCGCGCCAAAGTGGTCCTTCATGATCATCACCATCATCATCACGACCACGGCCATCACCACGGGCGCCATTTGAGCACGATCCTGAAACTGATTGGAGAAAGCGCGTTGCCGGAAGCCGTGAAAACAAATGCTTCTGCCATATTCCGGCGGATCGGCGAGGCGGAGGCGGCGATCCACAACATCGACATTGAAAAGATCCATTTCCACGAAGTCGGGGCGATGGACTCGATCGTCGACATCGTCGGCTGCTGCCTTGCCTTGCATAAACTGGGCGTCGACGGTCTCTCCATCCGCAACCTGCCCCAGGGGCACGGCACGATCGAATGCGCGCACGGCACCTATCCCAATCCCGCTCCGGCCACGCTGAAGCTGCTTCAAGGTTTTTCCGTCGTGCAGGTCGACGAACCGTTCGAGCTGGTGACGCCCACCGGCGCGGCGCTGCTTTCCTCCTGGAGGACGGCGGAGGCCCCCCCCGCCGGGGCCCGCGCGGGAAAAACCGCCTACAGCTTTGGCCATCGCCATCTGCGGCATAGGCCCAACCTGCTGCGGGCCACGCTCTATGAATCGGTGGAGGACACCACTTCCGACGAAGTGCTGGTGTTGGAGTGCAACCTCGACGATACGACCCCGGAACTGGTCGGCTGCCTGTTCGACCGGTTGCTCGAAGAGGGGGCGCTGGATGTTTTCACGACGCCGGTTTTCATGAAAAAGCAGCGGCCGGCCATGCTTCTGACCGTCCTCTGCCTTCCGCCCGACCGGGAACGGATGCTTGATCTTGTTTTTGCGGAATCGACGACGTTTGGAATCCGGGAACGCCTGTCCAAGCGAACCGTGCTGGAGCGTCGTTTCGAGGTCGTTGGAACGCCGTACGGACCTGTGCGGATGAAGGTCGGCCTGCGCAAGGGTGCGGTACTTTCGGTCTCGCCAGAAATCGAGGACTGCCGCCGGTTGGCGCGGGAAAACAGCGTGGATGTCAGGACGGTCTATCTGGCGGCCCTGAAAGCGGTGGAATAGCGCAAAGGAGAAGCCATGCGAAAATCGTTGGTTGGTTTTATCGGTGTTTTGGTGGCCGCTGGTTGTTCTGCCGGATTGAGGCTTCCCGCGCTCTTTTCGGATGGAATGGTGCTCCAGCGGGACCAGAAGGTCGCGGTGTGGGGTTGGGCGGATCCCGGCGCCGAAGTGACGGTTGGGTTTGCCGGCCAGCAACAAAGCGGCAAGGCGGAGAAGGACGGCAGGTTCATGGTGCGGCTCAAGCAGATGGACGCATCCAAGGAGCCGCGGTCGCTGACGGTTTCGTCCGGCTCCGACTCGGTGGAAGTGAAAAACGTGCTTGTAGGCGAAGTATGGCTCTGCTCCGGCCAATCGAACATGCAGCTCCCCGTCAGCAAGGCGGACAACTTCGAACAGGAAAAGTCGGCGGCGGACCACCCGCTCATCCGCATGTTCCTGACCGATCTTGTCGCCAACATTGAGCCGCAGGCCGACTGCACCGGATCGTGGAAGGTCTGCTCGCCGGACGCGGTCGGCGACTTTTCTGCAACCGCCTACTTCTTCGGCCGCGAAATCCAGCGGCAGCTGGATGTGCCCGTTGGGCTGATCCGTTCGTGCTGGGGTGGTACGCGCATCGAGGCATGGAGCCCGATGGACTCGCTTGAGCGCTTTCCTAGCGTATGGCAGGACAAGCAGGGACTTGATCGCCAATCCGCCGAATTCGACCAAGCTGCGGCCGATACCCGCTATGCCAAGCAGCTCGAAGAGTGGAAGAAGGATGTGAAAAGCACCAAGGCCGAAGGAAAGAGCCCTCCCAGGAAACCGCAGCCGAAACAGGATCCGCATAAATCGCAAAACTATCCGGCCAACCTCTACAACGCCATGATCAACCCGCTTGTTCCGTATGGCATTCGCGGCGCCATCTGGTACCAGGGCGAGGCCAACTCCCATTCCGTCAAGCAGGCGGTCCTCTACCGCGACCTGCTTGAAAACCTGGTTGCCGAATGGCGCAAGGTTTGGGATGCCGAATTCCCTTTCTACGCCGTGCAGTTGCCGAACTACAAAGCGTCACAGAAACTGCCCGTCGAGGATGGCGAATGGGCGTTCATCCGCGAAAGCTTCCTGAAGTTCAGCAAGGAAGTACCCAACACGGGCATCGCCGTCGGCATCGACGTGGGGATGGCGGACAACATCCATCCAACCAACAAGCAGGCCATCGGCTACCGCTTGGCGCGGCAAGCTTTGGCCAAAACCTACGGCATGGATGTTGTTCTCGGCGGTCCGGTCTACAAGTCCGTGAAAAAGGACGGCAACAAGATCATCGTCGAGTTCAGCGATGTCGGCTCCGGTCTGGTGGAGCAGGGCGGCGGGCCGCTCAAAACCTTTGCCATCGCCGGCGCGGACAAAAGGTTTGTCGCCGCGCAGGCGGCGATTGTCGCCGACACCGTTGTCGTCAGTTCGGTGGATGTCGCCGACCCCGTCGCCGTGCGCTACGCCTGGGCCGACAATCCCGTGGGATGCAACCTGTTCAACAAGGACGGATTCCCGGCCTCGCCATTCCGCACGGACGACTGGGCCCCGGCGGGGGAATAGGGGCCAAAAGCCGTTTGCGTTTTGGATATCCCCGGATTATGTTCGGCCCTCTTGATGTAATCCGGGATATCTTATGTTGGCAAAACGAATCATACCGTGCCTGGACGTGACGGGCGGGCGCGTGGTCAAGGGCGTCAATTTCGTGGATCTACGCGATGCCGGGGATCCGGTGGAATGCGCCAAGGCCTACGAGGGGCAGGGGGCCGACGAACTGACCTTCCTGGACATCACCGCATCCAGCGACGGGCGCGACACCATGGTCGATATCGTGCGTCGCTGCGCGGAACAGGTGTTCATGCCGCTGACGGTCGGCGGCGGCATCCGCAGTGCCGCCGATGTCCGCCGGATGCTCAATGCGGGGGCCGACAAGGTTTCGTTCAACACGGCGGCGATCCACAACCCCGGCATCCTCGACGACTGTTCCGATTCGTTCGGCTCGCAGTGCATCGTACTGGCCATCGATGCCCGCCGGAAGGGGGATGGCACGTGGGGCGTCTATACGCATGGCGGCCGGAATCCGACGGCACTCGACGCCATCGAGTGGGCCGTGGAGGGCACGCGGCGCGGGGCGGGCGAGATCCTGCTGACCAGCATGGATTGCGACGGCACGAAGAACGGCTACGACCTGGAGCTGACGCGCGCCATATCGGAAGCGGTCAACGTCCCGGTCATCGCCTCCGGCGGTGCGGGCACGCTGCAGCACATGGCCGATGCCGTGACCCTGGGCCGGGCCGACGCGGTACTGGCGGCCTCCATCTTCCACTTTGGCGAATTCACCATTCGCGAAACGAAGGAATACCTCCGGGCGCAGGGGATCGAGGTTCGCCTCTAGGGCCGGCAACGGTTGAGTTGCCGTTAATGGGTAGGGCGGTGTGTCCCGCACCGCCGTGACGGATGGGGACAGCCGTCCCTGCCAGTGGAATCGGCAGCGGCATCCCATTCGTGAACTGCCCTGGCCGGGCTATTTCTCGCTCAGGTTGGGCGCCAGCATCTCGCGCTGCCCCATGTGCTGGAGGTCGACGAGGTCGGAGAGGATGTTGAGCGTTTCGTCGAGGATCAGGTCGTCCTTCTTCGCACTGCCCGGTTCATCCAGGAAACTGCCGCTCTGGATGTCGTCGAGTTCCTTTTCCGCTTCGGCCTCGGCGATCCGGTCGTCGAGCGAGAGCGACACCGTCCTGGTCTCGAAGCGCTCGCGGAGCCGCTCGCGCTTGGCCAGGTAGGCCTGGAATTCCTGGCTTCCGGCAAGCCGTTCGCCGGACTGTTCCGCGAGCAGGGGCACCAGCTTGTCCAGTCCGTCCTGCGTACGGTACATCGCCGGGCGGATCGTGTCCCAGGGCAGCGCATGCTCGAGCGAATCCTCGCCCAGGTCCATGACGTCGAGGTAGGAAGGGATGACGATATCCGGCGTGACGCCCCTGAGCTGGGTGGAGCCGCCGTTGATGCGGTAGAAGCCGGCCGTGGTCAACTTCAGCGAGCCTTTGCGGTCGCCCAGGGGCATGAGGGTCTGTACGGTTCCCTTGCCATGGGTCTGCCGGTCGCCCACGATAATGGCGCGCTTGTAGTCCTGCAGTGCCGCGGCGAGGATCTCCGACGCCGAGGCGCTGAGCCGGTTGACCAGCACGACCATGGGGCCGTCGTAGTCGATGTCCGGATCGGCGTCGGGCAGTACCTGCACGCGCTCGCGTTCCTTCACCTGGACCACGGGGCCGGAGGAGATGAAAAGCCCGGCGGTTTCGACCGCCTCCACCAGCGAGCCGCCGCCGTTGTTGCGCAGGTCGAGCACGAGCCCCTCCACATCTTCAAGGAGCAGTTCGTGGATCAGCCGGCGCACATCGCTGGAAGCGCGCCGCGCTTCCTTAGGGTTGTCGTTCGCGGCGGCGAAGTCCGCATAGAAATCGGGGAGGGTGATGATGCCGAGCCGGCGCGTCTCGCCATTGGCCAGCTTGAATTCGCGCACCTCCTTCTTGGCCGCCTGCTCCTCGAGCTGCACCTCTTCGCGGACCAGGTCGATCTTCTTCGTGCGCGTACCAGTGCGGTCGGAGGCGGGAACGACCGTCAGCACCACCTTCGAACCGGGTTCGCCGCGGATGATGCGGACGGACTTGTAGAGGGGCCAATGGAGGATGCTGACCGGCTCCTCGTCGCCCTGCGCCACGGCGATGATCTTGTCGCCCGCCTGCAGCCGCCCGTCCTTGTCGGCCGGGCCGCCCGGGATGACGCGGATGATCTTGGCCGCGCCGTCTTCCGGCCGCAGCATGGCGCCGATGCCGACGAGCGACAACTTCATGTTGATGTCGAAGTCCTCGGAACTGCTGGGCGACATGTAGTCGGAGTGGGGATCGTAGACATGCGAGAAGGCCGACAGGTAGTTCTGCAGCAGCATCTCCTCGTCCAACGACTCCATCGTCAGCCGAAACTGCTTGTAGCGCTCGCGGATGAAGGCCTCGGGGGCAAGGTCGAAGTCGTCGTCGAGGCCGGCGGCGGACACCGTGTTGGTGGCATCGCCGTCCGTGCGGGCGACCGCGTTGGTGGATGCCGCCTCGTCCTCCGCGTGGAGCCGCTGGGCGACGAGGCGCGCCACGTACTCGTTCTTGATCCGCTTGCGCCACAGCTCATCCCAGTCGGCCTCGTCCCGGGGCCACGGGACATCCTTGCGGTCCCATACGAAATCCTCCTTGGTCTCCAGGTCGAAGCCCTTGTCCAGCAACTGGTCGATGTAGGCCGTCCGGTTGGCGATCCGCTCCATCAGGACGGCATAGGCGTTGCGGGCGAAGTCGATTTCGCCCTTGCGCAGCCGCTTGTAGAGGTCGGGCGCCTCCGCGGCCATAGCGTCGATGTCGGATTGGAGGAAATAGCTTCGGGCCGGATCGAGGGTTTCGAGGAAGAGGGCAAAGGCATTGGTGGAAACCCCTTCGTCGAAGGCGAGTTGGTTGAGGTGCAGGAAGGGTAGCGAGTAGGCCACCGAACGGGTGATCCGCTTCACGTCGAGGTCGTTGCCAACCGGATCGCAGAACGCCGCCAGGGGGAGGATCGCCAAGACGAGGGCCAAACTGGTCTTTCTGGTATTCATGTCATCCTTTGGTCGCAAATTGAGGGATCGAAACCATATCGGCTCGGCCCGACCGAAACAAGCCCCCTTTGCTGGCCATCCATCGCGGTTTTTACTTTGAACCCGGGGCGTTTAGCCTGTAGTTTCCACCGCTCTCAACCATCCAGACAGGAGCATGTTCTATGACCGCCAAGTTGACTGAACGTTCAGAGTGGAAGGCGTTGCAGCGCCATTTCGGGGAGCTCCGGGACACCCATCTGCGGAAGCTGTTCGACGACCCGGGCCGTGCCGGCCGCTTCACCCTCGAGGCCGGCGACCTGCGGCTCGACTATTCCAAGAACCGCATCACCGAGGAGACCCTGGGGCTGCTGGTCAAGCTGGCGGAGTCGGCGGAGCTGGACCGCTGGATCGAAGCCATGTTCGACGGCGAAAAGATCAATGCCACCGAGGGCCGCGCCGTGCTCCATGTCGCCCTCCGCGCCCCGAAGGATGCGGTGATCAAAGTCGATGGCGAGAACGTGGTTCCCGCCGTGCATGCCGTGCTCGACCAGATGGCTGGCTTTTCCGAAAAGATCCGTTCCGGCGCCTGGAAGGGCCATACCGGCAAGCCGATCCGCAACATCGTCAACCTGGGTATCGGGGGATCGGACCTCGGGCCGGTCATGGCCTACGAAGCGCTCAAGCCCTATTCCCGGCGCGACCTGAACATCCTGTTCGTCTCCAATGTCGACGGCACCCACATCGCCGAGGCACTGCGGGGGCTGGATGCGGAAGAGACGCTCTTCATCGTCGCCTCCAAGACCTTTACCACCCAGGAGACCATGACCAATGCGCACACGGCCCGCGCCTGGTGCCTCGACGCCCTGAAGGACGAGGCGGCCATCGCCAAGCATTTCGTGGCGCTTTCGACCAACGCCGCCGCCGTTTCCGCGTTCGGGATCGACACCGCCAACATGTTCGAGTTCTGGGATTGGGTCGGCGGGCGCTACTCGCTCACCTCCGCCATCGGCCTGCCGCTCATGATCGCCTTCGGTCCGGACAACTACCGGGAACTGCTGGCCGGCTACCACCTGATGGACACGCACTTCCGCACGGCGCCCTTTGATGAAAACATGCCGGTGCTTTTGGCACTGCTGGGCATCTGGTACAACAACTTCTTCGGGGCTGAATCGCAGGCGATCCTGCCGTACGACCAGTATCTTTCCCGGTTCGCCGCCTACTTCCAGCAGGGTGACATGGAATCGAACGGCAAGTACATCACCCGCGCCGGCGGGAAGGTCGAGTGGCAGACCGGCCCGATCATCTGGGGCGAACCGGGCACCAATGGCCAGCACGCCTTCTACCAGCTGATCCACCAGGGCACCAAGCTGATCCCGTGCGATTTCATCGGCTTCTGCAAATCACACAACCCCATCGGCGACCACCACGTCAAGCTCATGGCGAACTTCTTTGCCCAGACGGAGGCGCTGGCCTTTGGCAAGACCCGCGAGTCCCTCGTGGCCGAAGGGGTTCCTGCCGAACTCGTACCCCACAAGACCTTCGAAGGCAACCGGCCCACCAATACCATCATGGCCGAAATGCTGACCCCGGCCGTGCTGGGGCAGTTGATCGCCCTCTACGAGCACAAGATCTTCGTGCAGGGCATCGTCTGGGAGATCTATTCCTTTGACCAGTGGGGAGTGGAACTCGGCAAGGTCCTCGCCAAGGCCATCCTGCCGGAGCTCGAATCCGAAGCCCCGCTGGCGCACGATGCATCCACCAATGCGCTGATCGAATACTTCCGCGCCCGCCGGTAGGAAAAAGAAGGGGCCTCCTTGCCGGGAAGGCCCTTGGAAAGTGGAGCGGGTGATCGGAATCGAACCGACGCGACCAGCTTGGAAGGCTGGGGTTCTACCATTGAACTACACCCGCCATGGGTAGAAACGAGCGCATAACGTAGCGGGGTGCCGGGGTTCCGTCAAGGCCTGTTGCCCGACTAATTTTAGCCGGAGGCAAGCATGAAAGAACCCGGCTGGAGGCCGGGTTCCGGGGCGGAATCCCGCGATGCCTAGAGGCCTTCGCGGACCCGCAACTGCATGGCGGACGCCTTGATTTCCAGCGTTCCGCGGCTGGGCGAGTAGCTCGCTTCCAGCAGGCCGTCCTTGGTGGTCCAGAGGACCGGGTCGACCTTGCGGATGCGCGGCTTCTGGCTCCGCTCGTCCTGGTCGGCGTAGACCGTCTCTTCGACGTCGGTCAGCCGGTCCCATTTCTTGTCGCGCCCGTTGATTTCGAGCAGGAACTCGGCCGTCTCGTAGTCCACGCGGGCGACTTCGCCGGGGCTGTAGCGGATCAGGTCCACTTTGCCTCCCGTGAGATGGACCGTGATCGTCAGATCGTTCTTGGCATAGCTAGCCACGCCGGTCTGGCTCTCGTCCAGTTTCATCTTGGAGGGATCGCCATACCGCTTGTTGCATGTTTCGATGTTTTCCCCAAGGCGCGCCTGCGCCATGGACGCGATGATGGCCACTCCCGTAATTACGGCCAGTGCTTTCTTCATCTTCTTTATTGCTCCTTGTGTTCATTGATAAGAAACGGGATCTTTAAAATTTGAAAATCCTGTTCACTTCTTATCGTTGCCCGTGCGTGTATGATTTCAGGGCGGTGAAGTCAAGCCCCCCGCCGGACGAATTGCCCCGAGAAAAAACTCGACGGTTGCGCATCTGCTAGCCCCTGCGGAGCATGCGCCAAAGCCAGAAGCGGAAACGCTGCCACAGGGGAGGGGTGTTTCCGGCCTTGCGGTAGCGCCGCCGCGGGGCCGCGGGCCGGGGCGGATCGATGCGGTCGCGCATGTAGTCTCGATCGGATATTCCCATCGCTTTTCCTTGCCCTTGTTTCCCTGCAGCGGACACTATGCCGCGCATGGGCCGAAAAAAGAAGACCTCATTGCGCATAATCCCCGGAAACTGGCTCGATCCGTACGATTTCAAGGCGGCCTTTCCCCACCCCGCACGCCCGCTCGACGTCGACATCGGATCGGGCAAGGGCCGGTTCCTCGTGGCGCGCTCGGGCAAGTTCCCGGAGGTCAACTTCCTCGGGATCGAGCGGCAACTGCTGCGGATCAACAGCAGCGGGCGCCGCTGCGAACGGGCGGGCCGGGAGAATGCCAGGCTCTTCCGCATGGAGGGATTCTATGCGATCAGCCGGATGATGCCGGCCGACTACGTCGCCAACTACTATTTCTTTTTCCCCGATCCGTGGCCCAAGGCCCGGCACCACGACCACCGGCTTTTCAACCCGGCCTTCATGGATGCCCTCCATCGCACATTGGAGCAGGGGGGAGGGCTGCACATCGCCACCGACCATCTGCCCTACTTCGAGGAGATCCACGCGCTGCTGCGCGACGATGCGCGGTTCGACGAGGCCGTTGTATTCGAGCCCGATGATGCCGAGCGCACCGACTTCGAGTTGATCTTCGCCCACAAGCGGATCGGCCGCTGTTCGTTCCGGAAACACTGAGCGCTGGCTGGTCAGGGGGTCTCGAGCTCGACCGATCGCACCATGAATTCGCGGCCCCCTTTGAGTTCGACGCGGGGGGATCCGCAGGTGTGGCAGCGCAGCAGGATGGCGGGCGGATGGGTGGTGGTGCCGCATGCACGGCATTCGACCGTAACCGGCGGTACCTCCACGACCAGTTCCGCCCCCTCCAAGGGACCGCCTGCCGCCGCGATCGGAAAGGCGAACTCGAAGGCATCGCGCTCAATGCCGGAATAGCGCCCGATCAGCAGTTCGATCCGGACAATCCGGAGGGCCTTCTCCCGGGCGGCCACCGCCGCCAGTTGTTCGACCATTTCCGCTGCGAGCGAGAGTTCATGCATGGCCGGAACCTATTCCGTGTAGGCACGCGGGAAAAGGAAATTCGATTTCTTGGAACGAGGTATAAATATGGCGGCAGGCTTGTAGAATCGGCGGGGATCGATATACTGTGCGTTTGGAAAGACCCAACCCATTCAAACAACCACGCAAGGAGGCAATCATGGGTGCAGTATCAAACCTGCTGGATTCAAAGGGATACGATGTGCTGACCGTCAAGCCCGATCAGCTTGTGCGCGAAGCCATCAAGCAAATGGAGGATATCTCCGCCGGCACCTCCGTGGTGATGGATGGGGGCGAAGTCGTCGGGATCATTTCCGAGCGCGATGTCATCCGCAAGGTGGTCCTGCCCGGAAAGAGCATCGACACCGTGTCGGTCCAGGAGATCATGTCGGCCAACCTGACGACCGTGACGCCGGAAACCTCGCTGGACCAGTGCATGAAGCTCATGACCGACAAGCGCATCCGCCATCTGCCGGTCATGCGCGACAAGCAGCTTTGCGGCATCGTATCGATCGGCGACGTGGTGAAGTACCTGATCGTCGAAAAGGATTTCAAGATCAAGAACCTCGAGACCTACATCAGCGGCGTAATGTAGGCCGCGATGTGCCGCTCCGACCAGGCCCCCGCTTCCCGGGGGCTTTTTTTTAGGGCACGAGGTCCTCGAGCGCCGAGTAGGAGGTGTCGGCCAGCGAATCGGTGATGGCGTCGGCTTCGAGCAGGAATTCGCGGTCGTAGCTGTTGGTAACCGCCAGCACCCTCAGCCCGGCGCCCTTGGCGGAAAGGATGCCCGCCGGCGTATCCTCGATGGCGACGACGTTCGACGGCTCATCGATCTTCAGCTTCTGGAGCGCGAGCCGGTAGGGGGCGGAGTCGGGCTTGCTTTTGGACGTATCTTCGGCCGACACGATCGTATTGAAGGCGTCCTGCAGGCCGAGCCGGTGCAGGATGGGCAGGATATCCTCGCGCAGCGCCCCGCTGCAGAGCCCGACCGGCAGGCGGGCGGGAATGCTCTTGATCAGTTCAACGGCGCCGGGCAGGGGGGAGGCCTCCCCGTTCTGGACGTAGCGCTGGAAGACGGCGGCCTTTTCGGCAATGAGTTTCTTGGCGTCGCGGGAGCAAACCTTCTTGCCATGTTGCTTGAACACCTCGCGGAAGGCGTCGCGGTCGTCGAAGCCGATGTAGGTTTCGCAATACTCCTCCCATCCGATGGAGATTCCCAGCGGTCCGAGCACTTCGTTGAACGCCCTGTGGTGCATCGGTTCGCTGTCCACGATGATGCCGTCGAAATCGAAAACCACTGCTGCAAGCATATCCGCATCCCCTCTGTTTCAAGAATATTGCGAAGAAGTGTCGGGGCTTCCGGGCGGGTTGTCAAACGTATTGAAGCGGTTCCCATGCCTCTTCGAGCCGCCGGACGGAAACCTTGACCGGGGTCCGGATTTCGGGCGCAAAACGATTGACGCGGAACTCCTCCAGCAGCATGGCGAATTCGAGCAGCCGGTATGCGCCGGCGATGTCGTCGCTCTCCAGCAGTTTTTCGTTGAGCCGGTCCAGAAAAGGTTCGATTTCCCGCTGTTTCCGTTCGTCGGCCTGCGGGTTGCTTCGGATGCGCTGGATGCGCTGTTGCATGGCTTTGAGATAGCGGGGATAGCGCCCGTAGAGTTCCATGGTCTGGAGGAAGCCGGGGCGGAAGAGGAAGGCGAGCTGCATCTCCAGGTCGTGCAGGATATCGGTGCCGGCCTTTAGGCTCCCCAGGGATTCCAGAATGGCTGCGCGGTTTTCCAGCAGGGTTGCCAGGGCTGGGGCCTGTTCGGCGGCGGTTTCGTGCAAGGTGGTGCGTGCCTCCGCGGCGCGTGCGGCAAACGTCTCCGGGTCGCGGATGGGCAGTTGTTCGCCCCGGGTCAGGGCTGCGTGGATGGCTCCGTCGATGAAGTCGGTCAGGAACGAGCCGTCGAGGGCCGACAGCGATAGCTGGACGGCGGGCGGGAGAGGCGGGCGTTTTTCGATGTACCGGACCTGGTCCGCCTGCAGGATGCGGAACAGGCGGACGAGACCTGCCCGGTGGGCGTAGGCCGCATCGGTCGCGTCGGTAAATGCCTGGCGCCCTACGCCTTCGCCAATGCGGACCAGCGCGGGATAGCCGCGCGTCTGGGCAGGGTCGTTGCCCGCAACGAATTCAGGAAGTGCACCGCCGGGCCACTTCCGCTGAGGGGGAAGGCGCCACTTGGCGAAAAGCTGTCCTGCGCTGTCGCGATGCGCCTGTTGGCGATACGCTTCGGAGTAGTCGGTATGGATCCTGACGATCTCATCGCCACTCGTCTCGATGACCTTCATGCGCAGGAAAGCAGGGAGGTCCGAGTCATCGAAGTCGGAGGCGTCGACGGGAAGCTGGAAAGTCCGCTGCAACCAGGCGGACAGCTGTTCCTTCAGGGGACCGGCCGGATGGACGGTCGCTTGCGCAAACTGTTGCGCCGCCTGTTCCGTT
Organism: Kiritimatiellales bacterium; assembly: GCA_003246265.1. Taxonomy (GTDB): domain Bacteria; phylum Verrucomicrobiota; class Kiritimatiellia; order Kiritimatiellales; family Pontiellaceae; genus Pontiella. The sequence continues at coordinate 204,067 of QKAU01000006.1, read as the reverse complement.
GGGGGCAGTGCGGAGCGCAGGTGTTTCGGCAGGGTGCGCAGCAGCCGCGCAACCTTTTCCGCCAACCATCCGGGTACCAGCCAGTCCGGCCCCCATGCGGGCAGGAAGGCCAGCTTGTCGGTCGGGCAGACCAGAGCGATGCCATCCAGCTCCTCGCCGGGGGCGAAAGTGTAGACGAGATGGAAAGGTTCCTCATGGAAAACGAGCTCGTCGGGAAAGGCCTCCGGCCGCACCGGGTCGGTGCGCGGGAAGAGGGCCTCCTCCATGTGCATGGCCATGCGGGCCTTGGAGCGGCGAAGCCACTGCTCCAGCGTCGGCACGGAATGGACGTCGGCCGGCAGGAGGCGGTCGAAGTGGTCGAAGATGGCGTCGGTATCCAGCAGCGCGCCCGGCTGGCGGACCTTCTCTTCGAGCGACTGGATGTCGTCGAGCATGCGGAGGTGCAACTTGAGCCACTCCCCCCGGGTTTCCAGGTTGCCGGGTACCAAGGCATCGCGGATGAAGATGTTGCGCGCTTCGACGGGGTTGATGGGGCCGAAGTGCACGTTGCGGCCGGCGGCGATGGTCAACCCTCCGGACATGACCGACTCCCTGGCGAAGACGAAGCCCTTTTCGACGTTCCATGCCGGTTGCTCGTAGACCGCCTTGCAAAGGTGGGGGGCCACATCTTCCAGCCACGCCGGGTCGATTCCTGCGGCGATGCGGGCGTAGACCTTCGTGGTCTCGACCAGGGCGAAGGCCATTACCCAATCAGGTGGTTTCCTGAAAAGACCGGAGCCGGGGAAAATGAAGAATTTGCGTCCGCGCGCACCTTGGAACTCCCGCTCCTCGCCTTTCAATCCGATGTTGGCGGGCAGTCCGGCAAGCAGGCTGCGGTGTACGAGGTCGTGGTGGAATTCGTCCAGCAAGCCCTCCCGGGGGAGGGGCCATCCGAGTTCCTTCACCGTTTCGCGCAAATCCTGCCACAGGTTGCGCCATTCGACGGCGCGCCGGTAGTTGAGAAAGTTTTTCTTGCAGTAGCGGCGCAGGCGGCCATGCGACCCGCCCTCCCCGCGTTCGCGCTCGACGCTGTTCCAAAGGTTGAGGATGGTGATGAAATCGGAACGTTCGTCCATCCATTGCCGGTGGGCGAGGTCGGCGGTCTCGGCCTTTTCGGCCGGGCGTTCGCGGATGTCCTGGATCGACAGGAAGGCCACCAACACGAGGAGCTCGGCCAGCACGCCTTCCTTCCGGGCCTGCACAACCATGCGGGCGAGATGGGGGTCGACGGGGAACCGCACGATTTCGCGTCCGAGCGGAGTCAGCACGCGCTGCTCGTCGATGGCGCCGAGGTCCTGCAAGGTCCGGTAGCCCTCGTTCACCAGCGCGGGCTGCGGGGGATCGATCAGCGGGAACTGCGCGATGGGGGGCAGGCCCAGCATATCCATCTGCAGGATGACGCCCGCGAGCGAGGTGCGGCGGATTTCCGGGTCGGTGAAGGGCGGGCTTTTCTCCAGCGTGTCGCGGTCGTAGAGATGGATGCAGATGCCGTCGGCGATGCGCCCGCAACGTCCGCGCCGCTGGCGGGCGCTGGCCTGCGATACCTGTTCGATCTGCAGGCCCTGCACCTGCGTACGCGGGTTGTAGCGGCTCAGCCTCACCAGACCCGAGTCGACGACGTAGTGGATGTTGGGAATGGTGATCGAGGTCTCCGCCACGTTGGTGGCGAGGATGATGCGGCGCCGCTCCCCGGGGCGGAAAACACGCTGCTGCTCGCCCATGCCGAGCCGGCCGTAGAGCGGAAGTACCTCGGTCTCTTTCCATCGCTGGCCTTCCAGCTTTTTCGATGCATCGCGGATTTCCCGCTCCCCGGGGAGGAAGACCAGGACGTCGCCCCGGTCGTCGATATCCGAGATCCACCGGAGGGCGCGCAGGACATGGTTGGCCAACTCCTCGTCCTTGCCGGGCGGCAGGAAGAAATCCTCGACCGGGTAGGTGCGGCCCTCCACGGCCATGACGGGTGCGCCGTCGAAAAAGGCGGCGAAGGCGTCGGCGTCGAGCGTGGCGGAACTGATGACGATCCGGAGGTCGGGACGGAGCGGCAGGAGGTTCTTGAGGTAGCCGAGCAGGAAGTCGATGTTCAGGCTGCGTTCATGGGCTTCGTCGATGACGAGGCAATCGTACTGCAGCAGATGCCGGTCGCGCTGCGTTTCGGCCAGGAGGATGCCATCAGTCATGAACTTGACGATGGTTTCGTCGCTAGTCTGGTCGTCGAAGCGTACCTGGCAGCCGACGCCGCGGCCATATTCCACACCCATCTCCTCGGCCACGCGCCTCGCCATGCCGGTGGCGGCCAGACGGCGAGGTTGGGTGATGCCGATGCGGCCGCGCCTGCCCGCCCCGGCCTCCCACGCAATCTTGGGGAGCTGGGTGGTCTTGCCCGAACCGGTCGTGCCGCAGACGATCACCACCTGGTGCCGCTCGATCAACCTGCGGATCTCCCCGCGCCTGGCCGAAACCGGCAGGTTGGCGGGATAGTCGAGCCGCAGTCCGGCCTGCGCCCGCTTCCCGGCTCGATGCACCGCCTGGACATGGGTTGCCTTGAGTTTCCCGGCCAGTTGGTCTGCTGGCTGCCGGTCGTGGATACGCTGCCGCACGCGGCGCATCAGCTCATTCAGCCGCGCGCGGTCCTGCAACAGCAGTCCGTCGAGCGACTGCTTCACCTCATGCAAAAGTTGTTTGGTTTCCATCGGCTCCATCGGGCGCAGATGAAGGCACGGCATGGTGGACCAGTGCAAGGACGAAGCACGGCCTTGTGTGGCGGGCAGTGGTCCAGTAGGATGGATCCGGCGAAAGGAAGGAGGCCGCAGGATGAAAAGGAAGAAGCAGTGGGAGCAGGCCCTAGAGGCGTTTCCGGCGGATGCGGTGGCGGAAAAGATCGAATCGACCGCGAGGGTGCTGGAGGGAATGAACTACGAGCCGGTGCTGCTCTTGAAGACGCCGGGGTTCCTGCGCATGGGCAAGCGGGCCTTGTGCGATGAGATCGGCCGCGTGGTCGATCTGCTGCCGGAGCAGATGCTGGCCGCAGGCTTCGGCCTCGGGGCAAATTACGAGGAATGGAAGGCCAGGCATATCCAACTGCTGCTCTACCACTACGGCCTGCTGTGCCGCCTGCGCGACGACGAGCCTGCGGCATGGGACACGATCTACGAGTTGTACGAAGACGATTAGCGTCGGTCTGGCATCGGTGCGCGGGGGTGCGATAGCCTCGTATTTCGGCTTTGAGCGCACCGCCGCTTGGTATTAAATCGCGCCATTAGGAAGGGATGTTCCCATGATCAAGCATATCGTGATGTGGAAGTTCAAGGAGGGCGTGTCGGAGGCCGACAAGCTGGAGATGAAGCAGCAACTGGAGGCGTTGAAGGGCGTGGTGCCTTCGCTGCTCGAAATCGAGGTCGGATTGGACGTTGCTCGCAAGGACGCCTCGATGGACATGGCGCTCTATTCCGAATTCCATACGATGGAGGACCTCGCGGCCTATGCCGGGCATCCGGAGCACCTCAAGGTGGTCGATTTTGTCCGGACCCTGGTCTGCGGACGCGCCGTGGTCGACTACGAGGTGTAGGATTCCTTCCGTCTTGGATGGAGAGGATGCCCGGATGTCCGCAGGCAAATCCAACATCGTTCTGATCGGCATGCCGGCCAGCGGAAAGAGTACGCTGGGCGTGCAGCTGGCCAAGTGGCTATCGATGGGCTTTATCGATACCGACCTGCTGCTGCAGGCCCGGGCGGGCGAAAGCATGCAGGCCTTCCAGAGCAGGCACGGCATGGAGGCGTTCCAGGCGCTCGAATGCGACACCGTCAAGGCGCTGGCCTGCGAGCATTGCGTGATTGCCACCGGCGGCAGCGCGGTCTATTGCGACGGCGCCATGCGGCATCTCCGTTCCATGGCCCGGATCGCGTTTCTCGATGTTCCGCTGCCGGAGATCAGGCAACGCATCGGCGATCTGTCCGGGCGCGGCGTGGTGATTCGCCCCGGCATGACCCTTGACGACCTCCATGCCGAGCGCCGCCCGCTCTATCTCAAATATGCCGATGTCGTCGTTGATTGCGCCGGCAAGAGCCAGGATGCCGTGCTGGCCGTACTGCGCACGACCGCCTAGCGATCATTGCTGTTGCATGATGGTCGCGTCCGGCAGGGTGCCGGGAACCATGTCGACCTCCACCAGGATGTGGTGCGTACCGCCTCCATACAGGATGCCCTGCATGGGGCTGACGTCATGGTAGTCGCGCCCCCAGCCGATGGTGATGAACTGCGTGTCGGCGACCCGGTTGTTGGTCGGGTCGAGGTCCAGCCATCCATTCGCCGGGCAGTAGACGCCCACCCAGGCGTGCGAGGCGTCGGCCCCGGCCAGGCGGGGTTGTCCGGGCGGGGGCAGGGTCTGGATATAGCCGCTGTTGTAGCGCGCAGGCAGTCCGACGCTGCGCAGGCAGGCGATCATGAGGTGGGCGAAATCCTGGCAAACGCCGCGCCGCTGCTCCAAGACTTCCTCCACGGGGGTGGCCACGTGGGTGGCGGTGGGGTCGAAGGTGAATTCGGCATGGATGCGCCGCATCAGGTCCACCGCCACGTCGTGCGCGCCCCTGCCGGGAGCGCACGAGGGCGTGGCGTATGCGCGGCAGGCATCGGTGATCGGGATGGCGGCCGAGGGGAAGCAGTACTGGCTGGCATCCGCCCCGCCGGGCCGAAGGTCGCCGGCAACCCTGTTCCGCACGGCCTCCCACGAGGGCGCCGCCGCGTTCCCGATGGTGCGCTCCCTTACTTCGATGTGGCTGTCGATCTCTACCGTCATGGCCGAGTGCGGCTCTTCCACCATGCAGTAGGTTTCGATGTTGCCGTAGTAGTCGGTCCGGTCGGCCAGGATGGCCGGGCGGGGCAGGATTTCGAGACGCGAAGCATGGACGGTTTGCCACGGCAGCTGGCGCGGCTTGAGGTGCAGCAGGTTGTAGACGAGGGCCACCGGCTGCGCGTAGGCGAAGGAGGTCTTGTGCCGGAGACGGTAGATCATCGCGGATGCTCCGTCGGTGCAGGGCCCGGGCCAGCCACGGAGGCGGCGAAGTGGCTCGCATGCTGGATGTGGGTCAAATAGCGCTCCGTGATGATGGTGCTCAGTTCGCGGACCTTGCCGATGATCTCCTGCAGGAAGACGGCAAGCCGGGTCCGCTCCCCGTCCGCCCCGGTCTCGAGCGTCCGCCGAAGGTCGTGCCGCTCGACGAACCGGACGAGCTCGGTGGCCAGGATCTGCTCGGGCAGCTGGCCGAGGCGCGGCAGGGAGGAGAGTTCCCGGATGTGCGCGTTGACCAGGTCGAGCTGGAACAGGATGCTGCGCGGGTTGCTGGCGTCGGCGACAAGGAGTTCAAGCAGGGGCAGCGGGGCCGCCTGGCTCTGGTAGCGGGTGCGGTAGGTGATCGAGCTGCTGGCCACCTCCAGCACGGCGTCGAGCACCGGCGTTTCGTACGAAGCGGGTCGGACAAGCAGCTCTCGCAGGATCTGGGCGCTCATGACGGTACGTTCCATGCGGAAGCCCAGGTCCATGAAGCGCCATCCGAATCCGTGGGTCATGCTTTCGAAGGCCATGCCGGAAAAGGCGGCCAGCGGAAGCAGCAGCCGGTCGAGCAGGGCGATGAGCTCGCCGTGGTGCAGGGGGGATCCCATGCCGGCGTGGAGCTGGTCGAGGATGCGCCAGGTATCTTGGCTGATGCGGTCGCGCACCAGGTAGCCGATCCGCCGGGCCTGGCCCAGGGCATGGCAGAGGTTGCCCGGCTGCGGCGGACCGGCCACGACGGCGGTAATGAAGCGCGTGGTGCGGTCCATGTCTTCGATCGGCGCGTGGATGCCGCCGCCGTCCGGCAGCTGGTCGGATATGGCCGACAGCGTGCGCAGCAGTTCGGCGAGCTCGGGCGTACCGTCCGGCTCGGTCTCTTCGGTCAACCGCCGCATGATGGTGCGCAGCAGGCGGGTCTGGTACTCCGCGCGCTGGATGTAGCGGCCCAGCCAGTAGAGGTTGTCGGCCACGCGGCTGGAGAGGTTTTCCTCCATCCGCACGGGCAGGGCGGTGGTGCCCTCGCGGGGAAGAAGGCTGAATTTCGTCACCTGCCCGCGCGCGAGGACCCAGGCATCCTTCGTGCCGCCGCCGCTCTTGAGCGATACCACGGTGGAATGTTCACTGGCCGCAGTCCGCACCACCCCGCCCGGCAGTACCTGCCAGCCGTCGCGCGTAGAAACCACGAAGGCGCGCATCATGGCGTGGCGCGGCTGGAGGCGGCCATCGATCCAGCACGGGGCGGCGGAAAGGAGGGTTCGCTCCTGCGCGATGTAGCGACCGGGTTCGTCCCGTATGGCTTCAGCCAGCCGCTCCCGCTGCGCAGGGGTGAGGTCCGCCGCAAAGACCGGCGGACTGGAGGTGTCGGCCAGGGCGCGCTTGACCACCCATCGGTCGAGATCCGCGAGCACCTCTTCCATGGCCGGTTCATCGCCGCACCAGCGGGTCGGCAGGGTTTGCATGAGGGGTTCCTCGCCAAGCAGGTGGCGGCAGAGTTGCGGAAAGAACGGGAGTAGGGCGGGGGTTTCCGCCGCTCCGCTGCCGAGGGCGTTGGCGATGGCGACGTTGCCTGCGGCGGCCGCCTTCAGGAGGCCGGGGACGCCGAGGGCTTCGTTGCCGCGGAATTCGAGGGGGTCGCAGTCCACATCGGCCTGCCTGCGCCAGATCGCATGCACGCGCCGCAGGCCGGAGAGGGTTTTGAGGTAGACGAGGTTGTCGCGCACGGTCAGGTCGCTGCCCTGGACCAGCGGGAAGCCGAGGTAGCGGGCAAGGTAGGCGTGTTCGAAGTAGGAGCCGCTGGAGGGGCCCGGCGTGAGGATGACGATCAGCGGTGCGCCTTCGGCCGGCGGGGCGAGGTGCCTGAACTGGTCGCGCAGTGCGGCGAAGAAGGGAGCGAGGCGCTCGACGCCGCAGTCGCGGTAGAGGGTGGGGAAGGTGCGCGATACCACGATCCGGTTTTCGAGCGCATATCCGGTGCCAGCAGGCATCTGCGTACGGTCCTTCACGACGCGCCACTGGCCGTCCGGCGCCCGGGCCAGGTCGACGGCGTGGAGCACGAGGTGCTGGCCCTGGGGCGGTTCAACGCCATGGCAGGGCCGCAGAAAGGCACGGTTGGCGAAGACCAGTTCGCGCGGGATGATGTTTTCCTCGAGCAGGGTTTGCGGGCCATAGAGGTCGGCCAGCAACCGGTTGAGCACCTCCATGCGCTGGATCAGGCCGTCGCGGATGAAATCCCACTCGTCGGGCGAGAGCATGAGGGGGATGGGGTCGAGTTCCCATGGCCGCGCATGGCTGGAGGCTTCGCTGTAGACGTTGAAGGTGACGCCGTTGTCGCGGATCGTCTGGCGCGCCCGCTTCCAGCGGCCCTCTATGTCGTCCGCCCCGTGGCTTTCGAGTTGCTGGAGCATCGGTTGCCAATGGGGGCGGATCCCGCCCTGGGGGGCGAGCATTTCGGTGTAGGCCCCGGGGATGGGCTGGTAGCCGTAGGTCAGGGGAGCCATGGGGACGGAGGCGTTGTGGGAATGGTGCTCATGCGATGAACCTGCGGTATATGGCATCATTGATTCCATTGAGGTTCAACTGCAATCGATCGATGAATTCATGCAGCCCCGAGCGGAGGATTTCCGCGGCATCCGCGCCGTCGATGGAGCGGCAGAGCGAGGAGAGCAGGTTGCGCGGTTCGCTGGTGTCGGGGGAGATGTGCTCCAGGCTGTCGAGCGCCCTCAGCAGGCAGAAGAGGATGGCGCGCGGGAATTGGCGGTCGCGCACGACCATGTCGATCACCTTCTCCGGCTGGATGAGGCCGTGGTGGCGGTGGTAGGTTTCGCGCGCGTCGAGGGCGAGCAGGAGGGCGCTCCACTGGATGTCGTCGAGGGTGGTGCCGACGTCGGAAAGTTGCGGCAGGAGGTAGAAGTATTTCACGTTGAGCAGCCTCGATGTCTTGTCGGCGCGTTCGAGGAACTCGCCGAGCCGCCAGAAATGGTAGCCCGTGCCGCGCTCGATGGTTTCGGACACGATGCCGGAGATCAGCATGTCGGATCGCTTGATCTGGCGGCACAGTTCGAAGACGCGGCTGTGGAAGAAGGCCTTTTCGCGCGAGGCCTCGGGCACCAGTCTGCCGAGGGCGTTGATCTCCTCGAACAGATCGGGGGGCATGGCTTCCCGCAGGCTCTTGGCGTTTTCCCGCGCCGCATGGAGGCAGCTCGCGATCGAGTTGGGATACTCGGGGTTGAACATCAGGAAGTGCATGACGTTTTCGCGCGACGGCTCGCCGTAGCGGGCCTTGAAGAGCGGCATGTCGCCGGTGATTTCGATGAGCGGCGTCCATTGCTCGCCGCCCGCCGCCTGCAGGTCGAGGTTGAGGTGGTAGCTGGCTTCGAGGAAGCGCGCGGTGTTTGCTGCGCGCTCGACGTAGCGGCTAAGCCAGTAGATGTTGTCGGCGACGCGGCTCAGCATGGCGCACCCTCCGTTCCGGGGATGCGGTCGACCACCCAGGTATCCTTCGTGCCGCCGCCCTGCGAGGAGTTGACTACCAGCGACCCCTTGCGCAGGGCGACGCGGGTGAGGCCGCCGGGCAGGACGTAGGTCTCCTCGCCGCTGTGCAGGATGAACGGGCGCAGGTCCACGTGGCGGCCTTCGAAATGGTCCTCCACCAGCACCGGCGCGCGGGAGAGCGCGAGGGTGGGCTGGGAAATATAGTTTCGCGGGTTGGCGCGCAGGGCCTTGGCAAAGGCGTTGCGCTCATCCGGGGTGGAGCGCGGGCCGATCAGCATGCCGTAGCCGCCCGACTCGCTGGCGGGCTTGACCACCAGTTCATCCAGATGGTCAAGGGTGTATTCAAGCGCCTCCTGGTCGTAGCAGAGGTGGGTGGGCACGTTGGGCAAAAGGGGTTCTTCGCCGAGATAGTAGCGGATCATGTCGGGTACGAAGGCGTAGACCACCTTGTCGTCCGCCACGCCCGTTCCCGGCGCGTTTGCCAAGGTGAGCCGTCCTTCGCGGAACGCCTTCATAATGCCGCGGCAGCCCAGGGTGGAGTCGGGGCGGAAGATGTCGGGGTCGAGGAAGTCGTCGTCGATGCGGCGGTAGATGACGTCGATGCGCATCAGCCCGTCGGTGGTCCGCGCGCAGACATACTTTCCGTCGTAGACCAGGTCGCGCCCCTCCACGAGCAGGGCACCCATTTGCCGCGCAAGGAAGGCGTGTTCGAAGTAGGCGGAGTTGTATACGCCCGGCGTCAGCACGGCAACGGTCGGCTTGTCGATTCCATCGGGCGATAGCCGGTGAAGCATCTTCATGAATTCGCCCGGATAGTCCACCACGCTCCGGACGCAGCTTTGGTGAAACACCTCGGGAAAGTTGCGTTTCATCAGTACGCGGTTGATCAGCACATAGGAGACGCCCGAGGGTACGCGCAGGTTGTCCTCCAGCACGTAGAACGTCCCTTTTGCATCGCGCACGAGGTCGGTGCCGGTCACGTGGGCCCACACCCCCTTGGGCGGATCGAGGTCCTGGCACTGGGGGAGGTAGCCCTTCGACGACGTGAAGAGCCACTCGGGCACCACGCCGTCGGCAATGATGCGGCGTTCGTGGTAGATGTCGTCGATGAACCGGTTAACGGCCTTGATCCGCTGCTTCAATCCGGTCTCGACGCCATCCCATTCCCGCCCATCGATGATGCGCGGCACGATGTCGAACGGGATCGTCCGTTCAGTTCCCTCGCCGGAACCGTATACGTTGAACGTGATCCCCATGCTGCGCATGGCCCGTTCGCTGGCACCCTGCCTTTTCCGCAGGTCTCCTTCCGGAAGTTTTTCGATGGCGGTTACAAGCAGCTTGGCGGCATCGCGCGGCAGCCCTTGATTGTCGAACAGCTCATCGAAAAAGCCTTCCGTATCATATCCTTCGAAATTCATCTCATCCTCTGAGCGACGCATATTGCATCAAACATGCCACTAAATACCTGTTTAATAATCCAACAGGCCATGGAAATGCGCAAAATACTCATATTCAATAGGATGAAAATTCTGACATGACGGTGATTAAAATGTTGTTAACAGGTGATATACATACATTAATGTATGATAACTACATGTAAATACATTGATGTTGACGTCTCTCGTGCAATGCCACTATTGGTAGGTTTGGAGGAAGCGTCGGATCGCCGGACCTTCTTTTTCTCTGAGATAGGCGGAGCGGTCGAATACGGCCTGCGCCTTGGCCATCTCCATTTCGATCCCCTGCGTCCGCTGCTCCTCTGCCAGGAAGAATTGCTTCGCTTCCGCAAAGAGCGGGGCCGATTGCCCGCAGGCGATCCAGGGCAGGTAGATGAGGTGCTGCGCGGGCATTCCGGCTTCGATGCCGGGATAGTTCTCCTCGACCCATGCCAGCACGAGGCTGCGGTTGCTGTCGGTGTCGGCCAGTCCGTTGGGAAGGATGCGGAATTGGTGGGGAGGGACCGCTCCCTCCAAGGCATAGTCCAGCACCTTGTGCATCAGGGGCGTGTCGCGGAAGCCCGCCAGACCCTTGAGCCAGTGTTCCTTTTCGATGGGTATCGTGGTGGCCTCGTACCGGGCGATATAGTCGTCGAGCAACGCCTGGTCGCCGTGCCGGGCCGCGAGGACCAGGTAGGTTTCAGCCAGGGAGGGATCGACGCGATAGGGGTTCGCCATGTAGTTCCTTGCCATGGCCGCCGCGGTTTCCATGATCTGCGGGTCATTCGAGCTCCACCCCAGCGAGCGGATCAGCGCAGGGCGCAATTTTTCGACCAGGACATGCTCGTTGCTGCGCCGTTCGATGCCGATGTCGTCGAGCACCGGTCGCAGCACCCCGTGCAGGAAGCGCCCATAGGCGTTGTCCAGTTCGGGCGGCACCATCCCCTTGGGGAAACCCGTGAGGATCCTGGCGACACCTAGGCGGACCTGGGGCGAAGGATCGGATGCGAAGCGGGCCACCGTCTGGAGGAACAGGTCGCCCTCGAGCCGGCCGGCGCGGAAGAGGGCCTGGGCATTGTTGAGGAAGCCCATGCGCTTGCGTTCGTCCATGCCGCCGACGATATCCGCAAGGCCGCCCAGCGGTGCCCCCGCGAAGCACCAGCGGTAGTAGCCCCTTTCGTCCGCGTTGGGATGGATCCAGTCGGCGGCATGTTCGAGTTCCACACGTTGGGACGCCTTTTCGATCAGGACACGTTGCGTATGGGTTTCCCCGCCGGAACCGTACGCCAATACCAGCGGAATGGTCCATGGCGGGACGTTGTCGTAATGGTCTCCCGCCAGGGCATAGCGGCTTTGGCGGATGCGCAAGGTGGTCGCATCGATCCGATCGAACTCGACCAGCGGGATGCCAGCCTGCGTTGTGAAGCTCTTCATGACCGCCAGGATCTCGCTATCCATCTTCTTCTCGAGGGCGGCAGCCAACCCAAACGCGTCCGAGTTGCCCCATGCATGGTTCTCCATGTAGTGCACGATGCCTTGGCGGAACGGCTCTTCGCCCATCCAGCTCTCCACCATGTCGAGGATCGCCATCCCCTTGTTGTAGGCCAGGCTGTCGAAAAGGTTCGCCTTGTCGTCCGTGGCGGCGACCGGTTGCCGGATGGGTCGCGAAGTCGCGAGGGCATCGGTGTCGAAGGCGTGTTCCCTCGAGCCGATGTCCTGGTCCTGCATCTCGTATTCGGGGAAGGTTTGGTTCACGGTCTTCAGCGCCATCCAGGAGGCGAACGATTCATTCAGCCACAGCTCGTCCCACCAGGCGAGTGTCACCAGGTTCCCAAACCACATGTGCGCCATCTCGTGCGCGATGATCTGGGCCAGCCATTGACGCTGGCCGATAGTGATTGCCTGCGGGTCGTGCAGCAGCGCCGTGTCGCGAAAGGTGATCAGGCCCACGTTCTCCATGGCGCCGTAGTTGAATTCCGGCACCGCGACGAGGTCGAGCTTGCGATACGGGTAGGGCTGGCCGAAATAGTCCTCCAGGCTCCGCAGCAGCGGCGGCGCCGTGCGCGCGGCCTCCACAGCCATCGGGGACTTTCCTGCCGGGACGACGATTCGGCCTTCGACCGGAAGCGCTTCCATCGCCACGGACTCGAAGGGGCCGATGGCCAGGGCGGCGAGGTAGGACGGCATCGGCCTGCTTTCTGCGAAGGTGACTTCCTTCATGCCGCCTTCGAGCGGAAGCTCCGATTGGATCGGCGTATTGCCGTAGGCGGCGAGGTGGGTTGGCACCACCAGCTGGAACTGCCAGGGAATCTTGAATTCCGGCGCGTCCCAGCAGGGGAGGTAGTGGCGCGCCTGCTCCGGCTCCATCTGGGTGAACAGGTAGCTGCCGCCCTCGTATTCGACCTTGTAGATGCCGCAGCCCTGGCGGTTGTAGGCATTGGTGAAGTTCGCATGCAGCGAATAGGTTCCCATGGGGATCCGTTCGGCCGATGCGGCTGAAAGCGTCCCATCGCCGTTTGCCGCCAGAATCATTGGCCGCCGTTGTCCATCCGCTTCGATCCAGACCTCCCGGATCGCCGAAGCCGGGCCGTGGAAACGGATGGTGTCCGTCGCTGTGCAAACTTGGAGTTGGATCTCGACCGACCCCTCGTATCCCTCCTTCGCCGGATCAAGCACGAGCCTGACGTGCTCTGCCGTGGGAATGACGGAATGGTCCAGCCGTGCCGGATCGTCCTTGCCTTCGTCGCATCCGGCAAGGCAGGCGAGCAAGGCAATGCTGCATAGGCGCCTGGTCATGATGGTTCCCTTTGTGGAGGGGGGGGACCGTACCTTGTCAGGCCGCCATGATGCAACTTTCGCCTTCGGCAAAGCCGCGGGCGGAGAGTACGGCGACGATCTCGGCATGCACGCCGAGATCGTCGACCATCGGCAGCACGAAGCAGGTGGAGGGATCGATGTCGGGGGTTCCGTTGTCGATGTAGTACGCGATGTTCACGCCGAATTCCTCCAGCATCGCGGCCCGCTTCCGGGCGCCCCGGCCCGCGCCCCACACCACGACCTCCGGGTGGTGGGGGTTGTTCTTCTTCAGCCACAGTGCGAGGTACTCGGCCTTGATGCGCAAGAAGACGTCGGTAGCGGTGCGCGACAACCCTTCGGGTAGGTTGTTCCAGACCAGCAGTTCCTCGTCGACCTTGCCCGCCTTGACGCCGTTGGCCATCCAGCGCAACCAGAGTTCGTAGTCCTCCGGGAACGGTCCGGCACGGTAGCCGCCGAACCGCTCCGGCAACGCGCGACGGAACATGACCGATGAATGGGCGAAGGGGGATTCCACGAAACGGCTGAGTGCGATCGCGGTGGGATCGACCAGGCTGTTGATCCAGTCGACGTGGGCAGCACGGCCTGCCTGCCGCTGGCACTCCTCGCCGCAGGCGACGCGGCATCCCACCAGGCCGGTATCGGCAAAGACATCGAGGAAGGAGGCCTGCATTTCGAGGCGCTGGGGCATGCAGAGGTCGGTGGGATCCATGCGCGCGATGTAGTCTCCCGAGGCGGCAGCCAAGCCGTCGTTGAGTGCGGCCGCGATGCCGCGGTGGGAGTGGTCGAGCAGGACGATGTCGCGCTGGCGGTGAAGCAGCTCCAGGGTTCCATCGGTGGAGCCGTCGTTGACGACGATGATCTCCAGTGGCTGGAGCGTCTGCGTCCGCAGGCTGTCGAGCGCCGCCGCCACCTTTCCCGCCGCGTTGTAGACCGGCATGACCACGGAAACCTTCATGCCGGAATTAAACCACGAAACGGAGGGGAATCACGAAAAATAGGGATGGAATGCGGGGGGCAGGTCGTGGAAGTCGATTGCGCCGGTCTCGGCGGAGAGGTCGCGCGAATTCAGGGTGTTCCAGTATAGCACGCACTGTCCGTCCAGCGTGCCGGCGCGCAGGTCGTGGAGCAGGGCGGCCGCGGTCTTCCCGGTGTAGGTGTTTTCAAGATGGATACCCTCGAGGGCCCCGAAGGTTTCGACGGCCTCCATGCCGTCCTGGGTGGCGATGCCGTAGCCTTCGCCGAAAAACCCGCCGCGGATGCGGATGTCCCCGGATGCAACGACGGGATCGATGCCCAGCTTGGCACAGAGCTGGTCGCAGAGAGTCTGGATATGTTCGGCATTGCGGAAGGCCGGATCGACGACGCGGACGGCCTCGATGCGGCAGCGCAGGCCCGCGAGCCGGATGCCGACCAGCAGGCCCGCCAGCGTACCGCCAGTCCCCATCGGGAGATAGACAACGTCCGGTTGCAGCTGGCCGGCCAGTTCGAAGGCGGCCTCGACAAATCCGAGTGCGCCGAGATCGCTGGTGCCGCCGGTCGGGATGATGTAGGGTTCAATTCCATCCTCTTTCCGGCAGCGCTCGACGACGGCTTCCGTGGTTGCCGGAAATTCCCGGTAGTGGCTGCACAGGTGGAGCGCCGCCCCGGCCGCGTGCTGCATCAGGAGGTTCATGCGGACATGGTCGCTGGTCGGCTGGGGGGAGAGGATCGAGATGGCGCGCAGGCCGAGGCCGCGGCAGCAGACGGCCGTGGCGGTGGCGTGGTTGGAGCCGGCCGCGCCATAGGTTAAGACCCGTTTGCAGCCTTTGGCCAGCGCCTCGCCCAGCAGGAATTCGAGCTTGCGGATCTTGTTCCCGCCGTATTCTGTCCCGCTCAGGTCGTCGCGCTTCATGAACAGCTGCGGGTGCCCTTCGGCCCGGCCCAAATGGCCCAGGGGAACCACCGGGGTGGGGAGGAGGGCCAGCAGGGCGCGGGGAAATGGGTCGGAAAGAAGGGCCATGGGTAGCCACCCTAACAGAACGGGCGGGAGGCGGAAGCAGAAAATGGGGGCGGGGTCCGAGCCGTAAACCGGTCTCTTACCGGCAGTTAAAACAGGGGCTGGAGAGGGAGGGATTTTGTTTTTTTGTTTTTTTCCTTCGCACCTTCTCCTCATCCATATATTGTGCGCTGGTTTTCGGGAGAACACTACATATTGTATAGCTGGTCCTACGTATTCAACTACCTCCCAGATAGCCAACCAGTCTAATCCATCGAATACGAAAGGGGTATAATCACATGGAAATCAAGGTCAAGAAGAGGGATGCCGCCGCCGTGGCGTACGACCTCTCGAAAATCTCCAACGCGATCGAAAAGGCGGTAAAAAGCACGGTGGCGCCTGGAGGCGCGGTGCCGCCGCACCTGAAAACGATTATCAACACGATTTGCGAGCATCTCGACAACATCATCAAGGGCTACGAGCAGCGCGGCCAGGCAGAGGTCGATGTCGAGCACATCCAGGACCTCGTCGAGCAGCAGCTGATGGGCGCCGGACTCTACGAAGTGGCCAAGGGCTACATCCTCTACCGCGAGGAGCACAAGCAGGCCCGCAACCAGCGGCTGCGTCCCGACGCCTCGTCCATCCAGGACTACATGCTGGTGAGCCGCTACGCCCGCTTCCAGCCCGAGCTGGGTCGCCGCGAAACCTTCGCCGAGGCGGTCGGCCGCGTGCGCGACATGCATCTGGGCCGCTATCCCGGCGCGGAACAGGATATCCGCTGGGCGTTCGACCAGGTGGTCGACAAGCGCTGCCTCCCCTCCATGCGCTCCATGCAGTTCGGCGGCTCCGCCATCGAAAGCAACCATGCCCGCATGTACAACTGCACCTTCGGCATCTGCGACCGCATCGAGTTCTTCCGCGAAGGGCTCTTCCTGCTGCTCTGCGGAACCGGCGTGGGTTTCAGCGTCGAGTTCGAGCACGTCGACAAGCTGCCCCCGCTTGCCCCGTCCGTCGACGAGGGCACCGTGCGCCACTTCACGGTGCCGGACACCATCGAAGGCTGGGCCGATGCCATGCATGAACTGATGGTCAGCTACGTCGAGGGCTATCTCGTCGAGTTCAACTACTCCAAGATCCGTTCGCGCGGCAGCCTGCTGAAGACTTCCGGCGGCCGCGCCCCCGGCCACGTGCCGCTGCGCCGTGCGCTCGAGCGCTGCCGCAACATCCTCGACCGCGCCGTCGGCCGCAAGCTCAAGCCGATCGAGTGCTACGACCTCATGATGCATGCGGCCGACGCGGTGATCGCCGGCGGGGTGCGCCGCAGCGCGACGATCTGCCTCTTTTCGCCGGACGACGGCGAGATGATGAACGCCAAGCGCGGCAACTGGTTCCAGGAAAACCCGCAGCGCGGCCGTTCCAACAACTCGGTCAAGCTGATCCGCAACGAGACCAGCAAGGCCCAGTTCCTCCGCATCTTCGCCAAGCAGAAGGAGTGGGGCGAACCCGGCTTTTACTTCTCCAACTCCCTTTCGCACGGCTGCAACCCCTGTTGCGAGATCGGCCTGAACCCGCACTTGGAAGTGAAGGATAAGCAGGGCAACGTCACCATCGAGTCCGGCTGGCAGTTCTGCAACCTCACCGAGATCAACGGCGCCAAGATCCATTCCGAAGAGGATTTCCGCAAGGCGGTGCGCGCGGCCACCATCATCGGCACCTGCCAGGCGGGCTTCACCGAATTCCCGTACCTTGGCGAAGTCACCGAGAAGCTCTGCCGCCGCGAGGCGCTGCTCGGCGTCTCCATCACCGGGATGATGGACTCGCCCGCCTACACGCTCGACCCGATCATGCAGCAGAAGATGGCCAAGTACGCCATCGAGGTGAACCGCGAGATCTCCCTCAAGATCGGCACCGAGCCCGCCGCCCGCATCACCTGCGTCAAGCCCGCCGGCTCGACCTCGCTGCTGCTCGGCACGGCCTCGGGCATCCATCCGCGCCATGCCCGCCGCTACTTCCGCCGCGTGCAGGCGAACAAGACCGATCCGGTCTACCGCTTCTTCAACGCCTACAACCCGCACATGTGCGAGGAGTCGGTCTGGAGCGCCAACAAGACCGACGACGTCATTACCTTCTGCATCGAGGCGCCCGAGGAGGCGATCCTGCGCAGCGAGATGTCGGCCATCGAGCTGCTCAAGCATGTCCACTCCACCCAGCAGAACTGGGTCGTGCCCGGCACCGCGCGGCCGGAATCCAACCCCGGCCTGAACCACAACGTCTCCAATACGCTCACCGTGCGCGACGACGAGTGGGACGCCGTGGCCGAATACATCTGGGAAAACCGCGCCGACTTCACCGGCATCAGCATGCTGGCCGCCTCCGGCGACAAGGCCTATCCCCAGGCCCCGCACGAAGAGGTCGTGACCGCGCTCGACGAGACCCGCTGGAACGAGCTGATCGCCAAGTTCCGCCCGGTCGACTACACCCAGATGCGCGAGGTGGAGGATGCCACCAACCTGCAGGGCGAAATCGCCTGTGCAGGGGGTGCCTGCGAACTCGTCTAGCCGCAGCGCGGCAAGACGTGGAAAGCCCCGGCGGCAGCCGGGGCTTTTTTTTGCTGCCGTCCGGCGGAGCAGGCCGTCCGGAATCGGCGGAAGGTAGAACCACATTGTCCTTCCGGGGAGGAACGTGTATTCGATACGGCATGGAAGCGCCGCTCGAACAGTTGGCGGCGTGGGTAGGCGCGGCGAAACGGATCGTGGCCCTGACGGGGGCGGGCATGTCGACCGTTTCGGGCATTCCCGACTTCCGTTCGGCCAGCGGCATCTATTCCGACGAACGGAACGTCAACGTCTTCGATCTCGACGCCTTTCGGCGGGATCCTGCCATCTTCTACGGCTTCGCGCGGACCTTCCATCCCCAGGTGCGCGCCGCGCAATCCAACGCCGCGCACCGCGCCCTTGCGGCTTGGCGGCGGCCGGACCGGGAGGTGGCCGTCGTGACCCAGAATGTCGACGACTACCACCAGCGCGCCGGCTCCTCGCCGGTCTACACCATTCACGGCGATTTCATCCACAGCAGCTACCTGTCGTGCGCGGCGGACAGGTGGCGACGGAGGCGCTCTATCCGGCGATCCTGGAGGGCGCGATCCCCCGCTTCACCTGCGGGGGGATCTACAAGCCGGACATCACCTTCTTCGGCGAGATGCTCCCCGAGGAGCAGTGGAGCGCCGCGGTGCGCGCCATGGGCGAGGCCGATTTGGTGCTGGTGCTGGGCACGTCCCTCGCCGTCTATCCGGCCGCCGCCTTGCCGGGCCATCGTGCGTGGAACGCGCGCCTCGTCGTCGTAAACCGCGATCCCACCCCGCTGGACGCCGAGGCGCAACTGCTGGTCCGCGGCGATTTTTGCGCGGTGCTGGCGGCCGTCTGAACCGTTCCTATTTGCGGCTCAGCTTGCGGGCGAAGGCGAAGCAGACGGCGGCTTCGATGAAGATCAGGATGCCCAGCAGGCCGTAGGGCTTTTCCGCTGCGACGAGCGCGGCAACGGCAACGACCATGAGCATGCCGCCGTTGAGCAGCAGCCGCTTGATCTGCGGCCGGGGATCTTCGGCCTTCCAGCCCTTGGCCAGCAGCAGCTTCTGGCTGGCGTAGTGCGCCGCTAGGGCGAGGGCAAGTACGACCAGGATGATGATGGAGGTTGTCTGGTTCATCGGTTCATCTTTCCGGTTTCGGTTCCACGGTTTCGGCATGGCCAAGGTGCTTGCCGGGGGCGATGATATCGCGCACGCGGCGCTTCAGCTCCTTGAGTTCCGGCAAGCCGCGCTCGGTCTTACGGTCCCATATCTGTCGGCCGTTGGCGTATATGCGCCAGATGCCCGGCACGGTGCTTGGCCGCAACGCTGCCTCGTCGAGCTCTTCCTCGAAGGTCTGGAGCAGCTCCTGCGCGACCCACGCCGAGCGCATCATGAACTTGCACTTCGCACAATATTCGATCGTGATCCGGTTCTCCTGCTGTTGCATGCGGTCTCCTTGAAGGCCCCCTGCTTACCACGGGCGGCGCGGCGATACGATGGAAAAAACGTCACACGCGCGACACGGCCTGTGTCGGATTTTCACAGCACCGCCTGTGCGGTGTAAATCGTAAATGGTTGGGAGAAAGGATAATGTGTTCCTGTGCGTGCGTGGCACGCTTTTTGTTTTAAGGGCGGGCGTCAACAGGAATGCAACCTCCGCAAGGGTGCGGAGAAAAGAACGAAAGGAGTGCAGGTCATGTATTGGAACAACACCAGGTCATGGAGCCCGTTCGGCGAGCTCCGATCCCTGCAACGGGAAATGAACCGTCTGTTCGACGGGTACGAAACCGGGACCGCCCTGTCGCGCTTCCCGGCACTGAACGTCTGGGGCAATGCCGAGAGCGTGGTCGTAACGGCCGAGCTACCCGGCATGGAGATCGAGGACCTCGACATCAGCGTGGTCAACAACCAGCTCACCATCAAGGGCGAGCGCAAGGGCGACAAGCCGGCGGGCGACGCCGTGTGCCACCGCTGCGAACGGGAGACCGGCGGGTTCGTGCGCACCGTGCGACTGCCCTTCGCCGTGGAGAGCGAACGGGTTGCCGCGCAGTATGCGGACGGCGTGCTGAAGGTCATGCTGCCGCGTCACGAGTCCAGCAAGCCGAAACGGATTGAAATCAAGGCTTCCTAAGGAGGTGTTCACGATGAAGGACAAGCAGGAAAAGGACATGGAGAAGGCCGTGCGCAACGACAACGAGCCGCCCCGCGAAGGCAACGCATATGTGCCGGCAACGGACATCTACGAGAAGGAGGATGCGATCCTCGTCCGCTGCGACGTGCCCGGCGTTGCGCAGGAGCAGATCGACATCCGGCTGGACAACACCGAGCTGGAGATCACCGCCACGCAGGCCGATGGCGGGCAGGAGGGCATGGAGCTGCTGATGGGCGAATACGGAACAGGCGTCTTCCGGCGCAGGTTCACCGTGCCGCAGCTGATCGACCGGGAAAAGATCCGCGCCCGGTTGCGCAACGGCGTGCTCGACATCGAGCTGCCCAAGGCCGAGCAGGCCAAGCCGCGCCGGATCGAGATCACCGCAGGGGCGTAGGATGGAAAGGAGGTGAAGCACCATGATGGATAAACTGGTTCCGTGGCGCAAGCGCACGGTCCGGCAGGCGCCAGAGTGGGACGAACATCCCTTCGACCTTCTGCACCGTGAAATCAACGAGCTGTTCGACAGCTACTACCGGGGCGTCGGCCGCATGGGCCGGCGCACCATCGGTAGCGCGGGGTTCGAGCTGTCCGAAACCGACGACGAGATTCGCGTGAAGGTGGAACTGCCGGGCATGGACGAAAAGGATGTCCAAGTAGCGGTCGAGGAGGACGTGCTCACGATCCGCGGCGAGCGGAAGGAGGAGCAGGCGTCCGGCAAGCGGAACTACCATGTCTCGGAGATCCGCTACGGCGGGTTTGTCCGCAGCATTCCGCTGCCTGCGGAGGTCGATGCGGAGAAGGCCAAGGCCCGGTTCACGCGGGGCCTGCTGACGCTGACCCTGCCAAAGACCGGGGCGGCCAGGGAGGGCCGCCGGAGAATACCGGTCAGTGAAGGCCGCTAGCCGGTCCGGGCCGGTCTCCTTCGGCGGGGCCGGCTCATTTTTTTCAACGAAAAAGTTTGAACGGGACCTGCCTTGCGAAGTCTCGTTATCCCATTCCGCTCTTTTTGCGCGGAGATGGAGGGGGATCGAAAAACCTCCTCCGATAAAGGATGCAGAACGTAGCAATAAGGAGAGCAATACCGATGATCAAGGCAGAGGGGTTGGTCAGGGATTTCGGACGGAGACGCGCGGTGGACGGCATCTCCTTCGAAGTCCGGAAGGGGACCGTGCTCGGTTTCCTCGGGCCGAACGGCGCGGGGAAGACGACCACGATCCGGATGGTGGCGGGCTTCCTGCCGCCGACGTCGGGCAGCGTATGGGTCAAGGGGATCAACGTGGCGGAAAACCCCGTGGCGGCGCAGAAGGGAATCGGCTACATGCCGGAAACCACGCCGCTCTACGGCGACATGACCGTGGCTGCCTTCCTGCGCTTCCTCGCCGAGGTGCGCGGATTCAGCGGGGCCGAGCGGGAGAGTCGCGTCGACCGCGCGCTGGAGCGATGCTTCCTGCAGCCGGTGCGCAACCAGACCATCGAAACGTTGTCCAAGGGCTACCGCCAGCGCACCTGCCTCGCCCAGGCGCTACTGCACGATCCCGACATCCTGCTGCTCGACGAACCCACCGAAGGGCTCGACCCCAACCAGAAGCAGGTCGTGCGCGACATGATCCGCGACATGTCCGGGGAGCGCGTCGTGATGCTTTCGACCCACGTCCTCGAGGAGGTGGAGGCCATCTGCACCCGCGCGATCATCATCAGCGCCGGCAAGGTGGTGGCCGACGACACGCCCGCCGCGCTCAAGGCCCGGAGCGCGCGCTACAACGCGGTCACCCTCTCCGCCACGGGTGCAGGAATCGCCGAAACCCTCGCTGGGATTCCCGGCGTCGGCAAGGTGGAGACGTTGGAGAACGGGAGCATCGTCGCCTTCCCGAAGGCGGGCAGGTCCATCGCCGGCGACGTGCTGGCTGCCGCGCAGGAGCACCGCTGGAAGGTGGCCGACATCAAGGTCGACGACGGGCGGCTCGACGACGTCTTCCGGCAGATCACCATTACCGAAGACACGGAAAAAATGGAGGTGGCCTGATGAACGAAGCCGCATCCCATGTGCTCGCCGTCGCGAAGCGCGAGTGGCGCGCCTACTTCGATTCGCCGGTGGCCTACGTCTTCATCATCATCTTCCTGATGCTGGCCGGCTTCTTCACCTTTTCGATGGGAAGGTTCTACGAAGCGGGTCAGGCCGACCTCTCCGGCTTCTTCGTCTGGCATCCCTGGCTCTACATGATCCTGGTGCCGGCCGTCGCCATGCGCCTTTGGGCGGAGGAGCGCCGTTCGGGGACCATCGAGCTGCTCTTCACGGTCTCCGTCACGCCGCTGCAGGCGTTGCTGGGCAAGTTCCTGGCCGCGTGGCTCTTCATGCTGCTGGCGCTGGCGCTGACCTTCACGGTGCCCGCGACGGCCGCCTACCTCGGCTCGCCGGACATGGGTGCGGTGGTGTCGGGCTACCTCGGCAGCGGCCTGCTGGCCGGTGCCTACGTCGCGGCCGGCATGTTCACCTCGGCGCTGACGCGCAACCAGGTGATCAGCTTCATCCTGGCGGTGGTCATCGGCCTCTTCCTGATCCTGGCGGGCTATCCGCCGGTCACCGACCTGCTGTCGCGCTGGGCGCCGGCGTGGCTGGTGGACGGGGTGGCCTCGTTCAGCTTCATGCCGCACTTCGAAACGCTGCAGCGCGGCGTGGTCGACCTGCGCGACCTTGCCTACTTCGCGTCGGTGATGGTCTTCATGCTCTTCGCGACGCAGGTCGTGCTCAAGAACAAAGTGGGGAGGTAGCCGGACGATGAAACAGATGAAGAAAACGACGGGGGTGGCGGGCATGCTGCTGATGCTCGGCATCCTGATCGCCCTGAACGCGGTGCTACGTCCCGTGCGGGCGCGGATGGATGTGACGGAGGACCGCCTCTACACCCTATCCGAG
The DNA here is from genome assembly GCA_003246265.1 of Kiritimatiellales bacterium. GTDB lineage: Bacteria > Verrucomicrobiota > Kiritimatiellia > Kiritimatiellales > Pontiellaceae > Pontiella. The sequence continues at coordinate 181,631 of QKAU01000006.1, read as the reverse complement.
GGCACCAAGCAACTGCTGGGTGGGCTGGACCGCGACGTGACGCTCAAGTTCTACTTCTCCAAAGGCAACGAACAGGTGCCGGCTCCGATGAAGAATTTCGCGGCCCGCGTGCGCGACCTGCTGAAGGAGTACGAATCGCGCGCCGGCGGCTACCTGGTGGTCGAGGAATACGACCCCGAACCCGATTCCGACGAGGAGGAGTGGGCGCAGCGCTATGGGCTCCAGCCGCAATCGCTCGACATGTTCGGCATGGGCGGGGGCATCTACTTCGGCATCGTCGCCGTGTCGGGCAACCGCGAGGCGGCGATTCCGCTGCTTTCGCAGGAGAGCGAGCCGCGGCTGGAGTACATGCTGACGCGCACGGTCTCCGAGGTCTCGTCGGAAAAGAGTGCGAAGGTCGGCCTGCTGAGCGCACTGCCTGTCAACGGCGGCGGAAACCCCTACATGGGTATGGGTGGTGGGAGCCGCCAGTGGGCGGTCGTCTCCGAAATCCAGCGGCAGTACGAGACGGAGGAGATCGCCATGGACGCCACGGAGATTCCCTCGGACATCGATGTGCTCGTGCTCATCCATCCGGCGGGCGTTTCGGAGGAACTGCTCTACGCGATCGACCAGTTCGTGCTGCGCGGCGGCCGCCTGCTGGCCTTCACCGACCCGCTGTGCCTGGCCGCGCGGGAGAGCGCCAATCCGCAGATGATGCAAATGGGCATGCCGCCGCCGCCGGAGGCGTCGGACCTGAACCGCCTCGCCGCCGCGTGGGGACTGGCGCAGACCGCCGACTTGGCGGCCGACGAATCGGTGGCCAGCCTGCTTTCGGACGGACAGGGAAGGGCGATGCGCAACGCCGCATGGATGTCGCTACGCGAACCGAACATCAGCCGCGAAGACGTGGCGACCGGTTCGCTCTCCGAGATCATGCTCCCCTTCGGCGGCGCCTTTGAAGGGGCGGCCACCAATGGGCTGGAGCGGACCGACCTGCTCTTCACCTCGGAGGATGGCTTCACCGTCGGCAGCTTCGCGGTCCGTTCGGGCAAGATCGACATCCCCGACAGCCGCCGGCGGCAAACCATGGCGGTGCGTCTTTCCGGCCTCTTTCCAACCGCCTTTCCCGAGCGGGAGGAGGGCCTCAAGCTGGGCGTGAAGACCGGCATTGTGGTGCTGGTGGCCGACGTGGACATGATTGCCGACCGCTACGCCACCGAGAGCATGAACCTCTTCGGCCAGACGGTGGTCCAGCCGCGCAACGACAACCTTGCCTTCGCGCTCAACCTGGTCGAGCAGCTGTGCGGCAGCGATGCGCTGATCGGGCTGCGCAGCCGCAGCGCCTTCGACCGCCCGTTCGAGCGGGTGATCGAACTGGAGAAGGAGGCCGCCTTCAGATGGCAGGCCGAGGAGCAGCGGCTCAACGAAAAGCTGCAGGCCACCCAGGCGCGGCTCGAACAGCTCCAGCAGGCCCGCGACGACGGGCAGCAGGTCTTCCTGAGTCCGGAGCAGGAGTCGGAAGTGAAGACGTTTCGCGAGGAGGTCTTCCAGACCCAGCAATCGCTCAAGGAGGTTCGCAAGAACCTGCGCAGCGACATCGAGCGGCTCGGCGTGCGGCTGAAGTTTCTCAACATCCTCGCGGTCCCGCTGGTTGTCGCCGCCTTCGGCATCGGCCGCGGCCTTTGGATCCGCCGAACCCGTTGAATCCCTCAAGGAGAATGCTATGAATGCGAAGAAACTGATGGCCATGATGGTGGTCCTGCTGTTGCTAGGCGGAGTCGCCCTGATCCAGCGGCAGGGTGCCGCGAAGCGGCATCCGGCCCCGGCCGGGGAAACAACCTTGCTGCAGGGCGTGGAACTGAACGCGCTCGACGGCCTGTCGGTCGCGGCGGGTTCCAACACCGTTGCGCTGGCGAAGCGCGAGGGGATCTGGCGGGTTGACTCCCTCTATGGGTATCCAGCCGACTTCTCGAAACTGGCCGAAGCGCTTCGGTCCGCGGCCAGGGTCGAACTCGGGAAACCGGTGCGCTCCGCCCACGTCGATGCCTCGGAATTCGGTTTCGACGATGCCCGGTCGATCGTGCTCGAAAGTACCGGCAAGGAGGTGGCCCGGGTGGAGGTGGGTGCGCGGCGCGAGGCGTCGGACACCGCCGGATGGGCCAACCAGCACTTCGTTCGGCGCAACGGCGGCGCCGAAATCTACCTGGTCGACTACGACTTCCGCCCCTTTTCAGAGGAGGCCGTAGAATGGCTGGACAGGAAGCTCCTCGATGTTTCCCCAGCGGAGATTGTCGCGGTCAAGGCGGGCGGCATCGAGCTGAAGGTCGACGGAACGGAATGGACGCTGGCCGGACTGGACCGTGAGTCCGAAGAGCTTCAGCCGTCCGAAGCGAGCCGGATACGTTCCGCGCTGCAGCGGCTCGAGTGCACCGGCGTGGCCGATCCGAACCTTTCCGACGCCGACCTGGGCTTTACCAATGCGACACTCTTTACGGCTTCGACCACCAACCTGACCTATGTCGTCGAAGTGGGAGGGCCGGCCGAACATGGCCGCTATGTCCATTTCTCGGGCGATGCGCCCGGAAAGCTCTTCGGTTGGACCTACGTGGTTTCCGACAACGACGCCAACGACTTCCTCGTCAGCCGCGACCAGCTGGTCAAGGCCAAGGAGCCGCCTGCGGCGCCGGCGGAGGAGGATGGGGCCGGGACCCCGGCGGAATGACGGTGCAGGCCGGGTTTGGGAACCGTGCGTCTTGCATGGCTCCCGCCCGTTGGGTATGTTCCCCGCGAATTTCAAACCGCGAGGGAGCTGAGCATGAAGATATTGGTGGTGGGCAACGGGGGCCGCGAGCACGCCCTGGCCTGGAAACTGAAGCACGACAGCGCCGAACCTGAAATCTTCTGCACGCCGGGCAACGCGGGCACGGCCCAGCTCGGAACCAACCTGAACTATGGCGCAACCGATCTCGCCGGCATCGGCGAATGGTGCCTCGCGAACCGCCCCGACCTGGTGGTGATCGGGCCCGAAGCGCCGCTCTGTGCCGGCCTGGCCGACGTGCTCGAGGATGCGGGCATTCGGGTATTCGGCCCATGCAAGGCGGCGGCCGAGCTGGAGGGCAGCAAGCAGTTCGCCAAGGAGGTCATGATCGCCGGCGGCGTGCCGACCTCCGCCTATGCCACCTTTACCGATCCCGAGCTGGCCTGCGCCTACATCCGCGAACACGGTGCCCCCATCGTGGTCAAGGCCGACGGCCTGGCCGCGGGGAAAGGGGTCACGGTCGCCGAAACGGTCGGACAGGCGGAGGCGGCCATCCGCGATGCCCTGGAAGGCAGCGCATTCGGCGATGCCGGGAACCGGGTCGTCATCGAGGATTTCCTTGAAGGCGAGGAGGCATCGATCCTGGCGCTGATCGACGGGGAGCATGTCGTCATGCTGGCGTCGTCGCAGGACCACAAGCGGATCTTCGAGAAGGACCGCGGCCCGAACACCGGCGGCATGGGGGCCTATTCCCCCGCCTCGGTCGTCACCGACGCCGTCTGGAGGAAGGTGAAGGAGGAGGTGTACGGCCGTACCCTCGCCGAGCTGCGCAAGCGCGGCATCACCTACAAGGGCGTCCTCTACGCCGGACTGATGATCAAGGACGACCAGCCGAGCGTCGTCGAGTTCAACTGCCGCTTTGGCGATCCCGAAACCCAGGCGGTCCTGGCCCGCTGGGACGGCGACATGCTTCCGGCCATCCAGGCCGTGATCGACGGGAACCTTTCCGATGAGCTGGTGCGATGGAAGGCCGAGCACAGCGTATGCGTCGTGATGGTGGCCGGCGGCTATCCCGGCGACTATGAGAAGGGGAACGAGATCGAGAACCTCGACAAGGCCAACGCCGTCGACGATACGATCGTCTTCCATGCCGGGACGGCGCTCGACGGCGGGCGGGTGGTGACGGCGGGCGGCCGCGTGCTGGGTATCACTTCGCTGGGGAGCGACCTGCCCGACGCCCTTGCCAAGGCCTACATCGCGGTCGAGACGATCAGCTACAAGGACGCCTTCTACCGCAACGACATCGCCCACCGGGAGCTGAAGCGCCTCGGGCAGTAGCCGCCGCAACGGATCTTAACATAGGAGAACGAACCATGGCTTCAAGAAGCAACCCCGCTGTCGCCATCGTGATGGGCAGCAAGACCGACTGGCCGGTGCTGGAATACACGGTCAATACCCTGAAGGAGTTCGGCGTCGCCTCGACCGTCAAGGTGATGTCCGCTCACCGCACCCCGCACGAGGCATCCGCTTTTGCCGAAAGCGCGGCGAAGAACGGCTACAAGGTCATCATCGGCGCCGCGGGCGGCGCGGCGCACCTGTGCGGCGTACTGGCCGGGCATACGACGCTGCCGGTCATCGGGATTCCGGTGAAGGGCTGGGCCCTGGACGGCATGGACTCGCTGCTTTCAACGGTGCAGATGCCCAAGGGCGTGCCGGTGGCGACCGTGGCGATCGGCAAGGCCGGGGCGATCAACGCCGCGATCCTCGCGGTGCAGATCCTGGCACTCTCCGATGCCGACCTGCGCCGCAAGCTGGCCGCCTACAAGAAGAGCATGGCCAAGGAAGTACTTAAGGCCGATGCCGAGCTGCAGAAGGAGCTGGAAGCGTAGCCGGCGGGGAACAGTTCGGGCGCGGCTCCGAGGGATCGCGCCCGGCTCCGCCTCCTTCAAGGCTTCACACCCAGCTTCGCGAGCAGCTTTTCCATCAGGCACCACTTGGTGAAGGCCGACTGGAGCAGGTTGGCGCCGACAAAGACGGTGAACCATAGCCAGCGGGGATCGACCCAGTGGGCGAGGGCTAGCGATGCCAGGATAAACGTGCCGGCAATCGCTCGAATCATGTGTTCCATTCTCATCGCGTTCCTCCTTGCCTGGCGGGGTTGAGCTGCCGCCAGAATCCGTCCGGTTCCTGGCCGATCCTCCAGAACGCCACGCCCTGGATCGGTTCCGAGGAATAGAGATCGAGCTTGGCCCCCAGTGACTGCGTGGTCTCGTAGTGGACCTGCACCGTGACCGTTTCGGTGAACGAATAGGCGCCGCCGGCCTCGCGGTCCCACGCCGACCGGATGCCCTTCGACAGCAGCTCGTCGACCACCTCGCGGTTCTTGTAGGCCTTGGCCAGGCTGGGGGATTGCCATCCGCGGCCGTAGAGCGGAACACCCATGACCAGCTTTTCGCGGGGGATGGTCTTGAGCGCGTAGCGGTAGATCTCCCTGCACCACGGCAACGACGCGATGGGACCGGCTACGCCACCGCTGAAATGCTCGTCGTAGGCCATGACGACCACGCGATCGGCGATCATGCCGATGAAGGGGTAGTCGAAGGCATCCTGCGGATTCTTCAGCTTGTGTTCCTCCCAGCGCGCCATGACGGCGACGCTGAACCGTTTGCCGCGCGGCAGTGCCTTCCTGACGGCGGCAAGGAAATTGAGGTAGGCGGTGCCGTCCTCCTTGGCGATGCTCTCGAAATCGAGCTGAACGCCGTCGAAGCGTGCCGAGCGCTCCACGATGTCCGCAATGATGCGGTTGCGGAAGGGTAGGGAGGGGTCGAGGTAGATGTGGGCCAGGGTGGTGTTCCACGGGATGGTGACCACGAGGTGATAGCGGGTTCCCGGGCGGGCGCCGGCCAGGGGGGGCGGGGCGGCATGGCCGCCCGCCAGGTGCCCATCGCCATCGACCGAGGCGCTGAAGCAGGCGATGTCGGTGAAGGGGGCGCCGGCCGGAAAGAGGCGTTCTTCACCCTTCATGAGATAGGCCCATGTTTCGGGTAGCGGGGCGGCAGCGGCCGAGGCCGCGAACAGGAGGGCCGTGGGAACGATAGGCATTTTCATGCCTTGAAACTATGGGGGTGTGCCCTGCCTGTCAAGGTCGGTCGCCCTAGGCCGCGCCGGCCTTCTTCTCGTCGACCGCTCCATCCTGCCCGGCCGCGCCGGTGCCGCCGCCCGCCTTCCGGAAAGGAAACTGAAGTACGATGGCCGTCACGCCCTTGTCGCGGTATTCGAGGGCCACTTCGCCGTCCATCATGCGGATGTAGCGCCGCGCCAGCGTCAGGCCGTACTTCAGGTCGACCGTGCCCTCGGCATCACCGGACTGGAAGATCGAGTCGAGCAGCCGGTCCCGCGCGTCCCGCGGCGTGTAGGCGAGTTCGAACGCTACGGCAATGCCGTTGCCGGAGTCCGGCTTGCGCGTGGCGTGCAGGCCCAGCCGGCCCTTGTCGGTCTGTTCAACGGCGTAGCCCACGAGGATCGAAAGGATCTTGCGCAGCTTGCGCTCGTCCGTCTGGACCAGTTTCGGCACGTTGTTCGCCGCCTGGTACTGGGCAAAGCTGACGGCGAAGAAGAGCTTCTTGGTTTCGGCCCGGTGGCCGAACTGCTTGTCGATGCCGGCCATGAGCTGGTGGAGGTCGCAGTCGTCCTTCTGCAGGGCCCCGTCGCCGTCGGCGAGGTGGGTGAGTTCGCTGCGGTAGTTCATCGTGTCGACCAGTGTCCTGCAGTTGTGGTTGACGTTGTCGAGGTTCCGGCGCTGCTCGGCGCTGAGGTTCTCGGCCTTTTCCATGATCAGCGTGGTCTTGATGACCGGGTTGAGCGCCTCCTGGATGGCGTCGTTCAATTCGTCGACCAGCGCGGAATTCATGCGGCTGGTTTCGCGCATTTCGGCGAGGGTCTTCTTGAGTTCCGCCTGGTGGTCCTTCTTGAGCGTGTCGACGATGCGGTCGACTTCGACCGTCTTCTTGATGGCGTGCTCGCGTTCGAGGCGCAGCGTTTCCATCGCGGCCGTCTGCTGCTTGAGCGTCTGTTCCGCCTTGGACAGCTGCTGCTTCAGACCCTCCTCGGCCTGCCGGTATTCGCGGAGCTGCATTTCGAGTTCGCGGCTCTTGTCGCGTAGCTGCTTTTCGGCGCTGCTCTGGGCGAATTCAAGTTCGGACTGCAACCGGGCGAGATCCTTTTCCCTTGCCTCGCGCTTGGCGGTTTCGGCCTTCAGGTTGTCGGTCAGCTTGCCGATCGCGGTTTGCTGCTCGTCAATCCTAACGGACAGTTCGGCCTCCTTGGCGCGCAGCACCTTGCCGGTTTCGTCCAGTTGGCCGATCTCCTTGCGCAGGGAATCCGTCTTGCGGGCAATGGCGGCATCCTGTTCTTCGACGTGTTGCTTCAGCCGATCCTGCAGCGCCTTGTAGGCGTCGACCACCTTGCGGTATTCGGTGGCGGCCTTGGAGAGGTCGGTGCTGCGGTTCTTGAGGCTGCCCTCCAATTCCTGCTTCTCCTTGTTCAGGGTCTCGATCTGCCCCTTGAGGCCGTTCTCGCTGGCGTGCAGCGCGTCGATCTGCCGGCGGAGCGTCTGGGTTTCGCGGGCGAGGAGCTGGGAGTGGTCGCTGGCGACCCGCTTGAGCTCGGCCTGCGCCTCGGCCAGGGAGGACTCGACCTTGCCATGCTCGCGGGTGACCTTCGCCAGTTCGCCGTCGCGCTGCTGCAGGGTTTCCTCCAGCGATTCCTTCTGTTCCTGGAGTTCGCCGACCTGCTTGCGGAGCTTGACCTCCTGCAGGCGGATCTCCGCGATGCTGAGGTTGAGCTTCTGGGTTTCCCGCGCAACCAGTTCCTGCTGCCGGCGACCCATCAGCTCGAGACGCTGCTCGACCTGCCTGCTGTGCAGTTCGGCGCCTTCGCGCGCCTGGATCTGATCGGCATATTCGCGGGTTTTCGCCTGGAGGACCTCTTCCAGTTCCTTGATGCGCTTTTCCAGTTCCTTTTCGTGCTGGCGTACCGCCTTCTCGCGGATCTGCCGCTGGGCCAACTCGTTCTTGATCGTTTTGGTTTCCGTCTCGATCCGCTCGTTGAACTGCTGCTTGAGGCTGTCCAGTTCTTCCATGTTTTGGATCAGCTTTTCGGCGGCGGCCTTGCGTTCGGCCACCTCCTGCTCGAGTTCGAAGGCGTGGCGCTCCGTGAGCTTGCGGATCTTCTCCTGGGCCTGGTGCAACTGCCCCTCGGCATTCTTCAGCCGTTCTTCGGCCCTGGTCCTGGCATCGGATTCGCCCTTGAACGCCTTATCGTGCTTCGCTTCCAACGCGGCCAGCTCCTTTTCGCGCCCTTCCGACAGCGAATGCGCTTCGCGGCGGTACTTCTCGAGTTCCATCCGGTTGGCTTCGAGGTTGGCTTCGGCCTGGCGCTTGAGGGCGGTTTCCTGGTCGAGCACTTCCTGGAGGCCCGAAACATGGTCCTCGATTTTGCGCAGCTCGTCCTCCTTGATGGCGAGCAGCTCTTCCCATTTCTTGCGCTTGTCGGTTTCCCGGGCCAGTTCGTCGAGCCGCTGGGAGAGCGACCCTTCCAACAATTTCTGCTTTTCGAGCAGGCTCTCCTCGCTCCGGCGCAGGGTTTCCTCGATGCGTTTGCGCTCCGCGAGCTGCTCCTGGAACGCTTGTTCGCGTGCCGACTGTTGCGCTTCGGCAATCCGCAGCTTGCGGAGGGTGTCCGAAAGGGTGGAGGCGGTCTTGCTGCACTCGTTCTCCGAGGTGCGCAGTTCCTCGGTGCGCTCCTTGAGCATCGATTCGAGCTGGCGGGCCTGCTGGCGGATCTCCTCTTCCTTCTTCTTGCGGTCGGAAATCTCCAGCGAAAGCCCGATCACGCCCTCGACCAGCCCCTTGTCCGACACCATCGGGATCTGGATCGTTTCCATCCAACCCGCCTTGCCCCGTGCTTCGTAGGCGCGCTCCGTGCGGTTGAGCTTGCCGGACTTCATCGTTTCAATGGCGTTGTGGTCGTGGTCGCGCGGGGTGGCCGGCAGCACTTCGAATATGGTCTTGCCGATCCAGTCGGCCTGGGGAATGCCGGTGCGGTCGGCCAGCTTTTTGCTCGCATAGAGGTAGCGGCAACGGGTGTCCTTGACGTGGACATCGGCCGGCAGGGTGTTGAGGATGCGCTGCATGAAATGGACCTGGCTGGAGAGCTCGGCGCGCTCGCGCTTTTGCTGGCTGATATTGAGCTGCGATCCCCAAATGGCCACCAGCTTATTGTCCTCGACGAGACCTACGGCATGGTTGAGCAGGTTGACGTGGTTTCCACTTCCATCCTGCCGAGTGGTTTCACAATCGATCAGTTTGTATTCCGATTCCACGAAAGCCTTTACGGATTCGGCGTTGCCGAACGGTCCGCATCCCCCCTTCAACTCCCCGATGGTCTTTCCGGCCAGGTCGGAGGGGATGGCGCCGTACATGGCGGAGAAGGTATCGTTGCAATCGGACAGAACCATGGAGGCCATGATGTTTTCAGCCATTTTGGCCGGCGAGGCGGAGAGGGGGATCGGCGTGGTGGCGGAAAGCTGGTAGAAGCCCTCGACCGTCTGCGCCACGAAATGCTCGTAGCGATGGGTGATGGCCTGTTGCGCCCGTTTTTCACCATGGAATGCGGAGACGTCGCCAATCCATCCGATGTAGCTTTCGACCTCCTTCTTCGCATTGAGAATTCGTCCGGCCCGGCAGGCGACGTGGACATCGGCGCCCTTGCCGTGGTGGAACCGGAAGGTCAGTTCAAACGGATCGGATCCTTTCGCAAACACGCTCCATGCCTCGTCGAAGCGCGCACGGTCCTCGGGATGGATGGCGGTTTGCAGTCCTTCCTTGAACGCCTTCTTCGGATAGAGGCCGGAGAGGTTCTGCAGGGCGGTGTTGATATAGGTACATTTTCCGTCGAGATCCATCTGGAAGATGCCGACTTCGGCATCGAACAGGATGCCCTGGTACCGGCTTGCCGTTGCCTTGAGCTCGTTCTTGGCCTGTTCCAGCTCCTGTCCGGTCTCGACCAGACGATGGCGCGTGGAACCAAGTTCCGTGGTAACATCCTTGAGGGCCCGGCTGGCTATGCGGTAGCGCTGCTGGATCACGAAGAGGAGAATGGTTGAAAAGATCAGCAAGCCCCCGATGAGCACATAGGCCGGCCAGCTCATTTCGACCGGTACGACGGCGGCGAGGGCGGGTTGCGCAGCGCAGGGGTGCGGCAGGGTGGAGGTGGTGGCCAGCAGGACGGGCGCAATCCACCGGCGAAGAGGAAGACCATGGATCCGGATATCACTCATAAACATGCCTCGCGGTCGGTTTTATTACTGCGGAATAAAGCATCTAACATGCCAAAGAAAGCGCCTGCGGCAGGGCCATGATCGCAAAAGCAAAAGCGGCATGCGGGGTTCTCCGCATGCCGCCGGAGTTCGCGTGCAGCGTGGAGATCCTATCCCGCGGTTTCCGCATCGGGCATGCGGCGCAGCGCCAGCAACGCCGTACCCAGGAAGACCACATACCCGGCCAGCCTGGTGCCGCCCTGGGATGTTTCGGAGATCGCGGGAATGGATGCGGTGGTGGCCGGCTGGGGAGCCGCGTCCGGCGCAGGGGCCATGGCGGAAATGCGTACCATCGTGCCGTTTGCCAGCGCGGGCTTCTGGATGCTGGCGATTTGCATGGTGGGGTTGCCGATCGCGGCGAGCAGCGCCTCTTCCGAATCGTAGCTGGAAGGACTGCTGCTGTCTTCCGCGATGGCGACCAGCATCTTTTCGTTGATGACGGGGGGCGTGAGCCGGAATCCCGGGGCTGCGACCAGGCGTTTGTTGACGATCATCTGCTTGATCATCTGCTGCTTCACGGCCGTGGGCAGGCTGGATTCGATGCGCAGGGTGCCGGCGTCGCCGAGGACGATTTTGCGGCTGGCATCGGCCAGGAACACCTCGAAGGGATTTTCCTTGGTTTCAATGCGCAGCGTGCCACCTGATACGCTGATGACCGCCGAGCCGCCCTTCAGGGCGTCGGTGGACAACTCCAGATCGGTTACACGATAGGTGGCATTGTCCTGGATGACGACCTGCCCGTTGCCCCGGCCCGCGTTGCCGATGCAGAGCGCGCCGGTAATGGTTGCCCGGTCCTTGAGCACCAGGATGCCCGTGCAGTCCGCGGTGCCGAAGCCCTTGGCCGCGAGGGATAGCCGGCCGTTCAGCGACAGGTTGTCCGCCAGGACGAGCGTCGATTGCCCGTCCGCCGAAGCAGGCACGTTGACGGTTCGTTCGTGGGGGACGGCGCTGGGCAGGTTGATGGTGCCGTTGCCGCGCAGGCAGAGCTCCTCGCCATAGAGGTGCATGCCGTTGTTGAGATAGATGTTGTTGTTGATGTTGACTAGACTGTTGCGTTCCCGGAAATGGGCCGCCTCGTCACCCGCAGGGGGATGCTTGAGCTTCCATTTGTAGGGATCGTTCCAGTTCGCCCCCGATTCGTCGCCCCGCCAGTAGTTGATGTCGCGCGCATGTAGGGTCGGCTGGCAGGTGGCACTCGCCACCAGGATCAGGCCGACCAGTCTGTTTACATGGTTTTTCATCATTGTAGCCTCCACGTTTCCGAACCCCTAACGATCCGGTTGTGTCTCGTAGATCAAGCACGATGCATGCCTGTATTTGGGGCGCGTTAAGAATCCGTGCCTGGCGAGGTGTAATTTTCGGAGGCCCGTCAGCTGTGGCACAAAGGATGCTTGAGAGGGTGGCGTGCTAGAAGCCATCGACAGACAAAGAAGGTTAGGGATACGAACATGAGCAACACATATCTGATATCGAAGAGCAATGGGAAGCTCCAGATGCCGTACGGGGAATACCTGCAGCTGATGGAGAAGGTAGAGGAGCGCCAGCGCCTCGAGGCTTTGCGCGATTCCGTGGTTTCCAAGCTCCTGCGCGTCCTGGATGGAAGCGCAGGCACGGAAGTACCCGTGGCCACCGCGCAGCCAGCCAGAAAGGAGACTCCGAAGGCTTCGCCGGCAAAACCTGCCGCCGCGCCTGCGCCCGAACCCAGGTCCGAAAGCAAGCCGGCCGCTGAGCGCACCAAGGCCGAAGGGTTCGATGTTCCACCGATCAAGAAGGATATTGCGCAGCATTTCAACAAGCTCGATGAATCGGGCCGCCTGTTCAACGTTTTCAAGCAGTACTACACCTGCCTGAACGACAGCTGTGGCGGCACGGTGCGTGTGACCATGAAGGATGGCGTATGCAGCCTGTGGAACTACGATGAATGGGAAGAATTCGCATTTGTGGACCTGAGCGAGGGACATTTGCGGATTTCGCTGGATCCCCGCTACACCGAGTGCCTGAAGTCCCTGGATTTCTGCGAAGTTCCCAGGGTGCTTTCCAGCCGCAGGAGCCTGGTCAGCGTACAGGTCGACGATTTGAACAACACGATGCTCGGCGTACTGGCCAAGGCCTTCGCGGAAGTCGGCATGGCCACGAACTAGGGAAGGGAGCGGAAGATGAAAAACAGTGCAAATAGACATCTGGCGATGGTGCTGGCCGCCGGTGCGGTCCTTGTGGCGGCCAACCTGGGCGTGTGGATCGCCGCGAGCCGCGGATCGATTGGTCCGGTTGAAAACGCGCCTATGTGGAGTGCCTTCGTGGTGCTGAACGTGGTTTCGATCCTCTGGGCGGCAACCCTGCTGGGGCTTCAGCCGCTCGTCGTGGCACTCTCCTACGTGGCCGGGGGCTTCCTGGCCTTCCAGGGGGTGCGCGGCATGGAGGGGGTCAACATGGCCGAAATCACGACGTCGGGAGCGACCTGCGGCGCCTTCGGTGCCCTGGCGGTCGGCAATGCCACGGCAAAGGTGCGGCTGGCCTTCTTCAAAAAGGGCCAGGCTCCCTTTGTCTTCATCATCGCGGCCCTGCTGGTGTTCGATGTGGTGATCAACAGCGTGGTTTCCGGCGCGGGTACGGGTGTCCTGCTCAATGCCGTCGTCTTTCCTTTCGTTCTGGCCGGCGTAATCATTGGCGTGCTTTGGACCGTGCTCTGCCGCTTTGGCATCGGCCATAATCCAACAACCGTGCCGGCCTTTGCCCAGGTCCGGGCCGAGATGGTGGCGGACACGGACCGGCAGGAAGCGGCCGGGAAACTGGTGATTGAAATGCCGGCGGAAGCGCTCGACGACGAATCCGATGAAATGCCTGCCGCAGCGGCACCGGCCATCGCGGCCGTAGCGCCCGTCCCGGTCGTGGAAGCCCCTGCGCCCAAGCGTGAAGTCGCCATGCGCAAGACCCGCGAAGAGGAGTTCTTCCCCCTTGAGATCGACAAGAGCGGCGAGCCCGTCGCAGAAGTCGATCTCGATATGGCCGACGAAGAGCTCTCCGGCGATCCCATGAACTGGCAGGAGTTCGATTCCAAGCTCTACGATTCGGGATCGATAGATGCCGGGGGCGAGGGAGGAGTGATGGTCCGGGAACCCATGGTTGAGGTCGCCCTGGACCTGGATGTTGAAGAAGAGGCCAAGGCTCCCGAACAGAAGCAGCCTGCACCCAAGGCGGTAGACGCACCGGCCAAGAAGGCGGCGAAGGATTCCGACTGGCTCGCCGGCCATCTCGATTTGCTGAATAAACTGAAATAGGAAAAAAACAATAGAACCAAGGAGCATGTGATGGAAAAGGACAACGTACAGATCTTCTACGATGGCAGTGGCAACGCCATCGCGGTTCAGATGCCCATCGCGGACTACGAGAAGATCATCAAGAGTGCGAAGGAAGCCGTAGAGGCCAAGGATGCGATCGCCCGCGCCGTCGAGGCGCTGCAAGGCGCGCTCTAGGCCGGATCGACTTTCCCTGTGACGACCAATGTCCGGCGTGTCCGGGCATTGGTTTTTTTATGGTCCAAAGGTATAAATACGGCTTCGTTCCCTGTCCACGGCGGACAGGTCGGGACGTTTCATCCGTGGGCAGGCGGTGATCCGGCGAAGCCGGCCCGGCCCGAAGCGAGGTCCGACGTGATGTGCGGTTGGAGCAGGATTGAATGGCGGGTTGCGGTGGCGGCAGGCATGCTTGCTGCGGCAGGCACGGCCTTTGCTACGGTTGATCGCGCCAGCGCGAAGATCGACAAGCTCGTGTTCGCGAAACTCGACGAGCTCGGAATACCCGCCTCGGACCCCTGCACGGACGAGGTCTTCCTCCGGCGCGTTTATCTCGACATGACCGGAACGCTGCCCTCTGCCGTGGAGACCCGCGCCTTTCTCTCGCGGAACAGCGCGAACCGCCGCGGGGAATTGATCGAACAACTGTTCGAACGCGAGGAATTTTCCGACTATTGGGCGTTGAAGTGGTGCGACCTGCTGCGCGTGAAGGCGGAATTTCCCAGCAAGCTGTGGCCGAATGCCGTGCAGGCATACCATCGCTGGGTCCGGACCGCGGTGGACGAAAACATGCCCTACGACCGGTTTGCGCGCGAGCTGCTTACGGCCAGCGGGAGCAACTTCCGGGTTCCGCAGGTCAATTTCTACCGGGCCATGCCGAACCGTACGCCGGAGTCGATCGCCAGCATCGTCGCCCTCACCTTCATGGGCATGCGGACCGAGAATTGGGACCGCGGCCAGCTGGAGGGTGTGGCAGCGTTCTTCGGCGGCGTCGCCTACAAGGGTACGGCCGAATGGAAGGAGGAGATCGTCTATTCCGATCCTGCGCGGCAGTTCATGGATCCCGCGACCGGCCAGCCGGTACAGCCGGTCTTCCCCGGAGGGCAGCTTGCCGCGATCCGGCCCGGCCAGGACGGCCGGGAACTCTTTGCCGACTGGCTGGTGGGCAGCAACGTCTTTGCGCAGAACATCGTCAACCGCATCTGGTACTGGCTGATGGGGCGGGGGCTGGTCCACGAGCCGGACGACATCCGGCCCGACAATCCGCCGCAGAACCAGCAATTGCTCGACTTCCTAGCCCGCGAGCTGGTCGAAAGCGGGTTCGACCTGCGCCATGTCTACCGGATCATCCTCAATTCCAGGACCTACCAGCTTTCATCCATACACAATGAAGGCAACCTCTCGGACCAGGCCAACTTTTCCCACTACCATGTCCGCAGGCTCGATGCGGAGGTGCTGATCGATGCCATCTGCCAGATCACCGGGACCACCGAATCGTACTCCAGCGCCATCCCCGAGCCCTTCACCTTCATCCCCGAGAACCAGCGGTCGATCACGCTGGCCGACGGCAGCATCACGAGCCCCTTCCTAGAACTATTCGGTCGGCCGCCGCGAGACACGGGATTCGAGTCGGAGCGCAGCAACGACCCTTCCGCCGCGCAGAAGCTCCATATGCTCAACTCCACGCATATCGTGCAGAAGCTGTCGCAGAACAGAAGCCTGATGGGCATGGCCGTACCGGACGAGCGCCGTGCAAAGAAGGGGAAGGAACCGCCTCCGGCATCCTGGCTCCCCCTGGACGAGGCCCTGGATAACCTCTATCTGGCAATCCTCTCCCGGTATCCCACCCCCGAAGAGCGGCAGGTCGCCGTCAGCCATATCACCGCCACCGGCAGCCGATGGGATGCCACGATCGACATCATCTGGGCCTTGCTGAACACCAAGGAGTTCATCTACAGGCACTGACGGGACAAGGAGAGCATCATGAACAACAAAAAACCGAGCGGGCCCGGTTCTCGATTGACCCGGCGCGATGCGATGGCCAGCGGGGCCGCAGGTTCGGCAACCCTGCTACTGGGCACGCCCCCGTCCGTACGGGCGGCGAGGGTGGCGGGGGCGAAGTCGGTCATCCAGATCTGGATGTGGGGCGGACCGGCCCATCTCGACACGTTCGATCCGAAGCCCGATGCCGGGCACGACTACTGCGGTCCCTACGTCTCGCCGATCGAGACCAACGTATCCGGCATCCGCATCTGCGAACGCCTTCCGCTCTTGGCGAAGCAGGCCGACCAGTACTCCATCATCCGCAGCATGACCCACGGCAACAACGGCCACGAAACCGCCTCCTACATCACCCAGACCGGCCGGCCGGCGGGTACGAGCGACGTCTACCCCTGCGCCGGGGCGGTGGTGTCGCATTTCAAGGGCTACGATGCCGGCTACAAGGGGTTGCTGCCGCCCTACATCGTGCTGACCCGGCCGCAGGGCCGCTTCTCGGAGTCGGGGTTCATGGGGTTGCGCTACAAGCCTTTCGCGACCGGAGGAAACCCCGCCGCACCGGTCTTCGCGGTTGAAGGGATCGTGCAGCCGGGCATGGGCGAGGAGCGCCAGCGGAGCCGCCGCAAGCTGCTCCATGCGCTGGAAACCTTCGGTGAAAAGATGAAGGGCAACCCCGAGTTCGCGCTCATGGACAGCTGCGAAGAACAGGCCTACGAACTGCTGCTCGGCGATGCCGGGAAGGTGTTCGACGTGAAAACCGAAAGCGACGTGCTGCGCGACCGCTACGGGCGCAGCGAATTCGGTGCGTCCTGCCTGGTTGCACGCCGGCTGGTCGAGGCTGGGGTGCCCTATGTCACCATCAACTACAATGGATGGGATACGCACAAGAAGCATTTCGAGATCATGAATAGCAAGTTGACCGAAATGGACCGCGGGTTTTCCGCGCTCCTTCAGGACCTGGGAGACCGCGGACTGCTGGAGAGCACTATCGTGTGGTGGGGCGGCGAATTCGGACGCACGCCCCAGGTGCAGTGGGAGGCCCCTTGGAACGGCGGACGAAACCATTTCGGCAAATGCTTCTGCCACGTCCTGGCCGGCGGCGGTTTCGCCGGAGGCCACGTGGTCGGGGCATCGGACGGGAAAGGGATGGAAGTGGCCGAACGGCCCGTCTATCCATGGGACCTGATCGGCAGCATCTATGAACAGCTCGGCATCGATACGCATGCCCGCCTGCCGCACCCGCAGGGGCTCGATGTCCGCGTCTGCCCTACCGAGGAAGACGGCATCACCCTGGGTGGCCGGCTTCGGGAGATCATGGCATGAGGATAGTTCCATGCATGCTGTCCGTCTGGACCGCCGCGGCAGCCTTCGCATCGGCCGAGGTTCCCCATATCGGCTACTGCTATCCTGCCGGGGGGCGGCAGGGCACCGAGTTCGTCGCCAGGGTGGGCGGACAGTTCCTCGAAGGCGCCACCAACGCCATCGTCACGGGCGGGGGAGTGGAGGTGGCGATCGAGAAGTACAGCGTTCGCTATGAACCGCGCCAGCTGCAGCAGTTCGTCCGAAGCAAGGACAACTTCACCGAGGAACTCGCAGACACCACCGATGCGGACAAGCGCGAACGCCTGCTCAAGCAGCTGGCCCGGGTCAAGCGGAAGATCGCGGTGGCCGATGTGCCCGAGGGGGTCGATCCGTTCGACATGCAGTCGGTCCGGAAGAACTACCGCCAGAACGAGAAGGAGCAGTTCAATCCGCAGATTGCGGAGCGGCTGATGGTGCGGATCAGGATTCTTCCCGATGCGGCGCCGGGCGAGCGGGAACTTCGGATCTGCACTCCGGCCGGCATGTCGAACCCCATCAACTTCGATGTCAACCTGCTGGAAGAGGTGCTTGAGAAGGAACCCAACGACGACCACATGGGGTCCGCCGTCCAGGAAGTGGTCCTGCCAGCGATCATCAACGGCAACATGGATCCGGGGGATATAGACCATTTCCGCTTCAAGGCCGGCATGGGCGACGCCCTGGTGGTGGATGTCGGCGCCCGCCGCATCATTCCCTATCTGGCCGATGCGGTCCCAGGATGGTTCCAGGCGGTGGTATCGATCTACGACGAAGAGGGACGCGAAGTGGCCTACCAGGACGACTTCATGTTCAATCCCGATCCGGTCCTCTTCTTCGATGTGCCGCAGAACGGCACCTACACGCTGGCGATCCGCGACTCCATCTATCGCGGTCGGGAGGACTTCATCTATCGCATCGCCATCGGCGAGCTGCCCTTCATCACCAGCATCTTCCCGCTGGGCGCGCGGCAGGGGGCGGAGGTGGACGTAAGGCTCTCCGGCCGGAACCTTCCACGCAACCGGCTGGCTGGGAAACTGCCTGCCGACGGGCAGGAGGTTCGCAAGATCTCCGTGAACAAGGATGGCTATCGCTCCAACCAGATGCCTTTTGCCATCGGAACGCTGGACGAAGTGTTCGAGAAGGAGCCCAACGACGATCCTGGCCATGCCATGTCCATCCAGCGGCCCGTGGTGGTCAACGGTCGCGTCCAGCGGGTGGGGGACCGCGACCTGTTTGCATTTGAAGGTGAAAAGGGAAGTGCGGTTTCCATCGAAGTCTCCGCGCGTCGGCTCAACTCCCCCCTGGATTCCGTCATTACCCTTACCGGTCCCGGACTCGGGCAACCGGTGCGCAACGACGATTACGTGCAGATGGACAGCTCCCACCTCTATCTCGGGGCCGGGCTGGTGACCCATCATGCCGACTCCTACCTGCTGCAGGAGCTTCCCGAGTCCGGGACCTACTATCTTGAAATCGCCGATGCCCAGTCGAAGGGCGGCGAGGATTTCGGCTATCGGTTGCGGATCAGCGAAGCCACGCCCGACTTTGCGTTGCGGATGGAACCCTCCGGATTGCAGATCGCCCCCGGCGGGAGCGCCGCCTTCACCGTGCGCGCTACCCGGATCGATGGCTTTGCCGGCGAAATCGCGATGGAGGTGGAGGATCTGCCCGAGGGGTTCACCATGAGCAAGGCATCCGTACCCGCAGGCGGGGATGCGGCAAGGTTCACCATCACTGCACCGGCATCAATTGAAGGAAGGCTGCTATGTCCCAAGGTGGTGGGTGTTGCAACGATCGGTGGCGAGCGGGTGGCGCATGCCGTGGTTCCCGTGGACGACCAGATGCAGGCATTCCTTAACCGGCATCTCGTTCCGGCGCAGGAGCTGGTACTGGCCCCGCTGGAGGAGGAGCCCCTGGTCGTGCTGGCGGCAAAACTGCCCGCTTCGGGCGTGGTTGAAGTGCCGTTGGGGGCAGCGGTCAAGGTCGATTTTTCCGGTCGCCTCCAACCCGGGGTGCAGAATGGCAAACTCGAACTCGATGCGCCTCCTGAAGGGTTGGTGCTGGAAAAGGGCTGGTTCACCCGACCAAAGCAAAAACCCGAGGGGGCGCGCAGCCAGCCGCATTACGGCTTCGGCCAGATTAGCATAAAAGCTGGAGAGCCGCTGAAGCCGGGCGACACGGCGACGCTCGTGGTCTACGCGCTTGCCCGGGAACGGGGGGATTCGGAAGCGAAGCGTTGCACGATGCCCGCGATCCCCATCAAGATCGTTGCTCCCCAACCGTAGATCCGCTCTTGAAAAGGGGGCGTAGGGCGCCTTCCTTCCCGGCCTGGCGGAGCCATGCGGTTTCCGTCGCACGCATGCGCCGTCGTTCCTCCGGGGTGTTGTCGTCGGCCCCAGACAGATGGTCGAACCCATGGGCGATGTAGAGCGCCAGCTCGCGGTCGGGACTGCCCCGCCGGCGTCCTTCCCCCATGGCCCGGTCGACATTGACGATCAGGTCGCCGCTCCAAGCCTCGTCTTCGCCGGGGATGGGATCGTAGCGGAAGCTGATGACGTCGGTAGGGCGGTCCTTGCCGAAATATTCCCGGTTGGTCTGAACGATGCCGGTATCGTCGACGAGCAGCAGGCACACTTCTTCCCACTTCTCTGGAGCCATGCGCTCCTCCAGCCGCATGGCGAGCCAGTCGACCAGCCTGCGGAGATTCCTGGCCAGGAGGGGATGGTTCTTCTGCTGGTTGAGGACGATGCAGTTCATGGGATCGCCGACGTTCGGGCTAGGCGTCCTTGGCGGGTTGCCGGGCGTCCGCGGCCGGTGCCTTCGGGGATGACCCGTTCTCCTTCGGGTAGGGAATGCGGCCGTGGAGCATGTTGGACAATGAAAAGATGAAGGATTGCCTCACCGCGTTGATCTGCGCCATGGTCAACTGTGCATAGTCCATCTGCCCATCCTTGATCTTCATGGCGAAGATGTCGTTGATCAGGTTGGCGATCTTTTGCGGAGTGGGCTTTTCGATCGACCGGGAAGCGGCCTCCGATGCATCGGCCAGGGAGAGGATGGACATTTCGGGCGTGACCGCGGGGGCGCCGCCATAGCGGAAGTCGCTCTCGTTGATACGCTCGACACTTTTAGTCTCCCCGTCGGTCTGCTGCCTGGCCTTGTGGTAGAAGAAGGAGATGAGCCCGTTGCCGTGATGCTGCTCGATGGCGTCCATGATGGGTTGGGGCAGCCTGTGGCGCCGGGCAAGCGTGAGGCCTTCCTTGACGTGCGAGGAGATCACGAGGGCGCTCATGTGCGGTGAGAGCTCGTCGTGGGGGTTTTCCTTGTGCTGGATGTTTTCGGTAAAGAACTCGGGCTTGGCCAGCTTGCCGATGTCGTGGTAGTAGGCGCAGACGCGCACCAGCAGCGAGTTGGCTCCGATCGCCTCGGCTGCGTTCTGCGCGAGGGTGGCGACCATCAGGGAGTGGTGGTAGGTGCCCGGGGCCTGGATCGCCATCTTCTGCAGCAGCGGATGCCCCATGTCGGAGAGCTCGAGCAGGGTGATGTCGGTGGTGATCTTGAAGAGCTTCTCGAAGACCGGGATCAGCAGCAGGGCCAGGATGGTGGAGACCATCCCTGACACGATGGCGGCGGCCAGCTGCCCTACGAGTACGGAGAGGGCCTGGTTCTTCAGGATGGCAGCCACCAGCACGTACAGCACCATGACGGCGCAGACCCATAGGCCGGCGCGGAACAGGCTGGAACGGCGATGCACGTTGCGCGCGGTGCAGGTGGCGGTGATGGTGATCAGCATGCCGAGGGCGAAGACGGAAAAGGATTTGTCGAACAGCACCGCCGTGGCGTAGCTGGTCCAGAATCCGAGGCAGATCGCCGGGCCGCCGCCCAGCAGGATCCCCGCGAGCAGGACGGCCAGCGCATGCGGAACCAGATAGGTGGCCAGCGAGCTTGAGACGAGCGCGTATTGGCCCGAGAGGTAGGTCAGCAGGCGGGCGGAGCCTAGGGTGAACAGCGAGAGAACGGCGAGGAGCAGCAGCTTGTCGCTCTGCCGAACCATCTGCGGATTGCCGACGCGCAGGACCACCGCGGTGGCGGCCAATCCAAGCAGCAGCAGCAGGCCGTTGCCGACGATTTCACGGAGCTGCTCGACGGCTTCGCGCTGTTCCTGCCGTTTCTGGGCATGCTGCTGCAGGAGCAGCAGGGTTTGCGGCGTGGCCCGTTCGCCGGCTCGCACGAGAATGGTTCCGGTCGGGTAGCGCTGAATGACGGGAGGCACCTTGTCGGACGCCTGTTTCTTGAGCGATTCCGTGTAGGTCTTGTCGTACGCCATGTTGTCTTCGATGACCGAGTAGAGGAGCGTTTCGACAACCTTGCGCTGGTCGGGATTGCCGATCTTTTCGGCAATGGCCCAGACAGCCGTTCGCCGCGAATAGATCTCGGCCAGCGAGATGCTCCGCTCGGGGGCGTTCGCGCCGGGGAGGATGGAGAGGCGGCGCTCCGGAGACTCGTTCGAGAGGTTTTCACGGTATCCGTCCGACATGATTCCCGCGCCCATGACCTGGCGGATGCCCTGGACGATCACGGTCTTGGCCTGGGCGATATCATTGGTGGGAAAGGCGGCGATGAACTGGGCCGTATCGACGTTGGACCCGATCAGGAGGTCGTCCAGCGAGGCGATCTTCTCCCCGCGCTCCTCGGCCCCGGCGGCGGCAATCCCGGCCAGACGATCGAAGAGCGCCTGGATCTTCTTGGTGGCGCGCTGGGCGGCAGTGGGGTCGATGGAGAACACCGGAGGTACCTTGTTGGCCTCCTGCTTGCGCGCGAGGTCGGTTTCGCGCAGGTTTTCACATTGGAAGTCGACCAGCGCCTCGACGGTGGCCGGAACCGTTTCCCCCTCGACGATATTGATCTGGGGGGCGATGCCGCGCCCGAAGAAGAGCCAGGTGACCAGCAGCCAGAGCAGCAGGCCCAGCCCGACCGCCTTGTAGGGCAGGTCGAGCCGCCTCTTCTCCTCGATCTTGCGTGCGGCAATGCCGGCGGATTTCTTTTTGGACGTCTTTGGTTTCATGTCGGGACCCTGTTGGGCGGCCTAGGCTGGCCGCGATACCTGATAGGCTTCGATGACTTTCTGCACGAGCGGATGGCGCACCACGTCGCGCTCGTTGAGTTCCACGATCCCCAGACCAGGGATGTTCCCGAGGATCGATCGCGCTTCGGCCAGTCCGGAGATGCTGCCTCCAGGCAGGTCGATCTGAGTCAGGTCGCCGGTCACGGCGCATTTGGAGTCGAAGCCGAGCCGCGTGAGGAACATGAGCATCTGCTGGGGGGTCGTGTTCTGGGCCTCGTCCAGGATGACGAAGGCGTGGTTTAGGGTGCGGCCACGCATATAGGCGAGAGGGGCGACCTCGATCACGCCGCGCTCAAGGTAGGATTCGATGGTCTCGGCAGGGAGCATGTCGTAGAGCGCGTCGTAGAGGGGGCGCAGGTAGGGGGCCACCTTCTGCTGGTAGTCGCCGGGCAGGAACCCGAGGTTTTCTCCGGCCTCGATGGCGGGGCGGGTCAGGATGATGCGGCTGATGTCGTCCTTCAGGAGGGCGGAAACCGCCATGGCCATGGCCAGATAGGTCTTGCCGGTGCCGGCGGGGCCGATGCCGAAGGTGACGGAGTTGCCCAGCATGGCGTCGATGTAGATCTGCTGCCCGAGGGTGCGTGGGAAGATGGCGGGCTTGCGGGGGCTGACATCGATGCGGATCCGGGCCAGCCGTTCGAACACCTTTTCCTCGCCCCGCAGCAGCGCCTCATAGGCATAGGTGGCCGCCTGGAGATCAAGACGGGTGCGGTTGCGGGCGGTCCTGAGGTCTTGCAGGAAGCCGGCGAAGAGCGCCTGTCCTTCGTCGGGGCCCTGGATGGCGATGGCCATGTCGCGCATCACGAGCGAGAGGTGCTGCTCCCGTTCGATGCGGTCGGCCAAGCCGTCGAGCACGCCGCCCAGTTCGCGGGCTTCGCTGGCATTTTCGAAATGGATAACGGTCTGGTTCATGCGGAGGGAAGGATCCGGGAATGGGTCCGTCCTCGATGGGGCGGACGTGCGCTATGCGTTCCGGGATGCGGTGCAAACGCCGTATTTCTCTTCATCGAGCGGAGTTAAGGTGATTTTATGGGATGCGTCAACTGGTATTCCCGAACATATCCCCGACCGGAAACCTCCCATGGGGAACCAACTTTGACCGTGGTTGGAATGGAACTTGCTAACTGGCTGGACAGTCGTTTCAAACGGATAACTTGAACTGCAAGGGGTATGCAACATGAGAATCGGAACCATGATCAGATCGACGATCTTCCTGGCCTTGGTCGCGCTGCTCGGCCTTACGGGTTGTGCGCCGGTAACGGTGTCGAGTACGCCTCCGGGCGCCCGGGTCTACTATAAGGATAGCGACGAGCTGATCGGTACCACTCCGGTCAGGATAAACCTGGTGGCCAACACCAAGGAGGTGGTGGTACGGAAGGATGGCTATTTTTCGAAGACCGTCGTGCTCTCGCCGATCGATCCGGAAAGCATGAAAGTGGAACTGCGCCGGCGCGAAAAGGTGCTGCTGCTCAGCAAGCCCGAAGGGGCGGAGCTCTATGTCGAAGGCGTCGGCCGGGTCGGCCAGACACCCTACGTCTTGGACTACGGCAAGCCCTACCGGACATTCGAAGTGCGGGCGCCGGGCTATGCCGCCCAGCTGTTCACCATCCCGGAGGATCCGGAAGGCAATGTGGTGATCGATCTGGATCGCGGCGACACGGTCACGATCGTGAGCACCCCTAAGAACGCCGAGATCTTCGCCTCCGATGGCAGCCGCGTTGGAACCACGCCCTTGGCCGTGCCCGCTTCCGCGAAGAGCGTCTACGAATTGCGCAAGGAGGGGTACTATCCCCGGCAGTTCACCGTCGACGAAGGCACGCATAGCCCGCTGATGGTGGAGATGGAGCGCGAACCGATCATCATCGTTCTCAGCGACCCCGAAGGCGCGGAGGTGGTCCACCGCGGCGTGGTGCTGGGCAAGACCCCCTTCCGCCAGATGGTCAAGGAGGATACGGAGCTCGAACTGCGGGCGGACCGCTTTTATCCATCCACCATTACCCTGCTCCCCGACTCGCCGCGACAGGTGAGCGTGGCGCTGAAGCCGAAGCCCTTCGTGACGGTCCGGAGCAATCCGGGCAACGCCTCCCTCTACCGTTCGGGCGGGGTGGAGCTGATCGGCAAGACGCCGGTGGAAATCCTCGTTGAAAAGGACACGGCCCTGGAAATGCAGCTGGATGGTTTTGCCACCCGCCCCTTCATGCTCTCCCCCCAGTCCAGCCGGGAGGTTACCGTCACCATGGAGCGCGCATCCGACCGGGAAAAGACGGTCGTCATCGACAGCGAGCCGTCAGGGGCCCTCGTCTACCGGCCTGGCGGTGCCGAGCTGATCGGCAAGACGCCCCTCCAGCAGCAGGTCCGCGGCGAGCGGACCTTCGAGTTGCACCTGGATGGCTTTAAAACGAAAATTGTTACTGTCGCGCCCGACTCGGCCGACAATGTAGTCTTTGCATTGGCGAAGGATGAATCGGCAAGGAACGTCACGGTAAGCGACCCCTTGCTGAATACCCCTTCGTCCTTTTAGCCAATGCATTTCTCTCCTCCTCGGGCCCCGCAAGGGGCCTGTTTCGTTAAAAGCGCCTATTGGAACCCAGTTCCAATAGGTGTTTCGCTTTCCAAACCGTAAAAAACAGGGCAAAAAAACTTCCAATCCGGACGACTTGTGGGAATATGTGCGCTTTTTGCGGGGCGACCCCGGTGGGAAATTTTTAAAATACCGCTCTTTTGCGTATTTTTTGATGTATGGGATGTTAACCAAGGAGAAATTCACATGAGCAAGAAAATGGTGACCATTGACGGCAACACCGCTGCTGCGCACATCGCGTACGCGTTTTCCGACATCGCGGCCATCTATCCGATCACGCCTTCCTCGAACATGGGGGAATATTCGGACGAGTGGGCCGCGAGTGGCAAGAAGAACCTCTTCGGTAAAACCGTCGACGTGGTTGAGATGCAGTCCGAAGCCGGCGCGGCCGGCGCGGTCCATGGCTCCCTGAGCGCCGGTGCGCTCACGACGACCTTCACTGCGTCGCAGGGCCTGCTGCTGATGATCCCCAACATGTACAAGATCGCCGGCGAAATGCTCCCGACCGTATTCCACGTCTCGGCCCGCTCCCTCGCGGCGCAGTCGCTCTCCATTTTCGGCGACCATTCCGACGTCATGTCCGTCCGCAATACGGGCTGGGCCATGACCTGCGGAAACTCCATCCAGGAGACGCTGGACATGGCGACCATCGCCCACCTCTCCACCCTCAAGGCCCAGATCCCCTTCCTTAACTTCTTCGACGGCTTCCGCACGTCGCACGAGCTGCAGAAGGTCGAGAACATCGCCTATGAAGATCTCCGCGACCTGGTCGAGGTCGAATACATCGAGCGCTTCCGCGCCCGCGCCCTGAAGCCGGAAAACCCCACCCTCAAGGTCGCCGCGCAGAATCCGGACGTCTACTTCCAGGGTCGCGAAACCTCCAACAAGTACTATGACGCGATTCCGGAAATCGTCCAGGAGTACATGGACAAGTTCGCCGCCAAGTTCGGCCGCAAATACAATCTCTTCGACTATGTCGGTGCGCCGGATGCCGATAAGGTGTGCGTCGCCATGGGGTCGGCATGCGACACCATCGAACAGACCATCGAGAAGATGAACGCGCAGGGCGCGAAGCTCGGTCTCGTCAAGGTCCGCCTCTACCGTCCCTTCTCCGCCAAGGCCTTCGCCTCCTGCATCCCCGAAACGGCGAAGAAGGTCGTCGTGCTCGACCGCACCAAGGAACCGGGCGCTATCGGCGAGCCGCTCTATCTCGACGTGGTCGCCGCGCTCGAGGGCCGGGGCTGCAAGATCATCGGCGGCCGCTATGGACTCTCCTCCAAGGAGTTCATGCCCCGCATGGTCAAGGCCGTCTACGACCACCTCGACAACGGCGGGTGGCACGGGTTCACCGTCGGCATCAACGACGACGTCACCAAGCTCTCCATCCCGGTCGGCGGCGAGTTCAACATCGAGCCGGCGGACGTCAAGTCGTCCATCTTCTGGGGCTTCGGTTCCGACGGCACGGTCGGTGCCTGCAAGAACACCATCAAGATCATCGGCGACAATACCGACATGACCGCGCAGGCCTATTTCGTGTACGACTCGAAGAAGTCGGGTGGCGTGACCACGTCGCACCTGCGTTTCGGCGATAGCGCGGTCAACTATCCCTACCTCATCCAGCACGCTGGCTACGTGGCCTGCCACAACGTCTCCTACATCGGCCGCTACGACATGCTCGGAGCCCTGGCCGAAGGCGGAACCTTCGTGCTCAACTCCGAAATCCCGACCGCGGAGGTGTTCAACCACCTCACGAAGGAGGAGCAGCAGATCATCATCGACCGCAAGATCAACTTCTACAATGTCAACGCGTTGAAGATCGCGCTCGAGGTGGGTCTCGGCTTCCGCATCAACACCGTGATGCAGACGGTCTACTTCAAGCTCTCCGGCGTCCTGCCCGAAGACGAAGCCATCCAGCTCATCAAGGACTACGCCAAGAAGACCTTCGAGAAGAAGGGCATGGACATCGTCGAGATGAACTGGAAGGCCATCGATGCCGCGGTCGCGGCCATCGAGAAGGTCGAGGTGCCCTCCGCCATCACGAAGTCCTACGTGCTGCCCGACCTCATTCCGGCCAACGCGACGGATTTCGAGCGCGACGTGATCCTCCCGACCATGATGCAGAAGGGCGACACCATCCCGGTCTCCAAGCTGACCTTCGACGGGACGCTGCCGACCGGCACCTCCAAGCTTGAGAAGCGCTGCATCGGTCCGCGCGTACCGCGCTGGGTGAAGGATAACTGCATCCAGTGCAACCAGTGCATCATGGCCTGCCCGCACGCGGTGATCCGCGCGAAGCAGATCGAGCCCAAGGAGCTGGCCTCCGCCCCCCAGACCTTCGTCACGGTCGAATCGAAGACCAAGAACGACAAGGATCTGCACTACAAGATCCAGGTCTACATCGAAGACTGCACCGGTTGCGGCGTCTGTGTCGAAACCTGCCCGGCCAAGACCAAGGCGCTGGAATTCACCACGCTGGATGAAGAGCGTGCCCATGGGGAAGTGGAAAACACCACCTTCTTCGAAAACCTGCCCGACAACGTCCTCGACGGCGTGAACGTCGATACCGTCAAGGGTATCCAGATGAAGAAGCCGCTCTTCGAGTTCTCCGGGGCGTGCGCGGGGTGCGGCGAAACGCCCTACGTCAAGCTGGTGACGCTCGTCTGCGGGGAGCACATGATCACCGCCAACGCCACGGGCTGCTCGTCGATCTACGGCGGCACCTTCCCGACCGTTCCGTACTGCACCAACAAGGACGGGCGCGGACCTTCGTGGGCGAACTCGCTCTTCGAGGATAATGCCGAATACGGGATGGGCTTCCGCCTGGCCGTGGACAACAACCGCGCGCTGCTCCGCAACGCGGTGGCGAAACTGCTGGAAATCGGCACCAATGCCGACCTGGCCGCCGCGCTGGGCAAGGCCGTCGACATCTGCAAGGACAATGTCCTGTCCGACGAAGCGGTCGCTGCCCAGAATGCCGTCAAGATGCTCCTGCCCGGCGCCCTTGCTGAAGCCTCGGCCGAGGCGGCCCCCGTGGTCCGCAAGATCATGGAACTGCAGGACTACTTCGTCGACAAGGCGGTCTGGATCTTTGGCGGCGACGGCTGGGCCTACGATATCGGCTACGGCGGTCTCGACCACGTGGTGGCGTCCGGCAAGAACGTCAACATCCTCGTGCTCGACACCGAGGTCTATTCGAACACCGGCGGCCAGGCGTCCAAGTCAACCCCGATCGGTGCCGTGGCGAAGTTCGCCACCGGCGGCATGCGCGCCGGCAAGAAGAACCTCGGGTTCATGTGCATGAGCTACGGCACGGTCTACGTGGCGCAGATCTCCATGGGTGCCAACCGCGTCCAGACGCAGAAGGCGATCCAGGAAGCGGTGGCCTTCAACGGTCCGTCCATCATCATCGCCTATGCCCCTTGCATTGCGCACGGCATCGACATGATGAAGACCCAGACGATCGCCAAGAACGCCGTGGAATGTGGCTACTGGCCGCTCTACCGCTTCAATCCCGCTGCGGAGGAGGGCCAGAAGTTTACGTGGGATGCCCGCGAGCCGAAGGGCGACTTCCAGGCTTTCATCCGCAACGAGCGCCGCTACACGGCGTTGCTGAAGACCGCGCCGAAGGAAGCGGAAAGCCTCTTCCAGCTCGCCGAGAAGGACGCGAAGAAGCGCTGGGACTTCATGAAGCAGGTCGGTCCGCTGATGTAGTTCGGTTTCGATCAAGCGACAGGGAAGCCGCCCTTTTTTGGGCGGCTTTTTTTTTAACTTCATGTCCCAGCTGATGGAAATAGCACAGCGGACATGGCCCGGGAATTGGGCGGAGATTTCTTTATGTGGATCACAGGCGGCGACCTGGGTGCGCGGGGTACGGCAAAAATGTTAGTTAAGCCAAAAAATTGCCGTTTAGGGTTGACGCAGTTGAGATACCATCTAAATTTGCGCGCAATTTAAGCAGGTGGTTTGCATGGCGGATTGCCACGAAGATGTGAAAAAGCGGATCAATGCGCTCTACAACATGCTCGTCGAGCACGACGGCTTCGGCGAGATGCGGATCGATTTCAAGATCCTCAAGAAGGGCCAGAAGGAAGTGATCATCCATTGCGGGAAGCAGTACCGCTACGTCGTCGAAAGCGGCCAGCAGTGCCTGAGGGTGTAGGAATGGCGGGTGTTTCACCAGCGTGGAAGGTTTGCGGTCTGGTTCTGCTGGCGGCGTGTTGCGCGCGGGCGGAAAAGCCGGAGCGGCCGCGCGGCCACGAACAGGTGTCCGGCTGGACCACCAACGTGCTGCAAAGCCTCGAATACGGCGTGTTGCTCGAAGTGGAGGGCTTTGCCGCCAGCACCGGCGGGGAGAGCGAAAGCGACTTGCTGCTGGCGACGGCGGCGTTCGATCTCGAGGCGTCGCTGGCCGAATGGCTCTCTGGCCACGTCGGATTGCTGTGGGAGCAGTATTCGCGGGAAACCGATAATCTCGACGAAGCCTACGTTGCGGTCGGGTCGGCCGAATCGACCGCCTTCTATTTCGTCGGCGGGCGCTTCTACCAGCCCGTCGGGAACTTCGAGACCGCCTTTGTTTCCGATCCGCTGACGCTGGAACTCGCGGAAATGAACAAGACCGGGGCGATGGTCGGCTATGGCAACGGCTGGGTCGACCTGAATGCCGGAACCTTCAACGGCTCGGTGAAAAAGGGCGTACCGCCGGGCGAGGACGGCGATTCGACGCTTTCCGATTTCCATGCGGGAATCACGTTTTTTCCGCATGAAACGGTCAAGTTCGGCGCCTATTGGCTGTCCGACCTGATGGAAAGCTGGACCTTTGAAAAGGTGGGCGAGGAGCTGGCCAACCTGCCGGGCTACGATAAGGACAGCGCCGCCGGGGCCTTTGCCAATTTCTACCTGGGCCGCTGCACCTTCAACGCCGAATACGTCTCCGCGCTGGAGGGATACGACATCGCCGGTGGCCGCTACGTTCCGGCGGCCTTCAACCTCGAGGGATCGGTGAAGCTGGGCGAGAGGGTGGTTTTCGGTTTGAAGTACGAGGCCAGCAACGACCTCTATGCCACGTTCGACGGCGCGGTCCTTGCGTTCGGCGACAAGTTCCCCGGCGAAGCGGCCGGGGCGGTCGTTTCCTATGCTTTCCACGAAAACGCCACGGTGGCGGTCGAATATTTGCACGCCGAGAAGCTGGACGACGGGGCGCGGGGCGACCTCGCGACGGTCCAGCTGGCCTTGGCATTCTAGGCGATGGGTTCGAGAGGTCTTAAATGAAGCTGAAGGAATTGAAGGTGGGCGAAAGCGGCTTGGTGGCGGGATTCACTTCTTCGGATCCGGCCTACCGGCAAAAGCTGCTGCGCATGGGATTGACGCGCAATGCGGTGTTTTCGGTGGTGCGCAAGGCGCCGTTCGGCGGACCGATCGAGATCGAGGTGAAGGGATCGCGGCTGGTTCTGCGCAGCAACGAAGCCGATGCGCTGGATGTGGAGAAGCAATGAAGACCCTGAAGATCGCCCTTGCCGGAAACCCCAACTGCGGCAAAACAACCGTGTTCAACGCCCTGACCGGCGCGCGCCAGCAGGTCGGAAACTGGCCGGGCGTCACCGTCGAGCGCGTCATGGGCGGCTATGTCCATGGCGGGAACGAGGTGGAGGTGACCGACCTGCCGGGGATCTACTCCTTCTCCGCGCTCTCGCCCGACGAGGAGGTGGCGCGCAAGCACATCCTATTCGATACGCCCGACGTGGTCGTCAATGTCATCGACGCCTCCAACCTGGAGCGCAACCTCTACCTCACCACCCAGCTGCTTGAAATGGACGTGCCGGTCGTGGTGGCGCTCAACATGATGGACATGGCCAAGCAGCGCGGGCTGCGCATCCAGGTCGACCATCTCGCCAGGCACCTGGGCTGTCCGGTGGTTCCGGTCGTGGCGTCGCGCAAGACTGGCATCGACGAGCTGCGCGAGGCAATCGACCTCATCAGCCAGACCCACCACAAGCCGGGAACGCGCGTCGCCTACGAGCCGGAGATCGAAAAGGTGATCCGGTCGCTGGAGGTCAGCCTGGGCGACGTGGCGCTTAGCAAAAAGGTCTCCGCCCGCTGGCTGGCGATCAAACTGCTGGAAAAGGACCACCTGGCGATGGCGGTCCTGGGTCCGGACAAGGCGATGCTTCCGGATCTGCATGCCGAGCTGAAAAAGGTCGAGCGCATCGTCGGCGAGGATACCGACATGATCATCGCCGACGGCCGCTACGGCTTCATCCACGGCCTGGCGCGCGATGTCACCGCCGGGAGCGACATGGCTCGCAAATCCTTTTCCGACGCCGTCGACAAGATCGTGCTCAACCGATTCCTCGGCTTCCCCGTTTTTTTCGGGATCATGTATCTCGTCTTTGCGCTCACAATCAACGTCGGCGGACCGTTCATCGACTTTTTCGACGGGCTCTGCGGCACCATTTTCGTCGATGGTTTCGGCCACCTGCTCGGAACGCTGCATTTCCCGGACTGGGCGGTGGCGATCCTGGCGGAGGGGATCGGCGGCGGCATCCAGACCGTTTCGACCTTCATCCCGCCGATCTTCTTCATCTTCCTCTGCCTGTCGTTCCTGGAGGATTCCGGCTACATGTCGCGCGCGGCCTTCGTGATGGACCACTTCCTGCGCACCATCGGACTGCCCGGCAAGGCCTTCATCCCGATGCTCGTCGGCTTCGGCTGCAACGTGCCGGGCATCATGGCTACGCGCACGCTTGAAAGCCGCAGCGACCGCATCCTCGCCATCCTGATGAACCCCTTCATGTCGTGCGGCGCGCGCCTGCCGGTCTACACCCTCTTTGCCGCCGCGTTCTTCCCGCAGAACGGCGGGCTGGTCATCTTCGGCATCTACCTGATCGGCATCGGCCTCGCCATCATGACCGGGCTGCTTTTCAAGCGCACGCTGCTGCGCGGCGAGGTGACCAGCTTCGTCATGGAGCTGCCGCCCTACCACCTGCCGACCTTCAGCGGCGTCATGTACCACACCTGGCACCGCCTGAAATCCTTCCTCATCAAGGCGGGGAAGGTGATCCTGCTGATCGTCGCGGTGCTCGGCTTCCTCAATTCGCTCGGCACCGACGGCTCGTTCGGCCACAACGATTCCAAGGATTCCATGCTCAGCGCCATGAGCCGCGCGGTTACGCCGGTATTCCGTCCGATGGGCATCGACAACGAAAACTGGCCGGCGACGGTCGGGCTCTTCACGGGCATCTTCGCCAAGGAGGCGGTCGTGGGAACGCTGGACTCCATCTACTCCCAGCTGGATGCGGATGCGGCCGTCGAATCCGAAACCGCCGGAAAATCCTTCGATTTCTGGCAGGGCATCATCGACGCCTTCGGCACCATCCCCGCCGGCTTCGAGGGATTTTTCGACCGATTGAAGGATCCGCTTGGGCTATCGACCGCTCTCAAGGAAGTGGACGAGGCCGACGGTTCGGCCTATGCCACGATGGTCGGCCACTTCGGGGAACACGCCTCCAAGTCGGCCTTCGCCTATCTGCTCTTCATCCTCATCTACTGCCCCTGCGTCGCCGCGCTTGCCGCCATCGCCCGCGAAATCGGCGTGCACTGGATGGTTTTCGCCATCGCCTATCTCACCGTTTTGGCATGGACGGTCTCCACCTTCTACTTCCAGCTCGCGACCTTCACCGTCAATCCTGGCGCTTCCGCTGGATGGATCGGACTGTGCATCGGCATCCTGGTTTTCTTCTTTATCGGCCTGCGCATTGCCGGAGGTAAAAACGCGGGGCGGAATGCTTAGCGGAATCGTCAAATTGCTCAAGGAACGCGGGGCGCTTTCCGTCCAGGAGATCGCGCTGGCGCTGGAGATCGATTCCAGCGCGCTGCACCCCATGCTCGACATGCTCGTGCAGAAGGGAAAAATCCTGAAGGTCGAACTCCCCTGCAAAACCGGCTGCGCGGGCGGCTGCTCCAAGTCCGATTCAATGACGTTCTACAAAGCCACCTAACGGTTGGCAGCGTAGTGCGCCGGATCGCGGTAGGTGGCGTCCCAGTTCTTGAAGACCGGCTCCAGCCCCTTGGACCGGAGCATGGCACAGAATTCGGGGATGCCGCGCTCGTCGGAAATCTCGAATTGTTCGGTGGACTCCTCCGTGTCTTCGCTGTAGCCGCCGACGGTGGTCTTGCTGGCGACGCTCATCTTCGAGATGCCCAGGCCCGCCATGCCGTCGCGTACGCGCGGCGATTCCCGCGTCGAAAGCACGAGCGGGGTTTCGGGCAGGCAGATCTTCAACGCAAAGATGAACTGCGCCAGCATTTTCTCATCGACCGGGTGGTCGGGCTGGAAACCGCCCATCTGCGGGCGGATGCGCGGGAAGGAGATCGAAACGCCCGCCTGCCAGTAGTTTTTCAGCAGGTGCTTGGCATGGCGGTAGACGCAGAGGATATCGAAGCGGGGGTCGGAGAGGCCGAGCAGGGCGCCGATGCCGATGGTGCGCAGGCCGCCGCGGAGCGCGCGGTCGGGGGCGTCGAGCCGTTTGAAGAAGTCGCGCTTGTCGCCCCAGCGGTGCAGCCGTTCGTAGGCGGCCTGGTCGTAGGTTTCCTGGTAGAGCGTCACGCCCGTGCAGCCGGCATCGGCCAGCTGGCGGTACTCCTGCTCCTCCATCGGGAAGACCTCGATGTTGACGTTGTGGATGTATTCGGCCGCGATGGCGATGCACTCGCGCAGGTAGGGGAGGTCGGCTTCCGGCATCCGTTCGCCGGTGAGCAGCACCAGCTCTTCCAGGTGCATTTTCTTGATCGCTTCCATCTCGTGGCGCAGCTGGGCCTCGTCGAGCACGGCGCGCTTGGCGCGGCGGTCGGCGGCGATGCCGCAGTAGAGGCATCCGCCGTTGCAGAAGTTGGAGAGGTAGAGCGGGGTGTAGAGCGAGATCGTCCGGCCGAAATGGCGGCGGGTGATCGCCTGCGCCCTGCGCGCCATCAGCTCCAGGAATTCGCCTGCGCCCGGGGAGAGCATCAGGGCCAGTTCGCGTTCCGCTGGGTTCTCCGAGAGGATCGCCGCATGGATCGCGGCCTTGTCCACGCACTGCGATAAAGCGATCCACCGCTCGGGATCAAGCCAGTCGGGAAGTGGTTTAGTCATTGGCGGAAAGGAAGCTGGTTAGGGGGCTGCTGGCCTGGGCGATTTCGGATGTGGGCATCAGGCCGGCGAGGCGGGCGGCGCGGCCGGCCTCGACCCCCGTTTTGAAGGCGGCGGCCATGGCGGCGGGTTGTTCGGCGGCGGCTATCGCGGAATTCACGAGAACGGCGGAGCAGCCCATCTCCAAGGCGCAGGCGGCGTCGGAGGGCGAGCGCAGTCCGGCGTCCACGATGACCGGGACATTGGTGTCGCGGACGATGATCTTGATCATTTCAGCCGTGGCGAGGCCCTTGCCGGTTCCGATCGCCGCACCGAGTGGCATGACGGCGGAGCAGCCGACGTCTTCCAGCCGTTTCGCCAGCACCGGGTCGGCAGGGATGTAGGGCAGGACGAGAAACCCTTGCCGGGCCAGTTCGATGGCGGCTTCGTAGGTCTCGATCGGATCCGGGAGCAGGTGGTGCGGGTTGGGGTGGATCTCCAGCTTCACGAACGGGCTTTTGCTCAGTTCCCGGCCGAGCATCGCCGCCCGGATGGCTTCCCTGGCGTTCATCGCGCCGGAGGTGTTGGGCATGAGCCGGACATTCTTGAGCTCGGAAAGCGGGCCGAACAGATCGTCTTCCGCCTGTTCGCGGTTGAAGCGCCGCAACGCCACCGTCACCAGTTCGGTGCGGGAAGCCTTGACGGCTTCGACCATCGTCCGCGTGCTGGCAAACTTTCCCGTACCCAGGAAGAGGCGGGAACCGAACGCATGTCCACCAATCACCAAGGGATCGTCCACTAGCCACCTCCCACGAAAACCAGCAGTTCCACCACATCGCCTTCCCGCAGATTTATGGCCGCCCATTCGGTCGATGGGACCACGTCGCCGTTGACCATGGCGGCGGCATGGGCCTTGTTGGCCCCCAGCTCATCGAGCAGGGCGTCGAGCGTTCCGCTGCCCGCATGTTCGTGCGCTTCGCCGTTGACGGTCAGCTGCATTCCATCCTCCCAACAAAAAACGCCCCGGATCGGCTTCCGGAGCGTCTGCTGGCGGGCACGCTCCCTTGCGCCGGCATGATCCGGATCAGGTTCAACGGGTATGATCTCAGCACTTTCCTTGGCGGAAAGGCACCCCGGGTTGCATGGTTCTGAGCGTGCCTGCCACACCGGCCAAAGTAAAGCGGGAAGGGGAGGAATCCCTCTTTTCAAAAAACATTAAATTAGGATTGAGCAGTCAATCCGGTGTGCTAATGTACGCGCTCGTTTTTGGAAAACGACCCCTTCGTCTAGTGGCCTAGGACTCCAGGTTTTCATCCTGGCAACACGGGTTCGAACCCCGTAGGGGTCGCCACTTTTTCTCCGGAAACGAACGAAGACCCCTTCGTCTAGTGGCCTAGGACTCCAGGTTTTCATCCTGGCAACACGGGTTCGAACCCCGTAGGGGTCGCCACTTTTCCATTTCGCCTTGCTCCTGCAACGGTGCCGTTGCGCAAAAAACCCACCGCGGGAGCGGTGGGTTTTCGTTTTTCCGGGTAGGGACGGCTGTTCCCAGCCATCCGCGGCGCGCTCGGAGAGCACGCCCTGCCACTTAGTTGCCGGCGCGGCCGCCAACGCCTTTGGTGCTCTTGGTGATCTCCTTCGCCTTGCCCTTCGGACGCAGCGAACGGACGGCTTCGCCCGCCTGCCACATTTCGGAGTTGTGCAGGGCGGTCAGCTCCTTGTCGAGCCGCTCCTTGTAGTCCTTGGCACCGCAGGTCTTGAGCACGCGGCGGGCCTCGTCCTTGGTCTTGACGGCCTTGTAGAGGTCGTTGAATACGGGCAGGGTGGCCTTCTTGAACTTCGGCGCCCAGTCGAGTGCGCCGCGCTGCGCGGTTGTCGAGCAGTTGGCGAACATCCAGTCCATGCCGTTTTCATCGACCAGGCGGATGAGGCTCTGGGTCAGCTCCTCGACGGTTTCGTTGAAGGCTTCTGAGGGGCTGTGGCCGTTCTTGCGCAGGACGGTGTACTGGGCCTCCATGACGCCGGCCAGGGCGCCCATCAGGATGCCGCGCTCGCCGTAGAGGTCGGAGGTAACCTCCTTCTCGAAGGTGGTCGGGAAGAGGTAGCCGGAGCCGATCGCGATGCCTAGGGCGATGCAGCGCTCTTCGGCGCGGCCGGTCGCATCCTGGTAGACGCCGTAGCTCGAGTTGATGCCCGCGCCGCTCAGGAAGTTGCGGCGGACGTTCAGGCCGGAGCCCTTGGGGGCGCAGAGGAGGACATCGATATCCTTCGGGGGAACCACGCCGGTCAGGTCGTTGTAGACGATGCCGAAGCCGTGCGAGAAGTAGAGGGCGTCGCCCGCCTTGAGGTGGGGACGGATGACGGGCCAAACCTTCTTGAGGGCGGCATCGGAGACCAGGAACTGGAGGACCGTGCCCTTTTCGGCGGCTTCTTCGATCTCGAACAGGTCGACGCCCGGCTTCCAGCCATCCTTGAGTGCGCGCTTCCAGGAGGAGGTGCCCTTGCGCTGGCCCACGATGACGTTGATGCCGTTGTCCTTCATGTTCAGCGCCTGGGCGGGACCTTGCACGCCGTAGCCGATGACCGCGACGGTTTCCTTCTTCAGTACCTTGCGGGCCTTGGCGAGGCTGAATTCCTTGCGGGTGACGACGGTTTCCTTGACGCCGCCGAAGTCGATAGTTGCCATGATTGATCTCCTTAGGGTTTCTTGCAACTCCGTGCATGCTGCACGGAAAGTACGGGAACTTAATCACTTCGCGCACAGGGGTCAACGGGCAATCGCATAAATCCAACCCGTTGGAGTGGTTTGGAAAACCGGCGGCGGGGGCGGCAGTCCAATGCACCGGTGTTTGATGGAGAGCCAAAAAAACCCGGCATGCGGATGCAGCCGGGTTGCAAATTGGAGCGAGCGAAGGGATTCGAACCCTCGACATCTACCTTGGCAAGGTAGAGCTCTACCACTGAGCTACGCTCGCATTTCCCGTAAAAGGAGCCGCCATTATGGAAATGGAGGGGTTCGGTTCAAGCAGAATAAATGAAAAAAACAAGCTACATGAGGAAAGCCATGGCGGCGAGGTAGATAAGCATCATGGCCGCGGCGAGCGGGACCGATTGGGTGCGGCTGCGGGTGCGCAGCAGCAGGCCCGCAAGCAGGGTCAGCAGCAGGATCAGGCCCACGCTGGTCCAGTGCTTGGACGATGCCTGGCGCAGGATACTGTAGCCGTGCAGGGCGACGTCGGCCACGAAGATGATGAGCAGGTTGAACATGTTGCTGCCCAGGACATTTCCCACCGACATTTCCAGGAAGCCGAGGCGGACGCTGGAGAACGAGATCACCAGCTCGGGCAGGCTGGTGGATACGGCAAGGAAGAGGGTGCCGATCAGGGTGGCCTCGAGCCCGAAACCGCCCTGCTCGGGAGGGAGCGACATGCGCGCGCCGAGGATCGAGAGCAGGATGCCCCCGCCCACGATCAATCCGCAGAGGAGCGCGAGGACCGAATAGAAGTGGAGTGCGGGCAGTTGCGCCAGCCTGGTTTCGGTGGGCAGCTGCTCCTTCGTCTCCAGTTTCTGCTGGCGGTGCTCGCGACGCAGGATAAGGCCGTAGGTTGCGGGTAGGGCAAGCACGGGCCAGGAACAACCCAGCAGGGGTACCCGGGGAACGTCGAGGTCGGCGGTCGCGAAGGCGATGCCGAAGATGGCCAGCATGACGAGTCCGTAGAGGGTCGAATCGGTCTGGGGATCGGTGAGGGTCTTGGGATCGAAGCGGCGGGGGAAGAGCAGGGCCATCAGCGCAAGGATCAGCAGGTTGAAGACGTTCGATCCCAGCATGTTTCCAACCGAGAGGTCGGCGCCCTGCGCAGGGTCGGTCGCCTGGATCACCGAGGTAAGCGATACCACCAGTTCCGGCAGGCTGGTGACGCCCGCGAGAAAGACAAGCCCGATCAGGCCGCTGCCCAGACCCGTGCGGTCGCCCAGCGCGTCGCCGTAGATGCTCAGCCGGATGCCGGACACCACGACCAGCAGCGCGGTCGCCAGGAATGCGCACACGAGGCCAATCTGGGTTCCGATCAGGGATTCAAGGATTTGCATCGCGCTCTTCTACACGCTTTCAGTCCGCCGTAAAACCATTTTCGGACAACCGGTGGCTGGGCCAAGGTGTCGCATCGGTCGCGCGATATGGCACGGTGGCGGGGGCCGCCTGTGTTGGTTTTTCCGAAAAAGCGGGGGGTACCCGGCTGGCATGATCGGTGCATTGGTGCGCTCAAAGCCATCGGTGGATTGCGCGGATTCCCCGGGTCCGTTTGGGCCATGCGCAACCCGGGGCCGAAGATTCCGTTGAGGAGGATAGCATGGATTTATCGAAGACAACCCAGAAGGTTCAGGAGGCGCTGCAGCAGGCGCAGGTGAAGGCGCTGCGCTTTGGCCACCATGAGGTGGATGCGGAGCATCTGTTTTTTGCGCTGCTGGAGCAGGAAGGCGGACTGGTGCCGCGCCTGCTCGAAGGCATCGGCGCGCCGGCAGCAGTGATCCGCGCGCAGGTCGAACAGGAGCTGGAGCGGCGTCCGCGCGTAGCCGGGGCCACCGAGGCGGGCAAGGTCTACATCACCCAGCGGCTCAACCAGTGCATCGTAAAGGCCGGCGACGAAGCGACGCGGTTGAAGGATGAATTTATTTCGGTGGAGCATCTGCTGCTGGTCTTCTGCGAAGAGATCAAGGCGCTCAAGGCCAGCGGCGTGGACCGCAAGGCGGTGCTGCAGGCGCTTTCGGCCGTGCGCGGCAACCAGCGCGTCACCTCCGACAACCCCGAGGGGCAGTACGAGGCGCTGGCCAAGTATGGCCTCGACCTGGTGGATGCCGCCCGCGCCGGCAAGCTCGATCCGGTGATCGGCCGCGATGCCGAGATCCGCGCCGTGATCCGCATCCTGTCGCGCAAGACCAAGAACAATCCGGTGCTGATCGGCGAGCCCGGGGTGGGCAAGACGGCGATCGTCGAGGGGCTGGCGCAGCGCATCGTGCGCGGCGACGTTCCGGAGGGGCTGAAGGAGAAGTCGATCTGGGCGCTCGACATGACGGCGCTCATGGCCGGAGCGAAGTACCGCGGCGAATTCGAGGAGCGCCTCAAGGCGGTGCTCCACGAGATCAAGGCTTCAGAGGGGCGCATCATCCTGTTCATCGACGAGCTGCACAACATCGTCGGGGCGGGACGTACGGAAGGTTCCACCGATGCGGGCAACATGCTCAAGCCCATGCTGGCCCGGGGCGAACTGCACTGCATTGGCGCCACGACGCTCGACGAGCACCGGCTGCATATCGAAAAGGATGCCGCGCTGGAGCGCCGCTTCCAGCCGGTCAAGGTCGACGTACCCACGGTCGAGGATACGATTTCCATCCTGCGCGGACTCAAGGAGCGCTTCGAGGTGCACCACGGCGTCCGCATCCAGGATGCGGCGCTGGTGTCGGCGGCCGTGCTCTCGGACCGCTACATTTCCGACCGCTTCCTGCCCGACAAGGCGATCGATCTGATGGACGAGGCCTGCGCCACCATCCGCACCGAGATCGACTCGATGCCCGCCGAACTGGACGAGGTTTCCCGCAAGGTGATGCGCCTCGAGATCGAGGAGACCGCCTTGAAAAAGGAGAAGGACAAGGCGAGCCAGGATCGGCTCGGGGGCCTGCGCCAGGAATTGGCCGACCTGCGGGCCGAAGCCGCTGCGATGAAGGCGCAGTGGGAAAACGAAAAGGGGGCGATCCAGAAGGTGCGCGAACTGCGCGAAAGCCTGGAGCTGGCCAAGGCCGAGGCGGAGAAGGCCGAGCGCCAGTACGACTTGGAGCGGGTCGCCAAGCTGCGGCACGGAACCATTCCGGAAATCGGTAGGCAGCTGGCCGCGGCCGAAGCCGCCATGGCGGAGCGCGAAGCGCACACGCTCCTGCGCGAGGAGGTGACCGAGGAGGAGATTGCCGAGGTGATCTCGCGCTGGGCCGGCATTCCGCTGACCAAGCTGCTTGAAGGCGAACGCGAGAAGCTGCTCAAGCTCGACGCCGTGCTGCATGAGCGCGTCGTGGGGCAGGACGAGGCGGTGCAGGCCGTGGCCGACGCCGTCCTGCGCGCCCGTGCCGGCATACAGAACCCGAATCGGCCGATCGGGTCGTTCCTGTTCCTCGGGCCGACCGGCGTGGGCAAGACCGAGCTCGCCCGGACGCTGGCCTGGGAGCTGTTCGATTCCGAAGCCAGCATGGTCCGGATCGACATGAGCGAGTACATGGAAAAACACGCGGTATCGCGCCTCGTGGGCGCCCCTCCCGGCTACATCGGGTTCGAGGAGGGCGGCCAGTTGACCGAGGCGGTCAGGCGCAAGCCCTACTGCGTCGTGCTGCTCGACGAGATCGAGAAGGCCCATCCCGATGTGTTCAACCTCCTGCTCCAGATCCTGGAGGATGGGCGCCTGACGGATTCGCACGGTCGAACCGTCAGCTTCCGGAACACCATCATCATCATGACGAGCAATCTGGGCTCGACCCATCTGCTGGAAGGGATTGGAGCCGACGGACATGTTTCGGATGCCGCACGGGTGGCCGTAATGAAGGCGCTGCGCGCGGGCTTCCGGCCCGAGTTCCTGAACCGCGTCGACGAGACCGTCCTCTTCAAGCCGCTGACGCTGGAGGAGATCACCGCAGTGGTTGAACTGCTGGCCAAGGATCTGGTGGAGCGGCTGGCGGGCCAGGGCCTCCATCTCTCGATCGCCAAGCCGGCCGAGGAGTACATGGCGCGGGAAGGTTACGACCCCGTCTATGGTGCGCGGCCGCTCAAGCGGTTCATGCAGCAGCATCTGGAAACCCCGCTCGCGCGCAAGATCATCGCCGGGCAGATCGGCGAGGATGCGCACGTGGAGGTGGTGCTGGAAAACGACGAGCTGGTCATCCGCTAGCGTTTCGCCAATTGCAGGGCGAGGCGCACCGCCTCTTCGGCGCTTTGCGCCGCATGGATTCCCGGATCCGCACGCCCATTCCGGCTGATCGACCACGTGCGCAGCCCTACGACCGGAACCTTCAGTCGCAGGGCGAAGGCGATTTCCGACAGCGTGCCATAGGCGCCATGCACGGCGATCACCGCATCGCATGAGCGCACGAGCAGGGCGTTGCGGTAGGCTTCGAGGCCCGTGGGAATGGCGATGTCGATGAACTCGTTGGCGGACGCCTTGTCGGTGCCCGGCAGGATGCCGACCGTTCGGCCACCGGCGCGCTTGGCACCTTCCGCCGCCGCGCGCATCATGCCGTCCAACCCGCCACAGA
This sequence comes from Kiritimatiellales bacterium, assembly GCA_003246265.1. Classification (GTDB taxonomy): domain Bacteria; phylum Verrucomicrobiota; class Kiritimatiellia; order Kiritimatiellales; family Pontiellaceae; genus Pontiella. The sequence goes on along the minus strand of QKAU01000006.1, from coordinate 140,782 downwards.
AAAGGATCGCGCCCGATTCGGCGATGTGGCGGCCAACCGCCATGCCGAGCGTGTACCCGTCGTCATCGACGCTGTGCGGGCCCAGTACTCCGATGTGGATGTTCATGGACACCATGGTGGTCCGTTGATGGCGAACTTTCAAGCCCGCCCTCGAGCCCGGTTGAGACCGGTACAAGCCCGCCGTGCGCGTGAATGGGCGGAACCAGGGTAGAAGTGGACTCGGTTTCTAAACCAGTCAACGGTCAGTTTCAGTTATGCCGCATAGGCTCCGCTTGCTTTGGTTTTCCTCCCTCCTCCGAGGAGGGAGGAAACGTGGGCGGGATAACAGGATGTCCAGGATCACAGGTGTTTCGTTTAATTCGTGGTTCAAGGCAGGCAGGATGCCTGCGGTGCGCATCGCCGCCATTTTGCCGGCAACGGCAAGCCAAAACGGCCTCGCGCTAGTCGAGCCCGACGAGGTCGATATTCCTGCGCAGGCGCATGAGGGCGTCGATCCAACGGCGGGGCATGCGTCCACGCCGGTCGGGCGGGCAGTTGAGCAGGAAGTTGACGCCCCTGCCGGTCGTGGCCATGTACATTCCGAGCAGGTCCTTGTCGTTGCGGACGGCATCGTTTTCCTGGTAGAACCATTCGCGGCCGATGGTGTCGTTGGTTTCGCCGGGAATATAGTATCGCCTGCCCAGAATCTCCTTCCAGGCGAAGTAGTCCTGCCTGGCGTGGCCGTTGTAGGCGTTGGGGATGTTGCGTTCCATGGTCATGATGTCGGAGGGCCATGCGAAGGTGTGGTCGAAGGTGGTGCCGTTCTGGCAGGAGTGGTTGTAGGCGAAGAGGATTTTCGGCCGGCGCGCGGCGACGTGTTCGTAGAGTTCGATGCGCTTGTCGAGCGGAAGCACCTTGGGCATGTCGACCCAGAGGTAGTCGGGGTCGTAGGTGTCGAGGAGCTCGTCGATCTGGCTCCACATGAAGGCGCGGAAGGCGTCGTTGGTGGTCGTCATCCCCAGCGCGTATTCCTTCCAGTCCTTGGTGACCTGCATGCCGAAGAGGTTGGTGTTGTCCCATGCGCAGTAGTAGAGGCCCGCCTTGAGCCCCTTGGCCCGGCAGGCGTCGACGTAGGCGCCGACCACGTCGGTCGTATCGGCGCTGTTCTTGACGGAATACTCACCGAAAGCACTGGGCCACAGCGCATGTCCGGCCACGTGCTTGGCGGTCAGCACGGCATAGCGCATGCCGGCATCGCGCGCCACGGAAACCCACTCGTCCACGTCGAGGTCGGTGGGGGCGTAGGTCCCGATCGGCTCGCAGGCGCTCAGCTCCTTGCCATCGAAAGTCGACATGCCCCAGTGGATGAACATGCCGTACTTCCACTGCTGGAACTCCTGCAACTGCGGGATGGAGAGCCGCTGTTCGCCGGGGCCGCCGTTGTCGACGATGCGGATGTTGTTCTGGTCGGGTATCGGATCTGCCATGGGGGTCTCCTAAAAGCCAAAACGATGGGGGATGGCGGAGCGCAGGGCGATGGGTGAACGTTGCACCTTTAGCGGTTTTGTAACGAATCCGCGATTTCAAGGAGCAATCTACAGCGAATTCAGGACGGCTTGCACCAGTTCCTGGTCCGCCTTGCACAGAAGCCGGGTGAGCACCTTTACGGTCTGTCCGTCCTCCTTTTCCAGCTCGACGTAGTTGAACCGGGCCTTCAGCAGCCTGGCCCGCGTTGCGCTGTTGCCGTCGGCTGAACGCCATTCACGGTACTCGTTCAGGATCCGTTTCAACTGCCAGTCGGGCAGGGAACCGTCATCCTTGGCCAAGGTATAGGCACGCACCCAGTCGATGAGCGTGGTGTTCCGGGACGCGTCGCCCACCTCTTCCGGGGTTGGCGGGATCTCCCAGTCGTAGGTTTCCGTCACCATGTTGATGTGCATCGGGTGTTCGAAGGGGTGCGGGATGAGCGTGGTGTCGAACTCCACGGTGCCGACATGCTGGTTGTTGAGATAGAAATGGACGGTGTTGGCATCGACCCACCACGCTCCATACACGTTGAAGTCCTCGTCGGCCCTGCCGGGCAGCTTCGCCTTGTTGCCCGCCTTGCGGCTGTCGCGATTGTGCCAGACATGGGTGTTGGAGTTCATGTAGTTCGCATAGGCCGGGTTCTTCTTTGCTCCGCCGACGGTTTCGAGAATGTCCAGTTCCTGCGATACCCGGCCGACGCCGGGATAGTGGTTGCCGGGGTTGCTCATCCAGAAGGTGGACGACATCGAGATGCCCGAGGCCTTAAGGCGGCATTCGTAGTAGCCGAAGTAGGCTTCGGTCTTCTTCGACACCACGGCGGCCCCGCCGATGGTGAATTCGCCCTGCGGCTCGTCGAGCATGCCGTTGGCCAGCCGCAGAAGACCGTCCTTCACGGAAACGTTCTGGGGCATGAACCTGGCGGGCGGCCGTCCTTCCCATCGAGGGTGGCGGTCATGCCATTTCGACGTGTCCAGCGTGTCGCCCTCGAATTCGTCGCTATAGTCCGGGTGGAGCGTCCACCTGAATCCTTCGGGCGGCGGGGGCGGGTCGCCCCAGGCCGGGAGCAACAGGCTGGCCAGCAGGATCGGTAGAATAGCTTTCATGCATTCCCTATACGCGTTATGGAGGTCCGGTGGTACACGACTTTCGGCTAGAGTATCCCGTCCACGGGGTTGGCGTCGGCGACGATCGCCTCCACCCGTTCCAGGATGCCCGGTATTTCCGGAAGCTTCATCCGGCTGCGGGAAACAAGTTCGAGGGAGCAGGGCTCGAGTCCGTCGGACTCCGCACGGAGGAAGGCGCAGCCGCCCTCCCGCGTCATCTGCACCAGCACCTGGCACAATCCGAAGAACGCGGTGCATGCGGGGCCCTTCGACGCTTCGTGGCACGTTGGATTCCCATTGCCGGTTCCCAGGATCTGCGCATCGCCCTGGACCGAAAACCGGATGCGGTTGCCGGCGGTCGGCACCAGCCGTCCCTGGGCGTCGATGATTTCCGCCCGGACCACGAAGGTGCCATCGGCTTCGGCGGCCAGGCGGAGCGCCGCCGGCGCGCCCGTGGTTTCGTTGGCGGTCCGGAGGATTTCGACCCCGGCGGCGTCGAAGCCGACGGCCTCGATCCGCCCCGGCCGGTAGGGGACGAAGGTTTCGAAATAGCCGTTGCGCGCTACCGCCTTGCGCCCGAGCAGTTCGCCGTTCAGCCTCAGTTCCACTTCCGCGCAGTTGGTGTAGGCCCGGACCTTCACGGGCCGCCCCTCCTTGCCGATCCAGTTCCAGTGCGGGAAAAGATGGAGGAGCGGTTCCGGATTCCACCAGGCCTTGTAGTAGAACCAGGCATCCTTCGGGAAGCCGCACAGGTCCATCAGGCCGAAGCGGGTGACGACCGCCGGCCAGGCATAGGGATAGGTCTCGCCGCGGTAGTCGAAGCCGGTCCAGAGGAACGTACCGGCCATGAAGTCGCGGTCGGCGCACGCCTTCCACGTGGCGTCGATGGTTGAGCCCCAGGGCGTCAGCCCGTTGTTGTAGGCCGAGGCCGTGCCCGCGAGGTGGTCGTCCGTCCAGCAGATGCCGCCATGGCCGAAGTCGTTCAGCTCGATCGGCCGGCCATCGTGGTATTCCACGTCGTAGAGCCCGCGCGTCGCGAACGACCCGCCGGTTTCACTGCCGATGATCGGCCAGTCGGGATACCGTTCGTGGAAGCGGTCGTATTGGGATTCGTCGACGCCATGGCCCGTGAAGACATAGTTGCCGCCGAACAGATCGAGCCGGAATCCCAGCGCGTCGTGGACCGCGGCGATCTCCAGCCAGTCGCAGTTCATCGAATAGACCGCCGGACGCCCGGGATCGAGCCGGTGGACAAGGCTCTGCATGCGGCGCAGCTGCCGGACGCCGACGGCGTTGGCCTGCACGTTCATCTCCTCGTTGCCGAGCGACCAGAGGATGACACACGGGTGGTTGCGGTCGCGTCGCACCAGGTCCTCGAGCTGCGCGAGAAGTTCGGGCGATGAGCCGGTCAGGCGCGCTTCGTCCATGACCATGATACCGAGCCGGTCGCAGATATCGAGCAGGGCGGGGGTCGGCGGGTTGTGGGCGGTACGCAGCGCATTGGCCCCCATCCTTTTCATCTGCACGAGGCGCCACTCCTGGAGCGCATCCGGAATGGCCGTGCCGACGCCGGCGTGGTCCTGGTGGTTGCAGACTCCCCGGATCTTCAACGGCTCCCCATTGATGAAGAACCCCCTTTCCGGGTCGAACCGCACCTCCCTGAAGCCGAAGACGGTGCGGTATTCGTCGACGATTTCCCCGTCGACGCGGATGCAGGTGAGCAGGGTGTAGCGGCAGGGTTGGCCGGGGCTCCAGCGTTGCGCGCCGGGCACCTCCACCGAATGGAGTCCGGTTGCCGCGGCCTCCGTCGCAATGCGGAGCGGGGTCTGGATGGAAGCCTCGGCGTGGTCCCCGGCGTTGATCACCACCGACTGCACGACGCAGTCCACCGGTGCCATGCGGTCGTTGCGGACCGTGGTTTCGACGAGCACCCGGTCGCCCTCCGTACGGACGAAGGTGCCGCACCAGGCGACGCGGACCGGGTCGGTCTTGACCATGCGCACGTCGCGGTAAATGCCGCCGCCTTCGTAGGACCAGAGCTCCGGAAGCCGGGCATCGCAGCGCACGGCGATGGCGTTGTTCGCGCCGTAGTTGCACACTTCGGAGACGTCGCATGAAAAGCTGGTGTAGCCGCTCAGGTGGCGGTGGACGAAGTGGCCGTTCATCCATACGGAGGCATCCCGGAAGATGCCGTCGAACTCGAAATGGATGCGCCGCCCCTCGTCCGACTTGGGCAGGAAGAAGGTCTTCCGGTACCAGCCGACCCCCTTGGCGATCGAGCCGTGGCCCACCTCGGCCGCGGGATCGAAGGGGTTCTCCTGGAGGAAGTCGTGTGGCAGGTCGACCACCTGCCACGCCTGGTCGGGGCAACCCACCTTGGAAAGGCCGTGGTTGCCCGCCTTGATCCATTCGGGCGCCTTGTAGAAGCGGCTGTGGATGCTCTCGAAGTTCCGCTCCTCCAGATCTTCCTGGAGGAAGCGCCACCCGGGGTTCATGGAAAAGGTTTCGCGCATGGGGGGATGGTTGACTAGACGACGGCGCGGAACAAGCCCAACCTGTCCCGCGCCCTGCGATTTTCAAAACCGATCAATCCACCTTGAGCACCACGCCCGACGAGGTGCCATAGCGTCCACCGACCATGGCGAAGAAGACATGGGTCGGATGGCCGTCCTTGAGCAGGACCTGCGTGCGTTCGAACCGGCCTTCGCGCTCGATGCCCAGCACCGGCTCCTTGATGTATTTGCGCCCTGCGTAGAAGGCGACGGTAGGCATGTCCCAGCGGATGCCGTCGTCGGACTCGAACATCAGGCCGTATTCGTGGTTCCAGTAGCCCATATCGCGCATGATCATCCTGAACCTGCCGTCTTCGATCCAGATGTAGGCGTCCTCGCTCTGGGCGTTTTCGCCCAGGTGGCTCAGGTCGATGATCGGGCCGTCGCCGACCTTTTCCCACGGGCCGTCGAGGGAAGTGGCCACGGCCAGGCCATACTGCCGGTTGGTGAACTTGCCGACGTCGGCAGTCGCTTCGCGCAGTCCCTGAGCGAGATCCTTCTCCCAGTCCGTGATGCGCCACGACTTGTAGTAGAGCCACAGCTCGCCGTTGGGATGCTGGACGAAGGCCGGATTCGTGGTGCAGATCGAGTTCCACGCGTCCGGATCGGGATCGGGCTCGATGATCGGGGCGTCGGTCCGTTTCCACGGGCCGTAAAGGGAGTCGGAGACCGCCATGCCGATCCGCTTGGTGTAGACGGTGCCATCGGAGGTGCCCATGTAGAAGAGGACATATTTGCCGCCCACCTGGTGGATGGTCGGATTATGGCAAGTCATGGCGTCCCACCAGTCGCCGCCGCGCGGCGCCACGGCCACATCGACGGTCTTGAAGGGACCCTCCGGACGGTCGCCCACGGCGTGGGCGATCTCGCAGCAGGTGATCCATCCCTGGTGCTTCGCCTCGTTCTTCCAGCGGGAATGGAAGACATGGACCTTGCCGTCGGGCCCGTAGATGGGGGAGCAACCCCATACGTTGTAGTCGGGCTCCTCGAGGATGCGTCCGACGGGCTTCAGCCGCTGTTCAAAGGCGGAGGGGGTGGGTTCGGTAAGGCTCATTCTCATGGGGTTCTCCTGGGGTCTGCCGGGCACCGGTTGGCGGCGCACGGCCTTCGATCTGGTTCGCACTTCGGCTGGAAACTGAAAGATCAACAAATGGGTGGACATCGAGCGGACCATCCTGCATAAAAGGCCCCTAGATGTTTACATTAACATCGGCGCAATATGGGCAGGCTCCGCAGGCTTGTCGAGTCATTTTATCGAAGGAAGAATCAAGACCATGGGCAGCAAAGACGTATACCGGTTCAACGACGGGGATCGCTCGATCCACATCGACCGTCCCGACCTCCCCACTCCGTGGATCAACTACCTCTCCAATGGCCGCCTCCATGCGTTCGTTTCGCAGGCGGGTGGGGGACTGGCCTGGTGGAAGAGCCCGATCACCTATCGCATGACGCACTACCGGTACCAGAATGTTCCCATGGATGGTCCCGGCTTCTACACCTACATCCGGGAGAAGGATGGATCGCACTGGTCGCCCACCTTCCGCCCATCGGAAACCGCGCTCGATGCATGGCATGCCGAACACCACCCCGGCTGGTCCCGCTTCGTCGGGGAAAAGAACGGCGTGAAGGCTTCGCTGAAGCTTTTCTGCGCCACGGATACCGACGCGCTCTGCTACGAACTGGAGGTCGAGAACCGCTCGGAAAAGAGGAGGGAACTCGACCTGTTCGCCTATGCCGACCTGGCCCAGCTGGAATGGACCACCGACCTCTTCTACGGCTACTACATCCAGTCGCAGGTCACCACCTTCTACGACGAGGAGCTCGACGCGATCATCTACCGCTACCAGCACACGCCGCAGCCCTTTGTGGAAGACGTGCCGCTGATCTGGCTCGCCGCCGACCGCAGGATGGCCAGCTGGTCGGGCGACCGCGAAAAGTTCCTCGGTCCCTACCGCTGGGAGCAGAATCCCGTTGGCGTTGAGCGGGGCCACTGCGGCAACGACACCATCGAGTGCGGCCATCCGTGCGCCGCAGGTCAGGTGAAGGTGGTGCTCGAACCCGGCGGAAAAGACCGCGTGGTCTTCACGCTCGGCGTGGCGCCGGGCGGTCTGATCAAGCATGTGGAGACCCTCGCCGCCATCAGGAAGGATCTTGAAACCTTCCGCAGCCTACCTGCGATCGACGCCCAGTTCGCCAAGCTCACCGCCTGGTGGGAGAACCACCTCGGCAAGTTCGACTGCAGCATCCCCGACAAGGCGGTCGAGCGGCAGATCAATACCTGGAGCCCGATCCAGACCGTGCACAACGGGCGCTATTCGCGGTCGATCAGCTGGCATTCGCCGGGCTACCGGGGGATCGGCTACCGCGATACCGCCACCGACATGGTCGGCATCGCCTACCGCGACCCCGCCTGGGCCGAAACGGTCTTCCTCTACCTCCTTTCGCAGCAGTTCGAGGATGGGCACGCCCTGCATACCTGCTATCCGGAGGACGGGCCCGCCATGTCGCGCGGCGCCACCAAGCATGCCGACGACCACCTCTGGATGCCGATGGTGGCCTACGCGATCCTGGCCGAAACGGGCGACTACGGCCTGCTCGAAAAGCAGGTGCCGTGGCTCTCCGAAAAGGACAACTGGACCCCCTTTGGCGGCGACACCGTCTGGACCCACCTGCTGCGCGGCATCGAGTTCACCGAGAACAACCTCGGCGCCAAGGGCTTCCCGCTGACCTTCCACGGCGACTGGAACGACATCATCCTGCGCTTCTCCCGCGCCGGCAAGGGCGAATCGATCTTCTGCGGCCAGCAGTACGTCATCGTGCTCCGCCAGCTCATCGAGATCGCCAGGGCGGCTGGCAAGCCGCCATCCGACATCGACTGGCTGCAGGGTTGCCTGGACCGCATGGTCAAGAACCTCGAAACCCACGCGTGGGACGGGGAATACTGGCGGCGCGGATTCACCGACGAGGGCGACATCGTCGGCACGAAGGGGGCGGTGTACGGGAAGATCTTCATCAATCCGCAGTCGTGGTCCGTATGGGCGGGCGTCGGTACCGACGAGCAGAACAACCAGGGCATGGACAACGCCATCAGGTATACCGAGACCGATTTCGGACTGCGCCTCGTCTACCCCGGCTTCAAGACCTATCCGCACGATCCCGACCCCTTTACCGGCTACAATCCGGGCTGCGGGGAGAACGGCGCCGTCTTCTGCCAGGCCAACGCCTGGGCGATCATCGCCCTGGCCAAGCTGGGACGTTCGAAGGATGCATGGAAGATCTTCGGCGACATGATTCCCCACAAGGCGCTGCAGAAGATCGGCCTGGAGCGCTACGAAGCGGAACCGTACGCCTACGTCTCCAACATCATCGGCCCGGAAAACAAGCGTTGCGGGTGGGCCAACGTCACCCAGGTTACTGGAACGGCGGCCTGGATGGACCTGGTCGGCACCCAATACCTGCTGGGGGTGCGCCCGACGCTGAAGGGGCTGGAGATCGATCCGTGCATTCCCGCCGATTGGGCATCCTATTCGGTGTTGCGCAAGTACCGTGGCGCGACCTACCGCATCCGGGTATCCAATCCCAACCAGGTGGTGAAAGGGGTTGCGTCGGTGAAGGTCAACGGTGCAGCGATTCAAGGACAGGTAATCGATACCGCTTCGGTCGGCGAAGAGGTCGAGGTCGAAGTCGTCCTCGGAGGGAAAGAATGAAGACGATCACGGCAAGCGAAAATCCGCTGGTCATTTCCAGGTTCTGCGCCGGCCTGACCGGGGTGGGGCGGGTTCTGGAGGATCCCGACTACAATGTGTGGTGCTGCTCCCCCATCCATGGGCCCGACGGCAAGGTGCACCTCTTCTATTCCCGATGGAAGAACGAGGCCGGACACGAGGGTTGGATCAAATGCTGCGAAATCGCCCATGCGGTGGCGGACGCTCCGGCCGGTCCCTACGAGACCGTCGACGTGGCCGTGGCGCCGCGCGGCGGCGACTGGTGGGACGCCACCACCTGCCACAATCCGACCATCCACGAGGTGGGCGGAAAATATGTCCTCTTCTACATGGGCACCTCCGATGGCACCGTCTATACCAAGCGGACCGGCATGGCGGTCTCCGATTCGCTGTACGGTCCGTGGGAGCGGACCGACACCCCGATCATTGAGCCCGATCCCGACCCGGCCGCGTGGAACTCCATGTGCACCACCAATCCAGCCTTCCTGCAGCATCCCAACGGCGAGCTGTGGCTCTACTACAAGAGCTGGTCGATTGCCGATTGGGAGTATGATCTCGAACACGGGGACGGCTGCCGCACCAACCGGCAATACGGACTGGCCGTGGCGACGAGCCTGGATGGGCCGTGGATCAAACAGGGCAGCGGCCCGATGATCAACCTCCGCCATTGCGGCAAGAATGCCCAGAGCGAGGACGCCTACATCTGGATCGAGGGCGACACCTTCAAGATGGTCATGCGCGACATGGGCTACTGGAACCACGAATACGGACTCTATTTCGAATCGGAGGACGGCATCCACTGGTCCAGCCCGCAGGTGGCCTTCTGGAATTCGCACCGCTACTTCGACGAGTCCCCGAACGGATTGGACCGCGAAGGACGGTTCGAGCGGCCGCAACTGCTGATGCGCGACGGCCGGCCCGAGTATCTCTTCTGCGCCTTCCGCGGCGGAAAGTACAATACCTCGTCCGGGGCCGTCCTCAGGATCCAAGCCTAGGGGTGCGGGCGGTCCGGTGGCCCATGCCTGGCGGTCTCAGGCCGGGCCGCGCTCCAGCCTGGCGAGGATGCGCCGGGCACATTCCGTCTTGGGAATGCGGCCCCATTCCTCGAACTCCTCCGTTCCCCTGGCCAGATAGCTGAAGGTGCCGTCGGGGGCGCCGAGGCTTGCGGGGGTGTTGAGGACGATCCCGTCGAGGGCCTTGCCCTCCAGCTTCCGGCGGGCGTTGGCGTCCCCCTCCTCGGTCTGCAGGGCGAATCCGATGGCCTGCTGGTTGGGCCGCTTGCCCTCGCAGAGCGTCCTGGCGATGTCGGGGGTGGGGCGCAGCCGCAGGGTCCATTCGGCGTCCGACTTGGGCATCTTGCCGACCCTGCGTTCCGCGGGGGCGTAGTCGGCCACGGCCGCGGCGAAGAGGGCGGCGTCGACGGATGGGAAGAGCTTCAAGGCCTTGGCCAGCATCTCGTCGGCGCCCGTTACAGGATGCAGGGTCCCCTGCCTGCCGAGATCCGGCAGGTTGGCCGGGGCGACGGGGCCGGTCACGAATTCCACGGTGTAGCCGCGCGCCAACGCCGCCTCGGCCAGCGCCTTGCCCATCAGGCCGCTGCTGGCGTTGCCGATGTAGCGCACGGTATCGAAGTACTCGTGCGTCGGTCCGGAGAGGATGAGGATGCGCTTGCCCATGGGAAGAAGGTGCGGCGAAGGATGGGTTGCAGGGGTGGTGCAGGGCATCCCCATCCCCGATCCCGCCGCATGTTCGGCTACAGGATCGAGTTGAGGATCACCTGCGTGATCACGGTGGGGGCGCTCATGCGGCCATAGCCGTGGGTGCCGCAGGCAAGGCGGCCCTTTTCCGGGCCGATCTGGTGCCATCCCAGGTGCAGCAGCCGCTTGGCATTGTCGGTGACGACCTCCTGCGCCCACATCTGGGCGTTCATGGCCGGGCAGTAGATCCGCTTGCAATCGGCCTTCAGCGAGAGGGCGCTGCAGCAGACGATGTCGTCCCCGAAACCGTGGGCCAGCTTCGCAATGGCATCGGCGGTGGCGGGCACCACGACGAATGCATCGGCTTCGCTGGCGGGGTAGAGGTGGGGGTAGATCACGTCCATGCCGCCCGACGAGCTGTCGGGAAAGATCGAGGTGAGCACCTTCTGCTGCGTGAGGGCCGCGAAGGTGAGCGGGGCGACGAACCGGGTCGCCGCCTCGGTCATGACCACGCGCACCTCGCAGTTGGCTTGGACAAGCTGGCTGACGATGTCCGCCGTCTTGTAGGCGGCAATGCCGCCGGTGATGCCGATGAGCACTTTCGGTTTCATGGTGCCCCCTGGTTCGTGTTGGCTGTCCGGGAATCCTCCCGGCGGAATCGGTGCGAAGGGATGCACGGCCGGATCTAGACGGCCATGATCTCCTTCTCCTTGGCCGCAAGCATGGCATCCATCTTCTTGATGCGCTCGTCCGTGGCCTTCTGGATGTCGCCGAGGGCGGCGTCGCGTTCGTCTTCGGTCGCATCGCCGCTCTTCTGCAGGCCCTTGACCTGTTCATTGGCATCGCGGCGGATGTTGCGGATCGATACGCGTTGCTCCTCGGTGACGCGTCCGGCCATCTTGACCATCTCCTTGCGGCGCTCCTCGGAGAGCTCCGGGATGGGCACGCGGATGAGCCGCCCGTCGTTCATCGGCGTGATGCCGATATTGGCGACGACGATCGCCTTTTCGATCAGGCCGAGCGACGAGGGGTCGAAGGGGTTGATGACGATCAGGCGCGGTTCCGGGGTGGAGATGTTGGCGATGTCGCGCAGGCGGGTGGGGGATCCGTAGTAGTCCACCGTGATGTGTTCCACCAGGGCGGGGTTCGCCTTGCCGGTGCGCAGTCCGCTGAGCTCCTGCTGCAGGAACTGCACGGCCTTGTCCATCTTGTCATCGGTTTCCAGTAGAATATCGTCGATCATTGCTTCCTCCTGCGCGTTAGTGGGTGACCAGCGTCCCGGCGTTCTTCCCGGTGAACACGTCCACCATTCCGTTTTTCTTGAAAAAGTCGAAGACGACGATGGGGATGTCGTTCTCCATGCAGAGCGAAAAGGCGGCGGCATCCATCACTTTGAGCTGCTGCGACAGGGCATCCTGGTAGGTGATCTGGGCATAGCGTTCGGCCTTGGGGTTGGCCATGGGATCCTCGCTGTAGATGCCGTCAACCTTGGTGGCCTTCATCAGGACGTCCGCGCCGATCTCGGAGGCGCGCAGGGCGGCGGCGCTGTCGGTCGTGAAGTAGGGGTTTCCGGTGCCGGCGCCGAAGATGACGACCCGGCCCTTTTCGAGGTGGCGGATCGCCTTGCGGCGGATGAAGGGTTCGGCGATGGCGGGCATGGCGATGGCGGTCATGACGCGGGTCTGGATCCCTTCGTTCTCCAAGGCATTCTGGATGGCCATGGAATTGATGACGGTGGCGAGCATGCCCATGTAGTCGCCGGTTGTCCGGTCGGTGCCGGTGTGCGCACCGGCGAGGCCGCGGAAGATGTTTCCGCCACCCACCACGACGGCGATTTCGGCGCCGAGGTCGAGCATCCTCTTGAACTGTTCCGCCACCATGGAGAGGATGGCGGGATCATGGTTGAGGCCTTTCTGCTTGTTTTGGAGGGCTTCGCCGCTGATCTTCAGGAGAATGCGCTTATACTTCATAAATTCCCTTCATGTAATCGGAACAAAACATTAGAACATGGGGGACGGGAGTGTAAATTTCCAAAGTCCGGAATCTATGCGCGATGCAGGCACCCTTTAAACGGTTCGTGGTTTTACTTACCCTGCTGGCGGCCGCAACGACGGTCGTGGCGGCATTGTGGCGGCTGCGCGCGTCCGCGCCCGCCACGCCCCAGGTGCGGTGCATCTGGGTGACGCGCTTCGACTATTCGACGCCCGAGGATGTGCGGCGCATCATCGGCAACGTGGCCGATGCCGGGTTCACCGACTGCTTCTTCCAGATCCGCGGCAACGGGACGGCCTTCTACCGCAGCGACCGCGAGCCCTGGGCCTTCGAGCTCTCGGGCGGGAAGGTCGAGACGCTGGGGACCGACCCCGGGTGGGATCCGCTGCAACTGGCCATCGAGTGCGCCCATGCGCGCGGGGTCCGTCTGCATGCCTACATGAATGTCCTGCCGGGATGGAAGGGCACCCACGATCCACCGGCCCGCGCCGGCCAGCTGTGGACGGCGCACCCGGACTGGTTCATGGTCGATTCGCTTGGATGCAAGATGCTGCCGACCGCCGGATGGTACGCCTTTCTCAATCCCGTGCTACCCGAGGTGCGCGCCCATCTGCGCGGCGTGGCGGCCGACCTCTGCCGCTACGACATCGATGGTCTCCACCTCGACTACATCCGCTATCCGCACGACTACCACCTCGTGGCTGCGCAGCGCTATCCCGCCGCATCGGAGGAGGAGCTGATGAGGCATTCCGACTTCTCCTATGATCCGGAGTCGCTGGCGCAACTCTACGAAAAGCACGGGTGGGAGGTCGGCAAGGCGCAGGTGGCCGCCTTCCGGTGCGATTCCGTAACCCGCGTGGTGCGCGACCTCTCCTATACGATGCAGCTTGCCAAACCCGATGGCTGCCTGCTTTCGGCCAGCGTGCTGGGCAATCCGGTTGTGGGCAGGTATTCGGCCTACCAGGATTCCGGCGGCTGGGTGCGCACGCGACTGGTCGACTGGGTGGTGCAGATGAACTACGGCACGCGCTCGTTCGACGGCTATCTCAAGGAGATGCGGCGGGCCGCGGGCCGCAGGGGATTCCGCTCGTCGGTGGTCGTGGGCATCAACTGCAAGAACACCGCCGACGAGATCCTGCAGCAGTTGGAGACCGTGCGGCAGTCGGGGTGCCGCGGCTTCGCCCTCTTCGCCTACAGCCTGCTCTTCGACGACCAGCACCGGCCCAGCGAAAAGGGGCGGGTGCTGCTGCCGGAGCTGCGTCGGCTGGCCGGGGATACTGCCGGGGAGCCCTAGGCGGCCGGGCCGTTGTTGACCATCGCGGCCGTGAAGCCGGCGCCGAAGCCGTTGTCGATGTTGACCACCACGATGTTGGGCGCGCAGGAATTGAGCATGGTGAAGAGCGGGGCGAGGCCGTCCAGATGCGATCCATAGCCCACCGAGGTGGGGACGGCGATCACGGGGCAGGGGGCGAGGCCGCCGACCACCGAGGGGAGCGCTCCCTCCATTCCGGCCACCGCCACGATGCAGCGCGCCCGCCGGATCTTTTCATTCTGGGCCAGGAGGCGGTGGATGCCCGCAACCCCGCAGTCGTAGAGCCGTTCCACCTTCGCGCCGGAAATCGATGCCGTGACGGCCGCCTCCTCGGCCACCGGGATGTCGGCGGTGCCGGCAGAGATGACCAGCACGCTGCCGCTTTTTTCCCTCGGTTCCATTTCCAGGCTGATGGTGCGGCCGGCTTCGTTGTAGACCAGGCGTTCGTCGATGGCATGGAGGCGCCCGAAGAGGGCGGGTTCCGCACGGGTCATCAGGATGTTCCCGTTGTGCTTTTCGAGGCTGCGGTAGATCTGCTCCACCTGTTCGTAGGTCTTGCCCTGGCAGAAGACCACCTCGGGATAGCCGGTTCGCAAGGCGCGGTGGTGGTCTACCTTGGCGAAACCGAGGTCCTCGAAGGGCAGATGGCGAAGCGTGTCGAGTGCCTCGGGCATGTCGATTTCGCCCTTCCTGAAACGGGTGAGCAGGTGAACCAGCTTGTCGACATCCATGGGGAACCTCACTTGCTACGTTGATGCGTCTTCACCCTGCCGCTTCCAGGGCGGCGTTCCGGGTAGCAGGGCCTTGAACTCGTGGTTGAGACGCTCCTGGTATTCCGGGCCGAACCCGCCGTCGAGAAACAGGGCGTATGCTTCGTCGATGAAGCGCCGCCAGCTCTCCACCTCGCGGCCGGGGTTGATCGGGAAGAAGTTGCAGCCGATCGCCTGCGCCGTGGCGAGGTCGCCCGGGGCGTCGCCGACCATCAGGATGGCTCGGGGCGGATAGCGGTCGACGGCGGCCATGGTGAAATGGTCGATCTTGCTCCCCAGTTCGGGGCCGGCGATGACCGCGGCGTAGCGGTCCAGTCCGTCGCGGTACCAATCCTTGAGTAGCGATACCGCCTGGGTCTGGCTGATGACGATCACGTCGGACGAGGCGGATACGAGTTGGAGCGCCTCTTCCGCGCCATCGAAGGGGGGCGGATCGGGCATGTTGCGGTCGATGTCGTCGTTGAGGGCGAGGCTCCATGCATGCGCCTCGGCCAGGAGGCGGCTTCCGGTCCGACCGGCTTCGGCCAGGAGGGTGGCGTTGCTCAGCGGCAGGCCGGAATCGCAGTAGGCGCGCAGGTCGGCCGGATCGGGCAGGGCTGCGCCTTCGCGCGCCTCGGGCCAGTCGTGGAGCAACTCGAAGGTCTTGCAGAGGCCGAGGAAGCGGTTGAGGCCGCGGTAGGTGGAGTAGAGGTAGGTGAATTCGGCGGCGGCACGCACCTGCGGTTCGATGGCTTCCAGCCCCCAGTGGCGGATGATGTTCGGGTGGAAGAAATCCTTCTGCTTGATCTCCATGGTATCGAAGACGCAGCCATCGGAATCGATGCCGACGAAGGTTCGGAACCGGGGAAGGAAGTTGAGCAGGTCGTCTTTCGAGAATTCTTTCATGGCGTCGTTTCCGAAGTGGGCGAGAGTAGGTTGCCGGGGAAGGCAGGGTCAAGCATCGACCCCCGGATCCGCCAGATTTTAAAACATTTTGATCGAATTGGGCGGGGGGCTTCGCTAGATTCCGCGTCTATATTCTTAAATCCGAATAAACGAATAGAGGTAATTGCATGAGCAAGATCAGAGCCGACCACGTCTTTACGTCCGAATCCGTTTCCGAAGGCCATCCCGACAAGGTGTGCGACCAGATTTCCGACGCCATTCTCGACGCCTGCCTGGCGCAGGATTCCCGAAGCCGCGTGGCGTGCGAAACGCTGACCACGACCAACCTGGTGGTCAACGCGGGCGAGATCACCTGCGGCGGCTGGAACAGCATCGATCCCGAAGCGATCGCCCGCCAGGTCGTGCGCGAGATCGGCTACGACCGCACGGAACTCGAGTTCTGCGCCGACACCTTCGAGTACATCAACCGCCTGCACGGTCAGTCGCCCGACATCGCCCAGGGGGTGGCCGACGACAACCTCTACAAGGAGCAGGGTGCCGGCGACCAGGGGATGATGTTCGGATACGCCTGCAACGATACCGAGGAGCTGATGCCCGCCCCGATCGCCTACAGCCACCGTCTGCTCGACGAACTGCAGCGGATCCGCAAGGGCGGCGCCATACCCTATCTCCGCCCGGACTCCAAGTCGCAGGTCTCGATCCTATACATCGACGGGAAGCCGGTCTCGATCGAAACGGTCGTCATTTCGCACCAGACCGACGACGTGTCGCTGGAGCAGATCCGCAAGGATCTCATCCTGGTCTGCCAGGAGGTGCTTGGACCGACCGGGCTGCTGAAGAAGGAGACCGAATACTACATCAACCCCACCGGCAAGTTCGTGATCGGCGGGCCGCATGGCGACGCGGGCCTCACGGGCCGCAAGATCATCGTCGATACCTACGGCGGTGTCGGCAGCCATGGCGGCGGCGCCTTTTCGGGCAAGGACCCCTCCAAGGTCGACCGGTCGGCCGCCTACTACGCCCGCTATGCGGCGAAGAACATCGTGGCGGCCGGGCTGGCCGGCAAGTGCGAAATCCAGGTGGCCTACGCCATCGGCGTCCCGAAGCCCCTGAGCATCAATGTCGACACCTACGGCACCGGGGCGGTCGACGACCACCTGATCGAAGAGGTGGTCAAGTCGGGGGAAATCTTCGACTTCCGCCCGCGTGCGCTGATCGAGGATCTCGGCCTGCTGACGCCGAACGGATGGAGCTACCGCGACTCCGCGGCCTACGGGCACTTCGGCCGGCCGCAGTTCCCGTGGGAAAAGCCCAACAAAGTGGATGCCCTGCGCAAGGCGGTCAACCTCTAGCTCCAGGCCGCGCCGGCCGGACGAGACGCGCCCCGACGGGCGCGTCTTTTTTTCGGCGGGCACGCATTGCGCCTGCAATCTTGCAGAAAACGGGGCGGGGCGTATAGTGCACCCATCTTTTTGCAATCGGCAATTCCATGACCAGTAAACGGAAGATTGAACAGATCGAAACCTATCTGCTGTCCGTCCTGGACGGCACGCGCAAGGGGAAATGGCCCGCCACGCTGCGGATTTTTCTCAAGGCGCTTTCGCTCCTCTTTTCCATGATCGTCCAGGTGCGCCTGTGGCTCTACCGGCACCGCATCATCCGTCCCAGCACGCTGGGTTGCCAGGTGATCAGCGTCGGCAATCTGACGGTCGGGGGGACAGGCAAGACCCCGGTCGTGGAGGTGTTTGCGCGCAACCTGCAGCAGCAGGGGCGCAAGGTCGCCATCCTCAGCCGCGGCTACAAGAGCAAGGAGTTGCCCTTCTGGCAGAAGATGGTGCAGCGCATCACCACGGGGAAGATCGAAGCCCCGCCGCGCGTCGTCTCCGACGGCCAGCGGCTACTGCTCGATTCGTGGACGGCCGGCGACGAGCCCTTCATGCTGGCCTCGAACCTGGCCGATGTGGCGGTGGTGGTCGACAAGGACCGCGTCAAGGCCGGCAAGTATGCCATCAAGGAGCTGGGCTGCGACACGCTGATCCTCGACGATGGGTTCCAGTACCTCAAGCTGGGGCACCGCCTCGATATCGCGCTGGTCGACCGCACCAATCCGTTCGGCGGCGGCCACCTGTTGCCCCGCGGACTCCTGCGCGAGCCGATGCGCAACATCAAGCGCGCCGGTTTCATCTTCATCACCAAATGCGGCGAGGGGGGGGCTCCGGAGCTGAAGGAGCAGCTTCGCCGCCTCAACCCGGTAGCCGAAATCTCGGAGTGCCGCCATGCCGCCAAGTTCCTCAAGGATGTCTTCGGGGACCAGACCTATCCCCTGGAGAAACTCAAGGGGCTCAAGATCACGGCCATTTCCGCCATCGCGGTGCCGGAAAGCTTCGAGAACGCCCTGCGTGATTTCGGCGCGGAGATCGTCTACGTCCGCCGCTTCGCGGACCACCACCGCTTCTCCCAGCAGGAGATCATCAATACCATCAACTGGGGGATCAAGCGCGGGGCGGAGGCCATCCTGACGACCGAAAAGGATGCCGTCCGCTTCCCGTTCGTCGAGCGGCGCGACATCCCCATCATGTTCATGCGCGTCGAGATCGAGATGCTTAGCGGCCAGGAGGAGTTCATGGGCTGGATCAACCGCATCTGCTTCAAGAGCACCGTCTAGACGCCGATGCGGCCGCGCCAAGGAAAAAGGCGGCCGACCAGAAGGCAGGTCGACCGCCCGCGGGCGCGGAGGGAAAGGAGAAACGGAACCCTCCGCGCAGTGCCGGAACCGATGGGTTGGACGCCGCCGCCGCCCGTATGTTCAACGCGCGGGCCGCCGGGAACCGCAACAGGTCAGGCGTGGTAGTCCTGGATGGCCTGCACGCCCCAATCGTGGTTCTTGATGTAGCGGATGGCGCGCACCGTGGCCTTCGCTCCCGATTCGGTGGTCACGATCGGCAGACCGCGCAGGATGGCCTCCGAGCGGATCTTCACCTCGTCGCCGCGGGCCACTGGACCGCTGGGGGTGTTGACCAGCAGCTGGACGCCGTTGTCCTTCATCAGGTCGATCACGTTCTTGCCCTCTTCGGCCAGCTTGTGGGTCAGCAGGATCTCGAGGCCGGCATTGTGGAGCGCCTGCGCCGTCCCTTCGGTGGCGACCAGCTTGAAGCCCAGCTCGGCGAATTCGCGGCCGACCTCGACGATCCACTCCTTGTCGCGGTCCTTGGCGCTCAGGAAAACGGTCCCTTCGGTTGGCAGTACCTGGCCCGCGGCAAGTTCGGCCTTCCAGAAGGCCAGTTCGAAACAGGTATCGATGCCCATCACCTCGCCGGTGGATTTCATTTCCGGGCCAAGGATGGGATCGACGCCCGCGAAACGGTTGAATGGAAAAACGGCCTCCTTGACGGCATACCACTCCACCTTCGGCTCGAAGCCCACCAGCCCCAGTTCCTTGAGGGGCTTGCCCATGGCTACCTGGGTGGCGATCTTGGCCAGCGGCACGTTGGTCGCCTTGCTTACATAGGGGACCGTGCGCGACGCGCGCGGGTTGACTTCGATGATATAGAAGTCGTCGCCCTTCACGGCGATCTGGGCGTTCATCAGGCCACGTACGTCGAGTTCAAGGGCCATGGCGGTGCAGGCTTCCTTGATGCGCGCCACCATGGCGTCGGAGAGCGAATAGGGAGGGATCGAGCAGGCGCTGTCGCCGGAGTGTATGCCCGCTTCCTCGACGTGCTCCATCACGCCGCCGATGTAGACGTCGGTGCCGTCGCACACCAGGTCGACATCGACCTCGATCGCATGTTCGAGGAAGCGGTCGATCAATACCGGATGGTCGGGGCTGGCGGCGAAGGCGGCGTTGACGAAGGGTTCGAACTCCTTCTCCTCGTAGGCCACCATCATCGCGCGTCCACCCAGCACGAACGAGGGGCGGATCATGACAGGAAGGCCGATGCGGCGGGCGATGGCCTCGGCCTGTGCCAGCGTGCGGGCGGTGGCGCTCTCGGGTTGCTTGAGCTGCAGCTTGTCGAGCAGCTGGCGGAAGAGTTCGCGGTCTTCGGCCGCGGCGATGCTGCGGGGTGAGGTGCCGAGGATCGGTACGCCCGCCTCCAGGAGCCGGTCGGCGAGGTTGAGCGGCGTCTGCCCGCCCATCTGGACAATCATGCCGATCGGTTTTTCGGCCTCGTAGATGTTCATCACATCCTCGAACGTGAGCGGTTCGAAGTAGAGCTTGTCCGAGGTGTCGTAGTCGGTCGAGACGGTTTCCGGGTTGGAGTTGACCATGATGGCCTCGTAGCCCATTTCGCGCAGGGCCTTGACCGTGTGGACGCAGGAGTAGTCGAACTCGATGCCCTGGCCGATGCGGTTCGGTCCCGAGCCCAGTACGATCACGCTGGGCTTGTCCGTCTTGCGCGTTTCGTCGCGGTCGGCGTAGCAGGAGTAGAAGTAGGGCGTGTAGGCTTCGAACTCGCCGGCGCAGGTGTCGACCAGGCTGTAGACGGGGATGATGCCCAGCTTCTTGCGGAGCGCCCGGATCTCGTTGCCCCTGCAGCCGCGCAGCGCGCCGATCTGCTCGTCGGAAAAACCGTTCTTTTTCGCCTTCTTCAGGAGGTCGTAGTCCAGCTGCTTGGCGTCGGCAACCTCCTTCTCGATCTCCACGATCTGGAGGATCTGGTCGATGAACCACGGGTCGAGGTGGGTCATTCCCTGGATTTTTTCGATGGAATAGCCCCGCTTGAGCGCCATTTTGATGGCGATCGTCCGTTCCGTGCACGTGGTGGTGAGATAGGCGTCGAGCTTGTCGGAGTTGACCTTCTTTTCGGCCTTGAGGTCGAGCCCGTCCACGCCGATCTCCAGCGAGCGGAACGCCTTCTGCAACGACTCCTTGAAGTTGCGGCCAATGGCCATCGTTTCCCCGACCGACTTCATGCTCACGCCCAGCGTCGGATTGGCCGACGGAAACTTCTCGAAGGTGAAGCGCGGCAGCTTGGTGACGACGTAGTCGATGGAGGGCTCGAAGCAGGCCGGAGTCTCCTTGGTGATGTCGTTGGGCAGCTCGTCGAGCGTATAGCCGACGGCGAGCTTGGCGGCGAGCTTGGCGATCGGGAACCCGGTGGCCTTGGAGGCCAGGGCGGAGGAGCGCGACACGCGCGGGTTCATTTCGATGATGGCCATGCGGCCGGTTTCGGGATGGATGCAGAACTGGACGTTCGATCCGCCGGTCTCCACGCCAATGGCGCGAAGGGTCTTGAGCGACGCATCGCGCATAACCTGGTATTCGCGGTCGGTCAACGTCTGGGTCGGCGCGACCGTGATGGAGTCGCCGGTGTGGATGCCCATCGGGTCCATGTTCTCGATGGAGCAGATGATCACGGCGTTGTCGTTCTTGTCGCGCATGACCTCCATCTCGAATTCCTTCCATCCGAAGACGGATTCTTCGAGAAGGACTTCGTTCGTCAGGCTGGCCTTGAGGCCGTTTTCGGCGATGCGCATCAGTTCGTCCATGTCGTGGGCGATGCCGCCGCCGGTGCCGCCCAGCGTGAAGGAGGGGCGGACGATGATCGGGAATCCGAGTTCGTTTTCGGCGACGCGCCGCGCCTGTTCAAGGGTGTGGACTTCGAAGCTGCGCAGGGTCTCGATGCCGGCCTCTGCCATGGCGGACTTGAACAGGTCGCGCTCCTCGCCGCGCATGATGGCGTCGTAGTTGGCGCCGATCATCTCGACGCCGTATTTCTCGAGCACACCCATCTTGACCAGCTTCATGGAGGTGTTGAGCGCGGTCTGTCCGCCGAGGGTGGGCAACAGGGCGTCGGGCCGTTCCTTGGCGATGATCTTTGCGACCGCCTCGGGGGTGATGGGTTCGATGTAGGTGCGGTCGGCCGTGGCGGGGTCGGTCATGATCGTGGCCGGATTGGAGTTGATGAGGGTGACCTTGTAGCCCTCCTCGCGCAGCGCCTTGCAGGCCTGGGTGCCGGAATAGTCGAACTCGCAGGCCTGGCCGATGACGATGGGGCCGGAGCCAATAATCAGGATGTGGTGGATGTCTGTGCGTTTAGGCATGGTTTCCTCAAATTATTCCCATTCGATGGTGGAGGGCGGCTTGGAGCTGATGTCGTAGCAGACGCGGTTGACGCCCCGCACCTCGTTGATGATGCGGTTCGAGATGGAGTCGAGCACGTCGTAGGGCAGCTTGTACCAGTCGGCCGTCATGCCGTCGCGGCTTTCGACCGCGCGCACGGCGACGACGTTTTCATAGGTGCGGTCATCGCCCATGACGCCGACGGACTGGATCGGCAGGAGGACGGCGAAGTACTGCCAGACATCGAGATGGTTGGGCATCTTCATGATCTCCTCGCGCACGCGCAGGTCCGCCTGCTGGAGCACCTCGATGCGCTCCGGCGTGATGTCGCCGATGATGCGCACGGCAAGGCCCGGCCCGGGGAAAGGTTGGCGGTCGACGACGTAGCTCGGCAGGCCGAGTTCGCGGCCGACGGCGCGCACTTCGTCCTTGAAGAGCTCGCGCAGCGGTTCGATCAGCTTGAACTGGAGATCCTCGGGGAGGCCCCCGACATTGTGGTGGCTCTTGATGGTGGCCGAAGGCCCGCCGATGGGGGAGACCGATTCGATGACGTCGGGGTAAAGGGTGCCCTGGCCCAAATACTTGATCTTGTCGCCCAGGCCGCGCGCCTTCTCGGCGAAGACGTCGATGAAGGTGTTGCCAATGATCTTGCGCTTCTTCTCCGGATCGCTGACCCCGGCGAGCTTGGAAAGGAACAGGTCGCCGGCGCGGGCCACGTGCAGGTCGATGCCGAAGGCGTTGCCGAAGAGTTCCTCGACATCCTCGACCTCGCGGTAGCGCAGCAGGCCGTTGTCGACGAAGACGCAGTGGAGCCGGGGCCCGATCGCCTTGTGCAGCAGCGCGGCCACGACGGAGGAGTCGACGCCGCCCGAGAGGCCTAGCAGGACGTGGTCGTCGCCGACGGTTTCGCGCACGTGGCGGACCGTATCTTCGACGAACCGGGACATTTCCCAGTCGCCCGAGCATTTGCAGATCTTGAAGGCGAAGTTCCAGAGCATCTCCCGGCCCTGCGGGGTGTGCACCACTTCGGGGTGGAACTGGACGCCGAAGAGGTTGCGCTTCAGGTCCTGCATGGCGGCGTAGGGGCAGTTGTCGGATTCGGCCACGACCTCGAAACCCTCGGGGAGCACCTCCACCTTGTCGCCGTGGCTCATCCAGACCTGGATGTCGGGTGCGAGCCCCTTGAACAGGGGGGAGTTGCGGGTGATCGACATCATCGCCTTGCCGTACTCCCGCTTCAGGCCCGGTTTCACGGACCCGCCCAGGGTCTGGGCGGTGAGTTGCATGCCGTAGCAGATGCCGAGGATCGGAATGCCGAGGTCGAAGAGGGCGGGGTCGCATTTGGGCGAGTCGGCATCCGGTACGCTGCAGGGTCCGCCCGAGAGGATGATGCCCTTGGGGGAGCGCACCTTGAGGTCGGCGGCCGGAGTGTCGAAGCGGATGATTTCGCAATAGACCTTCTGTTCGCGGATGCGACGCGCAATGAGCTGCGTGACCTGCGAGCCGTAGTCTAGGATGGCGATCCATTCGGGGTGGTTCATTGCTTGTTTCCCTTCATTAAGTCGATGAACTCCTCGAAGAGGTAGAACGGGTCGTGGGGGCCGGGGGCCGCCTCGGGGTGGTACTGCACGCAGAAGAGCGGCTGGTGCTTGTGCTGGAGGCCCGCCACGGTATTGTCGTTGAGGTTGATGTGGGTGATCTCCGCCACGGAGCCGTCGACGGTGTCCGCATCGATGCAGAAGCCGTGGTTGTGCGAGGCGATCTCCACCTTGCGGGTGCGCAGGTCCTGGATGGGCTGGTTGCCGCCGCGGTGGCCGAACTTGAGCTTGTAGGTCTTCGCGCCCAAGGCGAGGCCGAGCATCTGGTGGCCGAAGCAGATGCCGAACATGGGGCGCTTCGATTCGATCAGCCGGGCAACCAGCTCGGTGGTCCTCGGCGCTCCGGCCGGGTCGCCGGGCCCGTTGGAGATGAAGATGCCGTCGGGATCCGCGGCCAGGATACCGACCGCATCCGCTGTATTGGGGTAGACGGTACATTCGCATCCGAGCTGCTCCAGGATGCGGAGCTGGTTGGTCTTGATGCCGCAGTCGACGACCGCCACCTTGAACTGCGCGTCGGGCTTGCCGCCCTTCGGCCAGACATACGGTTCGGCGGCGGTCACCTCCGTGGCGAGGTCGCGTCCGACCAGGCCGTCCGACGCCTTTGCCTTGGCGACGAGGCTATCCTTGTCGAGGTCCTCGGTGGAGACGACGCACTTCATGGCCCCCTTGTCGCGGATGTGGAGGGTGATGGCGCGGGTATCGACCTGGTCGACGCCGATCTTGCCGTTTTTCTCCAGGTATTCGGCCAGCGATTTCGTCGCGCGCCAGCTGCTGCGGATGCGCGAGTTTTCGCCGACTACCAGCCCCTGTGCGAAGATTCCGCGCGATTCCGCGTCTTCGTCGTTGATGCCGTAGTTCCCAATGAGCGGGTAGGTCATGGTGACGATCTGGCCGTGGTAGGAGGGATCCGTCAGGATTTCCTGGTAGCCGGTCATGGAGGTGTTGAAAACCAGCTCGCCGTAGAACTCTCCCGAACCGGCGAACGCCCGTCCTTCGAAGCAGGTGCCGTCTTCCAGTGCAATCAATGCTTTTTTCATCTTTTTATGTCCAAATCCACCCTTGGAAAGGCTGTTTTTCGCCAAAATTCGGAATATCATCCATGGCGTGCCCCGGCCATGCAATCCTTTATCTCGGCGAATTGTTTTCCTGCCGCCGGAGGGCCGTTTCGGGGGCTAAAAACAGAGTACTTGACCAACTCGGGGGCACTCCATACACTACGCGCTTCATTTTTTGAAATGGCTCCTGCGAGGGAGCCGGTTACCCGATGCCGGTTTTTGTTGCGAGGCGAAGCGCCGATGGCCAGAAGCGGTTAACCGATGACATGTAAAGGACAACGCCAACGGAGTTCCAGATGAGCAAGAGTGCCCCCGCCGAAGAGAAGAAAGCCCCTGTAGTCGAAAAGAAGGTCCGCGCCACGCACGCCCTTTTCTTCGAACTCGAATATGTGGCCGCCAAGAAGCGCGCCGTCGAATACAAGGCCATCAAGGCCGCCGTGGAGCCCAAGGGGGTCGAGCTCACGCCGGTGCTCTTCTCCCGTTCGGGGATGTCGCCCATCCACCGCGCCGCGATCACCCAGGTGCTGGAACTCTCCGGGAAGCGCTCCGATGCGATTGAAAAGGCCGTGGCCGAAGTCGACAAGACGGTCGCGGACTACTGCGAGAACGAAGCGCAGCTCGATGCCGGTCTCGAAAAGCTGATCAAGGCGACCCAGGCGCGCCACTACCCGGTGGTCGCGTTCTCCGCGCTGCCGGAGGCGACGGCCAGGAAGCTGATGGCCAAGCTGGGTCTCGACGCGCTGGGCGTCGAGCTGCTGATTCCCGAGGAGCTCAAGGACTATTTTCCCCGTGCCGACGATTGGCTGAAGATGCTCAAGCAGTGCGGTCGCGAGGGCGTTACCCTGGTGGCGGTCGTCTCGTCCCAGGTCGCCTGCCGCGGTGCCCTGACCGCGGGCGCGGCCTGCGTGGTGGTGCCGGACGAGTTCACCTCCTATCAGGACTTCAGCGGCGCGAAGATGGTGCTCGAGTCGCTGTCCGACGCCAAGGCGGAAGACATCCTCGACCTGACCCTGCGCATCTAGCCGGAGACGAGGCGAATTCCATGGGCAAGGCCGGCGAAGCGATGGAGCACCTGCTGGCGGTGATGCGGAAGCTCCGCGGGCCGGATGGGTGCCCGTGGGACCGCGAGCAGACGCTCGAATCGCTCAAGTCCGATCTCATCGAAGAGGCCTACGAGGTCATCGACGCGATCGAAAGCGGCAACTGTTCCCATCTGGAGGAGGAACTGGGCGACCTGCTGCTCCAGGTGGTCTTCCAGAGCCAGATCTGCGAGGAGAACGGCCACTTCGAATTTTCCGACGTGGCGGCGGCCATCGCCGAAAAGCTGGAGCGACGCCATCCGCATGTCTTCGGCAATGTCCAGGTTTCGGACTCCGGCGAGGTGCTCCAGAACTGGGATGCCATCAAGAAGGCGGAGAAGGCCGAAAGCGGGAAGCCGACATCGATCGTATCGGGCATTCCCAAGCATCTTCCCGCGTTGCAGAAGGCCCATCAGGTCCAGAAGCGCGCTGCCCGTGCCGGATTCGACTGGAACCACATCGACGATGTGCTCGCCAAGCTCCACGAGGAGATCGGGGAGCTCAAGGAGGCGATCGTCCGCGACCACGAGGACGATATCCGCGATGAGCTTGGCGATCTGCTCTTTTCCGTCGTCAACGTAAGCCGATACCTCGGCCACAACCCCGAAGAGCTGCTGAACCACAACATCCGGAAGTTTGTACGGCGGTTCCAAGTGGTCGAGGAGCGGGTCCATGCTTCGGGCAAGGCGTTCAAGGAGTTCACCCTCGCGGAACTCGATGCTTTCTGGGGCGAGGCGAAAAACGGGGAATGAAGCGCGGCCCGGCGAGGGGGTTCCCCTGGAGAAGCTTACGCCTGCCAGAATGACCCTTTCCAGGTGGTTGCGCGTTTAAATAGACCCAATTCCGGTATTATTTGACTTGCGCGCATCCGGTCGGCCGACTACGGTGGCCCTCAATTAAGACTAAATAGGTCTGGTATCGAGGAAACCGGTATGCTGAGGATCACCAAGATTACGGATTACGGCTTTATCCTGCTGGCCCACATGGCGCGCGGTGGGCGCGACGAACTGTTCAACGCCAAGGATTTGTCCGCCACCATCGGCATACCGCTGCCAACCGTGAGCAAGGTGCTCAAGATCCTGACCCAGGGCGGCGTTCTCGAGTCGCACCAGGGCAGCAAGGGTGGCTATTCCCTGGCCCGGAAGCCGGAATCGATCTCCGCTGCTGAGATCATCGAGGCCGTCGAAGGACCGGTGGCCATCACCGACTGTTCCAGCGCCGACGGTTGCAACCGCAACTGTTCGGTCAGCCCCAGCTGGCAACGGGTCAACGGCACGGTGGTCGGGGCCCTGAAGGGGCTTACTTTGGCCGACATGGCCAACGGCTGAACGACACCAAAACGGTTCCACGCACCGGCCGGTGTGCAGGCGGACCATCGAGGGCACCATGAAGATCCAGGATGAAAAATCTTTCGACGAATTGGCCGGAAAGCAATACAAGTACGGTTTTGTTACCGACATCGAATCCGACAGTCTGCCGCCGGGTTTGAACGAACAGATCGTGCGCGAGATATCTCGCCGTAAAAACGAACCGGAGTGGTTGACCGAATGGCGCGTCAAGGCGTTCAAGCATTGGGAGACCATGGAACAACCGACCTGGGCAAAGGTCGAGTTCCCGCCGATCGACTACCAGGCGATCAGCTACTATTCTGCGCCGAAACAGAAGATATCCGCCCCGAAGAGTCTCGACGAGGTGGATCCAGAATTGCTGGCCACCTATGAGAAGCTTGGCATTCCGCTGCGCGAGCAGGAG
The DNA here is from genome assembly GCA_003246265.1 of Kiritimatiellales bacterium. Lineage (GTDB taxonomy): Bacteria > Verrucomicrobiota > Kiritimatiellia > Kiritimatiellales > Pontiellaceae > Pontiella. Next base: position 113,689 of record QKAU01000006.1, on the reverse strand, counting down.
GTCCTGGCGGGGGTGGTGGCCGTGGATGCGGTCTTCGATTCGGTTTCGGTGGCGACCACCTTCCGCGGCAAGTTGGAGGAGATGGGTATCGTCTTCTGCTCCTTTTCGGAGGCGGTGCAGAAGCACCCGGAACTGGTGCGGAAGTATCTAGGCACGGTTGTTCCCTACAAGGACAACTATTTCGCCACGCTCAATTCGGCCGTCTTCTCCGACGGCTCCTTCTGCTACGTCCCCCCGGGCGTGCGCTGCCCGATGGAGCTCTCTACCTACTTTCGGATCAACGCCGCCAACACCGGCCAGTTCGAGCGCACGCTGCTGGTGGCCGACGAGGGGGCCTGCGTCAGCTACCTCGAAGGCTGCACGGCGCCCCAGCGCGATGAAAACCAGCTGCATGCCGCCGTGGTGGAGCTGGTGGCGCTGGGGAACGCGCAGATCAAGTACTCCACCGTCCAGAACTGGTATCCCGGCGACAAGGACGGCAGGGGTGGCATCTACAACTTCGTCACCAAGCGCGGCCATTGCCGGGGCGACAACTCGAAGATTTCATGGACCCAGGTGGAGACGGGCTCGGCCATCACCTGGAAATATCCGAGCTGCGTGCTCAAGGGCGACCATTCGGTGGGCGAGTTCTATTCGGTCGCAGTGACCAACAACCTGCAGCAGGCCGATACCGGCACCAAGATGATCCATATCGGCAAGAATACCCGGAGCACGATCGTCAGCAAGGGGATCTCCGCCGGCAGGGCGCAGAACAGCTATCGCGGGCTGGTCCGCATCCAGGAGACCGCCGAGAACGCACGCAATTTTTCGCAGTGCGATTCGATGCTGATCGGCGACCGCTGCGGGGCGCACACCTTCCCTTATATCGAGGTCGGCAACCCCACGGCGCAGGTCGAGCACGAAGCGACGACCACCAAGATCGGCGAGGACCAGATTTTCTACTGCAACCAGCGCGGACTCGAGACCGAGGAGGCGGTCAACCTGATCGTCAACGGCTTCTGCAAGGAGGTATTCCGCGAGCTGCCCATGGAGTTTGCCGTCGAAGCGCAAAAGCTACTGGGCATCAGCCTCGAAGGTTCGGTGGGGTAGGAAGGCCGCGGGCCGCGGGACGGTAGAAGTGCATGTATAACGGGCTTTGGACCCAGCCTTAATTCGGAGAAGCAAATGGCGTTACTGGAAATCAAGGACCTGCACGCGAGTGTAGCCGGAAAGCCGATCCTCAAGGGGATCAACCTGACCATCAATTTCGGCGAGGTACACGCGATCATGGGGCCCAACGGCTCCGGGAAGAGCACGCTCTCGAATGTGCTGGCCGGCAACGAGGCGTATGAGAAAACCGCGGGAGAAGTCCTCTTTGCGGAACAGAACCTCGACGACCTCGCCGCGCACGAGCGGGCCTGCGCGGGCATGTTCCTCGCCTTCCAATACCCGGTGGAGATCCCCGGCATCAGCAACATGTACTTCCTCAAGGCCGCCGTGAACGCGGTGCGTGCCTACCAGGGCAGGGAGCAGCTCGATGCCATGGAGTTCCTCGACTTCGTGGAGACCAGGAAGAAAGTGGTGAAGATTCGCGACGACCTGCTGGAGCGCGCGGTGAACTCCGGCTTTTCCGGCGGCGAGAAGAAGCGCAACGAGATTTTCCAGATGGCGATGCTGGAACCAAAGCTGGGTATTCTCGACGAAACCGATTCGGGTCTCGACATCGATGCGCTCAGGATCGTGGCGGACGGGGTGAATGCCCTGCGCAGTCCGGAACGCGGGTTCCTGGTGATCACGCACTACCAGCGCCTGCTCAACTATATCGAACCCGATTTTGTCCACGTGCTGGTGCACGGGCAGATCGTCAAGTCGGGAGGAAAGGAGTTGGCGCTGGAGCTGGAGAGCGAGGGCTACGCCTCGTGGTCGGGCGAAGAGGGACCCTAGCATGGAACATATGGAACTTCGCAAAAAGGCCGAAGACCGGTTCATAACGGTTGGCTTTCCCACCACGAAAGAGGAGCTGTGGCGCTTTACCGACGTGTCGCCCGTGGCGTCCGCGGAGTTTTCTGGCGAATGGAAGCCCTCCTCCCTGGCGTTTGAATGCATGGATACCATCTGCCTGGTGTTTGAAAACGGCCGGCTTTCCATGGAGCGTTCATGCGTACTGGGGCTTCCTGCCGGGGTCCGCATCGGGTCCGTCATGGATTGCGCCGATGCGAGGATTGGCAGGTTGGCGGATTCGCAGAGTGCCTTCGTGGCCGCCAATACGGCCTATTTCGGCGATGGCACCTTCATCGGGATCGCCGACGGGGTGGAGCTGGATACCCCGGTCCATATCGTCTATCTGGCGGATGCTCCCGGCATGGTCTGCCATGTCAGGAATTTCATCTCCTGCGGAAAGAACGCCAAGGTGACGGTCGTCGAAGAATACATAGGACCGTCCTCGCCTGTTGGCCATCCCTACTGGACCAATGCGGTCACGGAGGTGTTCGTGGACGATGGCGGCAGGGCGGACCACTACAAGATCCAGCGCGAAGCGCCGGACGCCTTCCATTTCCAAACCCTCGAAGCGCATATCGGGGCAAACGCCGCATTCAGCAACCATGCGGTGGCGGTCGGCGGGGCCCTCGGGCGGAACGACATTCGCGGAAAGCTGGCGGGGCAGGGGGGCGAGGCCATCTGCAACGGGCTCTACCTGCTGAAGGAGCGGCAGCATTTCGATACGCACATGTTCATGGACCACGCCGTTTCCGACTGCAACAGCCACGAACTCTACAAGGGCATCCTCGACGACAAGGCGCGCGGCGTATTTTGCGGACGCATCCTCGTGCGGCAGGATGCGCAGCGGACCGATGCCATCCAGTCCAACAAGAACCTGCTGCTTAGCCGTTCGGCGAAGGTCAACTCGCTGCCGCAACTCGAGATCTATGCGGACGACGTCAAATGCACGCATGGCGCCACCGTGGGGCAGCTCGACGAACAGGCGCTCTACTATCTCCAGACCCGAGGCATTGATCCGGTGCAGGGGCACGCCATGCTCACCTTCGCCTTTGCCAACGAAGTGCTCGACGAAGTCCAGTGCGGTCCGGCAAGGGAATACATAGGCAACCTGGTGCAGGCTTGGCTCAACGAGGTCGCCGGATGAGCAACACCGCCCAGTACGACGTCGAATCGATCCGGCGCGACTTTCCCATCCTGCACACGCAGGTGCGTGGCAAGCCGCTGGTCTACCTCGACAACGCCGCCTCGGCGCAGCGTCCTTCGCAGGTGATCGATGCGGTCAGGCGGCTGTATGAATCGCAATACGCCAACGTGCACCGCGGCGTCCACCACCTCAGCCAGGAGTCGTCCCGGCTTTACGAGGATGCGCGCGTGGCGGTGCGCGGTTTCGTCCACGCCGCCTGCGTGCACGAGATCATCTTTACGCGCGGAGCCACGGAATCGATCAACCTCGTGGCGCAGTGCTACGCCCGGCCCCGGTTGCAGCAGGGCGATGAAATTCTCATCACCCACATGGAGCACCATTCCAACATCGTGCCGTGGCAGATCGTCTGCCAGCAGACCGGGGCGGAGTTGCGCGTGGTGCCGATCAACGATCGCGGCGAGCTGGAGCTGGAACGCTACCATGAAATGCTCTCCGAAAAGACCCGGCTGGTGTCGGTCGTGCATGTTTCCAACGCGCTCGGCACGGTAAACCCCGTCGCGGAGATCATTGCGGCCGCGCATGCCAAGGGGGTTCCGGTGCTGGTCGACGGCGCGCAGGCGGTGCCGCACCTGCCCGTCGACGTACAGAAGCTCGGCTGCGACTTCTATGTTTTTTCCGGCCACAAGGTCTACGGGCCGACCGGTATCGGCGTGCTTTACGGAAAGGAAAAACTGCTCAAGGAGATGCCGCCGTACCAGGGAGGGGGCGACATGATCCTTTCCGTCACCTTCGAGAAAACGACCTACAACACCTTGCCCTACAAGTTCGAGGCGGGAACGCCCAACATTGCCGGTGTCATCGGGCTGGGCGCCGCGATCGACTACGTCCAGAAGATCGGGCTCGGTTCGATCGCCGCCCACGAGCACGGCCTGCTGGAGTATGCCACGACGCGCCTGAGGCAGATCGACGGCCTGCGTATCATCGGCGAAGCCTCCCAGAAGGCGGGCCTGGTTTCGTTTGTGCTCGACCGTGTGCATCCGCACGACATCGGGACGCTGCTGGATGCCGAAGGCGTGGCCATCCGCACGGGCCACCACTGCGCGCAGCCGGTCATGGAGCGGTTCAAGGTCCCTGCCACCGCCCGTGCTTCGTTCGCCATGTACAACACCTTCGAGGAGATCGACGTACTGGCCGAAGCCATCGTAAAAACCATGGGAATGTTTTCGTAATGGACCATCTTCGCGAACTCTACCAGCAGGTCATCCTGGACCATAACAAGAACCCGCGCAACTTCCGGAAAATGGAGCATCCCGATGGGTTTGCCCATGGAAACAATCCGCTGTGCGGCGACCAGATCGATGTCTATCTGAAGCTGAAGGACGGCATCGTGGAGGATGTTTCGTTCGAGGGCCAGGGCTGCGCCATCTGCACCTCGTCGGCCTCGATGATGACCCTTGCCCTCAAGGGGAGGAGCGAGCAGGAGGCGCACGCGCTGTTTGAAAGCTTCCACCATGCGCTGACCGAGGATGCGCCGCATCCCGAAGACGTGCCGCTCGGCAAGCTTTCGGTGCTCAAGGGCGTCAAGGACTATCCGGTTCGCGTCAAGTGCGCGACGCTGGCGTGGCACACGTTCGACGCCGCATTGCGCAAGTTCAAGGGTGAAATCAGTACGGAGTAGGAAGCATGCCGCTGTTTGGAAAGAAGAAGGAGCGCAAGCCGCTGAAGGACGCCGACCAGGAACTCTTCCTCAAAGTCGTGCGCTCGCTGCGCATGGTGTTCGATCCGGAGATTCCGGTCAACGTCTACGACCTCGGCCTGATCTACGACCTGGATGTCGACGAAGACCGGAAGGTCTATGTGCGCATGACGCTTACCGCTCCCAACTGTCCCGAAGCGGAGTTTATTCCCGGCCGGATCCAGCGCGCCGTGCAGGAGACGGGGGGCGTGGCCGGCGTCGATCTGGAGCTGGTGTTCGATCCGCCGTGGACGCGCGAAAAAATGTCGACCGCCGCCCTGCTTGCCCTTGGACTGATTTAAAGGAATACCGCCATGGCCACCGAAAAACAGGTGCTTGAAGCACTCTCGAAGATCATCGACCCCGACTTCCACCGCGACATCGTTTCGCTCGGTTTCGTGCAAGACCTGTCGATCGACGGCGAAACGGTTTCGTTCACCATCGAACTGACCACGCCCGCCTGCCCGCTGAGCCCCGTCTTCCAGAAGCAGGCGATCGATCTCGTTGGCGACCTGCCGGACGTCGGGAAGGTGCGGGTCAACATGACGGCGCGCAAGCGTGAAAGCCGCCACATGTCCGCGGAGCAGAGCGGCCTGAAGAAGGTGAAGTACATCCTGGCCGTCAGTTCCTGCAAGGGAGGGGTCGGCAAGTCGACCGTGGCGGCCCTGCTGGCCAAGACGCTTGGCGCACGCGGCGCGAAGGTGGGGTTGCTGGATGCCGACATATACGGCCCTTCGATCCCGACGCTCTTCAACCTGCACGAACCCGGCGTGCGCGCCACGCCGGAACAGCAGTTCCTTCCCCACGAGGTCGAGGGACTCAAGCTGATGTCGTTCGGGTTCCTGATGGGAGACGGACCCGCCGTACTGCGTGGGCCGATGGTCGCGCAGTATATGCAGCAGCTGCTGCACAACGTGGCATGGGGGGAGCTTGACTACCTCGTCATCGACATGCCGCCCGGCACCGGCGACATCCAGCTCACGATTTCACAGTCGATCCAGATCGACGCCGCCGTCATCGTCACCACGCCGCACCAGCTGTCGCTGACCGATGTCCGCAAGGGGATCATGATGTTCGACAAGGTCAACGTGCCGGTTCTAGGCGTCGTGGAGAACATGGCCTACTTCGTCTGCGACAACTGCGACAAGAAGCACTATCTCTTCGGCGAAGCGGGCGGCAAATCGCTGGAGGCGCGCTTCGGCCTCGAAACAATAGCCCAGCTGCCCATCACGGCCAACCTGAGCGGATCGCTCGATGCCTTGTCGGGAACGACCATCGCCAACGAGACGACCGATGTCGTGATCCGAACGCTGGGCAAGAAAATATTGGAAAAGCCAAGCCGTCCGCAGGTGGAATTCGATGCCAAGACCGTCACGTTGACCTGGTCCGATTCGGGGAAGAAGGCGACCGTCTCCAACGCCGCGTTGCGCCGCGCCTGCTCCTGCGCCCTGTGCGTCGACGAGATGACCCGCGCGCCGCTGCTCGATCCAAAGTCGATCCCGATGGATATCCACGCGGAAAAGGTCGGCATCATCGGAAACTACGCCATCACGGTCGACTGGTCGGACGGCCACAACACCGGATTCTTCCCCTACACGACGATCCTCGAACTGGCCGGGAAGGCCGGTGGCGGATGCGGCTCCGGCTCGTGCGGCTGCAAGGGCTAGGGCATCGTTGCGCGGGCTATTGCGGAACGGTGGTGCGCAGGACCGTGGCGTGTCCGGCGAGGGTGTAGGCGGGGAGGGCGGCGGGAACCAGGACCGAGGTTCCGGCGGGGGCCTCCAGGCTTCCGCCGTTCCACTCCAGCCGTATCGACCCTTCGGCGACGAAGAGCGCGTGGAAGGTCGCACCGTCCAGCGGTACCTCGAGGGGGGTGGAGAAGCAGAGCTTTTCCAGGCGGAAGTAGCGGCAGGCGAGCACCTCCCAGCATTGGAAGGTGTCGGTGTCCACCCTCAGCTCCGGTACGACAAGCGGGCTGGCGCGGCGTTCCCAGTCGATGACCCGCACCGCCTCCTCGATGTGCAGCGGGCGCGGCTTGCCGTCGTTGCCCATGCGGCCCCAGTCGTAGATGCGGTAGGTAGTGTTGGAATTCTGCTGGATTTCGAGGATGAGGCAGCCGGCATCGATGGCGTGGACGCTGCCTCCGCGCACGAACACGGCCGTATCCTTGCGGACGGGAACGGGGCGCATGGTTGTTCCGCTGGTGCCGTCGGCCACCGCCCGAAGGAAGCTTTCGCGGGTGACCCCGTCATTGAGGCCGCAGTAGACGCGGGTTTCGTTGTCGCCGAGCAGGTACCACATCTCGGTTTTGGCCTCCCCGCCGTACTTCGCCGCCGAGGCGTCGTCCGGATGCACCTGGACGCTGAGCTTCTCCCTGGCGTCGATCAGCTTGATCAGCAGGGGAAATCGGCAGCCCTGTACCCGTGTGCCCATGATCGCCCGGGGGGTGGCCTCCAGTACTTTGCGGATGGTTTTCCCCGCCAGCGGCCCGTTGGCCACGATGCCCATGCCGTCGTCGCGGTCCGAGATCTCCCACGACTCGGCATAGATGCCCGGCGGCACGTCGCGGCGATAGGTTTCGGGGATGCGCGTCCCGCCCCACGGGTAGTCCTTGTAGACCGGGTGGAAGAGCAGGGGGTAGAGGGCTTTTTGCATGCGGGGATTAAAGAGGCGATTGGGGTTCAAATCAACCCCCGTTTGTGGCTCAATCCCCGCCATGGAACAACCGCGAAACGATCGGCCGACGCCCGCGCGGTGGGATATGGACCGGGTGCGATACCACCTCGACCTCCCGCCGGCGCCGGCGCGCGACATCAAGGGAATCGGCGATATCCTCCCGGATGTGGTCGAAGGGTTGGAGCGTCCGCAAAGCGACGGGCTGCTGGTGCTGCGCGACGCCTGGGCCGGGCTCGTCGGCCCGCAGATCGCGGCACACAGTCAGCCCTCCTTCGTGAAGGATTTCGAGCTGCATGTCGTCGTGGACCATCCCGGCTGGCTGCCGGAGCTCGAGCGGAGCAGGCGGCCGCTGTTGCAGAAGATCAAGGCCACCTACCGCTCGCTCGGAATCCGTCGGCTGCGCTTTGTGCTCAAGCACCGCTGAGACCTCACAGCAGGTTGCCGGCGAGGTCGGCCAGCTCGGAGCGCTCGCCCTTGGTGAGGTTGACGTGGGCGTAGAGGCGCTGCCCCTTCATCCGTTCGATCAGGTAGCTCAATCCATTGGAGTGGCTGTCTAGGTAGGGGTGGTCGATCTGGAAGATGTCGCCGGTGAAGACGATCTTCGTGCCTTCGCCCGCGCGGGTGATGATGGTCTTGATCTCGTGGGGCGTGAGGTTCTGCGCCTCGTCGATGATGAAGAAGGTGTTCACGAGGCTGCGGCCACGGATGTAGGAGAGCGGTTCGATGACCAGTTTCTTCTCCTCGATCAGCTTGGCGATTTCGCTCTTCTTGGTCGTCCCCTGGGCGTGTTCAATGACGGCGAGGTTGTCGAAGAGCGGTTTCATATAGGGGTCCAGCTTGGACTGGATATCGCCCGGCAGGAAGCCGATGTCCTTGTTGCTGAGCGCGACGATCGGGCGGGCCATCAGGATCTGGCGGTAGCTCTTCTTGCGCTTTAGCGCCCCGGCCAGGGCCAGTAGCGTCTTGCCCGTTCCCGCCTTGCCGCTGAGGCTTACCAGCCGGATGTTGTCGTTGAGGATGGCATCGAGGGCGAAGGTCTGTTCGGCATTGCGCGGGGTGATGCCGAAGGAGGGAACCTTGTCGACGTGCCGGACCAGGCGGGCCTCGTCGTCATAGACGGCAAGGGCCGATTTGCGCTCGCCGCGAAGGATCAGGTATTCGTTGGGGAGCAGCGCCTTCTCCACCGCAAGCCGGTCGGCGGGAAACTCGTAGGAGGGCGAATACATCAGGCTGATGAGTTCGGGGTCGACACTATCCACGCTGCGCGAGCCGGTGTGGAGCTGCTGGATGTCGGAGACATGGTCGTTCTTGTAGTCCTGGGCCATCAGCCCGATGGCCTTGGCCTTCATGCGCAGGTTGACATCCTTGGTGACGAGGCAGACGGAACGCCCCTCGTTGTCGCCGGCCACGAAATGGGCGATGTTCAGGATGTGGTGGTCGGGTTTCTTGGCCGAGAAGTTGGCGGCGATGGCCGGGTCGAAGTCGCGGTCGAGCTTGATGCTGATCTTGCCCTTCCCGGGGCCGATCGGCACGCCGCCGTTGAAAAGCTTGTCGCCGCTGAGCGAATCGAGGGTGCGGGCGAATTCGCGGGCATGGTAGTTGAGTGAATCGTTGCCCTTCTTGAAGTTGTCCAGTTCCTCGAGAACCGTAATGGGGATGACGATGTCGTGCTCGTTGAAGTGGTGTATGCAACTGCTGTCGTGGAGAATTACGTTGGTATCCAGGATGAATACCTTGGTTTTCACTGGTGTCATGCGTGGGGAAGCCCTTTCCGTTTAGCGTTTGCCTGCCTGGTGCCGGGCCGCATCCTGCGGAAACCTCCTTTCGATGTGCCGAAACGCCCCTGCGCCAACCGGTCTCCCGGCCCCTCTTTCCACCGGAAGATAGCCACAGAGTGGAATAGCGGGCGATGCCTGTCAACGGACAAATTGTGGGCCTTTAGCCTGAAAGGCACAATATGTTGTGCCGTAAGCCCCAAGAGGGTGATTTTTCCGCCGACTGCTACGACGGGGGCTATGGGGGTTTAAAATCCGGGATTGCGTAGGGGATTTTGAGGCGACATTGCGGGTCCGGACTCTTGACCCTGGCATTGCAAACTTGTAAATTCCTACCAGTTCGGCGTTTGGTGCTGTCGTCGGAAGGGGGATGTATGAACACGGTTGCAATTGTCATCGCATGTGGCAGGGAAGAGGAGATCGCCCCGGGAACGGAAGCAGCCTTCCTCCCCATGGGCAACAGTCCGATGCTGGCCCTGTCGCTCCGGACGCTCCAGGCCACCGATGCGATCGATTCCGTCATCGTGGCGGTCAGCAAGGAGCGGGTTGATGCAACGGTGCATGCCATCAGGCGATATGGCTGCACGAAGGTGTGCGGCGTGGTCGTGGGTGGCAGCAACCGCCTGGCTACCCTGCGGACGGTATTCGCCAAGCTTCCGGGCGAGCCCGCCATCATGGTCCTCCATGAAGCTTCGCGCCCCTTTGCGGGCCGCGAGACCTTTGAGGAGACCGTCAAGGCCGCCCGCCGCTACGGCTGCGCCATCGCCGCGCACAAGCTGCCGGATGCCGCCAAGCTGGCGCCGAAGGGGCTCAAGGCGGCATCCACACTGGACCGCAACGCGGTCTGGACGGCGCAAACCCCCCAGGCCTTCAAGACCGAGGTATTGCAGAAGATCGTCGACTCCAAGGCCAAGAACATCAAGGTTGTCGATGACGAATCGGAATTCGTGAGCAAGCCGGCGGAGGTCCATCTGATCGATGCGGGGGCGGGGAACATGAAGATCCGCACCTCGAAGGACCTGGCGGTGGCGACCGCCCTGTTCAATGCCCATCTCCTGGGCCCCTAGTGCACACGGGGCCGATTCCCGCTCCTACCTTCCATGGGCCAGCCGCAAGGCGTTGCGGAACGGCAGCCCGGCGGCGCGGACCTTGCGCTGGGTCGCCTCGATGTCGTATTTCACCCGGCGCAACACGACCGTCCGGGCCTCGGAGTCATAGATGGCGTAGGCGGCATCGGGGTTGCGGTCGCGCGGTTGGCCGACGCTGCCGACGTTGATGAGGTAGGAAAACCCCGGGCGGATGTGCAGGGTTTCGTAGAAGCCGCGTTCGATGCCGGAGGGACCCTTGACGAACGCCAGCGGAACATGGGTATGGCCGAAGAAGCAGACCGGATTGAACTGGTTGAGGAAACTGGATTCGGCCACCTTGCTGCGAAAGATGTAGGTCCAGCGGTGGGGATTGTTCAGTGAGCTGTGGACGACGGTGAAATCCTCGATATCGGCGATCATCGGCAACTGCCGGAGGAACCGGCGGTCGAACGGGGAGAGCTGCCTGCGGGTCCATCGGATGCTGCGCTGGGCCAGCGGGGTGAATAGTTCCATGGACTCGTTGCATCCGGCGTAGTAGTCGTGGTTCCCCTGCACGATCTTGCAGCCGAGGCTGCGCACCACCTGGAGGCATGCCTTGGGGTCGGCATTGTAGCCCACCACGTCGCCCGTGCAGGCAAAGTGGGTCGTTCCCTGGGCTCTGGCATCGTCGATTGCCGCGTTCAGCGCCTCGATGTTGGCGTGGATGTCGCCCAAAATCGCATATTTCATCAGAATGCCACTCCAAAGTGATCGTATTGCCCCGTCGGTGGCTCCCAGCCGAGGTGGGTTCCCACGATGTAGCGTCCTGGCCGCGATTCCTGCACGGCGCGCACCAGGTCCGACAACTCCTGCTCGCTCCCTTCGGCCACCATCTCGACATTCCCGTCGGGGAGGTTCCGGACATAGCCCGTCACCGCGTATTCGCCTGCAAGTTGGCAAACCGTAAAGCGAAAGCCGACGCCCTGCACCCGTCCGGAGAACAGGGCGTGGACCCTTCGCCTGGGACCGTGATCGACCATAGGCGCTTTATATCGGATCGTCATGCATGGCGCAAAGTTCCAATCGGCGGAAAAAAGGGTTGCCTTCCATGGCCGGGTTGCGTGAAACAGAGGTCTGGGCAGCGGCCAGGATGCCGCTGCCGAGGAAGAAGGGGACGATGGAAGAAAACCGCTTCGAGTCGCGCTACCAGACCGGCGATACGCCGTGGGACCACGGGATGGTCGATGTCAACCTGATCGAGGTGGTTTCGGCTTTGCCCATCACCCCGTGCCGCGCACTGGACATCGGTTGCGGGACCGGTGGCAACGCCGTATGGCTGGCGCGGCAGGGGTTCGAGGTTACGGCCTGCGACCTCTCTCCGACCGCCATCGGCAAGGCCGATGCGAAGGCCCGCTCCGCGGAGATTGACTGCCGGTTCGTCGTGGCCGATTTCCTTGCGGATCCAATCCCCGGCGCCCCATTCGGATTTGTGTTCGACCGCGGCTGCCTCCACTGCATCGAACCGGAGGAGCCGCGCCGGCGCTTCGCCGCCAAGGTCGCCTCCCTGCTTGGGGAGGATGGGTTGTGGCTGACACTGGTCGGCAATGCCGACGAAGAGGAGCGGGAGGTCGGGCCGCCGCAACTGTCGGCTTCCGAGCTGGTGTCCGCGATCGAACCTTTTTTCGAGATACTCTCGCTGGTCTCCGGCCACTTCGGTTCCGACCAGGAGCAGCCTCCGCGGGCCTGGATATGCCGGATGGTCAAGCGTCGGCAGGCTGGGCCTGCGTTGTAGCCACGCGAGAAGTCGCTCGAACCTTCGGGAACAACCTGATATCAAACGGACCATGCGCAACCGAATCTTCCATCCCTACACCCCTTTTTCGGCCATCGGGCAGGGGCTGCTGAACATCGTGGGCGGCGAGGGGATTTATCTCGTCGACGACCAGGGGCGGCGCTATGTCGACATCGTCTCCAGCTGGTGGGCCTGCGCACTGGGGCATGGGCACCCCAAGGTGGTGGAGGCGATCCGGCGGCAGGCGGCAGAGCTCCAGCATTCGATCCTGGGTTCCTTGACGCATCCCAGGGCGTTGGAGCTGGCCGGACGGCTGGCCGATTTGATGCCAACACCCGACCGGCACGTCCTTTTTGCCAGCGACGGCTGCAGCGCGGTGGAGGCGGCGCTCAAGATAGCCATCCAATATTGGCACAACATGGGCCGTCCCGAAAAGTTTTGGCTGGTCGGCATGGACCAGGGCTACCATGGAGATTCGCTCGGTGCGCTGGGCGTCGGGTTTGTCGACGGGTTCCACAAGCCGTTCGGCCGCGCCGTCCATCATCCGGCAAAGCTTCCCTTTCCCCGGCCGTCGGCAGGGGATCCCGACGGGTTTCTTCCGGCGCGGGCCATCATGGAGCAGCACGCGGACAAGATGGCGGCGGTTATCGTGGAGCCGCTCTGCCTGGGATCCGCCGGGATGCGGATGTATTCCGCCGGCTACCTTGGAAAGCTGGCCGCGTGCTGCGCCGCACACGACGTGCTGCTGATCGTCGACGAGGTGGCGATGGGCTTCGGCCGCACCGGCCGGCGCTTCGCCTTCAACCATGCCGGCATCGACCCGGACATGGTGGTGCTGGGCAAGGCATTGACCGCCGGCTACATGCCGCTAAGCGCCTGCATCGTCAAAGACCCCATCTACGGCACCTTTTGCGATGCGCCCGAGGACCATACCTTCTACCACGGCAACACCTTCGCGGGGCATCCGATCGGTTGCGCCGCGGCGCTGGCCGCGCTCGACGTCTACGAAGCCGAATCGACGGTGGCCCGCTCCGCGGCACTGGCGGAGCGGATGCGGCAATGGATGCTCCCGATCGGCGAACTCGGTTGCGTCAGGGAGCTCCGGTTCCTTGGGATGATCGGCGTCGTGGAACTCAAGGAAGAGGCCCGTCCAAGAATGCCGGTCCTGCGAAGCGTCCTGATGCAGCAGGGGTATCTGTTCCGCCCCCTGGGCACGGTGGTCTATCTCATGCCGCCGCTCGTGATCGGCGAAGAGGAGCTGCGCACGGCGGTGGAGGTCCTGCAACGCTCCATCGAAACCGTCATGGGTTCCTAGGTTTCTCGAGCATGTTCCGGATGGCGTTGGAGTAGAGGTGCGGCTCCAGCAGGAAGGAGTCGTGCCCCTTGTCCGATTCGACCCGGAGGTATTCAAACTGCACACCTGCGCTGGCCAGCTGCTGGCAGATGAACTCCTGTTCGTCGGGATAGAAGCAGACGTCGCGATTGATCGAGAACACCAGGTACTCCTGACCCTTGCAGCGGGCAAAGAGTTCCTTGTATTCGGCGAATCCGGAGTCGCGCAGCAGATGGAAGCCGGTCCATCCGGCGATGAGATACAGGTAGGTGTTGGCATCGAAGCGCGGCAGGAACTTGCGGCCCTGGTGGAGCAGGTAGGATTCCAGCGGTGTCATGATCTTGTACCAGGAGAATTCGTCGTGCTCCTGCTCGCAGCGGTCCGTCATCCGCTCCTCCATGTGGTGGAGCGATACGAAGGTCTTGTGCGAAATCATGCGGGCCAGCGCCAGGCCGCGCAGCGGCGCGGGCCCGTCATAGTAGTGCCCGTTGTTGAAGTTGGGATCGTTCTCGATCGCCAGGATCTGCTCGAGGTTGTGCGCCCGGGTCAGCGTGGTTGATTCAATGCCGCACGCCACGGGGATGACGCGGCCGACTCGGTCGGGATAGCGGGTGGCAAAATTCATCAGCATCATTCCGCCCAGCGACGAGCCGATGGCGGCATGGAAACGATCGATGCCGAGGTGGTCGAACAAGGGCAACTGCGAATCGACGATGTCGCCGAAGCTGATGGGCGGGAAGTCGCCGCCGTACTCCTTGCCGGTTTCGGGGCAGATCGAGGAGGGCCCCGTGGTGCCGTAGCATCCGCCGAGATAGTTTGCGCAAACCACGAAGAACCGGTCGGTGTCGATGGTTTTTCCCGGCCCGACGAAGTCGTCCCACCATCCGGTCTGGCAGGATTCCGTCCAGCGTACGCCCACCCCCGGGACGGAGGGGTTGCGGCCCGCAACATGCTGCGAGCCCGACAGGGCATGGAAGATCAATATGGCGTTGTCCTTCGCTTCGCTGAGGGTTCCGTAGGTTTCGTAGGCGAGCGTGACGGGACCGAACCGTTTCCCGTCGTGCAGGATCAGGCGGGTTTCGGCCGTTTTGCCATAGGTGAAGAACTGGGTTTCGACTTCCATGGGATCTTTCAAGGCCATCCCCTTGCGAGGATGGCCCGGTTGGTTGGTTACAGGTTGGCAAGCGCCTGGTCGATATCAGACAGGATGTCGTCGATATGTTCAAGCCCGACCGAGAGGCGAACCAGGTCCGGCGTGATGCGTCCGGCGGCCTGCTGCTCCACGGAGAGCTGCGAATGCGTCGTGGTGGCCGGATGGATCGCCAGGCTGCGTGCATCGCCGACATTGGCGAGATGGGAGAAGAGCTGGAGGTTCTCGATGAACTTCCGGCCCGCTTCCGCGCCACCCTTGATGCCGAAGACCACCATGCCGCCCGCGCCGCCGGGCTGGTACTTCTTCGACAGCGCGCAGGAGGGATCCCCTTCGAGCGCCGGGTGGCGCACCCAGGCAACCTTGGCGTGTTTTTGCAGATGCTTTGCGACCGCCAGGCCGTTCTTCGAATGGCGCTCCATGCGCAGCGAGAGGGTTTCGATCCCTTGCAGGGCCATCCAGGCGTTGTCCGGCGCGATGCAGGCTCCAAGGTTGCGCAGTGGCACCAGCCTCATGCGCAGGATATAGGCGAGGGGGGCCAGGTCGCCCAGATCGTTGGCGAAGCTGACGTTCCAGTAGCTCGGGTCCGGCTCTGACAGCAGGGGATGCTTCCCGGTGGTCCAGTCGAACTTGCCCGAATCCACGACGATTCCGCCGATGCCCGTTCCGTGCCCGCCCAGCCACTTGGTCAGCGAGTGGACCACGATGTCGGCGCCATGCTCCAGCGGACGGCAAAGGGCCGGAGTGCTGAAGGTGCTGTCGACGATCAGCGGCAGGCCGTGGGCGTGCGCGATGTCGGCTATGGCCTGGATGTCCACGACGTCGAGCAGGGGGTTGCCGACGGTTTCGCAGTAAAGGGCCTTTGTCTTGTCGGTAATGGCGGCCTCGAAGTTCGAGGGGGTGGTGGGATCCACGAAGGTTACCTTGATGCCGAACGAGGGCAGGATGTCGTTGAACTGGGTGTAGGTGCCGCCATAGAGGTTGTTGGCCGAGACGATTTCGTCGCCCGTCTTGGCCAGGTTGATGATGCTGTAGAACACGGCGCTTGTGCCGGATGCGAGTGCCAGTCCGGCGGCTCCGCCTTCGAGAGCGGCAACGCGCTTCTCAAGAACGTCCGTAGTGGGGTTCATCAGGCGGGTGTAGATGTTGCCAAGCTCCTTCAGCGTGAAGAGGTTGGCGGCGTGCTCGGTGCTGTCGAACCGGTACGACGCGGTGCGGTACAGTGGTACGGCGTGCGCCTTGGTGGTGGATTCAACCTTCTCGTAGCCTGCATGCAGGCACAGCGTTTCCAGCTTGCTCATTCGTCTTTCCTTTCCCTTGTATTTTCTACGTTCCGGGCGGGCAAGGGGCGCTTGCAGGAAAGACATCGATTCTTTTCCCCTCGGGGAACACATCGTTGCTTTGCGCTGCAAAGCCTGGCCTTGGCACCTTAATCGGTTTCAGGTTGCCGGGCGATCAACGGGCCAGTTCCCTCACGCCGCTCTAAATGCTTATATATGAGAAATAAGGTAGTGATTTGTGCGATTTAGTCAAGGTGGTTGCCGATGTTTTTATGGCGTTGACAGAGAGTATGTTGCGCAATATGAAACGTAAAAATCCATGTTAGTCAACCGGATTTCTACCCGGTTTTCCTGTCGGCAATGGCCTGCCGAAGCAACTTGAGCTCGGACGGCTTGGCCAACCTCCATTGACCTGTATCGAGGCCATCCAGCCGGATGGGTCCGATCGCCATCCGCAGCAACCGGTACACTTTCCGGTCGAAACGGGCCATCATGCGGCGAATGTGGCGATTCCTACCCTCACCCAGGGTAATCGTGTATTCGACGCCGCTGCGCGTGTGTCTGCCTTCGTCGATTTCAATGACGCGGAGGGTCTCTCCCTGGTCCGGCACTCCCCGTTTCATGCGCTCCCGTTCCTGTGCTTGGAGGGGCGTGTCGATCCAGACCTTGTAGACCTTTTCGACGTGGTGTCGCGGATGCATGAGCGCATGCGCCAGTTCGCCGTCGTTGGTCACCATGATCAGGCCTTCGCTCATAAAGTCTAGGCGTCCGACGGTGTAGACGCGTGCCGGTAGATCTTCGATCAGGTCCAGCACCGAGGTGCGTCCCTGCGGATCGCTCGAAGAGCAGATCACCTTCGGGGGCTTGTTGACCAGCAGGGTGACGGAGGGTTCCCTGTGCACCACTTTGCCGTTGCAGACAATCTTCTGCCGCTCTGGATCCACCCGGGTGCCCAGTTCGCGTACCGTTTCCCCGTCGACTAGCACACGTCCGGCCGTGATCAGCTCTTCGCAGAACCTGCGCGAGCCGAGGCCGCAGTCCGCCAAATGCTTCTGCAACCGGATCTGTTGGGGTTCAGCCATGGATCGCATCCAAAAAAAAGCACTCCGGACCCGGGGCCGGAGTGCTGGTAAAGCCAGGTGGCCCTGCCTATCCTTCGGACTTGGTCTTGGGCAGGCCGAAGGCGCGATCGCCTTCCTTCCACCGACCGTTCTTCTTGAGCACGTCGACGCCGACCGTTCTTCTTGAGCACGTCGACGCGTTCGAAACGCTTGAGGACATTGCGCTTGGTGCGGATCTTGGCGGCACCCTTGAGGCTGCTGTGCATGGACATGGTGGTTCTCCGTCGGTTGTTTCCTGAAAAATGAAGGCGCAACCTAGCGATTTTGGGCCAGGTTGTCAAAGGTCATCTTGCTAATTTCGCGCACTCCGCCGAACGGTCCAAGGGGCCCTGGCCGGCAAAGGAAAAGGGAACCCGCGAAGGGTCCCCCGGAGAAGAAATCGTTGCGACGTTCCTACTTCTTTTCCTGAAGCGTCAGCTTCTTGCCGGACTTGAGCCACTCGGTCAGGATGACCTTGCAGTACTTGCTTGTGGACAGGTGCATGGAATTCGCCCGGTTCTCAAGTTCTTCCGCCATTTGCTTGGACATGTTGATGCCAATGGTTTTTGTGTTTTTTCCGATAGGGTTTGTTGCCATGTAATGTACCTCACCATTTGTTAAAGTAATCGCAAAGTAGGGCAGGCCGGGGAGTGGGTCTAGTAAAAAATACTAAAAAAACGCCGCCGATTTCCTTTACCCCCTGGCGGTCCAATGCAGAATACCCTTTTCAAGAAATCGACGGAAACGGGTCGGAAGTCGCAACGATGTGGTCTCTATTCAGGAAAAAGGCTAGACGGCAGGAGGAGGAGCCCCCCAGCATATGGAAGTCGGATTTTACCGACTGCACGGCGCTGGACTACCTGCCCCACTATTCCGTCTGCATGTGCGAAAACCATCGCCACTGCCGCCACGCCGCCGTTTACGCCAGCGTGACCCTCTGCAGCCACCCGCAGCACAAGAGCTTCATCCCCAAGGATTCCAAGCCCTTTGACCCCCGCCATCCGCCACGCCGCGGATAGGCTGTTCTTGCCAAGTTCCGCCATTGCCGCCTATCTTCCCGCGCATGACCAGCAAAGGACAGGCCCGGCAGAGGGAACGCGTGGCGATCGGCATGAGCGGGGGTACCGACAGTTCGGCCGCCGCCGCCCTGCTGTGCGACCAGGGGTATGAGGTGATCGGGCTCACCGCCCACATGTGGAGGGAGGGCTCGCGCTGCTGCTCGCTCGAGGATGTGGAGCGTGCCCGCCGGGTGTGCACCCACCTCGGGATCCGCCACTACGTGGTCAATGCCCAGGAGATCTTCACCGAGCGGATCGTCGATCCTTTCGTCGAAGCCTATGCGGGGGGGCGCACCCCTTCGCCCTGCATCGCCTGCAATGCTTTCGTCAAGTTCGGGTTTCTCATGGAGCGCGCCGTCCAGCTCGGCTGCAGCCACCTGGCGACGGGGCACTATGCGCGGGTGGAGCGGCGGGAGGATGGTCGATACCATCTGCTGGCCGCGGCCGACGAGGGCAAGGACCAGTCCTACTTCCTCCACCGCCTCGACCAGCGCCAGCTCGGCTTTCTGCTTTTTCCGCTTGCCGGCCTGGTGAAGGAAGAGGTCAAGGCGTACTCGCGCGAGCGCGGCCTTCCGGTCGTTCCGCGGGGGGAGAGCCAGGATCTCTGCTTCGTCGAGGAGGGGCGGCTGCCGGATTTTGTGGAGCAGCGTGCGCCGGAAGTGGCCCGTCGCGGCGAGATCCGCGATCCGGAGGGCAACGTGGTGGGCCACCACGAAGGCCTGCACCACTTTACCGTTGGGCAGCGGGGGGGGCTGGGCATCGCGCTCGGCGAGCGGATGTACGTGAGCCGCCTGGACCGGGAGAACAACGTGGTCGAGGTCGCCCCCCGGCCCGGTGTCATGCGCACCGAATGCGAGCTGGACGAGGTACACTGGATTTCCGGGTCGCCGCCCGCGGACGCGCTGCGGTGCAGGGTCCGCCCGCGCTACCGGAGCCCCGCCGCCGCCGCCACGGTGCGTCTGCTGCAGGACGGCAGGGTCCGTGTCGTGTTCGACGAACCCCAGTTCGCCCTGGCTCCGGGCCAGGCCGCCGTCTTCTACAAGGACGGCGAAGTGCTCGGCGGCGGCTGGATCTAGACGATCTCCTCGGCCATGTCGACCGGCGTGCGTTCCAACTGCCAGATCTGGTCGCAATAGTCCTGGATCGAGCGGTCCGACGAAAACCAGCCCATGCGCGCCACGTTGAGGATCGCCATCTCCGCCCATTTGGAACTTTTGGCGTAGAGGGCATCCACCTCCTCGTTGCATTGGATATACTGTTCGAAATCGGCGAGGTAGAAGTAGTAGTCGCCGTGTTCGGTGAGGTCGTTGTAGATATCCTTGAAGAGGTCGGGCTGGCTGGGGTCGAAGGTGTTGTCGCGAATCGTTTCAAGCACCTGCTTCAACGTCTTCGACTTCTCGAGGTAGGACCAGGGATTGTAGCCCTTGCGCCGCAGCTCGGCCAGCTCTTCGGTGCGGTGGCCGAAGATGAAGATGTTCTCCAGCCCCACGTTCTCGGCGATCTCGATGTTGGCGCCGTCCCAGGTGCCGACCGTAAGGGCCCCGTTGAGCGAAAGCTTCATGTTGCCCGTTCCCGAGGCTTCCAGGCCCGCAGTCGATATCTGCTCGGAGATGTCCGCCGCGGGGATGATCTTTTCGGCCAGCGAGACGTTGTAGTCGGGCAGAAAGACCACCTTCAGGCGGCCGGCGACGTCGACGTCGTTGTTGATCTTCTCCGCCATCGTGTTGATCAGCTTGATGACCAGCTTGGCGATGTGGTAGGCGGGCGCCGCCTTGGCGGCGAAGATGAACGTGCGGGGCTGGATCTTGGCCTTCGGGTTTTCCTTGATGCGGTGGTAGAGGTGGATGATGTGCATCGCCTTGAGCAGTTGGCGCTTGTACATGTGCAGGCGCTTGATCTGCACATCGAAGAGCGAATCGGGACTGACCCGGTGTCCCGTCAGGTGCTGGATGGTTTCGCACAGCGCCTGCTTGTTGGCGCGCTTGATCTCCATGAAGCGCTTCTGCACCGCCTTGTTGCCGGCGTACTGCTCGAATTCCCCAATCAGCGCCAGATTCCGCTTCCACTCCGCGCCGATCTTTTCGCTCACCAGGCCAGCCAGCTGGGGATTGGCCTTGATCAGCCAGCGTCGATGGGTGATGCCGTTGGTCACGTTGATGAACTTGCCGGGATAGACGGCGTCGAATTCCGGCATGGTCTTGGTGCGCAGCAGTTCGGAATGCAGCGCCGAGACCCCGTTGACCTTGCGGCTGCCGACCACGCACAGGTTGGCCATGCGAACCTGCTTGTGGCCGTCCTCTTCGATCAGCGATACCTTGCGCAGGATCTCGCCCATGCCGGGATGCGAGATTTCGACCTGCTGGAGGAAGCGGTGGTTGATCTCGTAGATGATCTGCATATGGCGCGGCAGAACGCGGACCATCAGGTCGACCGTCCACTTCTCCAGCGCTTCGGCCAGCAGCGTGTGGTTGGTGTAGCAGAAGGACCGGGTCGTGATCTCCCAGGCCTTGTCCCAAGGGAGGCGCTCTTCGTCGTGCAGGACGCGCATCAATTCCACGATGGCCAGCGTGGGGTGGGTGTCGTTGAGCTGGATGACGTTCTTGTCCGCGAACCGGTCGAAGCTCCGGTGGGTCTTCTTGTAGCGCCGGATGATGTCGCGCACGGAGCACGACGCAAGGAAGTATTCCTGGATCAGGCGGAGCTCCTTGCCGGCATAGGTATAGTCGGAGGGGTAGAGCACCTTGGAGACGTTCTCGGCCCAGTTCTTTTCCTCCACCGCCCGGACATAGTCGCCCTGGTTGAAGACGTCGAGGCGGAAGCCTTCGGCGGGCTGCGACTTCCAGAGACGGAGCATGTTCACGGTATTCACGCCGTAGCCGATGATCGGGATGTCGTACGGGACGGCCTCGAACATCTGCCAGTCCTCCCATACGTCCTCCGTGCCGCGGCCCGCCTTGAAGTTCTTCTTCACGCGGCCGTAGACGCAGACCGGCAGGGTGTATTCGGGTCGGACGAGCTCCCACGGATATCCCAGCGCCAGCCATTCGTCGGGCCGCTCGCGCTGCCATCCGTTTTCAAACTCCTGCCGGAAGATGCCGTGCTCGTAGCGGATGCCGTAGCCATAGGCCGGTAGCTCCATGGTGGCTAGCGAATCGAGGTAGCACGCGGCAAGGCGACCCAGGCCGCCGTTGCCCAGTCCGGCCTCCACGTCCTGTCCGAGGATCTCCTCGACGGTGGTTTCGAGCGGCTTGAGCGCCTCCGACGCAATCTTTTCGATCCCGAGGGCATAGACGTTGTTTTCCAGCATCTTGCCGATGAGATATTCCATGGATAGGTAGTTGACCCGACGCACGTCGCCGTCGAGGTAGGTCTTCTGGGTGGCGATGAAGCCGTCGACGGCCATGTCGCGCACCGCGTTGGAAAAGCAGGACATCTTGTCGAAGGCGGTGGCTGCCCGCAGGTCCTTGCCGCGCCCGTACCGGAGGTGGAAGAGCGCCCGTTCGGCGAGGGCCTCGGCGGTCAGATTGTCTTTAAAATGTTTCATAAACTTGTAATCCTTGGGTTGAAGGGCGTGTCAAATCGCCCTTTACTTAGCTGAGCCACCCATGGGATGCAAGCACCGTATGGCTTCAGGCCCGCGCTGCTTCCAGTCCCAGCAGGAGGCGTTTCCACGCGACGCCCGAAGAGAATCCGCCCAGGTTGCCTCCCGAACCGACCACCCGGTGGCAGGGGATGAACAGCGGAAGCGGATTCCTTCCGCAGGCGTTTGCCACGGCCCGGTACGCGCGGGGTCGGCCTACGGCGCTGGCGAGTTCGGCATAGGTGCGGGTTTCACCCCGGGGGATGGCGGCGATCGCACGCCACACCTGTTGCTGGAATGCGGTGCCTTCAGGTAGAACGAGTTCCGGTACGCGCGACTTTCCTCCAGTCAATGAGGCAACGACATGGCGCGAAGCCGGATCGCGTCCCGCGGACAGGATCGAGAAGGGGAGCTCCGGCCTGCCCGGCAGAGCGGGAAGATGGCATCCCGCCACCTTCCCGCCGGTGGTTTCTACCAAGATCGCGCCCCAGCTCGTGGCAATGTCCAAGCGGGGCACGGGGACCGGGGCATGGTTGCCGGAGTGCTTGCGCATGCCTATTGGGCCTGGAGGTTGGGGATGACCAGGGTCTGGCCCACCTTCAGGTCGCTGGGACTGCGCAGGGAACCCTTGTTGGCTTCGTAGATGACATCCCACTTCTCGGGACTTCCATAGTACTTGGTCGCGATCTTGGTCAGGGTGTCGCCCGCCACGACGTGGTAGATCTGGTGGGTGCCGGAAGAGGACGAGGGCTTGACCGCCGTGGACTTCGGCACCGTTTCGGTCACGGTTGTCGCCTTGGCCGGAGCGGGTGTGGCTGCCGGCGCCGGGGTTGCCGCCCGGGCCGCCAGCTGCTGCTTCAGCAAAGCGTTCTCCTGGCGAAGGCGCTGGAGCTCGTCGGTGGTCTGCTTCACCGTGGGCGAACTGCTGATCAGGAGCCGGACCAGATCTTCGGCGACCTTGCGCCGCTGTTCCTGGATGAAGGCGGTCTTTTCGGATCCGGGCCTAAGTTCAAGGTAGCGGTCGTAGTGGTAGAGGGCGTGGATATGGTTGACCTTGTTTTGCTGGTAGATCATGGCCAGGTCAAGGTGCGGGCGGGCCATCTTGGGGTTGTTTTCGATGGCCTGCTTGAACGCCTTCTCGGCCAGGTCCCACTCCTGCTTTTCCATGTGGGATTGCCCGCTGCTGACTAGCGGATCGCGTTCTTCCTGTGCATCGGTCGATGGGGTGTCCTTGTTGCAGCCCGCCAGCAGGAGGGCGGCGGCGAGCGCCGTCAAACAGCATGTGCTACGCATGGTTTCCTATTCCTTGTGTTGGTCTTCAGGTTCCACGATCTCGTGGAGGATGGTGCGGTAACCTTTCCCGTGGTCCATCTCCTCCTCGATCTCATGCAAAATGGTCTCCACCCCCTTGGCGAGCTTCTCCTCGACCAGCAGGAGGGTCGAGCCGATGCGAATGTGGTCGCCCGGCTTAAGCGGCGTCGGGGTTTCGATGCGCATCGCGTTGACGTAGGTGCCGTTGCGCGAACCCAGGTCCTTGACCATGAACTGTCCGCCGTCCGGCCGGATGCCGCAATGGAGGCGGGAAACCCGTTCGTCGGCCAGCACGAGGTCGGCCTCCGGGCTGCGGCCCACCACGATGGGCCGGTCGCCGATCTCCAGGAAGGCATGCAGTCCGTCGTCGGTTTGATAGGCCAGTCTCATGGATCGCGTTCCTTGTTTGCCAGTGCCGGAATATAGCCTGTGGCCGCCCGGAATCCCGAACTAAATCGCTCGTGGATTTCCCCGCTGGACCCGCGTACCAGCAACATCGCCTCGATGCCGGGATGCCGCTCCGCCCACGCCAGCGCTTCGTCGCATTCCATGACGGAGAGCGCCGTCGCCATGCCGTCGGCCGTCGCGCAGTCGGGTGCAACCACCGTGACGCCTGCCGTATCGGAGAGCATGGCGCGTCCGGTGCGCGGATCGAGGATGTGCGAGTAGACCAGTTCCCCGACCTTGATGTGGTTGCGGTAGTTGCCCGACGTGGCGATGGCGCCTTGCTTCACATGCAGCACCCCCTGCAGCCGCTCGTCGAGGGGGTTGGTGGTCGGATACTGGATGCCGATCTTCCAGGGTTCCCCGTCGGGGTTGAGGCCCTGTACGACCACTTCGCCCCCGATCTCGACGAACCAGTTGTCGAAGCCGGCCTCGCGCAGCAGCGCGGCGACGGCATCGACGCCGTAGCCCTTGGCCATGGCCGCCAGTTCCAGCTGTACGCCGGGCGCGGCTTTCCAGAGATTGGTGCCATGTTCGATCCACACCTTTTCGTGGCCGGTGAACGCCTTCACCTTGGCGATTTCGGCATCGTCGGGAACGCGTCGCCCATGGCCGCCGCTGCCGAAGCCCCACAGGTTGAGCAGCGGCTGCAGGGTCGGGTCGAAGGCGCCTCCCGTGTCGCGGGCCAGCTCGAGGGCGCGCACCGCCACGGTGCCAAAGTCCGCGGAAATCGGGAAGGGGCCGAGTTCGTCCGAGGCGTTGAAGCGCGAAATCTCGCTGAGCGGATTCCATGTCGACATCTGCGCGTCGAGTTCGGCGAGCCTCCGGTTGATGGCGGCGGCGAGGGCATCGAGCCGGCGCTTATCGATGCGGCCGGCGATGCGGATGCTGTATCCGGTGCCCATCGTCTCACCGAAGGTGGCCGGGTTGGCGATGCGGAGGTGCCGAAGCCGCAGCATGCCGCCGGCCCCGAGCAGGGCGACCAATGCCAGGCCAAGCACCATGCGTATGGTGGCTGCGCGCGTCATCTAGATCTTTGCCACCATTTCGATTTCGACAAGCGCCCCCTTGGGCAGGGCCGCGACCTGGATGGTGGAGCGCGCCGGGGCGGTGGCCTCCACGAAATAGTCGGAATAGACCGCGTTCAGTTCCGGAAAGTGGTTGATGTCGGTCAGGAAGACCGTGGTCTTGATGGCGTTGTCCAGCGTCGTGCCGGCCGCCTCCAGCACCGCCTTGAGATTTTCCATCACCTGGATGGCCTGTTCGCGGATGCCGCCCTCGACGAGGGCGCCGGTGGTTGGATCCAGCGGGATTTGGCCCGAGGTGAATAGCAGATGCCCGCTCTTGACCGCCTGGTTGTAGGGGCCAACGGGGGCGGGGGCCTTGTCGGTATTGATGATGTGTTTCATGGTGCCTCCCTCGCGAACGGACTTCCGGGGCGGGATGCTTCCGGGTACCGATGCGCAGGGAGCAAAGCAGATTGCTTCCGCGGCAATCAAGCCCGTCGTGGTCCGTCTCCACGGGTTTCCGTGCCCGCATCGAAAACCTGCCGGTCGCGCAAGCCGCGTTCTTCATCGCATTTTGGGTTTAAATGTCTGGCGGGAAACCGCACTATCCCGCCGTGCCAGCAGGATTGCCCATGTCCACTGAACCCTCCAGGACGATCTCGGTTTCCGCCCCCGGCAGCCTCATGCTGCTGGGGGAGCATGCCGTGTTGCATGGGCATCGGGCACTGGTGGGTGCGATCAACCGCCGCATGACGGTCCGCCTTGCCCCGATGGAAGGGCACGCGCTGCGGATCGTTTCCGCGCTGGGGGACTACCGCACCCCCCTGAACGCGCTGGTCGACCACCCCTCGTTCCGCTTCGTGCTCGAAGCCGTGCGGGCGCACCACGACGAACTGCCTTCGGGGATGGCGCTCCACATCGATTCCGAGTTTTCCTCCACCATCGGCTTCGGCTCGTCGGCCGCCGTTACGGTGGCGGTCCACGCCGCGCTGCTGGAATGGCTGCTGGGCGAGCCGCCTGAACCCGAGACGGTGTTCGCCCACAGCCTGGAGACGGTCCGCACGGTTCAGGGACGCGGTTCGGGCGCGGACGTTGCGGCCAGCGTTTTCGGCGGCATCGTGGCCTATACGACGGCCCCGTCGTTCGATCCGGTTCCCGTCGCCCTTCCGCTGACCGCCGTCTATTGCGGCTACAAGACGCCGACGCCCGACGTCGTCATGAAGGTCGAACTGGCGCGCATCGCCGACCCCGCGAAATTCGAACGGATCTATGCGGAGATCGACCGAAGCACGGAGGCGGCGATCGACTGTCTCCGCCGCCGCGACCTGCCGGGCTTCGGGGAGGTGCTGAACCGCAACCACGGCCTCATGGATGCCATGGGTGTCAACACGCCCGAGCTGGAAGAGATCGTCGGCACCTTGTCGGCGGATCCGGAGATCTTCGGGGCGAAGATCTCCGGATCGGGACTTGGCGACTGCGCGGTCGGGATCGGCCATGCGGAACTGCAGGGCCTGCGTTATCCCGTCCACCATTTGGAAATCACCCCGCTGGGATGCAACCATGGATAGGAACCGGATCAGGGAGCAACTCTACGTCGTCATCTTCGAAGCCGACACGCCGGGCGGGAAGCTCTTCGACGTGCTGCTCTTCGCGGCGATCATGGCCAGCGTCTGCACGACGATGCTCGCCAGCGTCCACTCGATGGCGCAGCGCCACGAGACCCTGCTGTTCGTGCTCAACGCCGCGTTCACGGGCCTCTTCACGGTCGAGTACGCGTTGCGCCTCTACTGCGCCCGCCAGCCGGTGCGCTACGCGCGAAGCTTCTTCGGCATCGTCGACCTGCTGGCGGTGCTCCCGTTCTATGTGGGCCTGCTGGTGCCGGGCACGCGCTTCCTCGACGTCGTCAAGGTCCTGCGGATGCTCCGCATCTTCCGCGTCCTGAAGATGGCGCAGTACGTGGGCGAGGCCGACCTGCTTCTCAACGCGCTCGTGGCCAGCCGGCGCAAGATCGGCATCTTCCTGGTGGCGGTGATGACCATCGTCGTGATCCTTGGTTCGCTGATGTACGTGATCGAAGGCGGCACCAATGGATTCTCCAGCATTCCGCGCTCGGTCTACTGGGCCATCGTCACCCTGACCACCGTCGGCTACGGCGACATCTCGCCGCAGACCAGCCTCGGCCAGGCCCTGGCGGCGGTCATCATGATCATCGGCTACAGCATCATCGCCGTGCCGACCGGGATCATCACCGCGGAGCTGGGCTTGGCCGGACCGCGCCGGGAGACGGCGCGCCGCTGTCCTGGATGCGGGATCGACGGCCATGAAACCGGCGCAAGCTTCTGCCGCAGATGCGGTGTCCAGCTCGGATCGCCGGGGGGTCAGTAGGCCCTAGTGACGAGGTAGTCCGCAATGCCCTGCAACGCCGTGGTGTCGCACGAGAGCGGATCGAGGGCGGCGATGGCTTCGCGCGTAAGCTGCCTGGCGCACTCCTTGGCCGCTTCCAGGCCGTGGACGGAGGGATAGGTCATCTTGTGCTGCCGCTGGTCCGAGTGGGCGGGCTTCCCAAGGATCTCGTCGGTCGAGGTTTCGTCGAGGATGTCGTCCTCGATCTGGAACGCGAGCCCGATCTTCTCCCCGAACAGGCTCAGGTTCTCGATTTCGTCCTCGCGTGCCCGGCCGGCGATCGCCCCCATGCGCACGGCGGCGCGGATCAGTACCGCCGTCTTGTTGAGATGGATGAAATCCAGCAGATCGGCGTTTGGCGGCAGATTCTCCGCCGCCAGGTCCTCGACCTGGCCGGCAATGACGCCGCGCGAACCCGCCGCGCGGGCAAGCTCGAGCGCAAGCCGCGCGCTGCCCGCCTCGGCCAGCACCTGGAACGCGTGGATCATCAGCGCATCGCCAGCCAGGACCGCATTCGCCTCGCCGAACTTGATGTGGCACGTGGGTTGGCCGCGGCGCAGGTCGTCGTCATCCATGCAGGGCAGGTCGTCGTGGATCAGGGTGGAGCAGTGGAAAAGCTCCACCGCGAGGGCTGGCGCGAGCGCATCGGCATTCCGGACGCCGAACGCCTCGGCGGCGGCAAGGCAGAGGATGGGGCGGATGCGCTTTCCCCCATTGAGGACACAGTAGACCATCGCCTCGTGCAGCAGGGCCGGCCGGGCTGCGGCGGGCGGCAGGCAGTCCTTGAGTGCGCGGTCGATCAGCGCCTGTTTCATCTTCAGGTAGTTGGCGATATCGCTCATGGCATTGTCCCGCTAGCTGAACGGACATCCGCCGCCCGAGCATCCGGTGCCGGCCATGCCCGTCGAGGGGCATCCTCCGGCGGCGCAGGGGACGGGCGCAGGGTTGGCCACGCTGGCACTGAAGGTCGAGAAGAGTTTTTCAACCCGCCTGGAACCGCAGGCGGCACAGGAGACGGTCGTGTCGGCGTGGGCCACGAGCATCTCGAAGGCGGCGCCGCACTTCTTGCAGCTGTATTCAAAAATCGGCATGGGATTCCTCGTTTGCGTCCGCCGTGTATAGGCCAAACCTCCGGGGTTGGAAATCCCGAAACCACGGAAATGTCAGCGGTACGGCCGGAACGTTTCCAGCAGCGTACCCCAGGTGGTGCCCGCGCTGCCGATGGAACTCTGGAGGGTGTCGGCCAGGCCCCAGAAGACGCAGGCGGCCTCGCCCGTTGCGGGATCGCGCCAGACATAGGCGATGGCCCGTTGGGTCGACTGGACCTCGCCGTTGCCGACCTGTCCGTCGTGGTCGGCATCGCGGGCGTTCTGGGCCACCAGCAGGACAGCAAACAGCGTGTCGCGGGGATCAAAGAGCCCCGTGCCGTTGCGCAGGAGGCTCTCCTTCTTCCATGGACTGCCCTCGATGGCGTCGTCGATGCGCGCATAGTCGGCCGCATTGGCCAGGCGGTCGGCCAGCTCCTTGCGCGTGCCGTACAGGCGGTTGTCCATGACCAGCTGCGCGAGGCGGTACGCCGCTGCGGAGGCGACGCGCGGTTCGGCCGACAGGTCGTCGCGCGTGAACTCGCCGACCGGCATCCCGAGGAAGGCGGTGGCCAGCACATTGCTGTTCAGGGAGTTGGGATTGATCCAGCCGGAACCGGGTGCATGGACGGGACTGGTGGCCAGATGGTCTGCGAGGAAGCGGGTATTGTCGCGGTCGTTTTCCCGGAAGAACTGGAAGGTGCGCCAGGGCTTGTTCCGGTCGTAGAGGAAATAGGTGAATTCGTAGGGGCTCTCGATGATGCCCTCGTTCCGGACATGGATGGTGCCGATCGGGTCGGGGGTTTCCACGATGCCGGGGGCGTCGATGATGCCGCTGTTGACGCCCCCAAGGGTAGCCGGAGCGGCGCCGTTGTCACCCACCTCGATCCAGAGGTTCGTATTGCCGCCACTCCAGTTGAGGCGCGGGTCGACCACCGCCCGTCCGACCGCAAACGGCAGTTCGCGGGTCTCCCCGTCGACTGCTGCGGCGTAGATTTCAGCGACCAGATCCCGCACCGCGGGCAGCAGCACCTCGTCTACGCTGTTGGCCAGCGGGAGGCCAAGGCCCTCCACGGCATCCACCGCCGTGCCGCTGGACGTTTCGATGCAGCGGATTTCGGGAAGGCCGAAATCGTCGGCCATCTCCTCGAAGGCGGCGAAGAGCGATTGGGTCGAGGTGTACGAGTGGTCGACCAGGTTGGAGGCAAGGATCGCGACGGCGGGCGGGTCGCCGTAGCGCCATTCGGCCGGCGGCAACGGGGCGTCTCGCATCCACTGGACCTCGCCGAACAGCTCGCGGGGCAGGGCATCCGTTGCGGCGCTACTCTCCAGTCGGTATGCATTGCGGTTTTCGGCCAGGGCGAAGGGGTACCAGGCTTCGCCGGCAACGCGGAAACTGTTGGTCACCACGACCTCCTTGACCGTTCTCAGCAGCACCCCGGTCGCGGCATCGATCGTCTCCTCCACGACGGGCGTGAAGGCGAAGTGGCACTCCAGCACGACTTCATTGATGAGCGGTACCGGTTCCACGCCATAGTCGAGGCTTCGTGGGATGGAATCGGCGTCGACATAGTCGAGCAGCTGGGCAAGCACAAGACGCTGGTTTTCGGCATCGAGGCCGATCGCGTCAAGGGCATCGGCGATGGCCTGCCGGTTCGCGGAGATTTCCGCTTCGGTCGATCCCATGTAGCGCTGGCCGGTGGCCAGCGGGGGTTCGGGGAAGAAGGAGAAGACAGAGAAGTTCCCGATGGCCCCTTCAAAAGGCGGGGCGGTGCCGATGCGGTTGAGTTGGGCGAGGTCGCGCAGGGTTTCGAATCGCCGCCAGCGGTCGATCCTTCCCTTGAGGAAGCCGGTCGCGGAGCCCGGGTCTGTCAATTCCCGCAAAAGCTCGGGCGCGAGCTGCAGTTCGGCGGGGGATTCCCCCTTCCCGCGCGCCACCAGGGTTCCGGATGCATCGAGGCCGCCGGCATGGTTGGCATCCAGCAGGCCCGAGGTGTTGACAATCACGTAGCCGATGCGTCCCACCGCATCGTTCCCGACCGACACGGTCTGCCAGCGGGCATTGTCGAGAGCGCTCCGGTACGCCTCCGCGAGCGTAGCGTCGCCTAGGGGAAGGTAGTCGTCGGCCATGCCGAAATCGACGGCATCGGCAACGAAGGAGACCGGCCCGGGGGCGGACGACTCCAGCGCCAGGAAGGAGGGAAAGATGGAACTGCCCGTCTCCAGATCGATCTCCTCCATGGCGCGGGCGAGGGCGGCATCCAGCAGTTGGCGAGTCTGCGCGGTGTCGAGAAACGCCCGCCCGGCGAGACGCTCGGTCCGCATCTGGGTGGAGAAGGCCAGCACGATGACCGTCAATACGGCCAGGAAGCCGAGGACGATCACCAGCGCGGCGCCGGACTTCCTATGGACGCAAGCAGTCATGGGGAGGGTGGGGGAAGTATGCCGGTGTTGCGGATCGGGATGCGCCGCGCATAGATGCGCTCGTGCTTCTGGAGGTAGGCTTCGGCCGCCTCCGCGCCTTGGGCGGCATGCAGCCGCATGGCCTGCGCAATGTCGCTGGACGCCGCCAGCCCGAGAACGACATCCACGAAGCGGGGCAGGTCGCGCACTTCGGGCATGGCGGAGGCCGAGACGTTGCTGTCCGGGTCGCCGTTGATATTGAAATCGACAAAAGTCGGCATGACGTGGTTTTCGGTGCCCTGCAAGGTTTCCAGCGGCAGGGTATATTCGGCTTCGCTGCGCCCCATCGCCGCACCGCCGCGGGCCGGCATGAAATCGGCGACGGCCTGCGCGGCATTGGTGGCGTAGTAGTCGGACGAGCGGATCAGCTTGTCGAGCGTGTTGGTCGTGCCGATGGCCGATTCGACGACCAAGTGCCAGTTCCAGTCGGGAACGAGCCCGTTGAGGGCCGATGCGGTGTTGGCGAGGCGGATGCGCATGGGGGCGGTATCTCTTGGCATGGTTTCGGTGGCGCGCCGGACGCCCGGCGAGACGAAGTACAAGGCGTCGAAGCCTGCCACGGAGTGGACGCGGAGCGGGATGTTGGTGCGGAGAACCGCCTGGCCCACGTCGCGCTCGATGGTATCGAGCAGGAGGCGCGCGGCTTCGTCGAGCATGGCGTTGCGCTTGCCGCGTTCGACTGCCTCGGAGCTGGCGGCGAAGATGCGCGCCATCATCAGGGCGATCATCGCGAGGATCGCGACGGCCAGTAGCAGCTCGAGCAGCGTAAAGCCCTCCTTGTATGTTCGCCGCGGGCTCATAACTTCGGCCAGTCGTAGAGTTCGGTGTAGAAGATGCGCGGGTTGCCGGCGGTGCCGTAGCCGGGCCAGACCTCCAGCAGCACTTCAAGGATGTTCCCCGCCGCGCGGATCGCCAGCCGGTAGGTGAGCGGATAGCGGACGGCTTCGGCTCCTGTCGCACCGGGCAGGCGGTATTCGAACGGGGTGGCCGGTCCGATCTCAAGGTTTGCCGTTCCCCCTGCATAGTCGGAGATGGCAAGCGTTCCCGAGGCGGGGATGGATCCGAAGTCGGACCGGGCATGGAGATGGTTGAGCACCAGCTCGGCGAAGCCGACGATGCGGAGGTCGTCCTGGGTCTCCGTCGACGTGTCGAGCGACGTTGCCAGCAGGCCGGTCATCGCTACGATGCCGACGGTGACCACCAGCAGGGCGAGCACGATCTCGATCAGGGTGAAGCCTGCGTGGTTTCGCATCGGATGGTGTGTTTGGCGACGCCTCATTCCGTCGAAACCTCCGGTTCGCCGTCCGAGCCGTAGCGGATATCGAGGATGCGGCTCTGGCCCGTGATCCCGAACCGGATCTGGCGACCCTGCACCGAAGTGTGCTGCAGCCGTGTGCCGTCGAAGAATCCTTCGGCCAGGAAGATCCAGTGGGTGGTGGAGCCCGCTTCGCCGGTGGGCTTGTAGCCGTGGACGATGTAGTCGATCCCCTGGATGGAGAGCTGATTGTTCTTGCCGATCGCCCCGTTCCACGCCGCGCCTTCGGAGACGCTGAAGAGGTTGTCGCTGCCGCCCGCATAGGGATCGAAGACCACGCCTTCCGGCAGGAGCTGCCATCCGGCGATGAATTCGCCGGCCGCCTGGTCGACGGGGTTGGTGTGGGTGTTGATGGTGAAGAGGGCGTAGGCGCGGTAGGCAAGGTCGGGATTTTCCTGGCCCTCGTTGAACAGCAGGTAGGTGGGCTGGTTCCTGGAGAGGGCATATTGGCGGGCCAGGTTGGCGGCGGCATGCACCTCGTTGGCGGCGGCCTCGAGCCTGGAGCTGCCGCCGATGGCGTTGAACGCCGGCAAGGCGATGGCCAGCAGGATGCCGATCAGCGCCACGACCGCCATGAGCTCGAGCAGGGTGAAGCCCCGCGCCCTCTCTTCCTTCGATTGCATGGCGCGAAGATAGCGGATGCGGGACGCGGTGCAGACAAGAATTTTACGCCGAATCCCGCCGCGACCATGCCCTCCCGGAACCGACCCGAAGGGATCACCCCGAGAGACGATCGAGTTTTACGCTATTTAAACAGGGGTGTCCTTGACTCTGTTTGGGGCCGTGCTAAGAATAGCCCGTTTTTTGTTCACTCAGGACCGCTTATCAAACCAAGGAGAAACGAGATGGCAGAGAAGAAATATGTCTATTTCTACGGGGTTTCCAGGGAGCTCACCGAAGGCGACAGCAGCATGAAGGCAATCCTCGGCGGCAAGGGTGCCAATCTGGCCGAGATGGCCAATGCCGGCCTGCCGGTACCCCCCGGGATTACGATTTCCACCGAAGCCTGCGCCTACTATTCCAAGACCGGCGGGAAATATCCGACCGAGATGGAGACCCAGCTCGCCGCGCAGCTCAAGAAGCTGGAAGACAACATGGGCAAGAAGCTCGGCGACCCGAAGGATCCGCTACTCGTCTCCGTCCGTTCCGGGGCCGCCGTCTCCATGCCCGGCATGATGGATACCGTGCTCAATCTCGGCCTGACGGACCAGTCGGTCCTCGGCTTCATCGAGCAGTGCGGCAACGCGCGCACCGGCTGGGACTGCTACCGCCGCTTCATCGACATGTTCGGCGATGTGGTCATGGGTCCCTACACCGGCCTGACGCACCACGACTTCGAAGTCGAGCTGGAGGCGCTCAAGAAGAAGTACAAGGCGAAGGAGGATACCGACCTCACCGCCGAACAGCTCAAGGAACTGGTCGACATCTACAAGAAGGTCTACCAGTCCAAGGTCAAGAAACCCTTTCCCCAGAATCCGCTGGAACAGCTTGACCTTTCGATCCGCGCCGTCTTCGGTTCGTGGAACTCCGAGCGCGCCGAAAAGTACCGCCAGATCAACAAGATCAACGGCCTCCTCGGCACCGCCGTGAACATCTGCACCATGGTGTTCGGCAACATGGGCCAGGAGTCCGGCACCGGCGTGGCCTTTACCCGCGACGGCGGCAACGGCCACAGCAAGCCGATGGGCGAATACCTGATCAACGCGCAGGGCGAGGACGTCGTGGCCGGCATCCGCACGCCGAAGCACCTCGACGACATGCCCAATGAGGAGTCGAAGGTGTGGAAGAAGGCCTATGCCGATCTTCAAAAGATCATGGCGAGACTCGAAAAGCACTACAAGTATCCTCAGGATGTGGAGTTCACGGTCCAGGAAGGAAAGCTCTTCATGCTGCAGACCCGCAACGCGAAGCGTACCGGCCTGGCCGGCGTCCGCTGGGCGGTCGAAATGGCCACCGGCAAGGATGTCTTCACGGGGGAATCGCAGCCGAAGATCCTGACGCCCAAGGAGGCGCTCATGACCCTCTCGGGCGACGACCTCGAACAGTTGCTGTTCCCGATCTTCGACCTGTCGGCCGAGAAGAAGGCCAAGCTCGTCACTACCGGGCTGCCCGCGGGGCCGGGCGCGGCGGTCGGACAGATCGTCTTCGAGGCGCACGACGCCGAAGCCGCCATCAAGAAGAACCCTGCGGCCAAGGTGGTGCTGGTCCGCCATGAAACCAGCCCCGAGGATGTCGGCGGCATGTGGGCCGCGCAGGGCGTGCTGACCTCTACCGGAGGAATGACCTCGCATGCGGCGGTCGTTGCGCGCGGCTGGGGCAAGTGTTGCATCTGCGGGGCCGGCGACCTGAAGATCGACTACAAGAAGCAGACCGTGACCATCGGCCGCAAGGTGCTGAAGCAGGGCGACTGGATCAGCCTCAACGGCTCCACCGGCATGGTCTACGAAGGGCAGATCCCGACCCAGGTCAGCCCCGTTGTGGCGGCCGTCGTGGAAGGCCGGGCCGCGGCCAAGAACGACCCGATCTACAGGATGTACGAGGAGGTCTCGAAGTGGTCCAACACCTACCGCAAGATCAACGTGCGGACCAACGCCGATACGCCTAAGGACGCCGAGGCGGCACGGTCGTTCGGCGCCGAGGGCATCGGCCTCTGCCGCACGGAGCACATGTTCTTCGAAGGCGACCGCATCTGGGCCATCCGGGAATTCATCCTGGCCGAGGACGAAAAGGGCCGCAAGTCGGCGCTGGCCAAGCTGCTCAAGCTGCAGCAGAAGGATTTCGAGGGGATCTTCAAGGCGATGGACGGCCTGCCCGTCACCGTCCGCCTGCTCGATCCGCCGCTGCATGAGTTCGTCCCGCACACCGCGAAGGACCAGCAGGAGATGGCCAAGCGCCTAGGCGTTCCCCCGAAGAAGGTGGTCGAACGCGTCAAGGAGCTGCACGAGTTCAACCCGATGCTCGGGCACCGCGGCTGCCGCCTGTCGATCACCTACCCGGAACTCTGCGTCATGCAGACGCAGGCGATCATCGGCGCGGCCTGCAAGATGGCCAAGGCGAAGAAGCCGGTGAAGGTCCTGCCGGAAATCATGATCCCGCTCATCGGGACCAAGGCCGAGCTCGACTTCCTCGAAAAGATCGTCCGTGAACAGGCCGAAGCCGTCATCAAGAAGAACGACGTGAAGATCAAGTACCTCGTCGGTACCATGATCGAAATCCCGCGCGCGGCGCTGACGGCCGACGAAATCGCCGAGACGGCCGAATTCTTCAGCTTCGGGACCAACGACCTGACGCAGATGACCTTCGGCTACAGCCGCGACGACATCGGCACCTTCCTTCCGGACTACCTCAAGGAGAAGATCCTGCCCTCCGACCCCTTCCAGCATCTGGACCAGGGCGGAGTGGGGCAGTTGGTGAAGCTCGGCGTGCAGCGCGGCCGCGAAACGCGGCCCGACCTGAAATGCGGCATCTGCGGCGAGCACGGCGGCGACCCCGAGAGCGTGAAGTTCTGCGCCAAGGCGGGGCTCAACTATGTGAGCTGCTCGCCATACCGCGTGCCGATCGCCCGGCTGGCGGCCGCCCAGGCGGCCATCAAGGGATAGTCGGTCTGATACCCTGAACCTGAAAGCCCGTCCTTGGGACGGGCTTTTTTTGGTTCATGTCCCGTTTCGGCAATCCGTCCGCCTACCGGGAAACTTTCGGCAAAGGGATGTGGCGGAGGGATCCGCCGATTTCGATCGAATCGGGCCTAGAGCTTGCCCGATACCGAGCGCAGGTTGCCTTCGGCCATGTTGGCCCAGGTGGTTCCGGGATAGTAGGTGACGATGTCCTCGTAGACGCGCTTGGCCTCGGAATATTCCTGAAGGGCTTCGAGGCAGCGGGCCTTGCCCAGCAGGGCGACGGGAGCCAGGTGCGACTCCTTATGCTTCTGTTCGAATTCGCCATAGAGCAGATGGGCATCGCCGAGCTGGCTCTTGGCTTCGCGGCAGGCGATCCTGTTGAGCTCGGCCTGTTCGGCCAGCTCGTGCTTCGGATACTTCTTGAGGAACTGGGAGAAGAGGGCGTCGGCTTCGTCGATCTGCCCCGCATTGAACTTCTCGCGGGCTAGGCCGATCATGGCGATCGGGGCGGAGGGCGTGGAGCCGTAATCGTCGACAATGGCTTGGAAATCGGCAGCGGTCCGGGCCGAGGTAAGCGCGGCATCGGCGGCGGCTTCCTTCTGGATGCGGTGCGATTTGAAGAAGCGGTCGACCAGGAAGAAGGCGCAGACGGCCACGACGACCACCAGGACGCTCTTGCCCCATTTCCTGATGAAGCCCAGAACCTCCTTGACTTCGGACTGCTCCAGGGCCTGCTTTTTCAGCAGGGCTTCGTGCTGCGGGGAATGTTCGTTGCTGCCGCTCATGGTCTGCTCCTCGGAAAGGTGAATAAAAAGCGCCCGCATTGTGCGGAATGCGCCGGTGATTTCAAGAATTGTTTGACCGGTAGAGTTCGATTATTTCCTCGGCGGTCGGCACGGGCGAGGGGCGCCCGCTGGTATCGATCCGGTGCCTTATGGATCCGTACAGCGCCTTGCGCGACTCTAGGATCCCCAGGATTCTGGCCGCCTTGTCGCCGGCCAGCAGGGGGCGGGTGGTGTCGTGGAGCAGCCGCTCGAGCACGGTTTCCGCGTCGACGAGCAGGCAAACCACGAGGCCGCTCTTCTCGAAGTCGGCGATATTGTCGGAGTTGAGCACAATCCCCCCGCCGGTGGAGATGACCTGTCCCTGCCGGGCCGACAGCTCCATCGCGAGCTCGCGCTCCAGCTTCCGGAAATGGGCTTCGCCCTCATGGGCAAAGATGTCGTTGATGCTCTTTCCGGCGCGCTCTTCAATGACCGAATCCATGTCGACCAGCGGCATGCCGGTCTTTTCTGACAGCAGTTTTCCGACGGTCGTCTTGCCGCTGCCCATGAACCCTACGAGGACGATGTTCCGCATGGCACCTCCCGGTCTTAAAACAGAAAAACGCCCCGGACGGAGCGTTTTTCGGTCATCGAAATCCAATACCTAGGCACCGGTCGCACGGATGGCTTCGCGGATCTGCTTGGTGTTCATGTGCACCAGCTGCTCCTCGGTATAGCCGGCTCCGGCGAGGCGGCGCTTCTGCTCCATCACGCGGCGGCGCTTCAGGCGGGGGTGCTTGACCGGACGGCGCAGGGGTTTCTTGCGCATTGCTCTTCTAATTCTCATGGCAAACCTCTTCGAGTTCGTTAGGATAAAACAGGCGGGGAAACTACACGCCCCCCGCTGGCCGCGCAACCCTTATCTTCGCCGATTTTGAAGGGTTGTCTACCGGCCGCCTATGCGCCCCCGCCTTTTTTCGGATAGTCGAAGTCGACCAGCCGGGCGGGGCATGCGCCAGCCTCCTTCCAGCGGACGGGGCCGAGGTCGATGGTCACGACCCCGCAGGTGGGGAGGTGGTCGATGTTTACGCCGGTCAGCAGGCCGGCCAGCTGGCTCATGGCGGGGTTGTGGCCGATCAGCATGGCGGAGGCGAAGGCATCGTCCACTGCCCGGGCGATGGAGAGGAGGTCGTGGACGGACGCAGCGTAGATGGCATCGTCGTAGGCGGCGTGCCGCGCCTCGAGGCCGAGGAGGTCGAGCGTTTGGCGCGCACGCCGGGCTGGGCTGCAGAGAACCAGGTCGGGCCGGATGCCGCGGAGTCTCAGTCGTCGGCCCATTTCGGGGGCGTCACGCAAGCCGCGCGGATTCAGCGGGCGGTTGAAGTCGGAAAGCCGGACATCCTCCCAGCCCGACTTGGCGTGGCGCACGAGGTAGAGTATTCGGCCTTCAGCCATGGCCGCCCCCGCATCCAAACCGGCAGGGAAGCAACGCGCCCAGGCTGGTGGTTTCGACCCCTCTGGAGGTCTCCACATGGACCGGCATCTCCGGTCCGCAGAATTCGGCGAGCACCTGGCGACACGCACCGCAGGGATAGGGGGGCTCTTCGCCGGAGGCGGCGACTGCGATGGCGGCGAACGCCGTTCGGCCCGACGCCACGGCGGCGAAGAGCGCGGTCCGTTCCGCACAGTTGGAAAGGCCATACGAGGCGTTCTCGACGTTGCAACCGGCGAAGACCGTCCCGTCGGCACAGAGCAGGGCGGCGCCGACGCGGTAGCCGGAATAGGGGGCGTGGGCGCGGTCCAGCGCGGCGCGGGCGAGCGCTGCAAGTTCAGCGGGCTCCATGTGCAAGTTCCTCCAGGAAGGTGGCGATGGTGGCGCGCATCCGCGGCATGGTTTCGGCGGCGGTCCGGTTCACGTCCTCGTGCGTGAGCTTGGCGTGGCCTAGCCCCGCCGCCCAGTTGCAGATGCAGGACAGACCCGCCACCTTCATTCCCAGTGCGTTGGCGACGATGGCTTCGGGAACGGTCGACATGCCTACGGCATCGGCACCGATGGCCCGGTATTGGCGGATCTCCGCCGGTGTTTCGAATGTGGGGCCCGACGTGGCGAGATAGACACCTTCGGCATCCGCACCGGACCGCAGCAGCCCCTGGCGGAGGCCGGCGTCGTAGATGGCGGTCTGGTCGGGGAAGCGCGGGCCCAGCGCGGGATGGTGGGAGCCGATGAGCGGGTTGGAGCCGAGTTGGTTGATATGGTCCTTGATCGCCATCAGCGAGCCGGGTGGCAGGTCGTCGCGGATGCCGCCCGCCGCATTGGTCAGCAGCAGGATGCCGACCCCGAGGGCCTGCATGAGGTAGACTGGCTGTACGACGGGGGTCCATCCGGCACCTTCGTACCAGTGGCGCCGACCCTTGAAGACGAGCACCTCCATCCCCGCAATCTCGGAGAGCAGGAGCATGCCGGCATGGCCGTCAACCCCGGTTGTGCCCAGGCCCGGCAGTTCGGAATAGGGGATCTGGTCCCCCTTCAGGCCCGCGACCGACGCACCCCATCCGGAGCCGAGGACGATTCCGCACCGCGGTTGTGCGCCGGGCCACCGACGGTCCAGCTGCGCGGCGGCCTGTTCGAGGAGCCCGATGTCGATTTGCGGATTCAT
This sequence comes from Kiritimatiellales bacterium, assembly GCA_003246265.1. GTDB lineage: Bacteria > Verrucomicrobiota > Kiritimatiellia > Kiritimatiellales > Pontiellaceae > Pontiella. The sequence continues at coordinate 74,953 of QKAU01000006.1, read as the reverse complement.
GGGCACAGCCTAGCCGCGCGCGAGGGCACCGTAAAGCGCGACCTGCGCGGGAAAACGTCGCGCCCGGCCACCGGCTAGCAGCCGGGCGCCGCGCAGCGGCGGGCGATTTCCACCAGCACTCCGCAGGCGGCGAGGTATTCGGAAATCTCGACGTACTCCTCCACTTGGTGGAACTTGTGCGATCCGGTGCCGAGCGTGACCGTTGGCAGCCCCTTCTGGTTGAAATTATTGGCGTCGAGCCCCGCATCCATCACCAGTGGGTGCGGCTCCATTCCGGCGGCGCGGACAGCCTCTCCTGCGATGCGTACGCACGGTTCCGTCTTTTTCAACCGGAAGGCATGGTAGTCCCCGATCGTGGTGAACCTCACGCTGGCGCTCTCGCCGGCATCGTTCCGTGTTTCCCTGGCAGCCTTTTCGAAGCTGGCCCGGTAGACCTTCACGATCCGCTTAAGGAAGGCCGGGCTATGGCTGCGGCACTCGCCGGTGAAGAGGGCCCGGTCCATCACCTGGTTGCTCGCCTCGCCACCTTCGATATGTCCGAGGTTTGCGGTGCCGCGCCGGTCGCCCTTGACGATGCGTCCGAAGTAGCCCTGCGCCGCGACATCGGCCATCGCCTTCGCACCGGCCAATCCCGCCGAAATCCCTTTTTCCGGTTCGAGTCCCGCGTGGACCGAGCGTCCGCGAATCTCCGCCTCCCAGCGCACGGCGCTCATCGCCCCGATGACCAGTTCGTTCGGAAACTGGCCGTCGAGGTTGAAGCCCATGGCCGGGTTGCCCAGGTCTTCGAGCCGTACCATCCGGGAACCGTGCAGGCCGTTTTCCTCGGCAATCGGAAAAAGCAGGGTGATCGGCGGGTGGGGGATCCGATGGCGCAGCAGTGTTTCGCCCATGACTACCATGGCGGCGCATCCGGAGCGGTCGTCGCCGCCAAGCCCCGTATGGCCCCTGGCGACGACCCGCTTGTCCTTGACCACCGGCTCGGCACCCTTGCAGAGCGGCACCGTATCCATGTGGGCCGAAAACAGGATGCGTGGCGCATGCTTGACCGTGCCCGGCAGTTGGACGATCAGGTTGCCTGTTTCGTACCCCGGCCCCAGTTGCCGGTGGGCGTCGTCCTGTTTTATCCATGCCTTCCTGCAGCCGGCAGCCAGCAGTTTCCGGGTAATGGTTTCGGCAACCTGGGACTCCTTTCCTGAAGGACCTTCGACCGACAGGAGATCGAGCAGGTGCTTCATGGCGTCGTTGTCGTTGATCATATTAATGCTCCTGCATTTTTAGCGAGTTGGAGGAGAAGAGGTTTGTTCAAAGTACAGTGCATATCAATGTCTGCGACGGCGGTTCTTGCCGCGAGCGCGGGGCTTGCCCGTCTTAAGATCGGGCTCGATGCGGCGTTTCCGTTCGCGGTGGCGGGGCCGGGCGATCTGGTCTGCGAGGACGAAATCGATGAAGCCGCGGGCGGTGTCGACCTTGGCGAGCACCACCTCGACCTCGTCGCCGATGGTAAACATCACCTTCCCGCCGCGCGTGCGCGCCTGGGTCATTTCGTCGTTGGCTTCGAGCCATTCGGAGGTGATGGAGGCGAAGGTGACCATGCCGCGCTGGAGCGAATCGGGCAGTTCGACAATCATGCCCTTGCCCTTGATGGAAACGATGTAGCCCTTGAAGGTGGCGGCAAGGGATGAATTGATCAAATCGGCATAGTATTCCATCCGTTTCTTCTCGATGCTCTGCTTCTCGAGCTCGTCGGCCTTCTGCTCGGTTTCCGAGCAGTGCTTCGCCATTTCCTCGATCCGCTCGCCGGCAAGAGGGAACTCCTCGCCTTGCTCCAGCGCCTTCAGCATGCGGTGGACCAGCAGATCGGGGTAGCGGCGGATAGGTGAAGTGAAGTGGGTGTAGTCGTCGAAGGCCAACCCGAAGTGGCCGATCTGCACGGCGGAATATTCGGCCCGCTTGAAGTTGCGCAGGATGGCGAGGTTGGCGGTGTATTCGACGGCGGTGCCCGCCGCCATTTCGATCGCGGCATTGATCTCCTGCCGGGTCCGGGGCAGGGCGGGGATGCCGAGCGCCTGCAGCTCCATGCCCATGGCGGTCCACTGTTCGTCGTCCGGTTCGTCGTGGACGCGGTAGATGGCGGGCTTTTCGGCGGCGATGAGGATTTCGGCCACGGCACGGTTGGCCAGCAGCATGCACTCCTCGATCAGCTGGTAGGCCTCCTTCGATTCCGAGCGCGGCATCATCTTCTCCACCTTGCCCCGGTCGTTGAGCTTGATCTCGATTTCCGGGGTGTTGATTTCGACCGATCCATTGGCGACGCGCAGGGTCCGGATCTTCTGGGCCAGCGGCCAGAGGTTTTCCAGCCGGTGCACCACTGTTTCCGGAACACCGTGGTCGTGCTTGCCATCGATGAATCTCTGGACCTGCGTATAGGTCAACCGCGCCTTGGAATGGATGACGGAAGGAAAGGTGTCGTATCCAAGCACCGCGCCCCCGTCGTCGAGGTGCAGTTCGACGGTATGGGTGAGGTGGTCGTTTTCCGGGTTGAGGCTGCAGACCTTGGTGGTCAATTCGCGCGGCAGCATCATGACGGCGCGATCGACGAGATAGATGCTGTTGCCCCGCCGGTACGCCTCCCGGTCGATCTTCGAGCCGGGCCGCACATATTCGGAGACATCGGCGATGTGCACCCCCAGCAGCCAGCCCCCGTCGGGATGCGGATCGAGCGAGACGGCATCGTCGTAGTCCTTGGCGGTTTCTGGATCGATGGTGAAGATGATGTCGGGTCGGAGGTCGCGACGCCCCTCCATCCGCGCGGGGGTGACCTCGCCGGAGATCCGCTCCGCCTCGGCGATCACATCGGCCGGAAACGCTTCCCGGACACCGGCGTCGGCGAGCAGGGAGTCGATGTCTACGCCCGGCGCGGACATTTCGCCCAGGTCCTCGACGATCGCGCCGGTGAGCGGCTTGTAGGGATCGATCCAAGCGTCGAGTTGCACGAGCACCTTGTGGTTTTCCGGGATGCCGAGGGTGTCGGCGATACGCACATCGTGCTTGAAGCCGGGGGCGTCGGGGATGACATAGGAGTAGTAGGGGGTGTGCTTGAGCAGGCCGACGGTGCGGTCGGCGGCGCGTTCCAGCACCTGGACGACGCGCCCCTCGGCGCGCAGGTCGGACTGGCCCCGTCGTTCGCGCTGGAGGGCGGCATATTCGGAATGGAAGATTTCGATGGCAACCTTGTCGTTGGGCAGGGCCACCCCGGTGTTGCGGTCGGCAACGTAGATTTCCGGTTCGCCCTCGCGGTCGGGAATGAAAATGGCGCCTCCCTTGGGCATGATCTTGAGGGTGCCGACCACCTGCGCGGTCTGGTCCGGCAGCGCCCAGCGGTTTTTGCGCAGGCGGACGATCCGCCCGGCATCCTCGAGGGCGTAGAGGTCGTGGCGGAAGTCGGCGCGGGCCCCCTTGCTGCCCACATCCAGCGCCTTGGCCAGCTCGTGCTGCTTCATGGGACGGTAGCCAGGGGCGGCCATAAATTGCAGGATTTGGGAGTCGAAGCGCATTCGGGTATCCTTTACCATGTTTGCATGGATAATGATGTTGGTGGCTTATGAGAGTACTGTTTGCAAGTAGCGAGATCGTACCATTCGCATCGACGGGCGGTCTAGGAGATGTTTGCGCGGCGTTGCCCAAGGCGCTGGCCCTCGAAGGCGTCGAGGTCGTCCGCATGATGCCCCTCTACCAGCAGATCGACCGCGCGAAGTATGGACTCGAGAAGTGCGACATCGACCTGCATATCCCGCTGGGCCACGCCTGGTACTACGGGACGGTCTGGAAGCAGGAGTTCGACGGGGTCGCAACCTATTTCATCCACAGCGTCGAATTCTTCGACCGCGCCGGCATCTACGGCTCCGACGGCCACGGCTATGGCGACAACTTCGAGCGGTTCCTCTTCTTCCAGAAGGCTGTCGTGAAGCTCGTGGACCTCCTGGGCCTTCGGCCCGATGTCGTCCACTGCAACGACTGGCAGACGGGACTGGTCCCGATGCTGCTCTACCACGGGATCGACGGAACATTCCGCAACGGTCGAGAAAAGACGCTGATGACCATCCACAACCTGGCCCACCAGGGCTGGGCCCCGGCCGAGAAGTTCTACATGACTTCGCTTCCGCCCAGCTGCTACACCATGCACACGCTGGAATTCTATGGCGAGATCAACATGCTCAAGGGGGGCATCGTCGGTGCCTCCGCCATCAACGCCGTCAGTCCCACCTATGCCGAGGAGATCAAGACCCCGCAGTTCGGCTGCAAGCTGAACGGTGCGCTCTACCATCGCCGCAGCGTGCTGCACGGCATCCTCAACGGCATCGACTACACCCGCTGGAATCCGGCGACCGACCAGTACCTGTCCGCGCACTATTCGATCGACGACCTTTCCGGCAAGGCCGAGTGCAAACGCGACCTCCAGGAAGCGGCTGGCTTCAAACCCGATCCCAAGGTGCCGCTGCTCGGCATCATCACCCGCCTCGTGCCGCAGAAGGGGATCGACCTGCTGGTGGGGGCGATGGACCGGATCGTGGCGTCGGGCGCCCAGCTCGTCCTCCTCGGCACCGGCGACGCGCACTATGAGGCGTGCTGCCGCGAATGGGCTTCCCGCTGGCCGGGACAGGTATGCGCGTGGATCGAGTTCTCCAACGAGAAGGCGCACCGGATCGAGGCCGGGGCGGACATGTTCCTGATGCCCTCGGAGTTCGAGCCGTGCGGGCAGAACCAGCTCTACAGCATGCGCTACGGCACCATCCCGGTGGTCCATGGCGTGGGCGGGCTCGCGGACTCGGTGGTCGACTACGACGAGGAGGGGGCCACTGGCTTCAAGTTCCATGGCTACACCGTCGATTCCTTCCTCCACGGGCTGAAGCGGGCATTCAAGGTCTACAAGACGCCGGCCAAATGGAACGAACTGGCGAAGCGCGCCATGGCCCAGGACTTTTCGGTCGTGCACATGGCCAGGAACTACATCGAACTCTACCGGAAGATCGTCGATGGGCGCGGGACGGTGGATTGAACAGCTGTTCCGGATGCGCCGCGAAGCCCCGCATCTGGCCAGCGGCCGATGGGGGGAGCGGCAGGCCGCACGTTTTCTCAAGGCCAACGGCGTGAAGATCGTTGGCAAACGGGTCCGCGCCGGGAGACATGACGAGATCGATATTGTTGGTCGCGAGGGACAAACCCTCGTATTCGTCGAGGTGAAGACGCGCCGGAACGAAACGTTCGGCCGCCCCTTTTCCGCCGTGGACCGGGAAAAGCGCAGGCGGCTGTCGCGTGCGGCGGTGGCCTATCTCCGGAAAGAAAAAATCGAACCGGAACATATCCGGTTCGATGTCGTCGAGGTGGTGGGGTCGCCGGGCGGCGAACCGCCGGTGATCCGCCACATCGAGAACGCCTTCCCCCTCGATTCCGCCTACCGCCTGTGGTGGTAGATGGCGGGGGCTAGTGCTGGTGCGCCTCCCCGAAGTAGGTGTGCTCGAAGCCGTGGATCAGCTCCTTGAGCTTTTCGACATGGGCCAGATCGGTTGTCTGCTTGCACTTCATGGACTCGACCAGGATGGCGTGCAGGGTCTTGAGGTTTTCCTCGTACTTCTCCATGTCCGGCTTGATGCGTTGCGCCATGAAGTAGTAGGTCACGATCTCGGAGAGCTCGTCGGCGTGCTTCTCCTTGTTCACGATCCAGCGCACGGTCTGGTTGTCGTTCTCCTTGGCCCCGATCTGCTTCATCGCTTTCTCGATGGTGGCCACGTGTTCCTCCATCATGTGGATGCGCATCTCATCGTCGTAGATGCCGCAAGGCACCTGGCAGTGGGCGCGCGCGGTCGGTGCGCCGGCTGCGGCGGCCAGGACGAGGGCCGCGAGGATCTTGGATGCTGTCTTCATGCAATGCTCCTTCCTTGGGGTTTGCGGATAGCTTGTGCGAACGTCGTTCAATGCGATCTACGCAACCACGCGGACCATGGATTCGCCAGCGAATTTAGCGAATATTTCACATACTCCAGCTCGGCGCCGTTACGGGATCCGGTCGATGGCATCGAGCTTCTTCCATAGCGGACCCATCGCCTGCAGCGGGATCATGTTCGGGCCGTCGGACAGGGCGCAGGCGGGGTCGGGATGGGTTTCGATGAACATGCCGTCGACGCCTACTGCGGCGGCGGCCCGGGCAAGGTAGGGCGCAAACCGCCCGTCGCCGCCGGAGGAATCGCCCTTGCCGCCGGGCGACTGGACGGAATGGGTGGCGTCGAAGACGACCGGATAGCCCAACTCGCGCATGATGACCAGGCTGCGCATGTCGGCCACCAGGGTGTTGTAGCCGAACGACGCCCCGCGCTCGGTGAGCAGGATCCTGGTGTTGCCGGTCTCCTCCAGCTTCCTCACGACGTTCTTCATGTCCCATGGGGCGAGGAACTGCGCCTTCTTGACGTTGACCACCGCACCGCTTTCGCCGGCGGCCACCACGAAGTCGGTCTGCCGGACGAGGAAGGCGGGCAATTGGATGATGTCGACCACCTTGGAGGCGATGTGGATCTCCTCGACGCTGTGGACATCGGTCAGCACGGGAACGTTGTACTTGGCCTTGATTTCGGCGAGGATTTCAAGCCCCTTGGAGATGCCGGGGCCGCGGTAGGCGCTGATCGAGGTCCGGTTGGCCTTGTCGTAGGAGGCCTTGAAGACAAAGGGAATCTGTTGTTTATTGGACAACTTGACGAGCTTGTCGGCGATGGCCATGCATCCTTCGCGGCTTTCGATCACGCACGGTCCTGCGATCAGCGCCAGCGGGTTCTTCCCGCCGAACTTCACGCCTTTGACGTTGATGGTTTTGGTCGTCATGGATGGGTCTCCAGGTTTCTAAGCAGGGCTTCGGCCTTGGCAACATCCGCTGGCGTATCGACGCCGATGCCGAAGTCGCGGGTCTTGACCACCTTCATGCGGCAGCCCAGGTCGAGGGCACGCAGCTGTTCAAGTTTTTCCAGGTTTTCGAATGCGCACGGCGGCTCGGCAACGAGCTTGGCAAGGTAGTCGCTGCGATAGGCGTAGATGCCGATGTGCCGCCAGTAGACGCCGCGCCAATCGGTTCCCGCCTCGCGGATATGCGGGATGGGGGCGCGGGAGAAGTAGAGGGCCTGCCCGGCGCGGTTGAAGACGGCCTTGACGACCGAGGGTTCGGCGATGAGCCGTTCATCTTCGATGGGTGTGGCGGCGGTGGCCATGTCCCATTCCCCGGTGGCAATCACACCGGCAAGTTCGTCGATGAGCGCAGGATCGATGAGCGGTTCGTCGCCCTGCACGTTGATGACTGCGACGATGTCGCGTCCCGCGACTGCTTCGGCGATGCGGTCCGTGCCGGAGGGGTGGTCGGGGCGGGTCATCGCAACCTCCACTCCGGGAATGGCAAGGCCTTCGACGCAGTCGGCGATGCGGCGGTCGTCGGTGGCCACGATGACGCCGTCCAGCCTCTCGGCCTGCCTTACCCGTTCGACGACCCACTGGACCATCGGTTTTCCGGCGATCATCGCCAGGCTTTTGCCGGGGAAGCGGGTGGAGCCCCAGCGCGAGGGGATCACCCCAACAATCTTTGCCATAACATCCTTCCTATTGCTGCACCCAGAAATCGTCGCCGGGCCCACCCACCGCTTCGAGCCTTGCGGTGATGTTGCCGACGGGGACCTTGGCGCGAATGCATGTAACCACGCGCCTGCCCCGGTTTGAAATCCAAAAAAAGATGTTCCCCTGTCTCAGGAAGAGGCCGTCGAAATCGGCGATCGGTTCAATTTCGATGCTCGGCACCTTGCCGTACTGCGGCAGCTTGATCTCGTCGTGTTCGCGGATCGCCATGCCGAGCTTCTTGACGCGCCCGTCGACGTAGACCCTGTGCTCCATCCCGGCCAGGCGGTCCAGCTCCTGGAAGCGGGAGCAGTAGATGAAGCTGATCAGGTCGCGCGTCCCGGCCTCGATCGGAACCTCCCTGATGTCCTTGCTGATGCGGTCCTGGAAAATGGCGACCTTCTTCTCGTGGTGGAAGGTGGTGAAGTGGCTCCTGCTGATGCCGCCCTCGTTCACAACGACGTCCAGCCTCAGCGGCAGCCCGGTCGCCGGGTCGACGACCACCTCGGTCACGTCGTCGACCTTGTAGATGTGCGCATAGGCCTTGTAGGTCTGGGAGACCATGCGTATCCGCACCAGCCGGCGACCCTCCTCCTCGAAGGTTTCCGTGGTCGACCGGGACCAGGCAAGCGGGAGGCCCATCCACGACACCTTGTACTCCAGGGCTTCGCCCGGAATGAAGCAGGCCTCGAAGTCGCCGCCGAACGCGGCGGAGCATCCGGCCAGCAGGATGGCGCACAGTTGTTTCATGGCAATCGGCCTCAATCCCGTCTGAACTGCCGGCAATCGACGCCCGCCTCGGCAAAGAGCGCGCGTGCCTGGCCGGTGAAGTGGTATTCGGTTTCGTAGACCACTTCCCGTATACCGGCGTTGATGACCATCTTGGTGCACATCAGGCAAGGGCTGAGGTTGCAATAGAGCGTGCTGCCCCGTACCGCGATCCCATGGTAGGCTGCCTGGACGATCGCGTTCTCCTCGGCATGGGCGCAGATGCATTCGCCCAGGTTTCCGCCCGATGGCGCGTCGGAGGCGCAGCGCGGGCAACCCCCTTCGCAACAGTTGGCGATGCCGCGCGGCGTGCCGTTGTAGCCGGTTGAGATGATGCGCCTGTCCTTGACGATCACGGCAGCCACCTTGCGGCGGGAACAGTTGCCACGCCTGGCGACGACATGGGCGATATCCATGAAATACTCGTCCCAGCCGGGACGGTTGGTTGGTTCCTGGGTCATGGCGGCGCACTATAGCCGGTCGGCTGCGCGGCGTAAAGGCGAAGGATGGCGGGGGCGACATCCTCGAGGGAGCGCAGCGTCCGGAACGTTTCGGCGTGCGTTCCGAGGGCGATCAGCGGTACCGGATTCAGGGTATGGGAGCGCGTGGTGGAGTCCTCGATGTTTCCGTGGTCGCTGCAAATCAGCAGGAGGCGGTTCTTCCCCTCGGCAAAGCGGGCCGCTTCGGGGAGGAATCGTTCCAGCGTGCCGAGGCACTGCTCCACCAGTTCCGGATGGCCGGAATGGCCGGCGCGGTCGGTCAGGAAATACTCGAAGAGGGTGAAGTCGTTCCGCTCCGCGAGGGCAAGCAGATGGCGGGCGGCCTCCTCGGGCTGGACCAGCGGCCCGTCGTAGCCGCGCGTGTGCATGGTCCAGCGGGTGATGTCGTGGGTGACCGCCAGTCCATGCCGGAGCGCGGCGTCGCCTTGGACGCGGCCGAGCGCGGCCAGGGTCATGACGGTCGTAACGGATTGGCGGCGTGCCGGGATTTCTTGTGGATCGATGCCCCAGTAGCAGTTGGCGAAGGTGCAGCTATGACCCAGACCGGCCAGCTTGGTGAAGAGGTTCTCGCGTTCCACCAGCTCCTTCAGGGCGGGGGGAGGGAAACCTTCGATATGGCGTCCCATCGCCGCCGCCGCGTTGATGCCCGTCAGCAGGGTTGCTTGGCCGGTGGCGCTTTGTGGCAGGCCGTCGAAGCCAAGGCAGGCATCCAGCGGTACCGCTTGCTTCAGCAACTCCACGAGGTTGGGTAAACGCGGACTGCACAATGGATTGGTTGCGGGGTCGGCGGCACCGAGTCCCAGGCCGTCCACGAAAATGAAAATGGTCTTCAACCGCCCGTCCATCTTGGCTACATTTGCTATCCCTTTTGGGCTGCAGGTGCAAAATGAAATTTAGCAACTTTAGCGAATGGCTCCCTGAAACCGCCCGGCAGCTCGGCGCGCACTCGGCGGCCTGCATCCGCATGGACAATCCCTTGCTCAGGCAGCGCATCGCGGAAAACAACGCCCTTGTGTCGGACTGGTTGTCGTCGGGCATGCACGGCGAGATGGCCTATCTGGGAAGGATGTTCCCGCAAAAGGCCGATCCGTGGAAGACCTTCCCGTTCGCACGATCGGTGATTGTACTCGCCTTCACGAACCGCTGGGGCGATCCGGCGGCAACGCATCCCTTTCCCGAACCGCAGGACGGGGCACTGCTCGGATTTGTGTCGGCCTATGCCCGGGAGATCGACTACCACGCACGGGGGCAGGCGCTGCTGTCGGCTTTGACGGAGCGGTTGGGCGGAGGGTTCAAGGCCGCGGCGGCGGTGGATACCAAGGCGGTCTACGAGCGTCTCTTCGCCACGGTCGGTGGGCTGGGCACGGTCGGGGGAAACGATTTGTTGCGCGTGCCCGACCGGACCAATACGCGGGTGTTCATTGGGTGCCTCTTCCTCGGAATCGAGCTGCCCGAGGTCATCCTGGAGCCTGCGATGCCCTTCCGGTGTGACGATTGTCTGGCCTGCATCAGGCAGTGCCCGACCGGGGCGATCCGGTTTGGACTTCCCATCGATGCCCGCGTCTGCATCAGTTATCTCACCATTGAGAAGCGTGGTGTCCTGGACCGCAAGGAGGCGGAAATGATCGGCGACTGGATCTTCGGTTGCGATCATTGCACGGTCGTCTGTCCACCGCGCGACAAGATGGATACGCGCATTCCCGTGGATCTCGAGTGGTTGCTGACGACCCCGTCCGCGGCGATCCGACGGCTGATCGCCCTCAACGCCACAGCCTATGCCGGGGTCACGCAATTGCGCAAGAATGCCGTGGCCCTTCTCAAGGTGCTGGATTCTGCGGCAGCGCAGCAACTGCTCGTGCGGGTCGGGAAAGAAACAGGCAGCGAGCTGATCCGCGATCAACTCGCTGCCTGGTGAGGAGGAGACAACTGTAATTTAGCAATACCCGTGCCATTGTTCCTGGGCGGTAAAAAGGCTTCGTTTCACCGGCCGGGCAGGTATATTCCGGGCGATTTCGACGCGGAGGCCGGGAAGTCGGTTTGGAGGAGGCCTCAAGGAGTTTGCAACAGCATGGATGACCTCAACGATGAAAAGAATTCGAAGGCCGGGAGCATAGGGGCGCTCTGGGGCCTGGTCGGCCTCTCCCTATTGTTTGGCCGGGCCCTGTTTGCCCTCTATCCCTACGTCCTCAAGCTGCAAGGCGTTCGGCTTGCGTGGTTCCACTGGGTTGCCCTGGCCGCCAGCCTTCTGTTCATGGGCTATGCCGAGGGCTACAAGGGATTCCAACTGCGGTTCTCGCCGCGTGCTGCGGCGCGGGCGCTCTACCTGAAACGGAATCCGACACCGGCGCGCGTCCTTTTTGCCCCGCTTTTTTGCATGGGTTATTTCCACGCCACGCGGAAGCGGAAGATCGTGGCCTACAGCCTTACCGCCATGATCGTGGCCCTGATCGTCATGGTACACCACACGCCCCAGCCTTGGCACGGCATCATCGATGCCGGGGTGCTGTTCGGACTGGGATGGGGACTGGTTTCGGTCTGGGTCTTCGCGGCCAAGGCCTTCCTGGGCGGCCCCTATGACGTATCGCCGGAAACGCCCGAATAGGAGGAAGAACGTGGAGGCCTTGCACCAGATCCTCGACTCCATCCTGCACGGGGGCCAGCCGGGCCCCTTCCTGGTGGTGGGCATCCTGGTGCTGGCCGGCTTTTCCGGCGGATGGGTGGCAAAACTGCTACGCCTGCCGCACGTCACGGGAAATATCCTCGGCGGCGTGGTGGTGGGACCGGCCTGCCTCGGACTGATCGGTACCCACGAGCAGATGCAGGATTTGCAGCCGCTCTCCACCTTCGCGATGAGCCTCGTAGCGGTGAGCATCGGAGGGCATCTCTCCTACCGCCGCATCCATAACTCGCTGCGCCGCATCATCTCGATCTCCCTGCTGGAGGTCTCGTTTTCGGTTGCAACCGTCCTTGCCGCTTCGCGCCTCTTCGGCATGGACTGGCCCACGACCTTGCTGCTCGGAGGCATCTGCGTCTCGACGGCGCCCGCCACGACCATTGCCCTTATCCGGGAGATGCGGGCCAAGGGCCCGTTCGTCAAGACCCTCATCTCCGCCGTGGCCCTGAACGACATTCTCTGCATCCTGCTCTTCGTCATGATGCGTACCTTCGTGGGGGCCTATTTTGAAAGTGGGGAGACGGTCGGCAAGATCGACGACGCGCTCATCCTTGCTGCCTATCACCTGCTTGGATCCCTTGGGTTGGGCTTTGCCGCCGGATGGCTCAGCAAGATGCTGGTCAGCCGCCCGCGGTTTCACGACTTCACCACTATCCTGCTGGCCATCATGCTGCTCGACGGCCTGGCCGCCTACCTGCAGTTGAGTCCGCTGCTGGTCAACCTCTTCTTCGGCGTCTTCCTCGGCAACAGCTCCGAGCTGGCGGAGCGGCAGCTCACCACGCTGCTTCCACTGGAACCGATCCTCTATGTCTGCTTCTTCACGCTGGCGGGGGTGTCGCTGCATCTCGAGGCGATGATGGCGGTGGGCTTCGTGGCATTGGTCTATTTCTTCAGCCGCGTCCTCGGCAAGACCATCGGGGCGGCACTCGGCGGGCTGGTGGGCAGATGCTCCCCGCGCATCTGGCAGAACATGGCCTTTGCCCTCTATCCCCAATCGGGCATCGCCATCGGTCTCGTGATCCTGCTTGCGGGCGATGCCCATATTCCCGACGGGATCAAGCAGGCGGTCAGCGCCATCATCCTCGCCGGGGTTACGATTGCCGAGATCGTGGGCCCCTTCTGCACCAAGGCCGCCCTTGTCCGGTCGGGCGAGGCCAACCGCGACCGCCAGCGGCTCGTGGAGTTTCTGGCCGAGGAGTTCATCATGGTCGACCTCAAGGCGGTCGACAAATGGGATGCGATCCGGCAGCTCGTCGCCTTCCTGATGCGGACGCACAGGGTCGAGCATCTAAGCCTCGAAGAACTCTACCAGTCGGTCGCAACCCGCGAAAACGAGATGTCGACCGCCATGGGGCGGGCTATTGCCATCCCGCATGGCCACATCGCAAAAGGTCCATCGATCCAGGGGGTCATGGGCATCTGCCGCGAAGGAATCGACTTCGACGCCCCCGATGGCGTGCCGGTGAAGCTGATCATGCTCATCGTTACGCCGCACGACAAAAAGGACCTCCACCTCAAGGTGCTGGCCAGCCTTTCGGCCATGGTGCGCGACGAGGCCATTCGCACCCGCCTCATGGCGGCGATCAGCCCCGAGGATGCGATGGAGGTGATCGAAAGCAAGGAAGCGCGCGACTACAACTATTTCCTGGAGTAGCTGTCCGCGCGGGAAAGGAGCCGTCATGGCCCTGCTGATACGGAATGTGGAGCACGAGCATGCCGTTACGGATGTCCTGATCGACGGCAACCGCTTCAAGGCGATTGCCCCCGGCCTGCCGGTTGGCGATGCAACCGTTATCGACGGGCGGGGCAAGGCGATCCTCCCGACCTTTGTCAATGCCCATACGCATGCCTCCATGACGCTCCTGCGCGGCTATGCCGATGACAAGGAGCTCCACGACTGGCTGGAAAACCATATATGGCCTGCGGAATCGGGATTGGACGAGCACGACATCCATCTCGGTGCCAGGCTGGCCTGCCTGGAGATGATCAAGTCGGGGACCACCTGCTTCAACGACATGTACTGGCATTTCCACGGGGTGGCCCGTGCCGTCGAGGAGATGGGCCTGCGCGCGGTGCTCTCCTCGGTTTTCATCGACTTCAGCGACAGCGGCCGGGCAAGGGAACAGCGGGCGCTGACCCGGCAGTTGCTGTCCGACGCAACGCGCTATTCCGACCGGATCGGCTTTGCGCTCGGTCCGCACGCCATCTATTCCGTGTCCAAGGATTCGCTGCTGTGGGCGAAGAGTTTCGCCGCGGAGCATCGTCTCCAGATCCATATCCACTTGTCGGAAACGGCTAGGGAGGTGCAGGACTGCCTGAAGCTGCGCGGGGTCCGGCCGATCCAGTATCTGGACTCGATCGGGTTCCTCGGTCCGGAGGTGGTGGCCGCGCACGTCATCCATCTGATCGACGGGGAAATGGAAATTCTCGCACGGCGCGGCGTCAAGGTGGTCCATTGTCCGGTGTCCAACATGAAGCTGGCCAGCGGAAGTTTCGCGTACGCCCGCCTGCGGCAGCGCGGGGTGCCGGTCGCCCTGGGTACCGACGGGTGTTCATCGAACAACAACCTGTGCATGCTGGAGGAGATGAAGGTGGCCGCACTGCATGCCAAGCTCCTGCACGGCAATCCGACGGTCCTGCCTGCGCGGGAGGTTTTCGATATGGCGACGTCCGGCGGGGCGGACATGCTGGGGATCGATTGCGGGACCATCGCAGTAGGGAAGCTGGCCGACTGCATGCTCGTCGACCTCTCCAACCACCGGCTGGCACCCGGCTACCATTTGGTGGACGACATGGTCTACAGCGCCGACGCCTCCTGCATCGACACGGTGATCTGCGACGGCAGGATCCTGATGCATGAGGGCAAGGTGCCCGGCGAGGAGCAGATCGTAGCAGAGGCCAGGGCGTTTAAAAAGCGGTTCCAATGATTGGGAGCTAGGGAGGAGGATACTCCCAACCATTGGAACCAAGGGAGAGTGGTCAGATCAACGAGGTGGCGACCATCAGGACGATCATGGCCATTCCGGTCAACGCCATCGAAACTTCCACCAAAACTATGGACCAGGTCTTCATGTTGGCTGCACCTCCTTCGTTAATGAATGGTTAGCAATCGTCGTGCCATGCCCGGCGTGGAAACCGCGATACCCGGCAAATCATCGAAAAAGCGGCCTATCGGTCATTTCCTCATTGGAATCGTGCTGCTCAGTCCTGAGAAAAAGCTCCCCGCTGGCGTGAGGTGCGTCGCCTCGGAAGGGCATGGAAATGGGTTGCAACCGGCGGAAACCGTCCTAGACTTCCGTCCATCAACGGAGGGCAATGCCATGGGAGCCAAAATGTTTCGTAAAAGCCAGCGACCTTGGTCGTCGATCGTCGTGGACGGCGTGGAGCGGGCTCCCAGCCGGGCGATGCTCCGGGCGGTGGGCTTCAAGGATGCGGACTTCCATAAACCGCAGATCGGCGTGGCATCGACCTGGAGCATGGTAACGCCCTGCAACATGCATATCGACCGGCTGGCGAGGGAGGCGGAAAAAGGCATCGTGGTGGCGGAGGGCAAGGCGGTGCTCTTCAACACGATCTCCATTTCCGATGGGATTTCGATGGGTACCGAGGGGATGAAATACTCCCTCGTATCGCGGGAGGTGATCGCCGATTCGATCGAGTCGGTGGTAGCCTGCGAGGGATTCGACGGCGTGGTGGCCTTCGGCGGCTGCGACAAGAACATGCCGGGGTGCCTCATGGCGCTGGCGCGCCTGGACCGTCCGTCTATTTTCGTCTATGGGGGCAGTATCAAGCCGGGTTGCTACTGTGGAAAGGATGTCGACATCGTTTCGGTCTTCGAGGCCGTCGGTCGCCACGCAAAGGGGGAGATCAGCACGCGCGAGTTGACCGAAATCGAGCGGACGGCGATCCCCGGCGAAGGCTCGTGCGGCGGCATGTACACGGCCAACACCATGGCCTCGGCCATCGAGGCACTCGGCATGAGTCTTCCCAACAGCGCGTCGCGCCTGGCGGTTTCGAAGGAGAAAATGGAGGAGGCCCATGCCGCTGGGCGGGCCGTGATGCATCTGGCGGAGCGGGGCATCAAGCCTTCCGACATCATGACCCGGCCGGCGTTCCTCAATGCCATTGCCATCGTCATGGCGCTCGGGGGCTCGACCAATGCCGTGCTCCACCTGTTGGCGATGGCCAGGTCGGCCAGGGTGCGGCTGACGTTGAACGACTTCACTGCCGTTGCGCGCAAAGTGCCCGTACTGGGCGATCTCAAGCCGAGCGGCCGTTTCGCCATGGCCAACCTGGCTGCCATCGGCGGGGTTGCACCCCTGATGGCGAGGTTGCTGAAGGCGGACCTGCTCGATGGCGACTGTCTGACCGTTACCGGCAAGACCGTGCGCCAGAACCTGGCCCATGTCGCGCCCTACCCCCGGAAACAGGAAATCATCCGTCCCATGGCGCGTCCGATCAAGCCCGAAGGGCATCTGGTGGTGTTGAAGGGCAATCTCGCCCCCGGGGGTGCCGTGGCCAAGATTTCCGGGAAGGAAGGACTGCGGTTCGAGGGCCGTGCCATCGTCTTCCACTCCGAGGAGGAGGCGCTGAAGAAGATCCTCGAAGGCGCGGTCAAGCCGGGGCATGTGGTGGTCATCCGCTACGAAGGGCCCAAGGGCGGGCCCGGCATGCGGGAAATGCTGGCACCCACCTCGGCCATTATGGGCCGCGGCCTGGGCAAGGAGGTTGCTCTGGTTACCGATGGACGTTTTTCCGGAGGGAGCCATGGGTTTGTCATCGGGCACGTGACGCCCGAGGCGTTTGTGGGCGGTCCGCTGGCCATCGTCAAGAATGGCGACCCCATCGTGATCGATGCGTCCAGGCGGTCCATGGCGCTCGTGGTACCCTCAGCCGAAATCAAACGGCGTATGGCCAAATGGAAGCCGCCAAAGCCCCGGTACCAGACCGGTGTGCTTGCCAAGTACGCCAAGCTGGTCGGTCCGGCATCCGAAGGGGCAATGACTTGTTGAGGATGTAAGGACGTATTGGCTTTCATCGGCCACCGGATTCTCTTACCTTTCCTATCTGGGGATCCGGATATGAAAATCGAAGTCTTCTCGCTTTGCGACGCCGCCACCGACAGCCAGGGCAAGCTCAACCTGCTGGGCACGTTCGACCAGATCTATGCCGCCAAGATGCCGGTGGTCCATCCCTCCTGCGCCATAGCCCTGCGAATGCGCTTCGACAAGATGGAGGAGGGGGTCCATCGGATCGAGCTGGAACTGGTCGATCCGGATGGCCTGCCCGTGTTCCGCAAGATGGAGGGGGAGGTCAATGCGCGCATGGGCGAGGAGGTGGAGTCGATTGCCGTCAACATGATCCTCAACTTCCAGAACGTCCGCTTCGAGACATTTGCCGACTACCAGATCAACCTGGCCATAGATGGCCAGGCACTCTCCTCCCTCCCGTTGCGCTTGCGCGAGATGCCACGCACCCACGTGGCCTGATCCGGCCCCTGTGCCGAAAGCATGGGGTGCACAATATTATTCCGTGCGGGCCGTTTGTAATCCCATACGCGATCAGGACAACCCCAAGGAGGTATCGCATGAAGACGACGGTATGGAAGTTGGCCGGTATGGCATTGGCGGTAGCGGGCTCGCTTGCGGCAGCCCATGCGGAAGAGGGTGCTGGCGGCCCTGGTGGCGGACGCCCCGGACCGAAAGGCGAAGGTCCCGATGCCCGCGAAGGTGGACGCCCCCCGCGCGAGGAGATGCTCAAGCGCTTCGACAAGGATGGCGACGGTACCCTCAACGAGCAGGAGCGCGAAGCGATGCACGCCGCCATGCGGGAGCGGCGCGGAGACCGGCAGGAGCGTCCGAGCCGAGAAGAGATGATCAAGAAATTCGATGCCGACGGAGATGGTGTGCTCAACGATGAGGAAAAGGCCGCCATGGAACAGGCGATCAGGGAGCGTCGCAAGGAAGGCGGCCCGAATGAACGGATGCTCAAGGAATTCGATACGGACGGCGATGGCCAGCTGAGCGAAGCCGAGCGGGCCGCGGCGCGCGAAGCCTTCGAAAAGCGCCGCCAGGAACAGCAGGCAGCACCGGCCGAATAACCATTTTCCGGCATGGAGGAATGCCGGAGACGGCGCATGGGCATATTTCCCCACCCATGCGCCGTTTTTCTTGCATCCCGCGCAGGCCGGGCGAATGAAAACTGGACAGTCTCCAACCTGTCCGCCAACATGCCCCGGTTTTTTTATTACTCGGATGGAAGCGGGGGGTGAAAATGGGCAGGACGGTTTCGTCGTTCGTGGGGGGGGTGCTGGTCGGACTACTGGTGGCGACCGTGGGATTTGCGCTCGTTCTGCGTAGCGGTCCAGGGGGTGCAGGGGAGCGGCAGATAGTGCTCAAGCTGGGGCACGGCTTGGACACTGGACACCCGGTGCACAAGGCGATGGAGTTCATGAAGCAGCGGCTGGAAGAGCTCTCCAGCGGCACCATGACGATCGACATCTATCCCGGGGCGGTCCTCGGATCCGAACTGCAGTGCATTGAGCAACTGCAGAATGGTTCGCTGGCCATGACGAAAACCTCGACGGCCGTAGTGGAAAATTTCATTCCGGCGATGTCGGTCTTCAGCCTTCCCTATATTTTCCGCGACGGCGACCATTTCTGGAAGGTGCTTGAAGGAGAGGTCGGACACCACCTGCTCGAAGCCGGCGAGCTCCGTTTCCTGCATGGCCTCTGCTACTACGATGCCGGCAGCCGAAACTTCTATACCACGAAACGGCCGATCCGCACGCCCGACGATCTGAAGGGGCTCAAGATCCGCGTGATGAACAGCGCCACGGCCATCGAGATGGTCAAGTCCATGGGCGGGGCGCCCACGCCGATCTCTTGGGGCGAACTCTACTCTGCACTGGCCCAGGGCACGGTCGATGGCGCCGAAAACAATCCGCCCAGCTTCACCTCGAACAAGCATTATGAAATCTGCAAGCACTTCACGCTGGATGGCCATACCCGCATACCCGACATCCTGATGATCGGGACCAAGGCATGGGACCGGCTCTCGCCCCTGCAGCGGGAGTGGGTGCAGCAGGCCGCCAACGAGTCGTCGGCTTTCGAACGCGAACTCTGGCACGCGAAGACGTCGGAGGCCCTCGACCAGGCCCGCAGCGAAGGGGTCCATGTCTATGAGGTCGACGCCGCGCTGTTCGCCGCCAAGGTGGCGCCGATGCTCGAGAAGGTCGAGCATCCGGAAGTGAGGGAACTCCTGCGCAAAATCGCGGAGGTACGCTGATGGTCGAGCTTCTGGCCAAGGGCAAGAAAGGGATGACTGCTGCACTCGACCTCATGCTGATCTGCGCGGTTGCGTTGCTGGTGTTCGATGTCGTGTGGGGCGTCTTCACGCGTTATGTGGTGGGCGAGCAGGCGAAGTGGACCGAGGAGCTTGCTCGCTTTCTGCTGATCTGGGTGGCGCTGCTTGGAGGTGCCGTGGCCTTCGGGACCAAGGGGCATCTGGGGGTCGATTATTTCGTCGGCAAATTCCATCCCGATCTGCGCAAGCCGATGGAGGTGCTCGTCCACCTGGTGGTTCTGTTCTTTGCGGCCGCCGTTTTCCTCTATGGCGGTTGCCGTGTCGTGTCCGATGCCCTCGCCATGGAGCAGACCACGCCGGCCCTCGGTTGGAAGATGGGTCATGTCTATCTGGCCCTACCGGTTTCGGGACTCTTCATGGTGCTCTACACCGTCGAAAACCTGGTTGAAACCCTGTCGGGCCGGGGAGAGGGGGCGTAGATGGGACTGGTCGCCCTGATTCTCGTCGCAGTATTCGTGCTGCTGCTCGTCATGAACGTGCCGATCGCCGTCGCAATCGCGCTGGCCACGTTTGTCGCCGTTCTGTCCGAAGGGTCCGACCCGGCCGTGGTCGTGGCCTCGAACATGGCCAACGGAGTCAACAGCTTTGCGCTGCTGGCCATACCCTTCTTCATCCTGTCGGGCCACCTCATGGGAAAGGGAGGGATGGCGCGCCGACTGATCGACTTTGCGGGTACCCTCGTTGGCTTCCTGCCGGGCGGGCTGGCCTATGTCAATACCCTCACCTGCATGCTGTTCGGCTCCATCTCCGGGTCCGCGGCCGCGGCCGTCTCGTCGGTGGGCGGATTCATGATTCCCGAAATGAACCGCAAGGGGTACAACCGCGAGTTCAACGTGGCCGTCACCACCACCGCCGCCACCACGGGCCTGCTGATTCCGCCGAGCAACATCATGATCGTCTATTCGGTCGCCGCCGGTTCGGTGTCGATCGCCGCCATGTTCATGGCCGGCGTACTGCCCGGCATCCTGAGCGGCCTTTTCATCATGGGGGTCTGCGGTTGGTTTGCCCTGCGCAATCGCTATGTCCGCGAGGCCCGTTCCTCCGTACGGGACATTGCCATCGCTTTCAAGCGCGCCTTCCTGAGCCTGTTCCTGATCGTGATCGTGATCGGCGGCATCCTGGCCGGCATTTTCACCGCCACGGAAGCGGCGGCCATTGCCGTCGTCTATGCCTTTCTCCTCTCCGTGGTGGTCTATCGCGAAATCAAGATGAAGGAGCTTCCGCGGATCCTGCTCGACACCGGCATCACCACGGCGGTGGTCATGCTGCTCATCGGAGCCAGCTCCGGCATGAGCTGGATCATGACCATGGCCAACATTCCACAGACGGTGAGTGCCGCGCTGCTCGGCCTGTCGGACAATCCCGTCGTGATCCTGCTCACGATCAACGTACTGCTGCTCTGCGTGGGCACGTTCATGGACATGACCCCGGCCGTGCTGATCTTCACTCCGATCTTCCTCCCGGTGGTGACTTCGCTGGGAATGAACGAGGTCCACTTCGGGATCATCATGATCGCCAACCTCTGCATCGGCCTCTGCACGCCGCCGGTCGGCACCTGCCTCTTCATCGGATGCGGAGTGGGCCAGACCACCATCGCGAAGGTAACGCGCACCATGCTGCCCTTCTTCGGGGCCATGGCCGCGGCGCTGCTGGTGATCACCTACGTTCCGGCCGCTTCGCTATGGCTGCCCGTGCAGACCCGCCAGATGAAGAAGGCCGATGTGGAAAAGTGCACCTTCATGCGCCCGGCAGCCGACGATGATACCGATGGTGCGGCCGTCCCTGGCCCCTGATGCGTGCCCGGCTAGCCGAGCGCCACGTCGAGCAGCATCATGAGCGCAAAGCCGAAGATGGCGCCAAGCGTCGCAAAGTCGGTATTGTTCTTCCGTTGCGCTTCGGGGATGAGCTCCTCCACGCAGACAAAGATCATGGCCCCGGCGGCGAAGGCGAGCGCATAGGGGAGGATGGGACGCATCGCTAGCACGGCCCAGGCGCCCAGTACGCCGGCCACCGGTTCGACGGCCCCTGAAAGCTGGCCATACCAGAAGCATTTGAACCTTCCGAGTCCCTCGCGCCGCAGCGGCATGGCCACCGCCGTTCCTTCGGGAAAGTTCTGGATGCCAATGCCCAGGGCCAGGGCGATGGCCGCCCCGAGGGAGGCCCCGTCAATCTGGGCCGCAACCGCGCCAAAGGCCACCCCCACGGCCAGCCCTTCCGGAATATTGTGCAGCGTAATGGCAAGGACCAGCAGGACGCTGCGGTGCCAGCCGGTCTGGATCCCTTCCGCATCCTTCATGGGCAGTCCCGGATGCAGGTGGGGCAGGATCTTGTCGAGGATGTAGAGGAACAGGCCACCCGCCAGGAAACCGACGGTAGCCGGCTGCCAACTTCCGCCAGAGAGTTCAATGGCCGGAGCAAGCAGCGACCAGTAGCTCGCGGCAATCATCACGCCGGCCGCCATGCCGAGCATGCCGTCCATCAGTTTTTGGTTGATCGTTCTTGCGAAAAAGACCGGCAAGGCGCCGAGCGCCGTCACGCCCCAGGTGAAGAGCGTGGCGAGCAGGGCCTGCAGGATGGGATTGAGCGTGCCGAAGGTTTCCATGGACAAATTCCTGCGTTGGTTGGGAATAGTCGGATTGAATCCAATGAAGCGCGTCCCTGTCAAGCCGCTCAACGGAGCGGGCGCGGCAGGGACTCCAGCGCTTCGATGATCTTGAGGTCGGCCTTGGAATAGGGGAAGTCGCGCAGTTGCGCGATGCAGATCCAGCGGTAGTCCTTGCAGTGCAACGAGCGCGGACGACCCGACCGGATCCGGGCGAAATAGGTGTGCATCTCCATGCTGAAGTGGCTGTAGGTGTGGCGGACCGTGGCCAGGAACTCCCCGGTTTCAACGACGATGCCCAGTTCCTCCTTCAATTCACGGACGATGCATTCCCGGATGGTCTCCCCGGGTTCCTGCTTGCCACCGGGGAATTCCCAGAGACCTCCGAGCATGTCCTGGTCGCGCCGCTGGGCGATCAGCACTTCGCCCTTGCGGTTGGTGACGACACCGGCGCCGACCACGATGTGGGGCAGTTTCTTCGGGGGAGGCTTGGCGGGGAAGCGGGCCGGGTCGCCGGATCGGAATCCGCTGCAGGTCTCCACCAGCGGGCAGTCGTCGCATCGCGGCTTACGGGGCAGGCAGAGGGTTGCGCCGAGCTCCATCATCGCCTCGTTGTAGTTTCCGGCCTGGCCTTGGACGAGCAGTCGATCCGCCATCTGTTGGAGTTCGGCGCGGGAAGCCTGTAGACGCGTGTCCCCGGCAAAGGCGAAAAGGCGGGAGAGTACCCGGACGACGTTGCCGTCCACCACCGCCATATCGAGGTTGTAGGCGAGCGAGCCGATGGCGGCGGCGGTGTAGTCGCCGATTCCGGGCAGCGAGCGGATCGCCGCCGGGTCGCGCGGGAAACGTCCCTTGAAATCGGCGGCGATGATCTGCGCCGCCTTGTGGAGATTGCGGGCCCGCGAGTAGTAGCCCAGTCCTTCCCAGAGTTTGAGCACCTCCTCCTGCGATGCCCCGGCCAAGGCCTTGAGCGTCGGGAAGCGCCGCATGAAGCGGTTGAAGTAGGGGGTGGCCTGGTCGACGCGGGTCTGCTGCAGCATCAGTTCCGAGATCCACACCCGGTAGGGCGTGCGCCGGGTGCGCCATGGCATCTGCCGCTGGTGCACGGCAAACCACGGCAACAGCCGGTTGCGCACCGCCTCCGCCACCTCGTCCACATTGTCGTATCGCTCTCCCATGGCGCATTCCGCAGCAAGGGAGGCGATTTTCCAGACCCGGCGCGCGGGGTCGAGCGTTTTCGCAGAAATCATGGTGGTGCCGCCTGCCGCGGCTGCTCGATAGCGCTTGCAACGCGCTTGCCCTGCGATGTAGTAGTGTGCTTCATGAAGCCCAGCGACCAGCGGGAAGCGTGCGACACGCCAGCCGAAAGTCGGCCGCGGAAACGTGCCGAAGTGCGGCCGCTGACTACCGACGAACGCGCCTCCTTCGCCATCCTTGCGCTCTACCTGGCGACGTTCTGCCTAGCCACCTTTCTCTACTGGGACTCGCTGCTCCTGCGGATCGCCGGCGCAACGGCGGCCGTGGTGGGGGCCTTCCTCTTCTGGGCGGCTTTCTTCAACCGAGCCGCGCGGGGCCGGGATACTTCGCGCCACCCGCTGCGCTCCTACCTGGTCAGCTTCTTCTTCGTCCTGCTGACCCTCTTTCTCCTCCGCCTGGCCGGCGGCCTTATCCGCAATGTGGTCGCATCGGTCGCGGTCCTCTACGCCGGGCTCTTCGCGGCGCTGGTCGTTTTCCGCAAGGCGATGGTGCAGGTCGTCTCGGTCCTGCTGGTGCTGGCCTTCCTCTTTGTTACCTTCCACAACTGGGACGAGGTGGTCGCGCGACGCATGGGTTTCCGGGACGCGGTCCGCCAGTGCGGACTGGCCATCTTCCGCCTCGGTCCGATCCAGGACGTGACGAACATGCTCGTCGCGGGCAACTACATCGCCTACCTGCGCCACATCGACTATCGCAACGAGCAGATCAACAACCTCGCGACCCGGCTGGTAGCCAGAAGCGAAGACGACGAGCTGCTCAAGACCCGCGCCATCCTCCGCTTCGTGGCCCGGGAGATCCACTATGTCTCCGACCCGGACGACGGTATCGAATACGCCAAGGAGCCGATCAACACGTTGATCTCGGGCGGCGGCGACTGCGAGGACCAGACGTTGCTGGTCTGCGCCCTGCTCGAGTCGGTCGGTGTGCGTACCTATATCGCCTTTACGGAGAGCCACGTCTTCGCCCTGGTCCGGTTCCGGCAACGCTACCAGGGGCTGCCCGAACCCCATGTCTACATCGACGGCATCCCCTGCTATGCGATCGACGCCACCCTGCCGGAAGGCGAGGTCGGCCTGGCGGCGGAACGCCCCGGGCGGATCGACCGGATCTTCGAGGTGCGCTCGCGCTCCATGGTCCACTTCTCGCTCTCCGCCCCCGGCAACTAGCCCGCCCCGCACACTTCCCATCCCCTGGCGGGCGTGGTAGAACATGGCGATCCTAGGGGAGCCCGATATGCCGATACGAGAATACATTGCCGCCGATCCGGCGCACGGATGCGATCACTGCCGCAAGGGCTACGAGGAGGTCGAAGCCGTCGGGGCCGAACCGGCAAAGAGATGCCCCCGCTGCGGCAGCCCGGTGGAGCGCCAGTTTTCCGCGCCCAGCGTGGGGGCCTCGAAGAGCGGTCTGGACGACCGGGCCAGGAGCGCAGGCTTCACGAAGCTGAAGAAACTCGGCGGCGGCGAATACGAAAAGAAGTATTGAATGGACAAGCTGGACGGGCAGGTTGAACGGGTCGTTTTCCAGAACGAGGAAAACGGCTTTTGCGTTCTGCGCGTAAAGGTGCGCGGCCACCGGGATCTCGTGACGCTTACCGGCACCGTGCCGGTGGTCAATCCCGGCGAGTGGCTTGCCGCCGACGGCGAGTGGCTGGTCGACCCGCGGCATGGCCGGCAGTTCAAGGCCGACAAGCTTCGCATGTCGAAACCCGACACGCTGGAAGGGATTGAAAAATACCTGGCCTCGGGCATGGTGAAGGGGATTGGCAAGGAGTACGCCGCGCGCCTCGTGCGCGCCTTCGGGCGCGACGTGTTCGATGTCATAGAGAACCAGTCGGGCAGGCTGCTGAAGGTGGAGGGGATCGGCAAGCTGCGCAAGGAGCGGATCAAGCAGGCGTGGGACGAGCAACGCAACGTCCGCCAGATCATGGCGTTTCTCTTCAGCCATGGCATAAGCACCGCGCGCGCCTTCCGCATCCACCGGACCTACGGCGAAAAGGCGATCGAGTTCGTGCAGCGCGATCCATACTGCCTGGCGCGCGACATCCGCGGAATCGGCTTCCTGGTGGCCGACCAGATCGCCATGAAGCTCGGCATTGCCCACGATTCCGACCTGCGCGCGCGCGCGGGCCTCGAGCACACCCTGGGGGAACTGACGGCCGCCGGACACTGCGCCTATGCGCGCAACGATCTCCTGTCACGCGCCGCCGAGCTGCTGGCCATCGACCTGCAGATTGTCGAGCGGGCCCTGGACTACTCGGTGGAAAGCCGTCGACTGGTGCTCCGTGCGGATCGGGAGGGGAGGGAACTGGTCTATCTGCCGAAGCTCTATTTCGCCGAAATCGATCTCGCGAAGCGGCTGGCGGCCCTGCTGTCCGCGCCCCATCCCTGCCCGAAGGTCGACCTGCCCAGGGCGATGGCGTGGGTGGAGTCAAAAACGGGCATCCAATTGGCCCCTGCCCAGCGCAGGGCGCTCGGGACCGCCGTCCGATCGAAGGTCATGGTGATCACGGGCGGGCCGGGCGTCGGCAAGACGACGCTGGTCAATTCGGTGCTGATGGTCTTCAAGGCCAAGAAACTGCGGGTTGCGCTCTGCGCGCCGACGGGACGGGCGGCCAAGCGCATGGCCGAGACGACCGGCATGGAGGCCAAAACCATCCATCGGCTCCTCCAGTACAATCCTGGCACGGGGGGCTTCGTGCACCATGCCGAGCATCCGCTGGAATGCGACGTACTGATCGTCGACGAGTCGAGCATGGTCGACATCGTGCTGGCTTCCCAGCTGATCGATGCCGTGCCGTTGCACGCCGCCGTGGTCGTGGTCGGCGATGCCGACCAGCTTCCTTCGGTGGGGCCCGGAAGGGTGTTGCAGGACCTCATCCGCTCGCAAAGGATTTCCGTTGCGCAGCTCGACGAGGTATTCCGCCAGGCCGCCACCAGCCTTATCATCACGAACGCCCACCGCATCAACCGCGGCGAAATGCCGGAGTTCCCCGAAGGAGCAACTCCCGGCGACTGCTATTTCGTCGAGGCCGACGATCCCGGCAAGGCGCTCCAGCTGATCGGCACCATGGTCAAGCGTTCCATACCCCGCCGCTTCCGCTTCGATCCCCTGGAGGATATCCAACTGCTGACCCCGATGCAGAAGGGGGAGCTTGGCGCGCGAAACCTCAACGGGATGCTACAGGAACTGCTGAACCCCAAAGGGGCGTCCATCGAGCGGTTCGGCACCGTCTTCCGGACCGGCGACAAGGTGATGCAGACCGAGAACAACTACGACAAGGATGTCTTTAACGGCGACATCGGGCGCATCGGATCCATCGACGAGGAAGCGGGGGAGCTGGCCGTGCTCTTCGACGGGCGCAGGGTTGTGTACGACTTCAACGAACTGGATGAACTGGTACTCTCGTATGCCATCACCATCCACAAGAGCCAGGGCAGCGAATACCCCTGTGTCCTGATCCCGCTGCATACGCAGCACTACGTCATGCTCCAGCGGAGCCTCATCTATACCGCCCTCACCCGGGCCAGGAAACTGGTCGTCGTACTGGGAACCAGGAAGGCCCTTTCGCTTGCGGTCGGTCGAGCGGAATCCCGCGAACGGACGACGACCCTTGCCGAGCGGTTGCAGGAATACGTTTCCGCCCCTGCGCGGCTCTAAAATGGAATCGAATAAGATTGCCAGTTTGCGGGGGATCATGCTTATTTAATGAGAACATAAACATTGAGGGAAAGGCGCGATATGACGGGATGGTCGAGGATGCTGCTGGCGGTCGTGTGGAGCATGGCCGCCCATGCCGGACCCCCGGCAGGCGAAGAGTGGGGGGTCTTCGAGCCGATGACCGACGAATTCGACGGGTCCACGCTCGACCTGCGCAAGTGGTACGATAGCAATCCGACCTGGAAAGGCCGCCCTCCGACCCTGTTCCATCCCGATTGCGTCGCGGTGTCGAACGGCCTGCTGCATATCGGAGCGCTCGACTCCGGCAGATCCGCGTCGTTGCTGGGCGGCAAGAGGGGTTTTTCGCACGTCTGCGGGTTTGTCCGGAGCCGAGAGCGGGCGCGGTTCGGCTACTTCGAAATCCGAGCCAAGCTGGCCGACACGACACAGGTCTCCTGCTTCTGGCTGACCCAAGCCGACACCGACGAATGGTCGGAGATCGATGTGATCGAAGTTCCCGCCGGGATCGAAGAATACGCTTCCACGCTCCGGCCCAACGTCCACTACTTCCGCGGTCCGCACTACAAGGGAACCCTGCACAACCACAGGGTAAGCCCCAGCGAGCATCCGCTCGGCTTCAACATGGCGGAGGATTTCCATGTCTACGGGGTGGAATGGTCACCCACCTTCATCCGGTGGTATTGCGATGGCAAGATGCTGAGGGAAATGCACAACGGCGAATATTTCCAGCCGCTGGAAATGAACATCAACATCGAGGCCAACGATTATTTCGGGGCGTTGCCCGAAGATGCCCGGCTGCCCGCCGTCTATGAAGTCGACTATGTGCGGGCTTGGAGGAAGAAGGAGTATTGAGGCGAACGGGCCCTGATACGGATTAACTATCCAAAAGAATGGCATGACATTCCGGCATGATGCTTGAGGATGGCTTGCCATATGGGCTAAATGAAGGTTTGCGGTTTTGAGGAGGATCCGGGGATGAAAAAGCAATTGGGCAACGAGCGGAAGGTGACCAAGGGCGCGCCGAGCGGCTTTGTGATCAGCCTGTTGTTCCACGGCGCGGCCTTCCTGCTGGCCGGCATGTTCGTGGTCTTTACCGTCGTCAACAAGCAGGAGCAGAAGTTTGTTCCGCCCAAGCCGGTCGACCGTCCGAAAATGAAGCTGAAGAAGCCCCAGGTCAAGGCGCCCAAATCGTCGCGCCCGAAGCCCGCCAACCGCATCGTGGCCAAGACGAGAATGTCGAACATGCCCGATATCCAGCTGCCGGAACTCGGCGGGATCGGCGAGGGGCTGGGGGGTGGAGGACTCGAAGGCCTCATCCTGATGCCCGAAATGGAAGATATCGCCGTCTTCGGCTCGGGTCAAAGTATCGGCAACGACTTCGTGGGCACCTTCTACGACACCAAGCGCGACCGGCGCGGGCGCGACATATCGGTGAGCCGCGAGGGAACCCTCCAGACCATCGTCGAATTCATGCGGAAAGGATGGAACCCCGCGGTGTTCAGCCCGTACTACCGCTCTCCGCGCAAGCTCTACGCGACCAGCTTCTGCATCCCCACCATGCCGGCCGCCGTGGCGCCGGAGGCGTTTGGCGAATACGGCGTCCTGGGCTATGCGTGGGCTGCGCACTACAAGGGGAAGCTGGTCTATCACGACGACATCAGAATCCGCTTCTGGGGCCAGGGGGACAACCTGCTCGCCGTGCGCGTGGATGACAAGGAGGTGCTCATCGCACCATGGCCCTCATGGCCCGGACAGACCGACGTGGTTGCGCAGTTCTTCACCAGCATCTGGCAGTCGTCGGCCAGCGAAAACCGCAAGTATCCCATGGGGAACAACTATGCGGTGGTCGGGGATTGGATCGATCTCAAGGCGGGGGTTCCGAAGGACATGGAAGTGCTCGTGTCCGCTCCCAGCGGGGGGCTGAACACGTTTATTCTCTGCGTGCAGGTCGAAGGGGAAACCTACGAGAAGAATCCGTTCGGCAAGGGACCGCGCCTGCCGATCTTCAAGACGGAAGAGCCGGGGCTGGACCTGATCGAGCAGATCTGGGCGGGCCTCGATCCGGGAGACGCCTGCGTGACGAACGGGCCCGTGTTCAAGGATTACAAGACGACCCGGACGGCCGGGCCGCTCTACAAGGATCCGGCGCCTCCGCCTCCCGAAGTGGTGCCCGATGTCGGCCCGCGCGTGTGGACGATGAAGGATGGAAAAACGGTAGAAGGCCAGTTCCAGGCGGTCATGGGCGACCAGGTGGCGCTGAAGTCCAAGGCGGGCAAGACGGCGAAGGTTCCCTTGGCCGATTTGACCGCGGAGGATCTGGACTACATCCAGCTGGCCTGCCCGCCGGAGTTCATCATCGATTTCATCAACAAGTCGAAGAGCCTTCCGCAGCCCATCGAAACGCCCTATTTCCCGCAGTCGCGGCCGGTCTACGATTCGGAAAACGTATACGGTGCCCGCCTGAAGCAGAAGTCGACGACCAAGTACAACCATCTCCTGACGGTCCGCTACTACGCGGTCGGATCGGAGGTCGATGGCGACAACATGGTCCTGATCGATCGCAAGGAGGACTCCTTTGTGCCTGGGGAGCTGGAGAACCGCGAGTTCACCTTCCTGGGTGATCCGCGCAAGCTGCGTGTCATGGCCTTGCGAAACGAATGCCCGTTGCGCGGGACGAAATATGCCGGCTACCTTATCACGGTGACCGATCCGAGGGGCGTGGTCATCCAGCACGAATGCAGCCCAACCTTCCTCTTTGACATTCGCCATGCGTTGGACGAGCTCCCGGTGGGGCGCCATTTCGATCCCAAGAGCGGTAAGCGCGTACCCCCGCCGCGACCCACCGAGGATGATCGCCCGCGGCAGTTCTGGGGATGATCCACAGCCGATCCGCCTGGTGCGCGATGCCGGGCGGCGGCCGGGAATTGGGGCACCTGTCCGTCCCGGCGGATGGACGTGGTCGCTAGTCTTTTGGTCAGGTGCACATGTCCGGGGCACAGCCCTTAACATGGGTATTGCTTAAAAGAGGGTGCAGGTCGCGGAGTGCACGGAGCGTGCTTCATGAATGGCGCGCCAAGGATGTGGCTTCGAGGGCCATGCGGATGTTTTATCGGAGAAGATTTCCCCATGAAGAGACAGATTTGCCTACTCATCCTGTGTGCTGGCGCGTTGGCCCCCAAAGTGTACCCGGTGGTGGTCTGGAGCGAGGACTTCGAAGGCGCGGCGCTGGGCGCGACCTCCGGCAACAACGCCGATCTGGCGGGGACGGTGATCCAGACGGCAAATACGGCGTCGAGCGTGGTCGTTGATGCAACAACCGACCCGTCGGCTGCCGCGGCCTTTACCTTCGCTTCCGGAAAGTTCATCCGCCTCTCCACGGGCGCCAACCTCTATACCGCGATTCGCCCGGATTCCGGCCACAATCCCATAGGCTTTTCGCAGGTTCCCGGCACAACCACCTATACGTTGTCGTTCGACATCCATATTCCTTCGACGCTCTCCTTCGCGGTAGGCGATGTCCAGCCGCGCTTCAAGTTGAACGGTGTCGGAGGCGACGGCCCCGTCGATTCAACGCATGCGAAGAGCAGTGCTGGGCAATACCATGTCGTCTACACCGGCCAGGTCTCCGACTTCATCGGCACGGACGTGAACGAAGCGCGCCCGTTCATTGGGATCGACCAGGGAGGGGCCGCGCTCGCCGACTACCTGTACATGGACAACATCCATTTCGAGCTGGGGGGGGGCGGAGGAGGCGGTCTCCCTCCGTTGAATGCCGCCTATTTCGCGACCCTGAAGGCCGGCACGGTCAGTTCGACCCCTTTGGTTGAATGGCAGCATTTCGGCCCCGGCATGTCGGGCTACATCGACAAGTTCTGGATCAACAACGGCGACCCGGACGCGATGTACGATGAACTCGACATGGGCAACGGCCACGTGACCCTCAACCGCGGGGAATTCTGGGAGAGCTACAAGCTGATCGACGGCAACGGTCTTCCTGGCGGGATAACGGGCATAGAGTTCTCCTATCAAAATCCGGACTTCGGTCTGCTGATGGCCAAGGAGGGGATCTATTCCTCCACCAACCGTGGACGCAGCTGGAACTTCCTGCTGGATATCGACACCTCCAATACGCAGATGCACAGCGTGCTCGCGGTCGATCCAAGCAACGACAACAACTGGTATATCGGGGCCGGCCAGCATTGGATGATCAAGGACACCCATTTCACGAAGAACGGACTCTACTATTCCACGGACGGAAACTATTCGGCCGGTTTCATCCTCAAGTCCACCAACAAGGGGCAGTCCTGGACCAAGATCAAATCCGTGTTTCCGGCGGACTCGGACTTCAGCAAGATCATTGTCGATCCACGCAATGGCAACATCGTCTACGCCTCCAACCAGCATGGCATCTACAAGAGCACCAACGCCGGAACGACCTGGTCGCTGCTGCCGGGCAACGGCCTGCCGTATACCGAACCGCGCGACATGGGCTGTTTCTACGACGCCGGAACAGGTGAATTCCTGCTCTATGTTTTGCTCGTTACGCACTACACGCCGAACGGCAGCACGATCGCCACCTCCGGCGGGGTCTACCGCAGCGCCGACAACGGTGCCACCTGGCAGAATCTGACCGGCGATCTCGGCATCGACATGAGCAAGGTCACCCTCTGGGGATACCGCGACAAGTACCAGTGGGCGGTCAGCCAATATCTGGTGATGGACAAGGCGGTATTTGCCAGCACCTATCCCCAGTATCCGACCAACACCTTTAGCCAGTTCACCCGCATCGCCGTCGACCCGACCAACAAAGAACGCATCTACCTCTCGCACAACTTCAAGCACGACTATGCCTTTCCGCCGGGCGATATCTGGATGACGGAAAACGGCGGTACCAACTGGTTCGCCGGTGCCCGCGAGGGGCCGTATTGGATCAACGGCATCGATGCGGCCTATTGGAATTCGCGCGCCATACAGCCGACCGGTATGAATGAGCTGTTGGCCCACGTCGACCGCGAGCATCGCGAAAACGACTATACGCAGGCCGGTCCCCGTTTTGTCTTCTGCAACCAGCTGGGCGAAGTCTACACGGCGATCTCCCAGCAGATCATGCGATCGACCGACCACGGCGCGACCTGGGTGCAGATCGACGACGACGAAACCTCACCTGGCAGCGGACACTGGGTCGGCCGCGGAAACAGCAACCTGCCCGGCGAAACCTTCTGCCTGGACACCGGAACGCCCGGCACCTACCTGTGGGGCAGTGGTGAACATGGCCTGTGGCGCAACACCGGCGACGGCGATCTGGTCTATCCGGGTGCGATCGCGATGCAACAGATCACTGGACAGAGCCATGTCGACTACGACTCGCTCTCCATGTCATGCATCGCCACGCATCCGACCGACAAGAACAAGATCTACACCCTGCAGTTCCGCCAGGGCCATCGCGGGGAATTGCGCTACTCCTCGAACAACGGGGCGACATGGTCGACCCTTTCCACTCCGGTCGTTTTCCCGGGGGCCAACGACGTGCTCGACCAGCGCTCGCTGATTATCGACCACCAGAATCCGAACAACATCTATTTCTGCATCCCCTTCTCGGAATGGGAGCGCTGGTCGGGACCGTTCCTCAACAACGGACGCCAGTTCGACGGGGGGACGGAAAGCTTTGGTCAGGGCATCTATAAATCGACGAACGGTGGTCTCGGCTTCAGCATGATTACGAACGGTCTTCCCTCCGTCTGCAGCGTCTACCGCATGGCCATGGACCCGGTCGATCCGCTGGTCCTCTATGCGGCGCTGAACGAGACGCATAACGGGGATCCGGGCGGCCTGTACAAAACGGTTGATGGCGGGGCCAGCTGGAGCCCCGTCCCGATCCCGGCGGGGATCAACAGCGTGAACAGCATCGCTGTCCACGCCAACGGATCCATCTACATGGCGTGCGGTGACAGCAACGGATCAACCGGCGGTGGCTATGTCAGCCAGGATGACGGGGCCACATGGCACCTGCTGTTCGATATGCCGTATCTGCGGCACTTTGCCCCATCGCTTGCCGATCCGGATATCATTGCCGTGAGCGTGGATAAGAACAGCACGGTCGGCAATCGCAATCCTGGGGCGTATCTCACGGTGGATGGGGGAGCGAACTGGTTCAAGATCAACAACCGGCACGGGCAGCCCGACGGCATCCGGCTGATCGAGCCCGATCCCTACGATGCGGATGTGCTGTGGATGAGCCTGCATGGCACCGGCTTCTTCCGCGCCGATATTTCCGCGCTGCGCGGCGGGACACCCGAGCCGCTCTTCTGGGGTTGGATGGGCGACCATGGCCAGAAGAGCATGTTCGGCGATGCGGACGAGGACGGCTTCGACAGCCGGATGGAGTACATCGCGGATACCGAT
This sequence comes from Kiritimatiellales bacterium, assembly GCA_003246265.1. GTDB lineage: Bacteria > Verrucomicrobiota > Kiritimatiellia > Kiritimatiellales > Pontiellaceae > Pontiella. Next base: position 42,060 of record QKAU01000006.1, on the reverse strand, counting down.
CCGGGCGATGGCGACAGCTTCTTCCGGCTGGAGATCGTGCCGAACCAGGGCAGCGGAAGCCACATCGTCTTCCAGTCGGCCGCCAACCGGCGCTATGCGATCTACGCTTCTGGCGATCTCACCGCGGGATGGACGCTCTGGACGAACGGCATCGCGGGCACGGGCGGCATGATCGACCTCGAGGATGCGGAGCCGGCGTCCAACCGCTTCTACCGCGTCATGGTCGAGATGGAGTAGACCGCCGGCAGGGATGGAACTCCGCGAAAGATCTCTTTTCCGAGTGGAGGATTGCGTTCCGCGAATGTGAATGGCAACATTCACATTCACTCGCTGTAGAAAGGAGATCGAGATGGGTATGCGGAGGGTTCTTGCCGGTTTTGTGCTGGGCGCGGCTCTGGCCGCCAGCGGTGACGCCGCACGAAAGCCGAATATTCTTTTCATCATAGCCGACGACCAGTTCCGCGACCACTTTGGTTTCCTCGGAGGCCATGCGCTGACGCCGAACATCGACCGTCTGGCAAGCGAAGGGATCTACTTCGAGAACGGATTCGTCTCCTCGAGCGTCTGCTCGCCGAGCCGCTATACCTGCCTCAGCGGCCATTTCGCGAGCCGCTGCCCCCAGCCGTTTTTCGCGGAGGGCACGACGCCCGACGGCGTGACGCGGATCCTCTGGAACCTGGGATTCACCGAAAAGCAGCCCAACGTTCCCCGCGTGCTCCGGCAGGCGGGCTACCGGACGGGCTTCACCGGCAAGTGGCATCTCAACGGCACCATGCATCTGATCGCCCCGGTCGAGAAGGGCAGCGACCCCTACGACCCCGAGATCCAGAAGATCATGCGGAAGAACCAGGAGATCATCGCCAACGAGATCAGGAAATTCGGCTTCGACTATGCGCAGGCGGTCTATGGAGGGAACCCGGACGACGACAAGACGCTGGTCGCCACGGGCTGCAACGTCCACAACCAGGAGTGGAACACCAAGGCGGCCATCGACTTCATCGAGCAGAACAGGGACCACCCCTGGTACCTCTACTTCGCGCCGACGCTCATGCACGTGCCGGACACCTTCGAGTCGCTTACGGGCGATCCGCGCAAGAGCGGCATGGGGGTGCTCGACGCGCCGATCACCGGCGTGCAGCCCTCGCGCGAATCGGTGCTCGAACGTACGAAGGCGGCCGGCATACCCGACCGGAACCGGGCCGCCACCTGGCTCGACGACGGGGTCGGTGCCCTGCTGGACAAACTGAAGGAGCTGGGGCTGGAGAAGGATACGCTCGTGGTCTACATCAACGACAACGGCATGGAGTACCACTCGAAGGGCACCTGCTACCAGGGCGGCGTGCGCACGCAGATCATGGCCTACTGGCCGGGCGTCATCGAGCCCGGCCGTCCGCAGGAACTGGTGCAGAACGTCGACTTTGCGCCGACCTTCTTCGCTCTGGCCGGCATCGAGCCGCCCAAGGAGATGGTGCTGGATGGAAGGAGCCTGGTGCCGATCTTCCGCGGCGAACATCCGAAGGATTGGCGCACGGCGGTCTTCAGCGAGATCGGCCTGACCCGGTCCGTATGCAGCAAGGATTGGAGCTATGTCGCCTTCTACGTGCCGCCGAGCCTGGAGCGGACGAAGGAGGAGCGCGTGAAGGAGGCGAAGGAGTACTACTACGGCCCCATGCTGGAAGAACACCCGTGGATGGCGGAACAGTATCCGTTCCTTGAGGATGCGCCCTACTTCCAGCTCGGCATGAAACCCGGCGGGTTCGCCTTCGAACGCTGGCAGTTGAAGGATCCGGCGGGAACGCCATGGGCGCCGAACTATTTCGACCGCGACCAGCTCTACAACCTCAAGGGCGATCCGACGGAAAGGAACAACCTGGCGACCAGCCCCGAATACAAGGCCCAGCTTGAGAAAATGCAGGGATATCTCAAGGACTACCTCGGAATGCTGCCTGGAACCTATCCCGGATTGAAGGATTAGCATGGCCCGCTTCGTACCATGGACCCTCGCGCTGCTGCTGGCGGCGACCGCCGCGGCGGGGACGCGCCGCCCGAACGTCGTGGTCTTCTACACCGACGACCAGAAGATGGACTCCTTCGGTTTTATCCGGGGCAAGGCCCATACGCCGAACATCGACCGGCTCGCCCGGGAGGGGGCCTATTTCTCCCGCGCATACGCCACCAGCAGTGTCTGTTCGCCCAGCCGCTACTCCTGCCTGACGGGCCAGTACGCCAGCCGTTGCACCGCAACCGAGTTTGCCGAAAGCACCAGCGCGGAGGGGGTCACGAAGGTGCTCTGGAACATGGGCATCGGCGATGACGAATGGACCTTTCCGAAGGTGATGCAGGCCAACGGCTACCGGACCGGCATGGTGGGGAAGTGGCACGTGGGGCTGGGGAGCCGGTACGGCCGCCACCGCCAGGTGCCCGGCAGCGATCCCTCCGATCCGGCCACGAAGGAAGTCCTGCGCTACAACCAGGGGCTCAACTGCCGATACATCGCCGACAAGGGCTTCGACTACGTGGGCGGCGCCTATGCCGGAAATCCCGACGACGACAAGAACCTCGTCAAGACCGGGTGCAACGTCCATGCGGTCGAATGGCAGACGAAGCATGCGTTGGAGTTCATCGAGCGCTACAAGGACGAACCGTTCGTGCTCTATTACGCCTCTACGCTCCTCCATAGTCCGCCACCGAACGAATCGCTCAAGGTCGATCCGCGCCTGTCGCCGCTCGGCTTGCTGGACGAACCGATCGTCGGCGTCCTGCCGCCCCGCGAGGATGTCGTCAGGCGGGCGGTGGCCGCCGGTGTGGACGATCCAAAGCTCCAGGCAGCCACCTGGCTGGACGACGTGGTCGGTGCGGTGCAGCGCAAGCTTGCCGACCTCGGCCTGGCCGACGACACGCTGATCGTCTTTTTCAACGACAACGGAACCGACGACAGCGGCAAGGGATCCTGCTACCAGGGCGGAGCGCATGTGCCGATGATGCTCTACCTCCCCGGCGTCGTGAAGCCCGGCGAGCGGACGGAGCTGGTGGCGAACATCGACATCGCCCCGACCATCTTCGACCTTTGCGGGGTCGTGCCGCCGAAGGAGATGCACCTGGACGGGGCCAGCCTGCTGCCGCTGGCCCGCGGCGAGCAGGTCGCGGACTGGCGCGATGCGCTCTATCTGGAGATCGGACTGACGCGCGCGGTGGTCAGCGGCGACTACAAGTACCTGGCGTTCCGGGTGCCGCCGAGCTATCTGGAACGCCCCCTGGAGGAGCGCCTTGCCGAGCACAAGGCCGCCATGGAGAAGATCTACCAGCGCAATCCCTGGACGAAGAAGAGCTGGACCATCGATTCCGAGGCGCGCTACCTGCAGATGGGCATGGCGCCTGGCGGCGACTTCATGGAGCGGTTGCAGATCATGGGCTGGCCGCCGGCACCCTTCCTGGAAAACTACTTCGATCCGGACCAGTTGTACGACCTGAAGCGCGACCCGCGCGAAACCACCAACCTTGCGAAGAACCCGGAATACGCCGCCAAGCTCGATCAGATGAAGGGCAGGCTGGCGGGCTTGTTGTCCGACCTGCCGGGAACGTTTGCCGAATTGAAACCCTAAGGTTAAGGAGCCAGCCATGAAACAGAGAATGATCGCCCTTGCAGCTCTCGCCACCGCCTTGTCGAATGCGGGCGCCCAGGAGATCCCTCCGCCGCCCGTCGAAGCCCCCGCCGGCTTCAGGTGGGTGTTGAACGATCCCTACAGCGACGAGTTCAACGGCACCGAGCTTGACCAGGAGAAGTGGCACGACCACTATCCCGGATGGGAAGGTCGCGTTCCCGGGAAATTCGTCCCCTCGGCTGTCAGCATGAAGGATGGCTGCCTGCGGATCACGAGCTCCGTGCTCAATCCGCCCCAGGGGGTGAGCAACGAGTGGTGGATCGCCTGCGGAGCCATCCAGTCCAAGGCGCAGGAGGCGCGCTACGGCTACTACGAGGCCCGCATGAAGGCGTCGGGCATCTCGACCTCGTCCACCTTCTGGCTGATGAACCCGCGCGACAAGAAGGCGCGTCCTTCCAAGTCGACCGAGCTCGATATCCAGGAGTGCATCGGCAACGCGCAGCGCTGGCCCGACTTCGCCTTCCAGATGAAGTCGAACACCCACGTCAACCTCTATCCCGCGGATCCGGCGGCCGAGCCGCTGGAACGAAAGAAGGGGGCTTCGACCAATATCGGCGGCAAGGTCGACGAGGCGTTCCATACCTACGGCTGCTGGTGGGTCGATTCCCATACCATGAAGTTCTACCTGGATGGAAAGCTCGTGCACACCATCGAGCCCGATACCGACCTCGACGCGACGCCCTTCGACCAGCCGATGTTCGTGAATCTCGTGTGCGAGATCTATGCTTGGGAGGTGGTTCCCACCGTCGAGGACCTGATGGACGAATCGCGCAACACGACGCTCTACGACTACGTCCGCGCGTACAAGCTGGTAAAGATCGACTAGGGAGGGATCCATGCGGCGAACAGGCATCCTCGCCATGGCCATGGCGGGACTGGCAGGAGTGGCAGCCGAAGGGCGCACGGTGGAACGTTTCGACGGCGGATGGAGGTTCATGCTGGGCGATCCGCCGGCGGCCTTGGGGGAAGCGTTCGACGATTCCGCGTGGACCCCGGTCCGCCTCCCGCACGACTGGAGCATCGGGCTTTCCTTCACGACGAACGATGCCGGCGGTTGCACGGCGTTCCTGCCGGGCGGCGTGGGCTGGTACCGCAAGGCCTTCGTGGTGCCGGAGAAGAGTCGCGGCAAGGTGGTGCGCGTCGACTTCGACGGCGTCTACAACAATGCGGAGGTCTGGATCAACGACCACTTCCTGGGTTTCCATCCCTACGGCTACACCCCGTTCGCATTCGAGCTGTCCGCCCATCTGCGCTACGGAGCGACCAACGTCCTGGCTGTGCGCGTGGACCGCTCCGCCTACATGGATTGCCGCTGGTATCCCGGCTCCGGCATCTATCGCGAGGTGAAGCTGGTGACCCACGCCCCCGTGCATCTCCAGCGGCATGGGCTTGCCGTTGCCACGCGCGGCAACCGGGAGGTCGACCTGTCCGCGGTCCTCGTGAACCGCACCGATGCGCCGCGAACGGTGTCGGTTTCCATGGATCTGCAGGAGGAGTCGGGGCGTTCGGTCGGTTTCAGAAGCATGGAGGTCGTGCTCGCCGCGCGCGAGACCCGGACGGTGGACCAGCGCTTCGAACTGGCCCATCCCGTCTTGTGGGATACGGACCACCCCCATCTATACCGCGCCGAGGTGGAACTCTCCGCAGCGGGGGAGGTGCAGGACCGCGATGCGGCCGCGTTCGGCGTGCGCGATGTGCGCTTCGATCCGGAACAGGGGTTCTTCCTCAACGGCCGGAACATGAAGATCAAGGGCGTCTGCCTGCACCACGACGGCGGATGCGTCGGTGCGGCCGTGCCGGACGGGGTGTGGGAGCGCCGCCTGCGCCTGCTGAAGGAGGCCGGCTGCAACGCCATCCGCACCGCCCACAACCCGCCGTCGGAGGCGTTTCTCGACCTGTGCGACCGCATGGGCTTCCTGGTGCAGGACGAAGCGTTCGACGAGTGGTTCAACCCGAAGGACAAGAAGTACAACTTCGGCCAGAAGGTCGCCGACGACCGGACGCGCGGCTATTCCGAACACTTCGGCGAATGGGCCGAGCGGGATGCCAAGGCCATGGTGCTGCGCGACCGGAACCATCCCTGCGTCGTCATGTGGAGCATCGGCAACGAAATCGAATGGACCTACCCCGGCTATGGCGACGCCACGGGGTACTGGGTGAAGACCAACAACGCCAGCTATTACTGGAACGAGCCGCCCTACGACACGCCGAAGATGAAGGCGATCTTCGCCAAGGCGGACCAGGGGCCGCATATCCTGGCCGAACAGGCGGCCGACTTGTCGCGCTGGATCCGCGAGGTGGATTCCACCCGGGCCGTTACCGCCAACCTGGTCATGCCCAGCATCAGCCACTTCTCGGGCTATGCCGACGCCCTCGACATCGTGGGCTACAGCTATCGCACCGTGAACTACGACTGGGGTCATCGGAACTATCCGGGGAAGATGATCCTGGGCACCGAGAACTGGGTGCAGTGGGCCGAGTGGAAGGCGGTGCTGGAGCGTCCCTTCATTCCCGGCCTCTTCCTCTGGACCGGGATCGACTACCTCGGCGAGTCGACCGAATGGCCGCGCAGGTCGACGCCGTGCGGCATGCTCTCGACCGCCGGGTTCCGCAAACCGACCTACTGGCTCTTCAAGTCGCTCTGGAGGGAGGACGAGCCGATGGTCCATTTCGCCACCCAGCCGCTCGCGGAGTCGAACTACCGGCTGCAGGATGGCCGGATCGACGGGGATCCGGCGCGGCCGCGCGACCGGACCTGGTATTGGCCGAGCCTGGTCGAACACTGGAACTATCGGGCCGGGGAGCTCGTCTACGTGGAAGGCTATTCCAACTGCGAGGAGGTTGAACTCCTGCTCGACGGCCGGTCGCTGGGCGTGCGCAGGCTTGCGGAGTGCCCGGACCGCCTGATGCAGTGGGTGGTGCCGCATGCGCCGGGCATCCTCATGGCCGTGGGGCGCAACGACGGGCGGGAAGTGGCGGAATACCGGCTGGCGACTGCGGGCGCTCCCGTGGCGGTACGGCTGGAGTTCGACAAGGAAAGGTTGATGGGCAACGGCAGGGATGTCGCGCATTGCGTCGCGCGCCTGGTCGATGCGGACGGAAATCCCGTGCGCCACGAGGAACGGACGATCCGTTTTGCCGTGGATGGGGCGGGACGCAACATCGGGGTCGACAATGGATCTTCCACCAGCGTACAGGATTTCCAGGCGGACACCTGCCGTACGGACCAGGGGCGCTGCCTGCTTGTTGTCCAGGCGGACGCAGTGCCGGGATTGATCGAAGTGGCGGCCTCCGCTGACGGACTGGCACCGGCGCGTATCGTGTTGAACGTGGAATAGGGAGACAGGGCTGATATGAATCGGATGATTTCATTGGGACTAGCATGCCTGGCCGCTTCGGCGGGCAGCGCTCAGAAATTCAAGGCGGACTGGAAGTCGCTTTCAAAGCACGAGGCCGCCCCGGAGTGGTTGAAGGATGCCAAGCTGGGCATCTACTTCCATTGGGGCGTCTACGCCGTCCCGGCTTTCGGAAACGAATGGTATCCGTGCAAGATGCACCACGCCGACGACCCGATCTACGCGCACCATGTGGAGACCTACGGGGATCCTGCCCAATTCGGGTACCATGATTTCGTGCCCCGGTTCACCGGCGAGCACTTCGACCCCGAGGAGTGGGCCGATCTCTTCCAGAAGGCGGGTGCCCGGTATGCCGGCCCGGTGGCGGAGCACCACGACGGCTACGCGATGTGGGCGTCGAAGATCACTCCATGGAACGCGAAGGATACCGGTCCGCATCGCGATATCCTGGGCGAACTCTTCCAGGCGCTGGAGAAGCGCAATATCAAGACCATCGCCACCTTCCACCACGCCCGCAACCTCCAGCGCTACCGCGATACGTGGCAGGATGAGATGGAAAAGCCGGGCAAGGCGTTCAACGACAGCCACTACGCCTACAAGCCCGGCTGGCCTACGGCTTCCGAGGACCCGAAGCTGCGCCTGCTCTACGGCAACATGCCCGAGGAGGAGTGGTGCCGCGACATCTGGCTCGGCAAGCTCAAGGAGGTCATCGACAACTACCACCCGGACATCATCTGGTTCGATTCCTGGCTCGACCGTATCCCGGAGACCTGTCGCGAACAGTTCGCCGCCTACTACCTCAACGCTGCCGAGGCGTGGGGTAGGGAGGTCGCCATCGTGCGCAAGCAGGACGACCTGCCCCTCGACTTCACCATCAACGACCATGAAAAATCCCGCGAGCCCGAGGCCTTGCCGGAACTCTGGATGACCGACGACACCATCAGCACGGGCAGCTGGTGCTACACGAAGGACCTGAAGATCAAGCCGCTCTACAAGGTGCTCCACGCCCTCATCGATACGGCGTCGAAGAACGGTGTCCTGCTGCTCAATATCTCGCCCATGGCGGACGGCACGATCCCGCAGGACCAGCGCGACGTGCTCCTGCAGCTGGGCCGGTGGCTGGAGGCTAACGGGGAGGCAATCTACGGAACACGCCCGTGGATTGTCGCTGCGGAAGGGCCTACCGCGGAACCGAAGGGCGGGTTCAGCGACCATGGAAAATTCCTGACGCTCCAATACACCGCGAAGGATATCCGCTACACGGCCTCGAAGGATGGCAAGACCGTCTACGCCATGCTGCTGGGGGTCCCGGAAGAGGGCGAAGTGGTCATGACCGCCTTCAAGAAGGCCAAGGTGTTGCGCCCGAAGTCGGTGACGCTCCTGGACGGCGGACCGGTCAAGTGGAAGACGACGGGCAAGGGGTTGGTCGTTGCCCTTCCACCCATCGCCATTCCCGCCGAGGTCGCCGTCCTTCCGCTCAAGATCCAACTGTAGCCCCGCGGCGGGGTACTTATCCTGTCCGGAGACAAAAAAACCGCCTTTCGGCGGTTTTTTTTGGTCGGAGCGACTGGATTCGAACCAGCGGCCTCTACCACCCCAAGGTAGCGCTCTAGCCAGACTGAGCTACGCCCCGACATCCAAAGGAGTGGAAAATCGAGGGCGCAAGGTAGCACGGAGCCCCGGGTGCGTCAACGCCGGGAAGTGCACAATTATTCGCCCCGTTTCAGGATGGGGTAGAAGACCATCCGCGGGCAGATGAAGACCGCGACCAGCGCAATCGAAAGGGCCGTGAAGCCGCGGGTTCCGACAAAGAAGAGCGCCGGGATGATGGTGGCCATGCCGAGCACCATCCAGGCCGTCAGCAGGCCCTTGATGTGGCGGCCCAGGATCTGGGGCACGTTGAAGAACAGGTCGAAAACCCAGTGTTCGAGTAGGGCGCCGTGCTCCCCGAAGACGGGGATGACGTGCACCAGCGCGGTGGCGCGCCGGCTCACCAGGAAGCGGGAGAGGTGCGGGTAGGTCGTGGTCATCTGCAGCGGGAAGGCAAGGTAGCCGATATACTTGACGAACGAGAGCGGGCAGGCGACCAGGTAGTCGCGCCAGTTCCGTTCATAGATCATCAGGCCCACCACGTAGAAGCCGCGGCAGAGCGAGCCCGGCGAGATGGGCGTCACCTGGAAGAGGGCGAGCACCCCTGCGAAGGCGAGCGAGGCGTCCGCCGTGGTGCCGCCCCGGCCGATCACGTAGGCGAAGACGAATGCGCCCACCGTCACGCTGACGACCTGCGTGACGGGAAGGGTGCAGAAATGGACCGCCATGCTGCGGAGGTATTTGACGATGAAGGGCTCCTTGATGATGGAGACGATGTGGTCGTGCTCCTCGCGGGTGAGCATACCATCTTTCTCGCCTTCGGCCACCTGGTCAAGGAACCACTTCTCGCGAAACGCGGCGTCGCGGGCGAAATCGCGGATGAAACGGAAGAAGGCGACGATGCCCTCCCACGCCATGGCAGGCCGGATGCAGAGACGGTGCAGTCCGATGGGCAGCAGGCCCAGCGTAAAGCGTTCGAGGAAGAAGAGCGCGGGCCGGGCGGCCAGCCGGCGGGTCCGCGCTTCGTCGGTGCGGCCGGCACGGTGCCAGCCGACCAGCTCGTGCGCGGCGCGGGCCGTCGCGGCGGCCTGGAAGTAGGTGCGGCTGGTGAACAAGTTGAAGAGATGCCTCCGGTACGCGGCGTTGCCCCAGCGTTTGCGAACCATCGTGCCGAGCAGGGGAACGGCCCCGAGCAGGTGGAACAGGGCGAAGCGCAGGCCTCCCCGCCGCAGCTTTTCGGCGAACGCGTCGTCGACCAGGTCGGCCGCGCGATAACCCTCGACCAGCCCGGCGATGACATCCCGCTGGAGGGCGCGGTCAAAGGTGGGCCGCACGCCATGGTGGGTGATGTCGAGCAGCGAGCGGCGGTATTCGCGGTCGCGGATCTTCAGCTCTTCGATCATGGGGCGGACGTCGGCGAAGACGGCGGGGTGCCGGGCCACGAACGCCTCCATGATGCCGAGATCGCAGCGGTCGAACTGGACGAGGGCGCCGCGCTTCAGGCCGTCGACGATGAGCTTGAGGTCGCCGGGGCTCATGGGGAGGAAGGGGAGCAGGGCCAGGCCGGCGCGGAAGTCGATGGCGCAGAGGCCGCCGTCGGCGGTGTCGGTGCGCTTCATGCAGTTGGGCTGGCTCTTCATGGTCCACCACTCGTACTGCCGGGCGAATTCGGGGGCGCCCAGTTCGTGCATGAGCTCGACCATCTGCGCCATGAAGCGACGTTTCTCGACGAATTCGGGGCTGCCGGTTTCGGAAAGCGCCACGTTGCGCCAGTCGAAGCGCTTGGCGAGCTGGTCGTCGGCCTCGAGGTGCCACATGCGGCCCTCGATCCATTCGGTGATCTCGCCGTAGGCGTTGAGGGTGGGATCCCAGAAGGAGGCGTAGGCGTCCTTCACGGCGCTTTCGCGGCCGAACTTCACGAGTCCGGCGCGCCGCACCAGCTTCTGCCAGAGCAGTCCGGCGCGGCAGGCGCCATGGTTGACCTGTGCGCTGAAGGGTCCCTGGAAGGCGAGCCAGTAGGTGGTGTTGCGGAACCAGCGCGAGAAGGTGCTGGGAGGGATGACGATCTTTACGGCGTAGAGCTTGCCGGTCTCCAGTCCCGGAATGCTGCAGCCGGGCTGCAGCTGCAGGGCCGTCAGGCGGCAGCGGTAGACCTGCCCGGCGAACCCGCCACCGAGAAACTTGTCGACGGTCAATTCGGCCTCGCCTGAAACGGCGGGGTAGACGCCGGTGATCGATACGGGCAGTACGGTGCCCTTTTCGTAGCGGACGGGACGATGGTGGAGCTCCAATGCGGGATTCCGGGCGGCGACCTGGAGCTCCTGGCAGAGTTCGGCTGAATAGTTGGTTTTCCCCATGGTTCCCCTGGGCATGCGTGGCAGATGCGGCAAACGTCGCGAACCATGCCAAAGCCCCCGAGCCTTGGCAAATCCTATGCAAGCCAAAGCGGGGCGGGCCGCGGACCGAATGCGGACAAATTCCACTTGCGCAGCTGTAGGGGTTGCTCCATATTGCTTCGGTCTTCGGGGCAGGGTGAAATTCCCGACCGGCGGTTACAGTCCGCGAGTCCTTCCAGGTTTGGCAGGACACGACGCAGTGGAATTCTGCGACCGACAGTAGAGTCTGGATGGAAGAAGATGATGGAACGCTTTTGCATTTGCAAAAAACCCTGAAGGCGTACGCACTTCAGGGTTTTTGGTTTTCAGGAGAGACGATGGGCAAGAATCTGTTCGATCCGATCGAGGATGTGATCGAGGCGTTCAAGCGCGGCGAAACCGTGGTGATGACCGACGACGAGGATCGCGAGAACGAGGGCGACCTGGTCTGCGCGGCGGAAAAGGTCACGGCTGAAACCATCAACTTCATGATCACCCGGGCGCGCGGGCTGGTCTGCGTGCCGATGGAAGAGAAGGCCCTGGCCCGCCTCGGTCTTGCGCACATGGTGCCCGCCCACTCGTCGGACAAATACCACACCGCGTTCATGGATTCGGTGGATGTGCGGAAAGGGACCACCACCGGCATCAGCGCCGCCGACCGGGCCCAGACCGTCCGCGCCCTGGTCGACGAAAGCAGCCAGGCCGGCGACTTCGTGAAGCCGGGCCACATGTTCCCCCTCAAGGCCAAGCCCGGCGGGGTGCTCCAGCGCGCCGGCCATACCGAGGGCACGGTCGACCTCGCCCGCATCTGCGGCCTGAAACCCGCCGGGGTCATCTGCGAGATCCTCAGGGAGGATGGCGACATGATGCGCACCGACGACCTGCGCCGCTTCGCCGACCACCACGGGCTGAAGATGACCGCCGTCTCCGAGATCGTGAAATACCGCTACACCCACGAGCGGCTGGTCCATCTGGAACGCGAGATCAACATGCCGACCGATGCCGGCCCCTTCCGCCTCAAGCTCTACAGCTCGGCCGTCGACCACAAGGACCACCTGGCCCTCGTCTGTGGCGACGCCTCCGGTGGCAAGACGCCGCTGGTGCGCGTGCACAGCGAATGCCTCACCGGCGACGTCTTCCACTCCATGCGCTGCGACTGCGGCGCCCAGCTCCATGCCGCCATGAAGGCGATCCAGGCGCACGGCTACGGCGCCATCGTCTACATGCGCCAGGAGGGGCGGGGCATCGGCCTGGCGAAGAAGCTCCACGCCTACGAGCTGCAGGAGCAGGGCATGGATACGGTCGAAGCCAACGAACATCTCGGCTTCGGGGCCGACCTGCGCGACTACGGCATCGGCGCGCAGATCCTCAACGACCTCGGCATGGCGACCATCCGGCTGCTGACCAACAATCCGGCAAAGATTCAGGGGCTGGACAAGTACGGAATCACCATCGCTTCGCGCGAACCGCTGGTGCTGCCCCCGTCGGAGCACAACGTCAACTATTTGTCGACCAAGCGCGACAAGCTGGGGCATATCATCTAGAAACATTGCTGTCCAAAGCCGGACGCGAACAGGCTGGGGTGGAACATGGGCAAAGGGATTTCGGAAACCATCGCGCCGATCGGCGGTATCGGGGCCAACCAGGTCGTCGGCGACCTCGATGCCTCCGGCCTGCGGTTCGGCATTGTCGCAAGCCGGTTCAACGACGAATTGACCGACGAACTGGCGCGCAGCGCGGTGGGTTGCCTTGAACGGAACGGCGCCAGGTCGGGAACGATCGATGTCGTGCGCGTCCCGGGGGCGTATGAAATCCCCGTGGTCGCCGAGAAGATGGCGGCGGGTGGGCGGTACGACGCGCTCATCGTCCTCGGCGTGGTGGTCGAGGGCGAAACACAGCATGCGCAGATGATCATCGACACGACCGGGCAGGCGATCCTCGATATTGCCTGCCGCCACCGGATCCCGGTCATCAACGAAATCGTCGGGGTGCGCAGCTGGGCGCAGGCCGAGGCCCGTTGCCGCGGCGGAGAGAACACGCGGGGCTGGTATGCGGCCGAGGCGGCGATCGAAACCGCGCGCGTCTACAGGAAACTGGGATAACCTATGGAAAAAAAACAGGTCAACGGGCGGCGCGAAACGCGCGAATGGATCATGCAGTTCCTCTTCCAGCTCGACTTCAATCCCGAGCCGATCGATACGGCCCTGAAGGATTTCTGGGAGGACAAGTCGCCGAGCGAGCGCGAGAAGACCTATGCCGAAGAGATCATCAAGGGCGTGGTGCAGCGCAAGCAGGAGCTCGACGAGAAGCTCTCGCACTATGCGAAGCGCTGGAACTCGGACCGCATGGGCGCCGTGGACCGCACGGTGATGCGCGTTGCGCTCTTTGAAATGCTCTACCGCGAGGACATCCCACCGGTCGTTTCGATCAACGAGGCGGTCCACTTTGCCAAGGACTTCGCCAGTTTCCAGTCGGGCCGCTTCGTCAACGGCGTGCTCGACCGCATCCGGAAGGATATCGACCGCCCCGCCCGCACTACCTGCAAGCCGCCGGGGGGAGGGGAGTAATGGCCGGGTGGTTCGGTGCGCTTGCCAAGACCAGGAACCTCCTCCAGAAGGTCTTCTCGTCCGGCGACGCCGGCGAGGCTGGCGAACTGGACGTCGAGGTTGCGGAGGAAACGCTGCTGCGCTCCGACGTTCCGGCACGGCTTGTGGCGGAGATCGTCGAGGCCCTCGAAAACGCCCCGCGCAAGGCCTCGCGGCGCGACCTGCTGAAGAAGCTGCTCCTCGACGAGCTTGGCGATGCCGAACCCTTCGTCTGGCCGGCGGGCGTCAATCCATTCGTGCTGATGCTCCTGGGCGTCAACGGCTCCGGCAAGACCACCACGGCCGCCAAGCTGGCCCGCCGGGCGATGGACCGCGGGCTCCGGCCGATGCTCTGCGGCTCCGACACCTTCCGGGCGGCGGGCTCGTCGCAGCTCCGGCTCTGGAGCGGAAAGCTCGGATGCGATTTTACCGGAGGCGAGACCGGCCACGATGCGGCGGGCGTCGCCTTCAACGCGGTCGACGCCGCCCTGGAAAAGGGCTGCGACCTGGTGCTGGTCGACACGGCGGGACGCATGCACACCAAAACCCCGCTGATGGACGAACTGCCGAAGATGTGCCGCTCCATGGACAAACGCCTCGCAGGGGCGCCCCACGCCGTATGGATGGTGCTTGACGCCACCCTCGGCCAGAACGCCGTCATCCAGGCGCGGCAGTTCAACGCGGTGGTGCCGCTGACCGGCATCGTCGTGACCAAGCTCGACGGCTCATCGAAGGCCGGCTTCCTCTTTTCCGTGCGCCGCGATCTGGGCGTGCCGATCCTCTTCGCCGGCCTCGGCGAAGGCGAGGACGACCTCGCCCCCTTCGACCGGGAAAAATTCGTAGAAGCGCTGCTTGGAGAGGGATGTTGAACGCAACGTCGCAAAGAATACCAGGACACGCGAAGGAATCCCTGCGCGCCATTGAGAAGCTTGATGCTCTCGCGCTGAAGATGCCATGAATGACACTCGATACATGCTGCGGGCGATCGAACTGGCTAGGAAAGGCGAGGGGCTGACCCGCCCGAACCCTCCGGTCGGCGCGGTACTGGTGCAGAATGGCCGCATCATCGCGGAAGGGTGGCACGAAAAGGCGGGCGGCCCGCATGCCGAGGTGGCCTGCCTGAAGAGCCTGCGCCCCCACGCGCCCGACCTGCGGCGCAGCACTCTCTATGTCACGCTTGAACCCTGTTCGACCTACGGGCGGACACCGCCCTGCACGGACCTGATCCTCGAGCGGAAGATCGGCCGCGTCGTCGTGGCGGTGAAGGACCTCAACCCGCGCCATGCCGGTCAGGGGCTGGATATCCTCCGCCGCGCAGGCGTCGAGGTGGTGGCCGGGATCTGCCGGCGGGAGGGGCGGGAACTGGTCGCCCCCTTCGAGAAGTTCATCACGACGGGGCTCCCCTACGTCACCCTGAAGCTGGCCATCACCCTCGATGGGCGCATCGCCGACCACGCAGGCGGGTCGAAGTGGATCACGGGGGCGGCCGCGCGCGATCGGGTGCAGGCCCTGCGTCGTCGGGCCGATGCGATCATGGTCGGTGCGGCGACCGTGCGCACCGACGACCCCTCGCTGCTGCCGCGACCCGCGCTGGGCCGCAAACCGTGGCGCGTGGTCGTTGGAGTCGATATACCTTCCGCGGCCAAGGTGCTGACCGACGAGTCCGCCGAGCGGACCCTCGTGCGCAGCGGCGCGCTGGATGCGGTCCTGAAGGATCTGGCGAAGGGACAGGGGATCGTGCACGTACTGTGCGAAGGCGGCGGAAAGCTGGCCGCCGGATTGGTGGAACAGGGGCTGGTCGACGAGTTCGCCTTCTTCATCGCCCCGAAGCTGTTGGGTGCCGACGGGCTGCCCTGCTTCGGCAGGACCGGTGCGAGGCTGGCCGACGTCGTGCAGCTGGAATTCGAATCAATGGAACGGGTGGGGGATGACCTCCTGGTAATGGCAAGGAAGGAGCGATAGGATGTTTACGGGAATCGTGCAGCGGTTGGGGCATATCGTGGAGATCAGGATGGAAGGGACGGCGGGGCGCATCACCATGGTGCCGAACCGGCCGTTCGATCGCCCGGTGGGGCTGGGCGACAGCATCGCCGTGAACGGCACCTGCCTGACCGTGGCCGCCATGGAGGAGGACCGGCTGATGTTCGACGTGCTGGGCGAGACCTTCGCCAAGACCAACCTCGGCGAAAAGACCCCGGGCAACGTGGTCAATCTCGAGCAGGCGCTGGCGCTGGGCGATACGCTGGGCGGCCATATCGTGACGGGGCATGTCGACGGCACCGGCACGGTCTCGAAGATCGAACAGGTGGGCCGCGACTGGAAGTTCACGGTCGACTGCTCCCGCGACCTGCGGATGCTGATGGTCTACAAGGGGTCGATCGCGCTCGACGGGATTTCGCTGACGGTCGCCGAGCTGACCGACTCCGGTTTCGTGGTGCACATCATTCCCCATACGATGCAGGAGACCGACATGTCGGAGTTCCGCGCGGGCACGAAGGTCAACCTCGAGGCCGACATCCTTGGGAAGCACGTCCAGCGTATCCTCGAGTTCGGCGGCGGGCAGGACTACCGACTCAACCTCAACGGCTAGCCAATGCAGCGCCGCTCCTATATCGCGTCCATTGCGGCGTTGCTGGCCGGCTGCCGTTCAAAACCCCGACCGGCCGCGCCTGTCCCGCAACTTCCGCGGCGCAGGCAGATCTTCCTTGTGATCGACGATGCGGGGCTGGCCCTCAATGAAACGCAGCGGTTCCTCGACCTTCCCGTACCCATGACCATAGCGGTGCTGCCGCACCTCAAGGAGACCCGGGAAGTCTGCGCGGCGATTGCCCGCCATCGGGACAAGGAGATTATTCTCCACCAGCCGATGGAGGCCTACAACGCCGGGGAGAATCCGGGCCCGGGCGCGATCCTCAACACGACCGATCCCGCCGCCGTGCCGGCCATCCTTGCCCGCAACCTCGCTTCGGTGCGCGGGGCGGTGGGCATGAACAACCACATGGGCTCGCGCGTTACCGAAAACCCCGCGCTCATGCGCGAGGTGCTCCGCTACTGCAAGGCCAACAACCTCCTCTTCCTCGACAGCAAGACCGCGTTCAATTCGCAGGTTCCGCGCATGGCGCGCCATGAGCACATGCACGTCGAGGAGCGCCATGTCTTCCTCGACATCCAGCACGACCGCGACTACGTCCGCCGGATGTGGGGCCAGGCGGTGGCCAAGGCCCGGAACAACGGCTATGCCGTCGCCATCGGCCATGCCTGGTCGGCAGAGACCGCCGCCGCCGTGCGCGACAGCTACGCCTCGCTGCTGAACCAGGGCTACACCTTCCACCGGCTTTCGGAGCTCTACCGGGCATGACGACGAAGATAACGGACCGCTCGGTATTGATCACCGGATGTTCGTCGGGCATCGGCGAGGCGGCCGCGTCCCTCCTGCGCGACCGCGGCTGGCGCGTCTTTCCCACCGCCCGCCGGGAGGAAGACCTCGTGGCGCTGCGGCGGATGGGTTTCGAGGCCGTGGCGCTGGATCTGGAGTCCGGTGCGTCGATCGAAGAGGCCGTCGGGCAGGTGCTTGAACTCAACGGCGGCAGGCTCGGGGCGCTGGTCAACAACGCCGGCTTCGGCATGCCCGGGGCCATCCAGGACCTTTCGCGCGACGCCATGCGCCTCCAGTTCGAGGTCAACGTCTTCGGCCTGCAGGAGTTGACGAACCGGCTGGTGCCGGTCTTCCGGTCGCAGGGACAGGGTCGCATCGTGAACATCAGTTCCGTGGTCGGACGCCTGGCCCTGCCGTTCATGGGAATCTATTCGGCCTCCAAGTTCGCGCTGGAGGCCCTGAGCGATGTCCAGCGCGTGGAACTCTCGCCCGACGGCATCGTCGTGGCGCTGGTGGAACCGGGGCCGATCCGCACGCGCTTTTCCACGAACTGTGCCGCGCAGGGCGAGGAGAAGCTGGACACGGAGCACTCCCGCTTCGGCTCGGCCTATCTCCGCTACTTCGCGAAGCGCCGCCAGGGTGGCATGGCCGAAGACCGCTTCCGCCTGCCGCCCGAAGCCGTGGCGCGCAGGATCGTCCATGCCTTGGAATCGCCCCGTCCGAAGATCCGCTACCGCGTCACGATCCCGGCCTACGCCGGCGACTGGGCGGCGCGCTTTTTGCCGGCCCGGCTCATCGACCGCCTGATGGTCCGGCACGTCCGCAAGCGCTTTGGCTGAGGGTGGGCTTGGCATCCCCGGGCGCGCCTATATATGATCGCATCCATTCCAACGGAGGTTTCCTGCCATGGGACGATATGCATGCCTTTTTGCGGCTACCCTGCTGCTTCTTGCGGGCTGCTCGTCGGTCACAGTCAATCGCGACTACGACGAGGCGGTCGATTTTGCCGCGCTCCGGACCTATGCATGGCAGCATGCCGAGCAGCCGCAGACCGGTGATGCGCGGATCGACAACGACCTCATCGACGAGCGCGTCCGCGCCGCCGTCGACGCCGAGCTGGCCGCGAAGGGCTTTGCCAGGGTGGAGGCCGCCGAAGCCGATTTCCAGGTGGCCTACTTCATCGATTTCAAGCAGCGCATCGGCGGCAGTTCCGTCAGTTTCGGCGTCGGCGCCGGCAACTATGGCCGCTACAGCGGGGTGGGGTACAACACGGCGATCTCGGACTACGAGGAGGGGCGCCTGACGATCGACATCGTCGATCCACACAGCGGCAAGAACATTTGGCGGGGCGTGGGGCGGCGCACGACCTACGAGGGGGGGACCCCGAAGAAGACCACCCGGATCGTCAACGGCGCCGTGGCCCGCATCCTGAAGAAGTTTCCTCCGAAAACCTGAGGCCCCTTACCGTTTCCGGGCGGCGGCAATGAAGCGGAGCATCTCCTCGGCCCGCTTGGGATCGGTCGCCTGGAGGATCTTGGCTTCGCGCTCGGCGTCGTCGAGCTTCCCGAGCTGGTACCAGGAGAGCGAGAGCATGTAGCGGGCATCGGCGAACTGGGGATCGATCCGCAGGGCATCGCCGCAGGCCAGGGCGGCTTCGGAATAGTTCTTCATGGCGTAGTAGGCGAGCCCGAGGTTGTAGGGGGCGTTCTTCTGTCCCGGGTCGGCTGCGGCCGCCTTCCGGTAGCATTCCGCCGCCTCGGCGTATTTCTGGGCGGCGTGGAGCTGCGTGCCCTGGGCCATGAGCTGGGCGGCCAGCGACGGATCGGCCTGGGGCGTACCGCCGCCGTTGCCGCCGAGGCGGACGATGGCCTGCGCGGCGGCGGCCGAGCGTTCGCCCTGGGTTCCGGCAAGCCGGAGATACTTGCGGTACCATTCAAGGGAGGAGGCCTTGTCGCCGGCATGGAAGTCGTAGATGGCGGCGAGGTTGAAGGCGGCGGGCGCGTACTCGGGATGGGCGGCGAGTAGCTGCTTCAGGCGCTGGATTGCCCGGTCGCGTCCGCCGGAGCCGTTGAGTTCCGCGAGGGCGAGGGCGTTGAGGACGGCGGGCTGGTCGGGTTGGGCGGCAAGGCTCTTGGCGAGTTCGGCGGCGGCCGTGGGCCAGGCCTGCTTTTCCAGTTCAATATAGCCCAGCAGCGTGTGGGCCGTGGCGTTCTTCGGGTTGTCGCCGGCGATGTTGTTCAGGGCCATTTCCGCCTCGGCCCGTCGCCCGGCATGGTAGAGGGCGATCCCGAGGTTTTCATGGGCGTCGGTGAAGCTGTCGGACAGGTTGGCCGACTTCGCGAAGGCGTCGGCGGCGGCACCGGTTTCTCCCAGCTCCCAGAGCACCAGGCCCAGGCTGTTCAGGGCGTTCGCCTTCCGGGTGCTGTCCGAGGTCTTGCGGATCGACTTCTCGAAGAGGGCCCGGGCGCGGACGAGGTCGCCGGCGTCCCAGGCATCCATCGCCTTGGCGTGCTCCTTTTCACCGGAATGCGCGCCGCATCCCGCAAACATCGCCAGGGCCGAAACGATCCCGGCGGTCCAGACAAGCATCTCTTTCTTTTTCATCGGTTGGAAATTCCCTGTATCCACACCTGCCGGGTGCGGGGTCCGTCGAATTCGCATAGGAAAACACTCTGCCAGGTACCGAGGCGGAGGCGGCCGCCGGAGACGATCACCTGGACCGAAGAGCCCATGAGGCTGGCCTTCACGTGGGCGGCCGTATTGCCCTCGCCGTGGCGGTAGTCGCCCTGCCACGGAACCATCCGGTCGAGCACGGTTTCCAGGTCGGCCGGCACGTCGGGATCGGCATTCTCGTTGATCGTGACACCGGCGGTCGTATGAGGCACGAATACCGTGGCCACGCCATCCGCAAGTCCCGCACCGGCAAGGCAATCCGAAATATGGTCGTCAAGCCTGACGAAGTCGGTCCGCGCCCGGGTCCGTATGGTGAACTGCTTCATGGGGAGACAGCTTATCCTAACCCCCGGCATTTTGAAGCGGAAAGTGAATCGCGAATGGGAAAACGGCCGCTTGCGGCGGAAAAATGGACAAGAGGGCTTCCACAAGCTGCCAGCCTCCCCTACATTGGGGCGCAACAAAGGACGACCCGCTTGGACATTCTGGTGGACCACTCGATCGCGCTGCTCACCATGGGGCTGCTGCTGCTCTGCTCGGCCTTCTTCTCCGGCACCGAAACCGCGCTCTTTTCGCTCACTCGCGCCCAGCTCCGCGAACTGCGCCGCGAAGGACGCCACATCGAACGGACGCTCGACCTGCTGGTCGACAACCCTTCCGGGCTGCTGATCGCGCTCCTCTTCGGCAACCTGGTGGTGAACATCCTCTTCTTCAGCACCAGCGTGGTGCTGGCGATCGAGATCGGCCGCCGCTACGGGGAGTGGTGGGAGGCCGTGGCCGGGGTCGCCGTGCTGCTGCTGGTCATCCTCTGCGGCGAGATCCTGCCCAAGGCCGTCGGCATCTCCTTCCCGGCGGCGGTGGTGCGGACCAGCGCCCTGCCGCTGCGCAACTGGTACCATCTTCTCGCGCCCGTCCGGCGCCTGCTCGAATGCATCACCCGCCACCTCGAACCGCGCGAGGACCAGGGCAGCAGGCTCAACGCCGACGAGCTCAAGATGCTCATCGATGCCACGCACCACGATCCAAGCTTCGGGAAGCAGGAGAAGGCCATCGTCGAGGATATCGTCAACCTCCCGGAAATCCGGGTGCGCGAACTGATGGTGCCGCGCGTCGAGCAGCTCTTCCTTCGTAGCGACACCCCCGCCGCCGAAGCCCTGCGCGAGGCCGCCCGGCAGGAGATGGAGCTGCTCCCGGTCTACGAGGAGGACGAGGACAACATCGTCGGCGTGGTGGAGGTGCGCGACCTCTTTGTCGCCCCCGATCCCGCGCGCCCGCTTTCCGACTTTCTCCAGCCGGTCCGCTTCGTCCCCGAGACCCGGCGGGCCGATGCCATGCTGCGCGATTTCCTGGCAGAGAACCTCCGCATGGTCTGCATCGTCAACGAATACGGTGGGCTGGCCGGCACGATGGTGCTGGAGGATCTGCTCGAAGGGGTGGTGGGGGAGTTCGACGTCCTCGACGAGCCGGAGGTGGAGCAGCTAGGCGAAGCAACCTACCGCCTGAAAGGAAGCCTCGGCATCCGGGAATGGCGCGGGCTCTTCGTCGGCTTCCTGCCCCGAGAGATGATGCAGGGGCTGGCGCTCGACACCCTCAGCGGACTCGTTGTCTCGCTCCTCAAGCGCATGCCCAGGGCGGGCGACGTGGCGCAGGTCGGCAATCTGCGCTTCACCGTCGAGCAGGTGCGGGGCAACCGCATCGAGTCGGTGCTGCTGGAACTGGACCGCGGCGGGGGAGGGCAATGAGCGCGCTGCTGCTCATCGTGCTGGGCTTCCTCTTCTCGGCCCTCTTTTCGGGCGTCGAGACGGGCAGCTACCGGATCAACCGCTTCCGTCTCCGTCATCGCGAGCGCGAGCAGATCCCTTCGGCTCGGTCGTTGGCGCGCGTCCTGCGCGACCCCTATCTATTCATCTTCACCGTGCTCATCGGCAACAATGTGGCGGTCTATCTGCTCTCGCGGGAGGTTACCGATCTCTACCTCGCCGGCGGCATGGAGGCCGGACGCCTGCTCTTCGGCGTCGTTCCATGGAACGCCGAGATGGCCGCCACCCTGACGCTGATGTTCCCGCTCTTCGTCTTCGCCGAGCTCGGGCCCAAGAACCTCTTCCGCAGCAAGGCCGACATCCTGATGTACCGCGTTGCGTGGATCATGCGCCTGATCGTGCTGCTCCTGCTACCCTTCACCTGGCCGCTCAAGCAGCTTTTCCGCCTCCTGACGCGCGGGCTCGGCAGCGACGCCCTGCGCGAGCTGCACCGCCTCTCGCCCGACGCCCTGCGCGAATTCTTTTCCGCCGGAGAAAAGGAGGGGGTCATCTCCTCCCACCAGAACCGCATGCTCGAAAACGTCGCCACCATGTACCAGATGCCCGTGCGCGCGCTCATGAGCCCCATCGGCAAGGTTCCCGCGCTGCCCGACACCGCCACCGTCGCCGACTTCAAGCAGCTCGTCGCCCGCCGCGGTGTCAATTATACGCTCCTCATGCACCGCCACGCCGTAGTCGGCGTGGTGTCGCTCGACGCCGTCGTCAACCGCGACCTCGCGGACGCCGACTTGCTCAAAGGATGCGCCGCCACGGTCCTGCGCATCGAAGAGGGGCGCAACCTGAAGTCGGCCTTCTACCGCCTTCGCCGCAATCCCCGCCACCGCGCCGTCGTCGTCGACGCCCACAAGCACCCCGTCGGCTTCGTCGAACTCGAGGATATCGCCCGCTACATCGCCAAGAAGTAGGGAGGGCACTGCTTGGCGCCCCGGCCAGGATGGTTTGCCCCCTTCGGGGACTGTCGCAGGCTCCAGTCCCACTTCGCTGCGCTCGTGTCGAACCTTCCAGGTTCTCGTCCGTCCGGAAGCTGGCGCCCCGGCCAGGATTCGAACCTGGGACCTACGGATTAGAAGTCCGTTGCTCTGTCCAGCTGAGCTACCGGGGCATGTGGAAAGGGCGCTGAATATATTCCAGCGGCCGGAAAGGTGGCAAGTTTTTTGGCCCGGGATGCGGAGGGCCGGGGGCCCTCCACGGACACAACGCTAAGCCTTGGCGAGGGCGGCCTTTTCGAGGGCGGCCTTGGCCTGCCGGGTGATGGCATCCCACTGCTTGTCGGCGATCTGCTGCTTGGTGGCGAGCCAGGAGCCGCCGATGCAGGCGACGACGGGCAGGGAGAGGTATTCGTTCATGTTGGAGAGGTTGAGTCCGCCCGTGGGGCAGAAGCGCACGCCGAGCGGGGAGTAGGGGGCCGCCAGGTTCTTGAGCATGTCGACGCCGCCCGCCGCGCCGGCGGGGAAGAACTTGAGCAGCTTGCAGCCCATCGCGAGGCCCGCTTCGATTTCCGAGGGGGTCATGACGCCCGGAACAAAGAGGGTGTTGTTTTCCTGGAAGAATTCGACGGTCTCGGGGTTGAGGCCGGGGGCGAGGCCGAAGCTGACGCCGATGTCGATGCACATCTGCGCCTGGTCGGGGGTGACCACGGTACCGGCCCCGAGCAGCATTTCGGGGAACGATTTCTTGATGCGCGCCAGCGCCTCGGGGGCGGCGGCGGTACGGCAGGTGACTTCGATGACGTCCATTCCGCCCTTCAGCAGCGCTTCGGCCAAGGGCTCGGCATCGTTGGCGTCGTCGATGACGATGACCGGCAGGATCGGTCGCTTAAGCAGTTCGTTCAGCATGGCTATCTCCTATCGGTCGACGCGGGCACCCGCGCCTGCAACAAGCTTTTCAACTTCCGCGAGCGACGCCATCGTGGTGTCGCCGGGCGTGGTCATGGCGAGGGCCCCGTGGGCGGCGCCGTATTCCACCGCCTTGGCGGCGTCCTGAAGCACCATCAGGCCGTAGATGAAGCCCGAGGCGAAGCTGTCGCCGCCGCCGACGCGGTCGAGGATCTCCAGGCCGGGCCGGTGCGTGGCCTCGTGGAACTGTCCGTTCATCCAGCACATGGCGCCCCAGTCGTTGACCGTGGCGGACTTCACGCCGCGCATGGTGGTGGCGGTGGCCTTGAAGTTGGGGAATTCGACGATGGCCTTTTCGATCATCGCCTTGAAGCTGTCGACCTCGAGGTCGGTGAGGTTGTGGTCGACTCCATCGATCTCGAAGCCGAGGCAGGCGGTGAAGTCCTCCTCGTTGCCGATCATGACGTCGACATAGCGGGCGATTTCGCGGTTGATCTCCCGGCACTTTTCGAGGCCGCCGAAACCTTTCCAGAGGGAGGGGCGGTAGTTGAGGTCGTAGGAGACGATGGTGCCATGCTTCTTGGCCGCCTTGGCAGCTTCGATGACGAGCGGGCCGGTGGTTTCGGAGAGGGCGGCGAAGATGCCGCCGGTATGGAGCCAGCGCACGCCGAGGGTGCCGAAGAGGTGCTCCCAGTCGATGTCGCCCGGCTTGAGCTGCGAAGCGGCGGTGTTGCCGCGGTCGGAGCAGCCAACGGCCCCGCGGATACCGAAGCCGCGTTCGGTGAAGTTGAGGCCGTTGCGCACGGTCCGGCCGATGCCGTCGTAGGCGATCCACTTGATGAGCGAGGTGTCGACGCCGCCCTGCAGGATGAAGTCTTCCATCAGCAGGCCGACGTCGTTCCTGGCGAAGGCCGTCACGACGCCTGCGCGCTGCCCGAAGCAGCGGCGCAGTCCGCGGGCGACGTTGTATTCGCCCCCGCCTTCCCATGCGCGGAATTCGCGGGCGGTGCGGATGCGCCCTTCTCCCGGATCGAGCCGGAGCATCACTTCACCTAGGGAAACAATATCGTAGCGGCACTCCGCGGCCGGCCGGATCTTCAACACCTCGCCCATATCTCCTCTACCATCCAATCTTGTATGCGGTTTTCATCGTATACTGCTCGCCGGGCCGCAGCAGGCTGCCGGGCGATCCAGCAATATTCGGCCCGTTAGGATAGCGGGACGCCTCGCAACAGAAAGCCCGGAATTGACCAAATTGCGCCCCGCTTTCGCGCATCAGGTTGTCCGCCGTGTAGAAGCCCGAATACATCAGCATGCCCGGCTCGGTGGTCGAAACCTCCATCGTGCGCCCGCTCTCCGGATCCTTGAACGCCGCCACCTTGGCGAAGGCGCCCAGAGGCTTGCCGAAGCAGTAGAAGTGCTCGAAGCCTTGCGGATATTCGCCGAACACATCGCCGATCGGCCTGGCCTTCCGGTAATCCAGCACCGAGCCCTCGACCGCCGCCTTTTCGCCCAGCGGCACGCCGGTGTCGTCGGCCACGAGGAATTCGGCGGAATCGATCATGGCCTCGTGGGCGAGGATCTTGCCGGTGAATCCGTTGAGGTTGAAGTAGGTGTGGTTGGTCAGCGAGACGGCGGTGGTCTTGCTGGTGGTGGCGGAAGCTTCCATGACCAGTTCATTGGCATCGGTCAACCGGAAGAGAACCACCACCTTGAGTTCGCCGGGGTAGCCTTCGTCGCCATCGGGGCTGGTGAGCGCAAGCCTGAGGGCGTCGCCTGCGATCCCGGCATCCCAAACGCACTTGTCGAAACCTTTCACGCCGCCGTGGATGTGGTTCGGTCCGGCATTGCAGGCGAGGGTGTGGACCTGGTCGCCGACCTTGATCTTGCCGTCCTTCACGCGCGCGGCGTAGCGGCCGACGATGCAGCCGAAGTAGGGGGAGTTGGCCTTGTAGGCCTCCGAGAAATAGCCTGCCAGCGTATCGAAGCCGCAGACGATGTCCGTGCCGTCGGGGAGGACCAGCGAGGTGACGATGCCGCCATAGTTGGTGATCCTGGCGACCATCCCGTTGGCGTTCTTGAGCGTGAAGAGGTCGACGTCCCGGCCATCCACGGTGCCGAATGGTTGCGTGGTTATGCTCATGGCTGCACTCCTTTCCGATTATGCGCCCAGCCCGTTGCCGACCGCGATGATGATGATGCCGGCGACCATGCAGGCCAGTCCGGTGTAGAGGAATCCCTTGGCCTTCGGCGAGGCCTTCTTCCATTCGCCGACGACAATGCCGCTGACGATGGCGGTCATGACGCAGGTGGCGTTGAAGATGGCGTAGCCGACGGTGTTGCCGGCCGCGCCCAGCTTGGAAGCGGCGAAGGCGAAGAGGGCGGAGGCGGCATAGTGGAAGAAGGCCATGATGAAGATGAGGGCGAAGTTGGCCGCGAAGCGCGGGCTCTTGAAGGTCCCCCACAGCTTCTTGCTGGTCAGCTGCTGCGCAAAGTAGAGGCCCATCACCACGCCGCCGCTGATGAAGATCGGGAACATGACCGCCACGGCGGTCTTCCATGGAGCGAGGCCGAGCTCCTTCACGGCCGCGCCCAGCGGTCCGGCACCCACGGCGTTGGCAAAGCTGAAGCCCGTGGCAAGCAGGCCGCCGATCACCGCGATCATGATGCCGGTGAGCATGGAGCCCTTGCCCTCTTCCTTGACGGCTCCGGCCTGCTTTTCGTCCTGCTCGCGGGCGAGGCCGGCCTTGCCGTTCATTACCACACCGGCCAGTACGATCACCAGGCCAACCAGGATGGTGGCGAAGACGTTGGAGGGCGGGATGCCGTTGACGAAGAAAGGGATGACGGAGCCGACGAGAATCACGGTGCCGATAAAGAGCGAAAAGCCGAGGGAGAGGCCGATGTGGTTGATTGCCTTGCCCCACATCATCACGCCCGTTCCCCAGAGGACGGAGGCCACGGCCATCTTCCAGATGATGGAGGAATCGACCATCCCGAACACGTCGAGCCCGCCCAGCAGGACGTAGGAGGCGATGATCGGCACGACGAACATGGTGAGGATGAAGAACATTCCCCAGGTGTTCTCGTACTTGAACTCCTTGGTGTATTTTTCCGGCAACGCGTACAAGCCGAGCATCACGCCCGCCACCAGTGCCCAAACCACTCCTGCCATCATCATGTCCGTATCCTCCGGTTAACCTGCTCCATCTGCGCCCGGGCCGCGGCCCGAAGGCCCGCCCCCAAAAAGCCCAATGCACCGGGCGGGCAGGGGAAAGGGTTTCCCCCCGGTCCGCCGCGGCACGGTTGACAATCCAGCGTGCGCTAGATCTGGTTTTCGCCCTTCACATAGCCGAAGTTGGCCAGGATGCCGCCGTCGACGTAGAGGACGTGGCCATTGACGAACTGGCTCGCCTTCGAGGCGAGGAAGAGCGCGGCGTTGCCGATGTCTTCCGGTTCGCCCCAGCGGTTGGCCGGCGTGCGGGTCATGACCAGGTCGTTGAACGGGTGGTTGCCTTCGCGGATCGGGGCGGTCTGCGCCGTGGCGATGTAGCCCGGTCCGATGCCGTTCACCTGCACGTTGTACTTCGCCCATTCGCAGCACATGTTGGCCGTCAGGAGCTTCAGCCCGCCCTTGGCCGAGGCGTAGGCGGAAACCGAGTTGCGGCCGTACTGGCTCATCATCGAGCACATGTTGATGATCTTGCCCGCGCGCTTCTTGATCATGCCCGGCGCGACGCGCTTGCCGACGATGAACGGGGCGATCAGGTCGACGTCGATCACCTGCTTGTATTCCGCCACCGGCATGTCGAGGATCGGGATGCGCTTGATGATGCCCGCGTTGTTGACGAGGATGTCGATCGTGCCGACCTCCTTCTCGATCTTCGAGATCCCGGCATCCACGTCCTTTTCGTCGGTGACGTTGAAGACCAGCGTGTAGACGTCGATGCCCGCTTCGGCGTACTCCTTCTTCGCGGAGGCCAGCTTGGCTTCGTCGATGTCGTTGACGCAGACCTTGGCGCCCGCCTGGCCCAGCGCCTTGCCGACCGCCAGCCCGATGCCGTGCGTTCCTCCGGTCACCAGCGCGACCTTGCCTTCCAGATTGAACAGATCAAAGACACTCATTTCATTCTCCTTGTGGGTTGTACAGATGGGTTGCGGCTAGCTGCACTTGATCAGGCTCTTCATCGCCGTGGCATTGCCGTCAAGCGCCTTGAACGCCTTCGCAATGTCCTCGAGTTCCTGGATGTCGGTGATCAGCGTCTTGCAGTCGATCGCCCCCGACACCACCAGTTCGATGGCCTTTTCGTAGTCGCGGGCCTCGTAGACGCGCGCACCGAGCAGTTCCAGCTCGCGCCAGAAGAACTTGAACATGTCGACTTCCGGCTTCTTGCCGTGGATGGCGACCATCACGATGCGGCCGCGGACGGCGGCGGCTTCGGTCATGGTCTCGATGCCCGGCCTGGAGCCCGATACCTCGAAAACCACTTCGGCCCCCTTGTTGCCGGTCATCTTCCAAACCGCTTCGGCCACGTTCACCTTGGTCGGGTTGAGCGTCTTGAACCCGAGCTTTTCCGCGACCGACAGGCGGTAGTCGCTGACCTCCGAAATCACCACGTTGCCGCCGGCCTGCCGGGCCACCATGGCGACCAGCAGCCCGATCGGGCCGCCGCCGATCACCAGGACATCCTCGCCGGGCTGGAGGCGCGAGCGGGCCACGTCGTGGCAGGCCACCGCGGTCGGTTCGATCAGCGCCGCGTGGTCGAGGCGCATGTCGGAGGGAACCTTGTGCAGCGTATGGGCAGGGAGCGTCCACATCTGCTGCATCGCGCCCTCGGTATCGAGGCCGAGGAACTTGAGGTTCTGGCAGACGTGCACGTAGCCCTTCCTGCAGGCGGGGCATTCGCCGCAATGCTTGAGGGGGCGGACCACCACCTGGTCGCCGGGGGCGACGCCCACGACACCGGCGCCGACGGCATCGACCACCGCCGAGCACTCATGGCCAATGACGCGGTTGGTCGTGACGCGCGCATCCATGGCGCCATGGTAGACGTGGAGGTCGGTGCCGCAGATGCCGCAGTACGCGATTTTGATGCGGGCTTCCCCCGCCTGCGGTTCCTTGGGCTGGTCCTCGCGGATCGTGAAACTCTGGTTTCCTGAATAGTATGCTGCCTTCATATTCTTTTCCTATTGTACTTCGTGCGGGTTGAGTTTGTTCCAATTAAAAACGACGCCGGTGCCGGGCGCATCGGGGGCGACCGCCCGGTGGTTCTCGACCACCAGCGGCCGGGTGGTATACTGGTCGATCGGGAAGCTGTGGACTTCGAGCCATCCGGCGTTCGGCTGGGCCGAAACCAGGCTGACGTGGAGCTCCTGCATGCCGTGCGAGCAGACGGGGATGCCGTATTTCCGCGAAAGCGCCGCCGCCGCCAGCCATCCGGTGATCCCTCCGCAGTTCGAGGCGTCGGGCTGGATGAAGGAGAGCCTGGCCTGCTCGAAGGCGTAGCCGAACTCGTGGATGGTGTGGAGGTTTTCGCCCATCGCCAGCGGCATGCCGGTGGCCTCCGCGATCTTCCCGTAGCCGAGGTAGTCGTCGGGAATGGTGGGCTCCTCGAACCAGAAGATGTCGTAGGGCTTGAAGCGCCTGGCCGCCTCGATCGCCTTCTCGACACTCATGGAGTAGTTGGCGTCGACCATGAAGGTCACGTCCGGCCCGACGAGTTCGCGCACCGCCGCGATGCGCTCGATGTCCTCGTCGAGGTTGGGGCGCCCGATCTTGATCTTGACGGCGCGGTAGCCGGAGGCGAGGTAGCCGCGGATGTTGCCCAGCAGCTTGTCGAGCGGGAACATCAGGTCGATGCCGCCGCAGTAGGCGTTGCAGGTCTTGGCCGCGCCGCCCGCCATTTTCCAGAGCGGCTGGCCGGCCTTTTTGCATCGGATGTCCCAGAGCGCGATATCGATGGCCGAGATCGCGAAGGAGGCGATGCCGCCCCGTCCGACATAGTGGACGTGCCACTCCATGAAGTCGTAGATCGCTTCGATATCGCCGCCATCCTTGCCGACCAGCACCGGAGCGAAGTCGTGTTCGATCATCGCCTTGATGGCGTAGCCACCCTTGCCGCCGGTATAGGTGTAGCCGGTGCCTTCACTGCCGTCTTCAAGCGTGACCGTGGCGGTTACCAGCTCGAAGTGGGTATGGTCGCCGTGCTTGGCGTCGGAGAGCACCTCCGCGAGCGGCACGTGGAAGAGGCGCGTTTCAATGTGTTGGATCTTGTTCATGGATAGCTTCTTAAGTTGACACAGAACGTTGTGTTCCGCCCGCCGGGGAGGGCTTCATTATCGCGGTCGCGGGGCTGAGGAGGCCGGTCGTCCAATCGGAAGCCGAATCCACCCATTGCCCTTCGATAAACAGCCTATACACCTTCATGAAGCCTCTTTCATATCCCGGCGGCAGGATCGAATATATAGTACTTTCTTCCAGTATCGCATGCCGTGCCTTTGCCTGGACCCGGCAAAGAAAGCGGGGTCAACGCTTCTTCAGGTCCTGCCTGGCTTCCTGCTTCAGCTGCTCCTTGGCGTCGGCACCGAGTCCCGTGTAGTAGTAGAATTCCGGGGGCCAGTAGTGCTCGGGGTCCTTCATCCAGTGGTCGTCCTTGTCGAGGCTCAGGTCGCAGTCGAAACGGGCGATGACACTGTACCGCTTGTCGCGCGGGCCGATGTCGGTGAAGTGGCAGAGGCCCCAGGTGATGCCGCGGCCGTCGTCCGTCCCGGTAAAGGCATCCGGGACGTAGGGTCCCGGCGCGAGTGGGATGAGGGTGATGTGGGAGGCCACCTGGAAGTTGATGCCGTCGGGGGACCACTGCATGGTGCTCAGCTCGTTGCCGTGGCGGCTGGACATGGCGGCGATCCCTCCCTTGAAGGGGAATAGTCCGGTTTCGTGGCTGGAATTGAGCACCGGATTCAGCGGGCATTTTTCAAAGGGTCCCATCGGGTCGTCGGCGACCGCCAGGCCCGTGGCCCGGATCATCTCGTAGTGTCCGTTGAAGTCGGACTTGTAGTAGAGGTAGATCCGTCCCTTGTAGACCAGCGGGTAGGGATCGTGGATGGAGAACTGGTCCCAGGCACCCTCGGAGCCGTTGGGAATCACCACCTCGTTGCACGGCGTCCAAGGTCCGTCGGGCGAATCGGCCCACGAGACGGTGACGGGGCAGTCGTCGCCGCGCTTGCCCGACATCTCCATGAAGCCCTGGTAGTAGAGGTAGTATTTCCCCTTCCAGACCAGCACGTCCGGCGTGGAGACCGAGCGCCAGCCCACCTTGGGCTTCGGGGGCCGGGGGACGGCCACGCCCTGTTCCTTCCACGTGAAGCCGTCTTCGCTGGTGGCGTACCAGATCTCGGCCAGGTCCCAGTCGGCCGAAGGAATGACGTCGCTACCCCCCTCGGCGCCGCGGGGCGGCGTCCTGGTGCGGCGGCAGGTGTACCAGACGTAGTATTTCCCGTTGGCCTTGACCACCTTGCTCGGATCGCGGCGGGAGATCGTGCCGTCGCCGCCATGGTAGTCCAGTCCCTCAAGCTCGGTGAAACGGAACTTGGAAAAGAGCTCGTTCCACCAGTAGGTGGGGGCCGAGTAGGCGTCGTAGGCGCGTTCCATGGCCGCGCTCAGGGGCATGTCCGGCTTTTCCCTGGGCATGTTGAAGGGGAAGTGCTGCTCCTCCGCGCATGCCGCGGCAACCAGCAGCGTCGTGCCGGCCAATATCACTGAGAACATCGGTTTCATGGTGATCCTTTCTATTCAATCCCTATGGTGGCTTCATCTGCGGCAAGATGCTCGCCCGAGGCCCTGATGCCCGTCGTGGCAGGGGCATACCCCGCCTGGACCACCAGCAGGGCCCGGCCCCGGCTGGTTACGATCCGGTTGGAATGGAAATCCTGGACGTTGCGGTAGTGGCCGTTGTCGACGCCGAGCGCCTTCAGGCCCCTGCCGATCTCGAAAACCACCTCCCGCTCCTGCGAGCGGACCGGCTTGCCCGCCGCATCGACCAGCTGCACGACGACGTGCGCAACATCGCGGCCATCGGCCGACAGGGTGGTCCGGTCGATCTCCATGTGGACCGCGGCGGGTTCGCCGTGGGTGGCGAGCGTGTCCGAGACCTCCATGCCGTCCTTCCAGCCCTTGACCTGCAGGGTTCCGGCTTCGAACGGCACGGCCCATTTCATGATCCGGTCCGCGAAATCGGCCAGCCGCTTCCGGCCCAGCGACCGCCCGTTGAGGAACAGTTCGGCCTCGTCGCAATTGGAGCAGGCCTCGACCACGACGGTTTCGCCGGGCGCGTAGTTCCAGTGCTGGTTGACGTCGTACCACGACCACAGCATGTGCTGCCACCCCTCGGGATCCAGGGGGCGGACCTGCCCCTCGGCATCCACGGCGTAGAGGGGTTTCCCGCCCAGCATGGCCTGGCCGAGGGCCTGGGAGGTCAACGAGATGGCCGGCGCAGGATTCCACAGGGATTTGTACATGTGGTAGGAGGGCCGTGCGAATCCCGCGGTGTCGAGCAGGCCGACGTCGAGGGTCTTGGCGGGGTAGGGGTCGTGCAGTTCGCCCATGTAGCTGATGCCGGTCCAAAGGAAAGTTCCGGCGATGTGCGGGCGTTCCTCGACGGCCTTCCACTCGTGCCATTGCGGCACGTTCTCGGTGCCCATGATCGGCTTGTTTGGCAACACGTCGTGGCCGTAGTCGTAGAGCACGCGGCGGTAGCTGTAGCCGACGATGTCGAGCGCGGCGGCATAGCCCGAAAAGTGGCTGGCGGAAGGGAGGATGCAGTTGGCGATGACGGGGCGCGTGGTGTCGAGCTCGCGGGTCCATTGCGCGAGCTTCCGGGCGGTTTCCCCGATGTCGTACCGTTCCCTGGGCAGGGTGGCGAGCTGGTGCTTGATCTCTTCCACGCTGAACGGTGGAAGCGACCAGAAATAGTTGCCGCTCCAATCCATGTTGTCGAAGAAGCCGGTCGCCTTCTTGTTGCGGGGATAGGTCCACTCGATCTCGTTGCCGATGCTCCACTGGAAGACGGAGGGGTGGTTGCGGTGGCTCAGCACGGTCGCCTTGAGGTCCCGTTCGGCCCACTCCTGGAAATGCTCCACGTAGCCCTGGGTTTCGTAGTGGACCTCGCGCTGGGCCATGTTGAAACGCTTGTCCTTCGGGTTGTCCCATTCGTCGAAGAACTCGTCCTGGACGAGGAATCCCATTTCGTCGCAAAGATCGAGGAATTCGTTGGAAGCCGGGTTGTGGGCGGAGCGGATGGCGTTGCACCCCGCCGCTTTCAGGATCTCCAGCCTGCGGCGCCAGACGCCCTTGGGCACGGCTGCGCCCGCCAGGCCCCCATCGTGGTGGAGGCAGACGCCCTTGATCTTCAGGTTTTCTCCGTTCAGGAAGAAGCCCTGGTCGGCATCGAAACGGATCGAGCGGATGCCGAAGCGGGTGGTGGATTCGTCGACCACCCGTCCATCGAGCACCACCTGCGAAACGGCGGTGCAGAGGCTGGGCTGGCCGATGCTCCACAGGCTGGGCGAAACCACGTCCAGCTCGGTTCGGAAGGGGTGGCGCGCGAACGCCTTGATCCCCTTCGTGGACGAGGCCGTGGCGGCGATCTTTCCGTCGGGGTCGAGCAGGGTGGTGCGCAGCTCGACCTGCCGGTCGGTATCGTATCCGTTCCGGACCTGGGTTTCGACGACGACCTTTGCGGCCTCCGTCGAAACCTTCGGGGTGGTGACGAAGGTTCCCCACATGGGCACGTGGATCCTGCCGGAAATGATTAGCTCGACGTTCCGGTAGATGCCTGCGCCCGTGTACCAGCGGCTGTCGGCATAGCGGGTATGGTCGACTTTCACCACGAGCACGTTCTCCTCGTCCGCCTTCAGGTATGGGGTCAGGTCATAGTGGAAGGGGGAATAGCCGTAGGGGTGGAAGCCCAGGCGCTGGCCGTTGATCCACGTTTCGGCATTGTTGTAGACCCCGTCGAAGAGGACCGTGGCCGTCCTGTCGGACAGGTCGCCGGCGCGGAAGGTTTTGCGATACCAGCCGATGCCTGCGCCGGGGATGACGCCGGTGGCCTTGTAGAAGGGCAGGTTGGAGCTGCAGGCGTTTTCCACCACCCAGTCGTGGGGCAGGTCCAGGCACCGCCATGCGGAGTCGTCGAAGCCGGGGAGATGGGCTTCGGTCTGCGGGGCGAGCGAGAAGCGCCAGTCGCGGTTGAAGCCGGCAACCGCTTGTCCCGCCTCGGCGGAAGGAAGCGAACCCGACAAGATTCCGGCACCCACGATGGCCATGATCCACTTCTCCACGCAACCTCCCGCTCCAAAAGATTCCAAGGATACCATATGCATGGGCGCAGCCCACTTGGATAATTGTCTAATTTTGGAAATACCCGGAGGGCTCAAGGCGCGGTACGCCTTCCCTCCTGTCGAATCGCGAGGTATTCGGCCTTCATCCGTTCGATGCGTTCCCCGTATTCGGGATTGCCGGCGAAGTTGCGCTTTTCCTGCGGGTCGTCCGCCAGGTTGTAGAGTGCGATCGGCTCCCAAAGGGTGCAGGCGTGGTTCGACTGGATAATCAGTTTCCAGGAGCCTTTCCGGAACATGACCTCGGTCTTGCTTCCGGCCTGTTGCACCAGCATGGTGCGGGGCTTGTAGCCGCCCTTCCCGGTAAGGAGCGGCATGAGGTTGTTGGAATCGGGCAGATGCTCCGTGGCAAGCGGATTTCCCGCCACGGCCGCCAACGTGGCCAGCATGTCCTGGCTGATGGCCGGTTCGTCGGTGGTGCCCGGCTTGATATGGCCGGCCCATACCGCGAAGAACGGCACGCGGTGCCCGCCTTCCTCGGGCAGGTTCTTGCTGCCCGTCCAGCCGCCCGCCGAATCATGCCCGGCCTTGGCGGTGTCCTTGTCCACCCGCAGGCCGCCGTTGTCGGAGGTGAAGAGGATCAGCGTATTGTCGTACACCCCGGCGGCCTTGAGCGCGTCGACGATGCGCCGCACCTGCTGGTCGAGGTCGAGCACCATGTCGAGGTGGCGCGAAGGGGTGGCCCCCTTGATGGCCTTGCCGTCGAACTCGTCCGGCGGGCAGTGCGGGACGTGGACTTCGGGCGAACAGTAGTAGAGGAAGAAGGGCTTCTTGGCCGTTGCGGCCTGCGCAATGAAGTCGACCGCCTTTTGCGAGACCAGCTGGCCGATCAGGCGGGTGTCCCAATTGGAGTCGCCCATGCCGTTGCCCTTGTCGGAGACGATCCGGGGATCGATCGCGGTCTCCTCGTTGAGGAAGATGATCCGCGAATCCTTGCCGAGGGGATGCCAGGCCTCGTTTTCGTAGGCGAGGTAGATGGGGCCCTGCACGCCGCAGGGAAGGGTGAAGTCGTAGTCGAAGCCGCAGGCACGGGGACCGTTCCCCTCGAACCGCGTCAGGTCGGCGCCGCAATCGGGGTCGTTGTTGTCATCGCCCCGGTATATCCTGCCGGTCTGCTTGTCCAGGAAGTCTCCGCCCAGATGCCACTTGCCGATGAAGCCGGTGGTGTATCCGGCATCCCTGGTCACGGTGCCGAGGGTGGGTTCGCCCGCCTTGATGGCCGAGGGGCGGAAGGTGCCCCAGACGCCCCATGGGGCGTTGGAACGGTAGTTGCATTTCCCGCTCATCATGCAGTAGCGCGTCGGGGAGCAGAGCGAGGTGGCGGAGTGGCCGTCGGTGAACCAGAGGCCCTGCCGCGCCAGGGCGTCGATCGCGGGGGTTTCGTAGAGCGGCTCCTTGTGCATGAAGGTGCGCACATGGTGGCTGAGGTCGCCCAGCCCCAGGTCGTCGGCCATGATCAGCACGATGTTGGGTCTTCCGTTTCCGGCCGATGCCGTCGGTAGCAGGGCCGGGCTTGCGACAGCCGCAAAAACGATGCAGGCAAGGGTTTCGATCCTGATGACCATCTCAATCTCCCGCAGTAACGACTCTGGCAACAGGCTACCGGACTCCGCACGGCGCCACAACATGTATGTTCACGGAAACATCTCCGGATCGCAATGCCTTCCCCTGCCGCATTGCATACAGGCTAGGGGGTGGGGGATCCGGTGGCGAAGCCCTTTGCGCGCGGGATTTCGAGTTCGCACTGCCAATCCTGCCCGTCCTCCCGGCCGATCTCCGGGAAGAATCCATAGTAGTTGCCATACTCGTACTTCGCATTATGCGTGGAGATCGACTTGCCCATCTCCCTCATCGTGCTGCGGGCCGCCTCCTGGTCGCCGATGAGCAGCATGTACTCGTTGGACGCGACCTCGGCGCCGTTGCTGTCGACCAGCGAGATCGACACGGTGAAGGCGTCGTCGACCTTGCCGCCAATCCTCCACTCCACGTCGGCAAAGGTTGCGGCGCTGTCGGGGCGGATCTGTTCCACGGGATAGGTGGCATCGTGCAGCTTCCTTCCGCGCCCGTCGCTGACCGACAGCAGCACCTTGCATCCTTCCAGGGTCTGGTAGGTGTCGTTGACGACCCACAGCTTGCCGGAAAAGGTTTCATCCGGCTGCCAGCGCCTCCGGTCGAACTGGAGGCTGGGGAGGATGGGCTGGTAGGCGCGCTGCACGAAGAAGTAGGAGCGCTTGGGCTGCTGGTAGCTGTCGACGATGCCCCACTTCATGTCCGGCCAGTAGGTGATGTAGTGGCAGAGGGCGATGCCGCTGTTGCGCGGCTTCAGGCGGCGGAAATGCTCGACGGAAAGCTGGAAGATGGTGCCCTGCGCGTCCTGCGTGGCGTTGACGAACTCCTCGAGCGAACCGGTGCGTTCGTCGCCGAAGGTGTCGAAATTCTGCATCCGCAGCCGGTTCAGGTCGGCCCAATGGTGCCCCCAGCTGGGTCCCGGGGGCCACAGCTCGTTTTCCGGGATGAACTTGCGCAGGCTATCGACCGAGGGTACGGAGGTGATGGCCAGCTCGGGAACGATGGGGAAGTCCATGGGCGAATACCAATCCTCCATGAGCCACCTTCCCATCGAATAGAAATAGCCCAGTGCGTGGATCGCCTCCTTGGGCTTGTAGCCGACGCTTTGGGCGATCTCGCAGGTAAGGGGCGAATCGGGCACGTAGGGGAGGTCGACATACTGGTGCAGGCGGTCGCCCAGTCCTTCGAGGAAACGCTTGGTGAAGGGGGCGTCCGCCGCGCGGAGGAACGCTTCTTCGCCACCTTCGATGAGGATGATGCTCGGGTGGTTGCGGCGCTCCTTGATCACCGCCACCGCCTCGGCGTAGATGCGTTCCACGTTCGCCTTGTCCTGGGCGATGTTGGCGGTGCCCAGCGGGATCACGTCCTGCCAGACCGTAAGGCCCGCTTCGTCGCAGTATTGGTAGAACTCGGGAATCTCGGGCGGATGCCAGCCAAAGATGCGGATGTTGTTCATGTTGGCGGCCTTCGCCATGTCGATCAGTTTCTTGTATTCGGCCGGCGAGGTGCGCCCCACGAAGATGTCGGGCGGTCCGCCCCAGCAGGCGGAGCGGATGTAATGGGTCTTGCCGTTCAGCTTCACCGTGCGCGGGAAACTGACCTCGTCCCTGGTGAAGCCGGGGTTCCACGCCATCTCCAGCTTGCGGATGCCAAAGACGGTTTCGGATCGGTCGAGGGAATCGAGGCCGTCCATGACCTGGACCGTGGCCTTGTACAGGTTGGGCTCGCCCAGGTCCCACGGCCACCAGAGCTTCGGTTTCGCGACGTTGACGGTGGCTTTCACGACCTGCTTGCCCGGCTTGGCCTTGACCCGCACTCCATCCGCGATCTCCGGACCGTCGAAGTTGTGTCCGGCGATGCGGATCGGCACCTCCACCGAGCACTCCTTCTTGCCGTGGTTTTCCAGGGTGATTTCGAAATGGACCGCCGCCGAGCCGTCGTTGCGCACCTCGCTTTTGGCGTAGACGTCGTCGATCCGCACCTGGCCGGAAGCGACCAGCCGGACGGGGCGCCAGATGCCGAAGGGGACCAGGTCGCGCCAATAGTCGCCGAACCAGGGGGTCTTGAGCCCGGCCACCTTGTGGTTGACCTGGGGCGGCGGGTCGAGCTTGACCATCAGCATGTTGCGACCCTTGAACCAGTTGGGGTCCGAGGCCACCACGTCGGTTACATCGAACGCGAATGGGGAGAAGGCGCCTTCGTGCCGGCCGAGGTGCTTGCCGTTAAACCAGACGTCGCAGGCGTAGTCCACGCCGTCGAACTCGAGGCGCACCACCTTGCCTTGGAGGTTCTCGCTCACGTTGAACTGCAGCGAGTACCACCACTCGTTGAACATCGCCCACTGGGCCTTCATGCTGTTGCGGCCGAAATAGGGATCCTCGATGATGCCCGCCTTCCAGAGGTCGGTATAGACGTCGCCGGGGATCTGGGCCGGAATCCAGACATGCGTTTCCAGGTCGCCCTGCGGCAATTCGTGCAGGCCGGCCTTGACGCCCTCGCCCGGGCGCATCTGCTTGAGCTTCCACCGGAAGCCGCTGAGGTCCTGCACCAGTTGACCGGTGCTTTCCACCTGGGAACCCGCGGCGGGCTGGGCGGATGCGACGCCGCACAGGGAAAACGCGGCCACGGCGAGTGCGCCAAACCGTATGTACCGTTTCATACCTTCTCCTATCCTGCGGCAATGCGCCGTCTCTTTATCCATGTGGCCAAAGGGCCTTCGATCGCTTTCATGAAAATCGAAAACATACTATCCATCGAACGCCAGAACAACTATCCAAAGGTCTTGCTTGCGCCGGGGCGACAGCAAGGGGAGGCCTGCAATGCAGGTCACGGAACTACGGAAACCTCCAGGTTGTCGATGTTGTTGCCAAAGGTCGTGTTCGGGTCCGAGGCGACCCCCGTGTTCCAGACGATCTGGTCGACCGGCAGCGCCATGTTTCCGGACGTCGGCGAGCTGTAGGTGACGAACCCGCCGCTCGACGGCAGGATGGTCCATACCAAGGCCCCGTCGAGGTATCCTTCCACGGAAGGCGTGAACTGGCCACCTGCATTGTTTGCAGCAATGTCGATCGAGTTCACGGTGAAGTTCCTGGCCACGCCGCCCACCTGCATGATGAAGGTGCCCGGAGCGGCATCTGCGCCATAGGCCGCCTTGAGCGCAAAGCCGTTGACCGGCGTCCCGCCCTTCCACGAAGCCGCCCGGCCGCCGGAAACCATGGTGATGCCGTTTTCGGTCTCCTGGTATCCGTATCCATTCCACCATTCGGTGCCCGTGGAGACCTCCGACCAGTCGAAGGTGGCCGGTATCATGGAGGGGACTGGGGCCTCGCTGGCGACCAGGCGGAAGAATCCCATCTGCGTGGCGAGCTCGTTGGTCACCGCGCCCGCGCCCGTCCCGTCGATGGGCAGTCCCGTCAGGTTGGTGCTCCACGCCGCATCCATCAGGTTGGTCTTGAAAAGCAGGGCGAAGAAGCCGTCGGCCGGGCCGTTGGTGAAGCCCAGCGCGAGGGTGGAATCGGCGAGGGTGTAGTAGTCGATCTGGATCGTATTGTCGGCCGGCGCCCAGATCGCTTCGCTGAAGGCGTAGGCGCGCAGGGCGACGCTGCTGATATGACCGCCCGTGTCGGAAAAGGTGACCGAAACGGTGTTGGAGGGCTGGATCAGGTGGTACGGAACCGGAATATCGAGTTCGCCGAAAAAGGTGCTCCGGTCGTCGCCCTCGTGGCCCATGAAGTCGGGATTGACGGAGAGGGGGGTGCCGTTGAAGAGCACGGTCGGTTGCTTGGAGAGGGTTTTCGAGCGCCCGATGCCCAGGCGCAGCACTGCTTCGCCGTAGGCCGACGTGGCCACGCCATCGATGGCGAAGAGCCTTGGAACGCCGGCGCTGATCGACTGGAGGTAGGTCGTGGCGTAGTGCTTGGTTTCGGACGAGGTCTTGGCGATCGCCACGCTGTCCTGGAAGGTGTATTCGAGCACGGCGGTGCCTTCCGGCTGGAGCTGCACCTGGGCCAGTCCGCCGGGATGGTTTGTTTCGTCTATGGCGACGGCCGAGCCGTTCCAGTACATGTTCTTGACGCGCACGTTGAGCAGCGTGTTGCCGCCGTCCTCGAACAGGTTGAGGTTGAGCGTCTGCGCGGACGTGTCGAGGTTGTTGAGGATGATGTAGGCCTTGTCGCCGTCGACATAGGCGTCAGTCTGGATGTCGACGTCCGAAGGCTGGATGTAGACCCGGGTTCCCTTCACGTCGGACCAGAGCCGGTAGAACTTCACCATTTCGGTGTAGACCCATCCGCCGGTAAAGGATGCCGGCTCGTCCTGCCTGCGCATCAGCCGCCAGGGATGGACGGTCGTCGGGGTTGTTCCGTGCCACTCCTCCTTGAGCATGATGAAGGGAATGGTCTTGTCGATCAGGTGCGGGCGATCCGCGAAGCTCAACAGCATGGAGCTGAGCGATTTGATGGTCTGCCAGTCGCGGAACGCGCTCCACGTGCCGGACTCCAGGTTGCGGGCGCGGCCGCCGTATTCCGAAACCACGAAGGGCTTGGGCGCGCCCAGCGTCATGGCGCTGTACTGCTCGATCATGTCCAGGGTCGCTTCCAGGTTGCTGCCGCGGCGACGGACCTTCAGGTAGCCCCCGGTGTTTTCCCCGCCACCGACCGTGCTCTCCTTCTCGTTGAAGTCGTAGAGATGAATGGCGTAGAAATCCAGGTTGCTGCCGCAATTGTCGATATATGCCTTCCATTCCCGGTCCCATTCCAGGAAGGCGCTGTTCTCGTGGTCCGGGAAGGCGGTGCAGTAGCCGCCCACCTTCACGTTGGAGCCGTTGACCGCCTTGATCTGCGCCGCCACGGAATTGTGGAACTTCCAGAGTTTCTCGGCGTTGGCGATTTCCGTGGTGGTGTTGGGCGGATCCCATTGCCAGAGCTCGTAGT
This sequence comes from Kiritimatiellales bacterium, assembly GCA_003246265.1. Lineage (GTDB taxonomy): Bacteria > Verrucomicrobiota > Kiritimatiellia > Kiritimatiellales > Pontiellaceae > Pontiella. Next base: position 1,893 of record QKAU01000006.1, on the reverse strand, counting down.
CGGGTTCGTTTATCACCTCAACGTATTGAGGCTCGGGCGGACCGACGTAGGCGTTGCCCGCGTTCGCGTAGAAGTTCTTGAAATACTGCCCCATCATGTATCCCGTCGCACTGCCGAACGGCTCGGAGACGGTGTCGGTCTGCGACGGCGCCCAGCCGCGGGCGGTCGGCGTACCGTCGGGCCAGAAGGGGTGCCACTGGGCGCAGAGGATGTCGGAAGCGGCCCGCGACTCGTAGGCATGCGCCCACGTCTTGCCGTTGTAGGTGTTGCGCACGTACTGGCCCTGGGTCACGTAGGTGTAGGTGGAGCCCGAAACCTTCGGCCATCCCGCCTTCAAAGGATCCTGGTCGATATTGTTGTTCGAATACCAGGTGAGTCCGCCCGTGTTGCGGCCGAAATAGACATCGTTGCCGTTGAGGAAATCGTCCATCAGGTCCGGCAGCACGTTGTCGGTGCGCCAATCGCCGTTGTCGTGGTTGGAGTGGATGGTGATGAACTTGGAACGGTCGAAGGTGGAAACGCCGCCGACGGTGTGCATCACGTTGACGTTGATCTCCACGTCGACCTGGGCCCGGACAGGATGCGCCGCAACCACGGCAAGCGCAGCCAGCGCGGCTAGACGGCACGATGCAGGCTCGCGAACGGCAGGGCTCATGTTCTTCCTCTTTGGGTTCAAGTTGGGTTCCATCCCATTCGATTTATCTACCGGATGGACAACGCATAGTCGCATGTCGGCCTGGGAATACCTATTGGCCATATGTACGATATGCAAGCCGCATATGGGGTAGGGACGCGCTACTTCGTGTAGCCGATGTCCACGGCCGCAAGTTGTCTTGAACAAAAAAGAAAAAGCCCCCGGAGACCGGGGGCTGCGCGTATGAGGAGAACTGCGCACCTAGCAGATGCGGAGACGGCGGCCAACCAGCAGCGCCAGGCCGGCGAGGCCCGCGAAGCCGATCGTGGCCGGTTCCGGGATGACGTCGACCGTCAGGTTGTCGACTTCGTTGCCCCAGATCGTGCCGCCCGAGTCGCCGGGACCCCACCATACTATGGTGTCGATCAGTCCGGACATGCCGGTATTGTAGGTCTGCTTGCCGACGGCATCGGTCGGGTCGAGCGTCCACACTACCGATCCGGTCGCCCCGCCAATCCGGCCCTCCAGGAAGACGGAGCCGGGGAATGTTCCTTCGTTCGATGCGACGTCGATGGACATCACGGAGAACTGCTGGCCACCATTCATCGTGAACGTACCCGGATCCACGTCCTGCGCATAGGCGGCCTTCATCGCCCGCCCGTTACCTGCGTCCAGGATCGACGCGGCGCGGCCGCCCGCCTGCATCGTGACGCCGTTGTCGACCTCCGAATAGTCATACCCCAACCACCACGAAGTGCCGGTCGACACTTCCTGCCAGTCGAAGGTGGCGATGACTCCACCCATCGCAGGCATGACCACGGCCGCAGCGGCGACGGCGGCCACCAACTTGCTTGCTTTCATCTTCTGCTCTCCTTTGGTTCTGGGCATCCCACCATGGGATAACCCAACATGGTTGACCAGGCCCTGGAGCCCCGCCACGAACGGGGCTCCTGCCTGCTGCTGCGATCCGTTACGGCGAATTCGTGGAGATCACTGTGCGAAAGAACATCTCATCCGCAGTGTTCAGGCCGAACGTGACTACCTTGAGCAGGAGATCCTGCGAGTTGGTGGCCGTCGAGTTCCACGCCGGTGCGGCGAACGGGGTGAATACCAGATCGGTGGTGGCCTGCACCTCGTAGGTGATGCCGCTGAGCGGATCCTTCAGTTCGCGGGCGATATAGTAGGAGACGCCGTTCGACACCACCATCTGGGGCAGGTAGCCCTGGTTGGCGTTGTTGGTCGGATCGCCGTTCCAGCCG
>QKAU01000003.1 GCA_003246265.1 Kiritimatiellales bacterium | reverse complement strand
CCTTTCCGTATCACCGTCAACCACGATGAAGTACTGCGAATACATCGTGTAGGGCCGATCGTCCTGGGAAAGAATCGACGGCTTCGGGTTGTTTTCGCAGATGTCGATCTCATCCCGGTGGTAGCTGGTTCCATTGTTCAGCCAGAACGTGCTGAAGGCCGAAAGGGAGGCCGCCTTCATGCTGCATTCGGTATACATCGGAAAACGGATGGACGACTGCGACATGACCCGAGAAGTCTTGAACCAGCGAGGGGAAGACGGGTCATACGTGGCCTTGATCCAGAGCTTGCCATCGGACACCCCGGAATTTTCGGCCTCCATCTGAACCGGCGAGCCATAGTTCCAGAGCGACCTGGTCCACTTGGACGAATCCCAGTCGTCAAACTCATCCGTCAGTTCCGGAACCACAGCCCATTGCTTGCCTGGAGGCAGCGTAGGCAACCCTTGCGCCACTTCGCTCAATAGAAAACCAAACGCAACGGCAGCAAAAAACCCGATGGTGCAGCGTGTATTCATGTGCCGTGTTCCTCTATCAATTTTCATTTCCCCGTGGCAAATTTGGAAAAAATTCGCCCGATGCAAGGATGGCCCCCATATGGGAATCCTAGACGCGCCAATTTAGCTGCGGAACCGCTTCAAGCCTACCCGGTCAATTGTCCGATTCCCCGGCCTGCATGCGGGCAGGAGGATCCACCTCACACATCGGAGCTTCGAGTTCCATCCACATATCCGGCTACGGAATTACTTCGATGGAATAATCCGTAACCGTAGAAGCCCCAAACGGCCCAGTGGCGACGCCCGGGGAACCCGCGCTGCAGGGCAGCGCTTGAAATCCACCCAGGATGCCGCCGCCATCGCTGTCGGTATTCAGGTCGATTCCCGCACTGGCAACGTAGCTGATGGAGTTCGTGGTCGCTCCCGCGATAAGATTTACCGTGACGGCCCAGGTGTCCGAGGACGTCTTGGTGTACACCGTTTCCAACGTATAGGTGGTTCCGCCCAGGCCGGACGCAGCGCCTATGACCGTGCTATTGGTCCCGGAGGTAACCGTGCCCGTACCGGAACGCAGTTCGACATTGCCCGTGCCGACGTCATAATAGATGCCTGCTGAAAGTCCTGGCGACCAAGCCTGCACTCCCTGTTGATGCGACATTCCGTGAATGAAGATTCCCTCCTCCCAGCTGTCAATATCGGCGGAAGGAGAGGAATACGCACCTAGTGTAAAGGTCGAGGTGATGGCCATCACTTCACCAATGGCGGTTGAGCCGAGCACGTTGGTCGTATGGGCGCGAATGAACGCTCCGGATGTATTCGCGACGCTGCCGGCGCCATCGGCCTGCCACTGGGTTTGTGCAAACCAGCCATCCTGTCCGTCAAGGGTTCCGGAACTGAAGGCGGGGCTGTCGAAGCTGGTCGTATAGAGGGCGGACGGTCCTGGAGGAAGCGGGGGCGGATCGCTTTCGAACAAGCGGTAGAATTCCTGGGGACCAACAATCGGATTGGTCACCGACCCTGCACCGGTGGCATCGATCGGCAGGTTGGTCTGAACGGTGGTCCATGCCGCATCCATCAGGTTGGTTTTGGTCTGCAGTTCGAACCAGCCGTTGGCCGGGCCGTTGGTGAAACTGAGAATAACATTCCCGCCTGCAATCTCGGCCAAGTCGATGCGGATCCAACCCGGCATTGAACCGTCCAGCAGCCACGAGAAATAGGAGGGCGTCCAGTCCGGTCCGGGGATCCATTGCGTACCACCGTATTCGTAGGCGCCGATATCCGGAGCCGCTCCTGCATAGCCATCCGTTACACCCGCGATAACCACGCCCTGGTCCACGATGTCGGGATCATTCACCGGCATGAAATTCTTGTCCGGGATGGAAACAAAAGGCGACGAGGCTTCCTGGATATTGTTGCTGAAGACGTTGTCGAGGGTTTCATCCTGTGCCGGGCTGGATTCCCACCAGGTGCGCACGTCCGACAGGTTGTTGATAAGCGTGTTGTCCCGCACATCCGTTTGCGCACCGTTTATAAATGGAACCCAGGACAGGATCACCGCCTCGCCAGCGCCGACGTTCCAGAAGGTGTTGTTGTAGATTTCGTTGTACCACGCATCCCAGTTGAAGTGCAGCCCGCCCCATTGGACATCCCATACGACGTTGTGGTGTACCTTGTAGCCGGAGGTGTCGTTATCGAGGTAGATGCCCGTTGCCTTCACCCCGGCATAGGCCGGCGAGTAGGCGTCGTGAAACCAGTTGTAACTCAGCTCCACATTGCGCGGAATGCTGTTTCCCGTGACGTAGAAGAGCCCTCCATCGGCACACGCCTTTAATCCATCCGAGACCTCGTTGTAGCTGAAGACCGTTCCCTCGCCGGTCGCCCGGGTTACGTCCCGAGCGGAACCCGAAATGCTGTTGCTGACGATCAAGGCATCGGTGCCGGCCGAACGGATCGGCGCACAGTGATTGCCCTGCTGGTCGAAATTACGAATCACATTGTTCAGGATAATGGTGCCAGAGGCATTTCCACTGATGTTGATGCCGTTGGACGTCCCCTCTTCGAGCAGACAGCGCTCGATCCGATTGTTATCCCCGATGATGTCGATCGCGGCGCCGCCGGCAGTGGACGCGCCCGTGGTGTTGATATCGGGAATCAGTCCCGCGATGCAGTGGCGCATGCGCATGTCGATCAGCGAACAGTTGTTGTTCTGCATGTTGACATAGGCCCCGAACAGGTTGAGACGCTCAAACTGGATATAGTTCTTCGTAAGGTCGATGGTTTTGTCGCGTACGGCAACCTCGACGGTGCCCGTCGACGGGTCGACCCCGCCCGGCGCATAGAAGTAGAGCGTAGACGCTGCCGAGTCGTAGTACCACTCGCCGGGCGCATCCAGCGCTTCCAGCCGGTTCAGCAGAAAGAAGATTCCGCGATGGCCGTTTTCGTAGGTTAGTGGAGAGTGGTTGCTGAACGGCCAAACACTGGTGGGCATGGGCGTGAACGAAAGCTGGTGGGTTCCGGGATCGAATCCCGTGATGTTCCGCTGGACCGAGCAGCCGCTGTGCGCTCCCAGCCAAAAGATGACGCCGCTGGTCCAGTAGTCCGGAATGCCATAGTGCGTGATGTACGAATCGGAATAGGTTCCCGCGCCCGTTTCGGCAAAGAAGGCATCGTAGGTGTAGGGATCGCCATCGAGGTCGTTCGGCCAGCGGGCCAGCTGCTGGGCATCGCTGTTGAAGAAGACCATGTTCTTGTTGCCCAGTGGCATGCTGACGCCCGTGGCTTTGTAGATGCTGCCGGTATACACCTGCCAGTTGTCGACCACCTCCGTGCCGGAAACCACGACATCCTCATTGCCGTAAGCAACGTAGCGGATCGGCGAACCGGACGAACCGTTTTGAGTCGGGACAATGGTTTCGCGGTAGATGCCCGTATGGATCTCGCAGGTATCCCCCGCCGACATGACGGCCGATGCCTGCGCTATCGTCTTGAAGGGATAGGTCGGCGAACCGTTTTCGGTGACTTCCGTCGACGACAGGTCCACATGCCAGGTTGCCGCCCAGAGCATCGAGGGCATCAGGAAAAATAAAATCAACCGTTTATGCATGTGTCTTTCCTCATCAAGTACATTTCCTTATGGCATGGCGATGGAAACGGAATTCACCTGCACGCCGCTCAGACCCGAGCCGCCGTTTCCGGGAGCAATGGTCTGGAAGAAGCCGTAGGCGCCGGAACCCGTGAGCGCGCTGTAGACCGACGCATCCACCCCGGTAACCGTGCCGATTCCGGTATCCGTGCCATCGGTCAGGTTCCGCAGCCGCACCGTGTAGGACGTGCTGGCGGCATCCGCTCCGAGCGTCAACACATAGTCGAACTGCAGCACATCGCCGGAATTCAACTGGCCGGACGAAATGTTCGATGCCCCGGTTATAACGGCGTAATTGTTGAGCAGGCGATAGTTGTCGGTGCCGGTGATGATCTGGATATTGGCATCC
>QKAU01000050.1 GCA_003246265.1 Kiritimatiellales bacterium | reverse complement strand
GGGGGTTAATGTTTTGACTTTTATGCATCGGCTCCTAATATCGCAAACCAGTTTGGCCGTTGTCGGCGTACCAACCCGTGGAGACTGCATGAAAAAATGGCTTGCGACCGCACTGGCGGCTGGCTTGGGAGGTTTGCTTGGCGGATGCCTCTCGGTCGGGCCCGATTATGAACAACCTGCCTCCACGCTGCCGGACGCATGGCACGCCGCGGTCGTCGACGAGGTCGCGGCGGGCGGCCCCGGCCTGCAGGAGTGGTGGCAGGTCTTCAACGACGAGACGCTCAACGGCCTGATTGCCCGCGCGGCCACCAACAACCTGGACCTGAAGACCGCCGCGGCCCGCATCGAGCAGGCCGCCGCGCTCCGCGGCGTCAGCGCCAGCCAGTATTTTCCCGACATCGTCGGAACCGCCGGGGCCGGCACAACCCAGGCGACCGAGGCGAAGACTCCGGCCGGGACCGACCGCCAGGGCGAGCTCTACCAGGCCGGACTTTCCATGGCCTGGGAGCTGGACCTCTGGGGCCGCATCCGCCGCTCGGTCGAATCGGCCGACGCCTCGCTGCAGGCGGCGGTGGAAAACCACCGCGACCTCATGGTGGTGCTCTATGCCGACATCGCGGCCAGCTACATCTCCGCCCGGACCCTGCAGGAGCGGATCGACCTCGCCGAGAACAACCTGAAGGCGCAGGCGCGGACGCTCGAGCTGACCCGGAACCGCTTCGATGCGGGGCTCGTTCCCGCCCTCGACGTGGCACAGGCCCAGCTCAACTATTCGCGCACGGAATCGCTCATCCCGCAGTTGAAGCAGTCCCTGGTCGAGGCGGTCAACCGGCTGGGCGTGCTGGCCGGCGAGATGCCCTATGCGCTGCTTGGCGAGCTGGGGCGGGGCGGCTCCATCCCCGAAGCGACCCGCGAGGTGGCCGCCGGCGTACCGGCCGACCTGCTGCGGCGCCGGCCCGACATCCGCCGCGCCGAACGCGAGCTGGCCGCGCAGCATGCCCGGATCGGTGCCACCCAGGCGGAGCTCTACCCGACGCTCTCGCTGCCCGGCACGCTGACGCTCGAGGCGACCGGCGGCGATCTGTTCGATGGCGGCAACGTGGCCTACGCCTTTGGGCCGCAGCTGCGCTGGAACCTCTTCAACGGCCGGCGCATCCGCAGCCAGGTCGATGCCGAGCGGGCCGCAACGAAAGCGGCGCTGCACGGCTATGAACAGGTCGTCCTGCGGGCACTGGAGGAGGTCGAGGATTCGATGGCGGCCTATGCCAACGACCGCGACCGGCAGGCGTCGCTCGCCACGGCCGCCGAGTCGGCCGAGCGGTCGGTCCAGCTGGTGACGGAGCTCTACACCTCGGGGCTGACCGATTTCCAGAACGTCCTCAACATGGAGCAGGCGCTCCTGACGCAACAGGATGCGCTGGCGACGAACCGCGGACAGGTCGGCATCGACCTGGTGCGGGTCTACAAGTCGCTGGGGGGCGGCTGGCAACCTGCGGCGGCCGAATGAACCTGCGGCATCCAGCGCTGGTGGCATTTGCCAAAGGGCGGTTCAGCGCACTGCTGTTCACCCTGGCCCTTCTGCTGTTTGTGGGGCCGCTGATTCCAGCCGATCGCGCCATATTGGAAAAGGGACTGGGCATCTTCAGCCTGGTGGTGCTGATCGCCTGTCTGCGGGCGATCAGCAAAAGCCGCCGGTTCTTCCTCTTCATGGTGGTGCTGTCGCTGGTCAACGTGGGGATCGGGAGCGCCCAGATGTTCACCCATCTGGATTCGCATGGCTTCACGACCGTCGTGCTGGGTTTCCGGCTCGCCTACTACCTGCTCGTGTTCCTCAGCATCATGGGTTCCGTGCTCGACGCGAGTCCGGTCACCTCCGACAAGATCTGCGGGGCGGTGTCGGCGTATCTCCTGATCGGGCTGATCTGGGCCAGGATCTACGTCCTGTTCGAGCATCTCCAGCCAGGGAGCTTCCTGCTTCCGGAACAGTTGCGGACCGAAAGCATATCGGCGATATGGGCGATCTATTTCAGTTTCACCACGCTGACCACCTTGGGCTATGGCGACGTCACGCCCCGTCTTCCGGGGGCGCAGGTCTACGCGTTCCTGGAGGCCGCCACCGGCCAGATCTTCCTGGCCGTGCTCGTTGCCCGCCTCGTGGCGCTGCAGATCATGCACGACCCGGCCAAGGTCCGGCATCGACCCAGGGAGGAAGGATAAATGAAGCAACATGCGTTTAGGATTGCGGGGATCGCCACGGTGGCGGCCGTGGTGGGGGTGTCGGGATGCAAGACCCGGTCGCATGCGGGGCAGGAGGCCAAGACCGGTGCGGCCTATGGCGCGCTGGGCGGTGCGGTGTCGGGGTTCTTCTGGGGCCTGTTCTCCGGCAAGCCCATCCAGGGCGCGGCGCAGGGCGCGGTGGTGGGCGGCGCCACGGGCGCAACGATGGGCGCGGTGCACGGATCCGGACGGGACCGGGAGTTGAAGGCCGAGTATGGCGAAACCAACTACAGGGGGCTGATGGCGCTGGTCGAACGCGACTACCCCGCGGCGAAGGAATATGCCGCGCAGACCGCGAACGATCCCAACCCCAAGTTCCGCGCCGCGTCGGCCTGGCTCTCCGCCCTGGTCGCCAAGGAGACGCTCGCCGCGGACGAAATGGAGCCCTACTACGAGCGGCTGGTCGGAACCCGCGAGGATATCCGGACCGTCGAGGACGCCCGCGTCGAGCTGCGGCTGGCCGAACGCGACCTCAAGTCGCTGCGCAAGCAGCTGAACACCCGCTAGGCGGGCCCCTGTGCGGTGCGCGGGCCCAAGATTGGGCGGCAATGGGATTGCTTTCGAGGTCGTGATTTGTTTTCTTTCCATACACAAACTTCAAATGGAGGTAGAGCATGAAGGGATTTGCCAAGGGATTGGTGTTGGTCGCAACCGTGGGCGCCGTTGTTTCGGCCCATGCCCAAGCGAAGTTTCCGCTCAAGGTCGATATCGACGTCTCGGCGAAGCGCAGCAAGCAGAACATCGGGGCCGGCAGCGAAGGGGAGGCCAAGCTCGAGCAGGTGCAGGTGCGCGTCAAGGTCCGCAAGTCGGGCGGCGATGTGCCCGAAGGGATGCTGACGGCCGAGCTCTACGTGATCGGCAAGCAGGTCCAGACCGGCCACTACGGCATCATCGACGTCCAGAAGGGCGAGATTGCGCTGACCAAGGAAAACAACTTCAGCTTCGAATACACCAGCCCCATGTACACGCTCGGCCGCACCAGCGGCAACGTCAACGTGGGCGGCACCTATGAGACCTTCCTCGTGGTCATCTCCGGTCCCGATGGCGAAATCATCGACTACCGCAGCGGACGCGCCATCGGCGACGAAGGGGTGGCCTTTATCCGCCAGCTGGGTCCCAAGACCCTGTTCGACCGCGACGGCAACGTCATCGGCCAGGTGGAGAATCCGGGCGAAGCCTTCAAGGCCGCCGTGCCGGCCGCTGTCAGCCCCGGCAAGACCTACTAGGTGAATCCCCGGCAGGGATCGAGGGCGGCGCTGGGCGCCGCCTTTTTTGTTGGTCGGATCGGCGAACCCGGCCGCGCCAGTGGGATTTCTCCATCTGAGCCCGAGGGGTATGGGGGGCGGTGCCCGGGTGTTGCATGGAAGGGCTTTGCGGGCTGGCCGTCTTCACGCCGGGGAAAAGGGGTGCAAAGCAGGGGATGGATGGCGGGCGGTACAAAGGGGGAAAAGCCCCTTGCTTCGCTTCAAGCCCATCCTGTATTGCTATCCCCCTCGTCCACCCAAACGGGCCTGTAGCTCAGTCGGTCAGAGCAGGAGACTCATAATCTCTTGGTCGGGGGTTCAAGTCCCTCCGGGCCCACCACCTTAAAACCTCGTATTTCTTAGGGAAAACGGGGTTTTTCTTTGTTCGCACATTGAAATGTCTACTCGTGTCTACGCCCCGAAACGGGGTATAAAAGCACACAAAAAGCACACAAATATCGGCTCGTTTAATGACCCTCCGCCGATGTCGGAACAATGGTGACTATTGAACTCACAGCAGGAGACTTTGAATCTCCTGCTAAAATCGGGTGAACAAACTAGGCATTTTCGCCTTCCCCCTTGCCCTCCTCGATCAAAAAAAATACCCTGCCAGAATGAAGGACATT
>QKAU01000024.1 GCA_003246265.1 Kiritimatiellales bacterium | reverse complement strand
GGGTGAACGCCTGCATGGCCAGACCGTGGAGGGAGGTGGACCAGAGCTGGTAGAATCTCTCGTGGCACTCCCGGCAGCCCGTGGAGCCGGTCACGCCGACCGATGGGGCCGGAGGGGCCTCCGCCCAGGGGATTCCCGGCATGGATCCCGTCAAAGCGGCGGCCAGGAACGCCGCCGCGATAGACTTCCTCAACATTCCCGCCATCCTGGATGAAGATCTGGCCATCGCCTGCACACCTCGAGTTCGGTCTTCCGCTGCCGGCGTCCGGCGGCCCGTTGCTCCCCTATTACCACGCCGATGGACATATTACACCCTACTACACCGAAATATCCCCAGGCGTTCCCGAATACGCGCCTTTCGTCCAGTATTTTCTCCCCTGCTGTTCAACTTTCGTATAAATAATGGTATATACAAACCCACAGGAAACAAGCAGGTGTTACCGGATCGTTTCGGGTACCCATTCTCGTGGAGAAACCAGTACTGAAAGGAGCGAAATCCGATGAATACCGGAAAACGAGTCGTTCCTGGACAATGCTATTCAATCGTCATCGCCTTCAGTCTGTTGCTCCTGCTGGCCGCAGGGCCGGCCGCCGCGGTGGAGGCAGGCGGCCCGCCGGGTTCACCGAGCGCCACGATGACCATCGACGGGAAACAGATCCCGGCCCCGCCGCAGGAGTTCAAGGGGAAGATCGGGCGGACCGCCGATCAGTCGACCCCGTACTGGCCTGCGCGCATCATGCCTCCCAAGGGGGCGCCCAACGTGCTGCTGATCATGACCGACGACTCCGGATACGGCGTTACCAGCACCTTCGGCGGGGTGATTCCCACCCCGGCGCTCGACCGGATCGCAAACAACGGGTTGCGGTACACCAACTTCCATTCGACGGCTCTCTGCTCGCCGACTCGCGCGGCGCTCATCACCGGGCGCAACCACCACTCGGTCGGTTTCGGCGTGATCTCGGAACAGGCGACCGGCTTCCCCGGCTACGACAGCTTCATCACCAGGGACAAGGCGACGATCGGCAGGATCCTCAAGGATAACGGCTACCGCACCTCCTGGTTCGGCAAGAACCACAACACGCCGTCCTTCCAGGCAAGCCAGGACGGGCCGTTCGACCAGTGGCCGATCGGAATGGGGTTCGAGTACTTCTACGGCTTCATGGGCGGCGACACCAACCAGTGGGAGCCGGCCAACCTCGCCCGCAACACGACCTACATCTATCCGTTCCTCGACAACCCCGGCTACAACCTCACGACCGCCATGGCCGACGAGGCCATCGACTACATCAACCGCCTCAACGCGCTCTCGCCGGAGCAGCCGTTCTTCGTCTACTACGTGCCCGGGGGGACGCACGCACCGCATCACCCCACTCCGGAGTGGATCCAGAAGATCAGCGACATGCACCTCTTCGACAAGGGATGGAACGCCCTGCGCGACGAGATCTTCGCCAATCAGAAGAAGCTCGGCGTGATTCCTCCCGACGCCAAGCTGACTCCGTGGCCGGATGATCTTCTCAAGAAGTGGGAGCAGCTCAACGCCGACGAGAAGAAACTCTTCCTCCGCCAGGCCGACGTCTTCGCCGCCTATGTGGCCTACACCGACCACGAGATCGGACGGGTGATCCAGGCGGTCGAGGACCTGGGGAAGCTCGAGAACACGCTGATCATCTACATCAACGGCGACAACGGCACGAGCGCCGAGGGGACGCTCAACGGCACCCCGAACGAGGTCGCGATGTTCAACAGCGTCGACGTCCCGGTCGAGGCGCAGCTCAAGTATTTCTATGACGTCTGGGGCTCGGACCGGACGTACAACCACATGGCGGTGCCCTGGGCGTGGGCGTTCGACACGCCGTTCTCGTGGACCAAGCAGATCGCCTCGCACTTCGGGGGCGTCCGGCAGGGCATGGCGATATCCTGGCCGAAGGTGATCACCGACAAGGGCGGCATCCGCAACCAGTTCCACCATGTGATCGACATCGTGCCCACGATCCTGGAAGCGGCGGGGGTCGGCCAGCCCGAGGTGGTCGACGGCATCAAGCAGAGTCCGATCGAGGGCGTGAGCATGTTGTACACCTTTGACAAGGCCAACGCCAACGCGCCGTCCACGCACAAGACGCAGTACTTCGAGATGTTCGGAGACCGTGCGCTCTACCACGACGGCTGGATCGCGAGCACCAAAGTCATGCGCCCGCCCTGGGTCCACTTCCCGCCCAAGGAGTCGGTGCTGGAGTATCCGTGGGAGCTGTACGACCTCAGCAAGGACTGGACCCAGGCGGAGAATGTCGCCGCGAAAAACCCGGCCAAGCTGAAGGAGTTGCAGGAGCTGTTCTGGAAGGAGGCGGAAAAGTACCAGGTGGAGCCGCTCGACGCGTCCATTGTGACGCGCCTCATCACGCCGCGTCCCAGCGTCACCGCAGGCCGGGACGTGTTCACCTGGACCCGCCCGCTAACCGGTACGCCGAACGGCGACGCCCCGAGCGTTCTCAACACCTCGTACAACTTCAAGGCGGAGGTGGAGATCCCGCAGGGCGGCGCCGAGGGGATGCTGATCACCCAGGGCGGCCGCTTCGCCGGCTACGGCTTCTATCTCCTGAAGGGGAAGCCGGTCTTTCTGTGGAACCTGGTCGACCTGAAGCGGATCCGCTGGGAGGGCCCCGATCCGTTGTCGCCCGGGAAGCACACGCTGGAGTTCGACTTCCGGTACGACGGCCTGGGCATGGGAACCCTCGCTTACGGCAGCGCGAGCGGCATCGGCCGCGGCGGTACCGGCGTGATGAAGGTCGACGGCAAGGTCGTCGCGGAACAGAAGATGGAGCATACCATCCCGTTCATCCTGCAATGGGACGAGAACCTCGATATCGGTTCCGACACCGGCTCGCCGGTGAACGATGCGGATTACCAAGTGCCGTTCAAGTTCACCGGCAAGCTCGTCAAGATAACGCTTTCGATCGACCGGCCGAAGCTTACGCCGGAAGACGTGAAAAAACTGCAGGCGGCCCATAGGAACAACAAGGCGAGCGAGTAGACCTGCGTTTCTCTACGCGCAATCCCGGGCGGCCCTCCGGTGGAGGGCCGCCCCGCACGTATCTTGACCCCTGGAGGATGACGCGATGAGGATGTTGCGGTATCTCTGCCATGGCGCAGTGGTGGCGTCCCTGCTGGTCCTGGCCGTACCTGCGCTGGCGGGCGGCCTGTATCTCTATGAAATCGGGACGCCGGACGTGGGGACGGCCGCCGCGGGATACGCGGCGAGGGCCCAGGACGCCTCCACCGCGTTCACCAACCCGGCCGGCATGACGCGGCTCGACCGCCCCGAGATCCAGTTCGGCATCCAGCCGATGTTCGTGGATCTGAAGTTTTCGCCCGATTCCTCGACCACCCAGACCGGCCCCGACGGCGATCCCAGCGCCTGGATTCCCGCCGGCAGCATGTTCTACGTCCAACCGGTCTCGAAAGAGGTGCGCCTCGGTTTCGGAGTGTTCGGAAACTTCGGTCTGTCGCTGCAGTACGAGGACGACTGGGTGGGGCGATACTACGTGCAGGAGACAACCCTTCAGGGGCTGACCTTCATGCCTTCGGTCGCCTACCGGGTGTCGCCGCAGATATCGATCGGGGCCGGCCTCGGGATCATGTACGCCATCTCCAAGATGACGGTGGCCATCAACAACGTGCGCCTGTTGGACCCGCTGCCGGACGGCCAGCTCAAGCTCGAGGACCACGACTGGGGGGTCAACGGGAAGTTCGGCATTCTCTACGAGCCGACCCGGACCACCCGGTTCGGCGCGACCTACACCACGCAGACGGTGTTGAAATTCAACAACAACCTGGAGTGGAGCGGCCTGGGCCCCGGGCTGCAGGCATTTCTGCAGAGCAGAGGCCTGTTCGACGGCAAGCTGGACATCGGCATGAGGGCGCCGCAGGCCGTGATGGCCAGCGCGTTTCACGACCTGACCGACAGGCTGGCGCTGCTGGCCAACGTCGGCTGGGAGCAATGGTCGAGGTTCGGGAGGCTCGACATCGGCATCGCGGACAACACCACCCGGAACATCACGGCGGATCTGAATTACAAGGACACGTGGCACGGCGCCCTGGGGGCACAGTACCGTCTGTCCGAACCCTGGCTGCTGTCGGCGGGGGTGTCCTACGACAGCTCCATGCTGGACGACGATCAACGGACCCCCTCCCTGCCCGTGGG
>QKAU01000002.1 GCA_003246265.1 Kiritimatiellales bacterium | reverse complement strand
ACCACGGCGCTGAGCATGCCCAACGCCATCTGGTGGCTGGTGTTCAAGGGAATCGCCCGCGATGCGGCGGTCGGCATCGGCCAGCGGTGGTACAGCCAAGGCGACCTCGACCTCGCCTATGAAACGGCGCTCGCCACCGACACCTCCGCCCTGCTTGACCATCTCGACACCATGGTCACGGCCGGCCGGCTGACCCCCGCGAACCGGACCTCCATCGCCGGAGTCGTCGATGCGATGCCGGCCGGGACTGAAGCGCAGCGCAAGGCTCGCGTGCAGCGCGCCCTCTGGCTTTTTTCCCTCACCCCCGAATTCAACGTGATCTACTAGGAGCCGCCAATGGGTACACGCAGGGAATTCTTCAGGCAGGCCAACTGCGCGGCCGTCGGCACGGTGGCCATGGGCTCGACCCTCTTCACCCTGCGCATGGCGGCCGGGGCGGCGACGGGTTCCCCACCGGCCGGCTACAAGGCGCTCGTCTGCCTCTTCCTGAGCGGCGGCAACGACTCGTTCAACATGCTGGTGCCACGGAATGCGTCCGCCTACGCCGAATATGCCGCGGTGCGCACGACGCTCGCCCTCGACGCCTCGACCGGACTCCTGCCCGTCGTCTCGGCCGGCCAGCCGTTCGCCGAGTTCGGAATCCACCACAAGCTCCCCTTCCTCCAGACCCGCTACAACGCGGGCGACCTGGCCTTTGTCGCCAACGTGGGCACGCTCGTCGAACCCACCACCCTCGCCCAGTACAATGCGGGCGGCACCGCGACGCCGGTCGGTCTCTTCTCCCACGCCGACGAACAGGTGCACTGGCAGACGATCGTTCCCCAGGTTCGCGGCGCCAGCCCCAAGGGTTGGGCCGGGCGCGTGGCCGACTGCATGGTCCAGTCGAACCTCGGCGGGTCGGTCGGCATGAACATTTCGCTCTCCGGCAACAATGTCATGCAGGTCGGCGCGGCGGCCATCCCCTACATCACGGATCCCAAGGGGGTGGTCCTGCTGAAGGACTACTCCGACCCCGCCTATGCCTCCGCGGTGGATGCCCTCCTGGCCCGGCAGTATGGAAACCTCTACCATAAGACGCTGGCCGCCACCACCCGCAGCGCGGTCGATACCGCGGTGGCCTTCGAGGCCGCCGTGGGTTCGATCGACTTCTCCGCCGACTTCCCCTCCTCCCAGGCCGGGGACCGTCTCCGCACCGTGGCGGAGATCCTCTCCGCCCGCTCCACGCTGGGCATGGACCGGCAGATCTTCTTCGTCGAACGGGGCGGATGGGACCACCACAACGAGGTGATCGCGTCCCAGGAGAACCTCTTCACGGAGATCAACGCCGCGATCGAAGCCTTCTGGAACAAACTGGTGGCCCTCGGGCTCCAGAACGACGTCGTGCTTTTCACGGTATCGGACTTCGGGCGGACGCTGACCTCGAACGGCCTCGGCTCGGACCATGCATGGGGCGGCAACGCCTTCGTCCTGGGCGGTGCGGTCAACGGCGGCAAGATCCATGGGCAGTTTCCCGTGCTCGCGGCCGGCGGGCCGCTCGACATCGGGAGGGGCCGGCTGTTGCCGACCACTCCGGTCGATGCCTACTGCGCCGACCTGGCCTCGTGGTTCGGCGTACCGGCCGCCGAACTGGAAACGATTTTCCCGAACGCCACCAACTTCTTCGATCCGCTCTCCACGCCCTATCCGCTCGGCATCCTCGGCCCCTAGCATGCCATGCGCACTCCACCCACACGTCCCATCGCTCTCCTGCTGGCGCTCGCGGCCGCGGCCCTTTCGCCGGCCGATCCGACCTTCACCACGGCCACCTTCAGCACGGGCAACGAAGGGTGGCAGCCCGACAATTGGCAGACCACCGATGTCGGCGGACTCGCCCCCGGCAATCCCTACCTTCGCATTGCCGCGGACGGCTCCGGTGCCCTGGGCAAGATGGTCCTGTTCAACCAGGAGCCGGAGTGGACCGGCGACTACTACTCCGCCGGCGTGACAGGCATCGAGCTCGACATCGTCAACCGCAGCGATTCGGACATCGTCTACCTGCGCATCGCCCTGGGCAACCGGGCCAACCCGCAGCAGTCGGGCGGCACCTGGTTCCTGACCGACGCGGCCGTCGTGGTGCCCACGCTCTCCGAATGGACGCATGTGCACCTCGGGCTCGCGGAATCCGACGTCCACGTGGTCGGCAACCTGATGGGCGAAGTGGGAAGCGACTCCTATGCCGAAACCTTCGGAGCCATCCAGGGCATCCGGATCCTGTCGAAGGCCCTGCCCTTTGGTGCCATTGGCGACGAGTTCGTCGGTATGGTCGGCATCGACAACGTGGTGCTCGTACCCGAACCCTCCACCCTCCCCCTCATCGCCCTGGGCACGGGCCTGCTGGCGCTTCGCCGGCGGCGCGCGAGCGGCCGGCCGGCTACCCGGAGGAACCGGTGCATCGACGCGCTGCTCAGTCGAGATCGATGACCGCGTCGAGCATCCGGTCGCCGTCGAAGAGGTAGCGGGCCGAAAATATGCGCCCCTCCAGCATGTGCGGGAACCAGGTCGGATCGTCCTCCCACATGTGCTCGAAGGGCAGCTCGTCGATCGCGCACCACAGGGGAATGGCCTCCTCGGTTTCCGCCGGTTCGCCCTCGAACCCCGTCGCGGTGAAGACGTGGCCGTGGATGGAATAGCCGTCGGTGAACTGGAAGTGCAGCTCGCCGGCAAACGCCACGCCGGTCGGCGTGATGCAGAGTTCCTCCTGCGTTTCGCGGATGGCGCACTGCAGGGGCGTTTCCCCGGATTCCAGCTTCCCTCCCGGGCCGTTGATCTTGCCCTTGCCGAATCCGCGCTTCTTGTGCATCAGCAGGATGCGTCCACCCTGGATGACGAACATGAGCGTGGCCACCGTGGCAGGATCCCACCGCTCCCAGTCTATCTCGTCGACACGCGAAACCATTTAGGAAACCCCGCCGAAGCTATGCCTTGTGCTCGTAGAGGTGCACGTCGCGCTGCGGGAAGGGAATGGTGATGCCCACGGCATCGAACTTCTTCTTGATCCCTTCGGTCACGCCGAAATAGACGCCCCAGTAGTCGGTCGGCCGGCACCATGGACGGACCGCGAAGTTGACGCTGCTGTCGGCCATTTCGCTGACGAAGATGTCGGGGGCCGGATGCTGGAGGATGCCCGGAACGGTTCCGAGCACCTCGGCGATGGCGGTGCGGGCCAGATCGATGTCGGAGCCGTAGCTGATGCCGACCGTGAGGTCCACGCGCCGGGTGTTGTTGGCCGAATAGTTGAGGATGTTGTCCGCCGTGAGCTTCGCGTTCGGGACGATCGCCTTCCGGTTGTCGAGCGTGTCGATGACGGTGGTGAAGATGCCGATCTCCCGCACGGTCCCCAGTACGCCGGCCGCCTCGACGACATCCCCCACCCGGATCGGCTTGAAGATGATCATCAGCACGCCGGCGGCGAAGTTAGAGAGCGATCCCTGCAGCGCGAGACCGATGGCCAGGCCGGCGGCGCCGAGGATGGCGACGAACGACGTGGTCTTCACATCGAGCGCTTCCAGCGCGGCGATGATGACAAACACCTGCATCGCCATGTGGGCCAGGCTGGAGACGAATGCAACGAGGGTGGGATCGACCTTGCTCCGTTCCATCAGCCGCACGACCAGTTTCTTGATCGCCCTGGCCACCCAAAGCCCGGCCAGCAGGATGGCCAGCGCACCCAGGGCCTTCAATCCGTAGCCTATGACCATGGCCTGGATCTTCTCCATCAAGGCCGGGCTGTTCTCCACGATGGCTTCCGCGCCATCCACCACGTTCGTCTCCATCGGTTTCCTCCGTTGCTCGACTGGCCGGTCGACCAGCTACTGTTCGGCACAGCCTACAGCCTCCGGCGACTCCGAGGCAAGGGAACTTGCCGGGTCAACAACCTTCCATGCACGAGTCCTTTCCCCCGCCCGGCGGTTGTGCTAGAAGAACCGTTCTCTTCCTCCATCGGCGGACCGCTCCCGCAGGGAGGGGATTCCAACGGATACCAGCCATCGCATGCACATACCATTTACACAGAAGATCCTGAAGGACTGGGCAGGCCACCAGGTGTTCAAGGAAGGTACCGCCCTCTTCGAAAAGGGAAAGGTCGAAAAGGTTGAATACGCCCCCCCGTTCGTGACCGGCCAGCTCTCCATCGGGATCCGCGGCATGCGCAGCAGGTTCGAGCTGCTCCCGGACGGCCTGGTCGAGAACCACTGCCCCTGCAGGGAAAACCGCGAAGAGGGCAGGATCTGCATCCATCTGGTGGCCCTCGGGCTGGAAGCCATCCGCCTATACGCCGATCCCCATCGCGTCGACAAGATGGAGGAGGAGAAGCGGCGTGCCGAGCGCCTGGCGGCATTCGACGAGTCGGCCTACCACACCCGCGATCCGGCCGGCATCCCCGCCGTGCTGCGCATCACCCTCAAGCAGAGCTGGCGGGAACACCTCGCTGCGCAGACGGTGCCCGTGCGCTGCTCCGTCGAGGCGGAAGGCAAGGCCATCCCTCTCAACGAATTCCCCAAGGACCGCGCCCTTGCGCTTCCGGAGGCTGATGAAAACCTTCTCTTCGTGATCGAGGACATCTGCGAAGGTCCGGCGCGGGGAAAGTTCGACGCATCCCTGTCGGACTTCATCAACATCCTTGAACTGTGCGGCGGTAAACCGCTCTACGAAGGTGGCGTGGAAGGCGGTCTGGAGGTCGACGACCAGGCGATCGTCGAAACCTCGGTCCGGCAGGAACTGGACGCCGCCACGGGCGAGCTCGTGCTTTCGCTGCGAACCGCGACGGGCGGCGATTTCTCCTGCGTGGTGTCCGGGGGGAAGGGATGGATCCTGCAGGAGGGCGTCTTCAGCCGGCTCGCCAAGGTGCTGCCCGGCCCGTTGCGCCCCCTCTACGACGGGCCCGTGCGCATTCCTCGCGACGCCATTCCGGCCTTCATGAGGAACGAGCTGCCGATGCTCGAAAATATGATGGATGTGCAATGCGGCGTCACGCCGGAGATGCTTTCGCTCAGTCCGGCCGCGCCCCGTTTCCTCCTGGTGGTGGACGGCACGCAGACCCACCTGTCCGCCACCCTCCATGCGAGCTACGGTTCCGTCCAGCTGGTGGCCGGGCGGGAGGAGGCCGCCGGCCACTTCTCCATCCCCTCCCCCGACGATCTGCTCGATTTCCAGATACGCAACCCGCCGGCCGAACAGGAGGCGCTGGAAGCTCTCGCCCGCTTCGGGTTCCGGGGTCGGCGCGGCGACCTGCTGGCACCGGTACGGGGCAGCCGCGAGGTGCTGAACTTCCTCGGCGCGGCCATGCCGCGGCTGCGGCGCATGGGCTGGCGCATCGAGCTCAACGGCATGGTCTCCGCCTTCATGGAGCAGGCGGAGACGACCATCCCGGTGGTGCAGATCAATCCCTCGGCAGGCGGCGGTTTCTTCGAGGTCGGCTACCACTTCGAGACCCAGGGCGGCTCGAGCCTCGACGAAGCCGACATCCAGCGCGCCATCAACATGGGCGATGCCTTCGTCGAAAAAAAGGGGCGCATCGTCCTGCTGGACACGGATGCCATCGAAACCGCCCGCGACGTGTTCCGCGACTGCGCGACGGGTGCCGGTGAACGGGCAGGCACCTTCCGCATGGCCGACATCCATGCGGCCTATGTACAGGCGTCGCTCCACGCCCTCGACGGCGTCGATGTGGAAGCCGCCCCCCAATGGATGGATCGCGCCCTGGCCCAGAACCGCGATGCCCGCATCGAGCCGGTTCCGCTCGACGAGGCCCTCGAAGGTACGTTGCGCGACTACCAGAAAGGCGGCGTCTACTGGCTGCGCTTCCTCGAACGCTCGCGCCTGGGCGGCATCCTGGCCGACGAGATGGGCCTTGGCAAGACGCTCCAGACCCTTGCCTGGCTTTCGCTGCAGCGCGAGAACCCGGAGGCCCAGGGCCGCCCCTCGCTGATCATATGCCCCACCAGCCTGGTGGAGAATTGGGCGGAGGAGGCGGCGCGCTTCGTGCCCCGCCTCCGCGTCCAGGCCATGCAGGGATCGGGACGGCACGAAAACTGGGAGGAGTTGGCCCAGATGGACCTGGTCATCACCTCCTACGCCCTGATCCGCCGCGACCTCGACCAGTACATGGACCATACCTTTTCCGCGCTGGTGCTCGACGAAGCCCAGCACATCAAGAACCGCGCCACCCAAAACGCCGCGGCCGTGAAGAAGATCGATGCCGTCAACCGGCTGGTACTGACGGGCACGCCCATCGAGAACAGCGTGGCCGATCTGTGGTCGATCATGGATTTCCTGCTCCCGGGCTATCTCGGCCACCACCAGGCCTTCCGCGAGCGGTATGAACTGCCGATCCAGAACGGCGGCCCCGACGGCGAGCTGGCCCAGTCCCGCCTGCGCCGCAAGCTCCATCCCTTCCTACTCCGCCGCCTGAAGAAGGAGGTGGCCAAGGATCTGCCGGAGAAGATCGAACGCGTCGCCCACTGTGCCCTCAGCGGCGACCAGGCGAAGGTCTACCGCCAGCTGGCTGAAAGCGCAAGGCGCAGGATTTCCGACCTCGTCGATGCCCAGGGCTTCAACAAGTCGCGCATGGAGGTGCTCAAGATCCTGCTCCAGCTGCGGCAGACCTGCTGCCATCTCGACCTGCTGAAGCTGCCCGGCCTCGCGAGCGGATTCCCCTCCGCCAAGATGGACCTCTTCTTCGAACTGGTGGACGAGGCGCTCGATGCGGGACACCGCATCCTGGTCTTCAGCCAGTTCACCTCCATGCTCGCCATCATCCGCCGCGAGCTCGAGGAGCGCGATCTGCGCTACTGCTATCTCGACGGCTCCACCACCGACCGGCAGGAACGCGTACGCCAGTTCAACGCCGACCGATCCATCCCCCTCTTTCTGATCAGCCTGAAGGCGGGCGGCAGTGGACTCAACCTGACCGGCGCCGACATGGTCATCCACTTCGATCCGTGGTGGAACCCCGCCGTGGAAAACCAGGCCACCGACCGCGCCCACCGCATCGGCCAGAAGAACACCGTCTACAGCGTCAAGCTCATCACCCGGGGCACGGTCGAGGAGAAGGTGCTCCAGATGCAGCAGCGTAAGCAGCGGGTCATCGATGCCACGCTGGAAAAGGATGCGGACTTCGGCCAGGCGCTGAGCTGGAACGACGTGCAGGAGCTGCTTTCGGTCTAGAATAGGGTTGCCATGACTGGGGCAATCCCCGATATTCCACGCCCTTTCCACCACCGATCGGGGCGTAGCGCAGTCTGGTAGCGCGGTTGCTTTGGGAGCAATAGGTCGGGGGTTCGAATCCCTCCGCCCCGACCATCTTCTTATTTCCCGAGCACAACGGGCTCTTCATCATGGACGGGGGCAGGGCCGATCCCGTTTCCTGGGCATGCCCATGATCACCTTGACAAGCCTGACCAGGCGATGAGCTACGTATTGCGAAGCTCTTCGGAGATGCGCATGGAACAGTAGCGTTCGCCACACATGGAGCAATAGTGCTGGTCGACCTGGTCCCGTTCAGCGGGCGGCAGCGACGCGCGGCGGAACTCCCGGGCACGCAGGGGGTCGAACGACAGGTTGTACTGGTCCTCCCACCGGAACTCGCCGCGCGCCTTGCGCATTGCTTCGTCGCGGTCCATGGCTCCCGGCACCCGCTTGGCCAGGTCGGCGGCATGCGCCGCGATCTTGTGCACAATGACCCCTTCCTTGACATCCTCGCGGTTGGGCAGACCCAGATGCTCCTTGGGGGTGACATAGCAGAGCATGGAGGTTCCGTACCAACCGATCACGGCGCCTCCGATGGCGGAGTTGACGTGGTCGTAGCCCGCCGCGCAGTCGGTGACCAGCGGCCCGAGGGTGTAGAAGGGCGCTTCGAAGCAGTCGCGCAGCTGCAACTCCATGTTTTCGCGGATCAAGTCGAGCGGCACGTGGCCCGGCCCTTCGATCATCACCTGGCAATCCATCTCCCATGCGACTTTCGCCAGCTCGCCCAGGGTCTTGAGCTCGCCGAGCTGCGCGGCATCGTTGGCATCGGCGATGCATCCGGGACGAAGG
Organism: Kiritimatiellales bacterium; assembly: GCA_003246265.1. Lineage (GTDB taxonomy): Bacteria > Verrucomicrobiota > Kiritimatiellia > Kiritimatiellales > Pontiellaceae > Pontiella. The sequence goes on along the minus strand of QKAU01000002.1, from coordinate 140,090 downwards.
CCGTCGCCCAGCGAGAAGGTTATGTCGTAGGCGCGCATGATTTCGCAGATTTCGCGGAACCGGGTGTAGAGGAAGTTTTCGGCATGGTTGTCGATCATCCACTTGGCCATGATCGATCCGCCGCGGCTGACGATGCCGAGCTTGCGCTGCCGTGCGGCCGCAAGGTCCTTGCGCAGCACGCCGGCATGGATGGTGAAGTAGTCGATTCCCTGCTCCGCCTGCTCGACCAGGGTGTCGCGGTAGAGCTCCCAGCAGAGTCCGCGGGCGTCGTCGTCGATCTTCTTGAGCGCCTGGTAGAGCGGGACGGTGCCGATCGGGACCGGCGCATTGCGCACGATCCATTCGCGCGTGTCGTGGATGTCGGCACCGGTCGAAAGGTCCATCACGGTATCGGATCCCCAGAGGATCGCCCAGCGCATCTTCTCCACCTCCTCCTCGATGGAGGAGCCGAGCGCGGAGTTGCCGATGTTGGCGTTGATCTTGGTACGGAACTTCCGCCCGATGACCATCGGTTCGGCCTCGGGGTGGTTTATGTTGAGCGGAATGACGGCGCGGCCGGCGGCCACCTCGTCGCGCACGAAAGCGGGATCGACCTGTTCGCGGAGGGCGACGAACTCCATCTCGGGCGTGACGACACCGCGTCGGGCATAGGCGATCTGGGTGGGCGCATGGCCGGACTTCGCGCGCAGCGGTGCGCGCTCCAGCCCGTGGAACGCCTTCTCCGGATTGGTCAGAATGGCCACGCCAGAGGCATGCTCCTCCACGTCGCCCCGCTCGGCGATCCATCCGCCGCGCATGGCCGGGAGGCCCTTGCGGGGATCGGGTTCGAAACCGGGATCGGCATAGGGGCCGCTTGTGTCGTAGAGCCGCAGCGGCGGGTTGTCGCCGTGCAGTGCGATTTCGCGGAACGGGACGCGGATATCGGGGCGCGACCCTTCGGCGTAGACCTTGCACGAACGCGGGAAATGTATTCCGTAACCACTCATGACAGCAATGCCCCTTGCGTTTTGCCGTTCGCAATGGGGGGCACGGAGAGGAACAAGTCGCTTCCCTTCGCGGCATGACCCGCACAGGTTCCAAGGGTTGGAATCTCAGTCCGTGGGCGGACTCCCCTAGCGAACAGGGGGAACCTACCCGATACGGCGCGGCATTCAACCCAATTCGGGCGAAACCTCGCTTCAGCGCCGCGTACGCTTGACCATCGTCAGGTAGCCGATGATGCCGTTGGAGATGCCTCGGGCCACGGCCTCCCGGTAGTCCGCGCTGTTGAGCAGCGATTCCTCGGCGGGATTGGTGACGAATCCGCATTCGACAAGCGCCGCCGGGCAGGGTGCGTTCTTGATGACCGAGAAGCGCGCACGGCGAAGGCCGCGGTCGCTCCGCTTGGCATTCCTGAGAAGATTGCTCTGGATCGAAAACCCGAGGACGGCGTTGGCGGCATCGTACTGGTTGTTGCGCTGCTCGGTCTTGTCGCCGGACTGGCCGTAGTGGTTGCTTGAATCGCATCCGGCGGCGGTGGTGATGAAGGTTTCGACGCCGCTGGCCGAGGGATCCCCCGCCCCATCCGCATGGATGCTGATGAAGAGGTCGGCGGAAACCTTGTAGGCATAGTCGGAACGCTGCTGCAGCGAGGGGAAGCTGTCGCCCGAACGCGTGGTGCGAACCGCGATCTTCTGGCTTTCAAGATGCGCCTGCACGCGGCGGGAAATGTCGAGCACCACGTTCTTCTCATAGAGCTTGCTGGGTCCGATGGCGCCGGTGTCCGATCCCCCATGGCCGGGATCGAGCACCACCAGCCGGGGCATCCGGCCGGCGAGATAGGCGTACGAGCGCAGGATCGGATCGATGCCCTTCTTGAAGTCGACCTCCTGGATCACCCAGCCCCGGCCATCCTTCCGGCACGGGTGGTGGAGCCAGATCATGGTGCCGTTGACCCATGCGCGGCGGCTGTCCGTTTCGATCTCGATGCTGTTCCACTTGTTGCGCAGAACCACTTTCTTGCCCTCCGTCGTCATGCGCATGGAGTAGAGGCGGGCAAGATAGGCCATGGAGACCGGCCCTTCTGAGGAGGGCTGGGCTTCCACGGTTTTCGACCGGCAGCCCGCCAGCAAAACAATCTGGGAAAGAAACAGCTTTCTGGTAATCCGGTACATAAATCCTCGTTGCGCAACGTACTAAAAAACAAATATGTTTGGAAAGAGCCGATTCCATCCGTTTTACTGCAGGGACTGACCTTGGCGACAAGCCCCGGAGACCGACGCATGGCCTTGCTAGAAACCCGATTCGATTCCCAGACGCTCGGCCTTTCGCTGGGCATGAACGTCATCCTGCCCGAACATGCCCAGGCTTGGCAAGAACCGCCCGCCGTCCTCTACCTCCTGCATGGACTGACGGACGACCACACCATATGGTGCCGACGCACCTCCATCGAGCGGTACGCGCAGGATTACAACCTGGCCGTCGTCATGCCCGACGCCTACAAGAGCTTCTACTGCGACATGGCGCATGGCTCCGACTACTGGGGCTTCATCAACGAGGAGCTTCCCGCGCTCGTCGGGCGTTGGTTCAACGTGGCCGGCGATCCGGCCCGCACCTTTGTCGCCGGCATTTCCATGGGCGGCTATGGCGCGATGAAGCTGGCGCTCTCCCGGCCCGGCCGGTTTTCGGCCGTGGCGTCCATCTCGGGGTCGCTCGACCTCGCCGCGCACATCCACGACGAGTGGGACGAAATCCGCAACCGGGCGTTCGAGGCGGTCTTCGGCGATATCGGCGCCGTCCCCGGTTCCCGATTCGATCTCATCGCCCAACTGCGCTCCCGGCCCAGACTGCCGGGAACGCGCCTCTACCTTTGCGTGGGCACGGAAGACTATCTCTACCGGGATTCATCCGCGTTTCGCGATGCCGCCTCGGCGGCCGGGCTGGACACTACCTACGAGGAATATCCCGGGGCCCACGACTGGGCATTCTTCGACCAGGCCATCCGGCGCGTATTGGAGTGGCTTCCGGTTGAACCTCTCCCCGGCGAAGAGCTCCAAGGGGGTGGATCATGAACCGGTTCCTGCAACATGCCGCCTTGGAGATCTGGGAGGTGACGCTGGCGATGGCTCCCTACCTCCTCTTCGGCTTCCTGATGGCCGGCGTCCTGTCGGTGCTCCTGTCGAAGGAGTTCGTCCGTCGGCATCTGGGCGGGAAGGGATGGCTTGGCGCGGTCAAGGCGGCCCTGGTGGGCGTGCCCATGCCCATCTGCTCCTGCGGGGTCATCCCGCTCGCCGCGTCTCTGCGGCAGCATGGCGCAAGCCGCGGCGCCACCGCCTCGTTCCTCGCCTCCACACCGCAGACCGGGGTCGACAGCCTCATGATCACCTACGCCCTGCTGGGAGGGGTCTTCGCCCTGCTGCGGGCATTGGCGGCCTTCCTCTCCGGCATCGCGTGCGGCTGCGCCGTTGCCGCCGTTTCCCCGCCCGAGGAGGTGGAAGGTGCGCCGTGCGAAGCCGAGTGCCGCCAACCGGCCCAGCGGCCCGCCCTGCAGCGCATGCTCTCCTACGGATTCCTTACGCTGCCGCGCGATATCGCCCGCGCCGTCGTGCTAGGCATCGTCCTCTCCGGACTCATCAGCGCCCTGGTACCCGACAACTATTTTACCGGCCACCTTGGCAGTTCCCCGTGGTCGATGCTCCTCATGCTGCTGATCGGAATCCCGCTCTACGTCTGCTCGTCCGCGTCGGTCCCGCTCGCCCTGGCGTTCATCAAGGCCGGCATCTCGCCCGGCGCGGCCATGGTATTCCTCATTACCGGACCCGCAACGAACGCCGCGACCCTGACCACCCTGTGGCAGATCATAGGGCGTCGGCAACTGGCTGTGTTCCTGGCCGTGCTCGCGGCCTGTGCGCTGATCGCCGGGTATGTGGTCGACCTCATCGGCCCCGGACTGGGCATGACGGAGCAGATTTGCCACTGCGCGGAACATGGAGGAGCCGTGGATACGGCATGGGCGCTGCTTCTGGTCGCGGTCCTCGCCAAGGGCATGTTGCCCCGGTCCCCGGAAAAAAACAGGTAACAAAGTTCTTATACATACAATTTTATGTCAAAGAAAGGCCTTCCCTTCCAAGCGATAATCGACTAGTTATTCCGCAACATCGGTACGGTGCTCATATGGGCAGGACCAAAACCAAGAAACGTTCCATCATGGTCATCGACGACCATCCCATCATCCACGATGGGCTGAAGATACTGCTGAATGCCGAGCCCGACCTGCGCATCAGCGCCTCGGCCCGGTCGGCCACGCAGGCGCTCGAACTGCTGGCGGAGGAGCTTCCGGACATTGCCATCATCGATCTTTCGCTGTGCGATTCCGACGGGACCTATCTGATCCAGAAGGTCCACTCCCGCTATCCGCATCTGCACATCCTTGTCTACACGATGTCCGAGGAAAAGCTCTTCGCCTCCCGGACCGCCATGGCCGGAGCCTCCGGCTATGTCATGAAGACCGCACCGGGCGAAGAGCTCAAGCTGGCCATCCGCACCGTGCTCGATGGCCGGCTCTATTTTGAAGCGCCCGTCATCAAGAAGATCGAAAATGCGCGCAACGGACGCGGCAGCGGGATGCCGCATACCGCGATGGACACGCTTTCCAACCGCGAAATGGACATCTTCAAACTGCTGGGCGAAGGGCTTGATACGGTCAGCATAGGAAAGAAGCTCAAAATCAGCCGCAACACCGTCGACACCCACCGCATCAACATCAAGAACAAGCTCGAGCTGGGCAGCAGCAAGGAGCTGGAGCACCTGGCCTTCCAGGTTATCCGCGAAGGCAGGCTCCCTGAGGGAACCTGAACTGGACCGACCGCAACGGTTTCGTGCGGCGGTAAAAAAGGGCAGGCAGGGCGGTAAGCCGGATTCTGTTCCCCTCGCGGGGCCGGTCATTTATCTATGCGATCAACCCGGAACCCCTGCGGGACGGGCCGCCCCTCGGTTCCCTATTTGATCTTGCTCCGGACGGGGTTTACCCTGCCCCCTCGGTTGCCCTCGGGGCGGTGGGCTCTTGCCCCACCCTTTCACCCTTACCCCGCCGAAGCGGGGCGGTTTGCTTTCTGTGGCACTTTCCATCCCCTGCGATATCGCACAGGGGTTCCCGCGTTGACCACGGGACGTCCTGCCCTGCGGAGTCCGGACTTTCCTCTTTCCGCCGAAGCGGAAGCGACCGGTACACCCTGCCTGCTTAAATGGGTTCTGCCGCTACGGCTCCGGATTGTAGACAATCCGGCCGCAGAAGTTGCAGCCGACAATCTTGGTCGGATTGCGCGCGTCGTGGATCACCTGCGGAGGGAGCTTCATGTGGCATCCGCCGCAATATCCGCCCGCCTCCACCAGCACCACGCCGAAGTCGCGCTTGTTGTTCATGATGCGGGTGTATTTCTGGAGCAGCGGCTTGTCGCAAAGTTCGGCGGCGCGCATGCGGTCCTGCTTGAGGCGCTCGAGCTGTTCTTCCAGCTCGGTGGACCGGGCGTCGAGTTCGGCCAGTTCGTCGGCAATGCCCGCCTTCTCGGTGTCGAGCCGCTCCTCGCATTCGGCCACGATCCCCTTGCCCCTTTCCAGCTCCTCCATGAGCAGCAGTTCACGGTCCTCCTGCTTCCTGATATCGCCCTCGACGACGCCGATCTCCTTGACGAAGGCCCGGTACTGGTCGTTGGTCTTGGCCTCCATCTGCTGCTGCTTGTACTTGACGATCCTTTCCTTGAGCGACTCGATCTCCAGTTCGATATCCTTGAGCTGCGCTTCCGTGTGCTTCCGGCTGTCCAGCGCGGTAGCCAGTTTCTGCCTGGCACTGCCCAGCTGGGCCTCGATGTCGCTCTTCCGTTGCGGGATATCGCGAAGCTCCCGCATGATTTTCAAGAGTTTACGATCCTTTTTCTGCAACGCAACGATCGGTTCCAACGGATGCGGCACGGCAACCTCCATTCATATGTCAAATAAAGCGCGTAAACTACCCCTTCATACCCCCCAAGTCAAAGCGATGCATCCACTATTTGCTCCCCGGATGGACCAGTTCCAGCCCCTCGCGGCAGAGCGGGCAGTCGGCGGGATCGTAGGTGACCGGTTCGATATCGAGCAGGCTCACCAGGGGGACGGAGAACCCGGCCTTTCCCCCGCTCCGGTTGACCAGGATGCCGATCGCCTTGACCTCGCCTTTGTGGGCCTGGACGATGTCGATCGTCTCCTGCACCCGCCCCCCCCGCGTCACCACGTCTTCCGCCACCACGAAGCGCTCCCCAGGGCGGATCTGGAACCGCCTCAGCTTCAGCTGGTTGTTCTCCTTCTCCACGAAGATGAAACGGACCCCCAGCGCCCGCGCAACGTCGTGGCCGATGGTTATTCCCCCCATGGCGGGCGCAATGACCGTATCCACTTCAAGGTCGGCGAGCTCCTTCTTCATCTTCTCGACCAGGGCCTCGCAGAGCTGCCCGGCGATGCGCGGATATTGCAGCAGCAGGGCGCACTGGAAAAACCGGTTGCTATGCAACCCCGACCGCAGCTCGAAATGGCCATTAAGCAGGGCCCCCGTCTCCTCGAACAACTTGAGTACATCTTCCTGGTTCATGCAATCTCCTTTGAAACAGCCACTGTTCCAGACCGGGCCGCATTCGTCGAGATGCATCTTGCAAAACGCAAAAGGGGCGCCCGTTTTCGCGGACGCCCCCTGCAATCGACAGCCCCTGCGCTACCTGGCCAGCTTCATCGCTTCGATCTGTCCCTGGCGGGCGTAGTCGGCCGCTTCGGCCAGGATGCGCGCCGCCTCCTGCGGCGCGTGGAAGCCCATGGAGTTTTCGGCGGCGATGTAGTCGAGCCGCCACTGCGCCTTGCGCTGCAGTTCCAGGGCGGGCTTCAACTGCTCCGGCGTTGCCCCTGCGGCCTGGGCGGCCTGCACGGCGTCCAGCAGGTCCATGAGGGCGGCCCCGCCGCGCTGCAACAGGTCGAAGTTCTTCTGCTGGATGGCGTCGACGCGCGCCAGAATCTCCCCTTCCGGCATGTGGTGGCAGGTCTGGCAGGCCCGGTTGACATTGAGGAGCGGACTGCGGACCCAGTGGTCGGACACCTTGCTGGCGCCGTCGCGCTGGTAGGGCATGTGGCAGTCGGCGCAGGAAACCCCGCTACGGGCATGGATGCCCTGGTTCCAGAGTTCGAATTCCGGGTGCTGGGCCTTGAGGATTTCGGCGCCCGACTCCTTGTGCTTGTAGTCGTAGAAGCGCGAACCGTCCGGCAGCTTTGTGTCGTTCCAGTACTTTTCGAGATCGTCCATCTTGAGCCCGTTGCCCCAGGGGAAGGTCAGCGGCATGGCGCTGGAGCAGTAGTATTCCACATGGCACTGGCCGCATACGAACGAACGCATTTCGTTGCGCGTGGCATCGACATTGGGATCGTAGGGTTCGCTGCGCGGGCCCTGGCGCCAGATGCCGATGGAAGGAATGGCCGGCACGGGGGCGTCCGATGCGGCCAGCCTCTGCATACCGACCTTGAAGGCGGGACGGGTAACGCGCAGCCGCATGCTGTCGGGCTCGTGGCAATCGACGCAGGAGACGGAATGGGCGTGGCCCATGTCATGCACCAGCTTGTTGAGCTCCGCGTAGGGCATGGCATGCGTCTTGTTCATGCCGGCCAGGGCGTCGCCCCCGCCCAGTTCCCGATAGACAGGCATGATGGAGGCGTGGCAGTGCATGCAGGATCCGGACTGCGGCTTGGTCTGGCGCTGGGTCTGCTCCTGGTCCTGCAACATGTAGGCATGGCCGCGGCGATCGCGATAGTCAATGGAAAAGGCATATCCAAGGAACATGCGCTTCAGCCAGGGATCGCGTTCGATCTTCTCTTCCGGCAGGGCTTCCGACCCGCCATGGCCGCCGAAGCGGGTACGCGTGGCCAGCGCAGTGCGCTTGTAGGAGTCGTACTGCTTGGGCCAGTTCTTCCCCCAGACCGCCGGATCGGTGGTGTCTTCCGTCACCTCGACGAGCCGTACATACCGGTCGCGCTCCTCGTTCTTGCGCTCGTTGATGTTGACGAGCAGGGCCGTTACGCCCACCGCGGCCAGGGCAACCACCACGACAACGGCAGCAAATACGACGGCGCCACCCGATTTCCCGGTTAACCTATTCATGATTCTTCCTTTCCCTTTCCTCTCCCAAATCCGCACCGCCGATGCTCGTCGGCAGGGATCCATGCCCCACCGAGGCGTGGCAATGGACGCAGCTGACCGCGTCCAGATTGGTCACATCCCTCCGGAACAGCTCGTGCACCATGTCGGCATGGCACTCGACGCAGTTGTGTTGGAGGATCCGGCGGTTCTTGCCCTTGATGAAAATCGGCTCATGGAAATCCTGCAGCGTGAATCCCTTGGAGTGGTGGTAGCCGTTCTCCGCCTTGGCCATGTACTTGGCGAAAAAGGCGTGGGGCAGATGGCAATCCACGCAGGTGGCCGCGGCATGGTGGCTGGACTTCTGCCATGAATCGTATTGCGCCGTCATGATGTGGCAGTTGACGCAGGCCTTGGGATCCGCACTGAAATAGGAGAATCCTTCCGCGTACCGGAAAGTATATGCGCCGGTGCCGATCAACAGACCCAGCAGGACGGCGAGAACCATGGCCTTTTTTGCGAGCATCCCCTCTCCCTACACCTCGTAAGCACAAATGCGATGAATAAGGTTTCCTTTTACGTGTTTCGGCATGGACTGGCAAGTTCACATTGCTGCTGAAGCCGCATTCCCGCTTCTTTGCATCCAATCCAAACAATCCGTGCTTTGGCTTGCGCTTGGCGCAATCGATCCGTAAGAAGCCCAGCCTATGCAGACCGTCCCACCCAAGCACTATTTCGTCCAGGTCCTCGGCTGCAAGGTGAACCAGTACGACGCCCGGCAGATCGAGGAGTTGATGGAGCGCTACGGCTTGGCCGCGGCACCCGGTGCGGAACTGGCCGACCTGGTGGTGGTCCATACCTGCGGCGTTACCGCGGCGGCCGGACTCAAGTCGCGACAGGCCATCCGCCGGGTACAGCGCGACAATCCCCTCGCCCGCGTCTTCGTGACCGGATGCGCCGCCAACGAGGAACTGACCCAGGTGGACCAGGAGCCGGTCTGCCGCGTTCCAGCCGGAGCAGACTGGCTTCGGCGGCTGGCGGAGGCGTTGGATGGATTCCTTGAACCGGAACAGCCACTGGCTGGTGGCATCGAGACGGACGCCTTCGCCATCGCCGGCTACGGGGACCATACCCGCGCCTTCCTCAAGGTGCAGGACGGCTGCGACATCGGCTGTTCCTTCTGCATCGTACCCCAGCTTAGGAAGGAGCCACGCGACAAACCCATCGCAGCGGCCGTTGCCGAAGCCGCGTCGCTCGCTGCGGCAGGCTATGCCGAAATCGTCGTCACAGGCGTCAGCGTGGGGCTTTACGGGCGCGGCAACGGTTCGTCGCTGGCCCGTTTGCTGGAGCGGTTGATCGAGGTTCCGGGCATCGGGCGCATCCGCCTCTCCAGCCTCCATCCCGGGGAATTGACCGACGAACTGCTGGAGGTCTGGGCCTCGTCGGGAAAGGTCATGCCCCACCTGCACCTCTCCCTGCAGTCGGGATCGGACGCCGTGCTGGCCGCCATGCGTCGCGGCTACACCACCCGCGACTACCTGTCGGCAGTGGAACGGGCGCGCACCTACCTCGACATGCCGGCCTTTACAACCGATATCATCGTGGGCTTCCCCGGCGAGAAGGAGGCCTATTTCGAGGAAACCTTCGCATTCTGCAGGGAGATCGGCTTTTCCAGGATGCATACCTTCACCTTTTCCCCCCGGCCCGGAACCATCGCCGCCCGCATGCCCCGGAAGGTCAACGGGACCGTCGCCGCCCGGCGTGCCGAACGCCTGCGGGAGCTGGGCGACGAGCTGTCGGCCGAATACCACCGGAAGTTCATCGGGCGCGAGGAGGAGGTGCTGGTGGAACAGGACAAGGAGGGAAGTGCAACCGGCTATTCCCGGCACTACATCCCCATCACGTTCCCTACGGATCTCCCCATGAGGAAACAGATCGTCAAGGTATTGGTCGGCCAGGCATCGGCGGATGGCGCCCGGGGGCGCAGGGTGGATTAAGCCTTCCCCCGCCCCCCTTTTAAGGCCGCTCATTTCCAGCAGGAATAGGCTTTAAACCCCCAATGGGCGCACCTATATTGCCGCCAATTCGCGATGAGGAACATGGACGACAATCTGGATACGGAAATCCGGCTGTGGCAGGAAAAACTCTTTGCCCGCTCGATCCGCCGCCGGCGCAAGCTGGATCGCATCAGGGAACTGGTCGGCAAAACCTCCAACCTGCACTGCCTCGAAATCAGCTCCGGCGACGGCTTCCTCAGCGCTGGCCTGCGCGAGCTCGGCGGCAGTTGGAAGACCGTCGTGGCCAGCGAAACCGCCGCGGAGTCGGTGGCCAGCTACGTCCCCGAGAAGGTCTCCTTCATCGAAAACGGCAAGCTGCCATTCGAAGACCAGGGCTTCAACCTGGTCGTGATCATCGACGCCCTCAAAGGGTTCGCCGACGACTACGGCTTCATCCGCGAGTGCCACCGCGTGCTGAAGAACGACGGCTGGGTGGTTGTGAGCGAACGGCGGCGCATACCTTTCAGCCTGGTGGCCCTGCTCCAGCGCATCCTTGGCGTCTCGCCGGTCGCGCTGGGCGCAAAGCGCAACGGCTACAAGGTGACCGAGCTCTTCAACATCCTCAAGGACGGCTTCGACGTACCGGAGACGATCGTCTATTCCAACAGCCTGCTCGAAGCCGCGTCGGCCGTGGGTGAATTCGCCCAGAAGAGCATCGCCGGGGAGCGCTACTGGCTCATCCGTCCGAACACCGGCCAGGAGATGCTCTACCGCTACCGGAGGCTCCACGCCTTGGCCGGCGCCTTCTACCCGCTCTCTTGGATCCTCTCCACCCTGGAATTCCTTCCGGGACACCAGTTCCTCTTCAAGAGCCGCCGGCGCCACTGGCGCCCCCGCCTCTCGCCCAAGCTGGTCGACGGCCGCTCCATCGCCGAAGCCGCCATCAACACCAAGATCGGAACCGCCGCGCCGTTCTGATGAAGAATCCCTATCGCCAACTCGAAAAGGCCATCGGCTACCGCTTCAAGAAGAAGGCCCTCCTCGAGCTCGCCCTCACGCATCGCTCCTTCCGCTACGAAAACCCCGGCGTGGAGGACGACAACCAGCGGCTTGAATACCTTGGCGACGCCGTGCTCGGCCTAATCGCCGCCGAGCACCTCTTCGGCACCAGCCCCGACGCGCGCGAAGGGGACCTTTCCAAGCTGCGCAGCCGCCTGACCCAGGACCGCAAGCTCGCCCAGGTCGGCCGGGCCATCGGACTCGGGGCCTGCCTGCGGCTGGGTCGCGGCGAGGAGAAGAGCGGCGGCGCCGAACGCGCCTCGAACATCGCCGATGCCGTCGAGGCGATCATCGGCGCCGCCTGGCTCGATGGCGGCGCCCGGGCCGTGCACCGCATCTTCAGGATGGTCTTCCTGCCCGAGCTCGACGACCTGCGCACGCTGGACGAGGAGGGCAATCCCAAGGGCGAACTGCAGGAATTCGCCCAGAAGCAGGGATGCGGCATCCCCGCCTATGATACCATCGACACGGCCGGACCAGAGCACGACCGCACCTTTACCGTCCAGGTCTACGCCTGCGGCAGCAGCTGGCAGGCCTCCGCGGGAAGCAAGCGGGAAGCCGAGCGCAAAGCCGCCTCGATGGCGCTGGCCGCGCTCGAATCAACGGTCTCAGAACGAGGGGACGGCGTCTAGCAGCTTGCGGGTGTAGGGATGCAGCGGCCGGTCGATGACTTCGGCCACGGGCCCCGACTCGACGATCTCCCCGTTGTACATCACCGCGACGCGGTCGCACAGGTTCCGCACGACGGCCAGGTCGTGGCTGACGAAAAGGAAAGCCAGGTTGCGCGTTTCGCGCAGCGAACGCAGCAACTTCAGGATGCCCGCCTGCACCGAGACGTCGAGGGCCGAGACCGGTTCGTCGGCCACCAGCAGGTCGGGATCGAGGGACAGGGCGCGCGCAATGCAGATGCGCTGGCGCTGGCCGCCGCTGAATTCGTGGGGATAGCGCCAGGCCCAGCGCGGATCGAGGCCGACCGACTCGAAGAGCTCAACCACCTTCTCCCTGCGCTCGTTCCGGTCGCGGCCGATGCGATGCACGGAAAGGACGTCGATGATGGCATTGCCCACCTTCATGCGCGGATTGAGCGAACCATATGGATCCTGAAAGACCATCTGCACTTCCTGCCGATAGCGCTTCAGTTCCGCGCCGGCCAGCAGCGCAACATTGCTGTCCTTGTAGCGCAAGCTCCCCGAGGAGGGATCGACCAGCCGGACGATGGCCTTCCCCAGCGAGCTCTTGCCGCATCCGCTTTCTCCCACCAGGCCCACGATTTCCCCGGGCGCAATGGACAGCGAAACATCCTTCACGGCATGGACCCGCCCCCGGCCCTTGCCGTAGACGACATTGAGCTGCTCGATCGCGAGCAGGGTCCCGCCGCCGGCCGGAGATGAGGAAGGCGCCATCATTGCTCCTCCTCCGTACGGGGATGGAGCCGCGGCACGGCGGCCATCAGCTGCCGCGTATATTCGGCTCGGGGATCGTAGAGCACCTGCCGGGTTTCGCCCTCCTCGACGATGCGCCCCTTCTGCATCACGTAGACCCGGTCGGCCAGATCGGCGACGATGCCGAAGTTGTGGGTAATCATCAGGATCGAGAGGCCCACGTTCCGGCCCAGCTCGGCCAGCAGGTTGAGGATTTCGCGTTGCACGGTCACATCCAGGGCCGTCGTCGGTTCGTCGGCCACCAGCAGGTCGGGAGAACAGGCCAGCGCCATGGCGATCATGCAGCGCTGCAGTTGCCCCCCGCTCATCTCGTGGGGATAGGCGCGGGCCAGCCGTTCGGGCAGGTGGACCAGGCCCAGCAGGCGGGCGACCTCCCGCTTCCGGTCGACGCCCCGCTGGTGCAGCCTGATCGCCTCTTCGATCTGCCACTGGATCGTGAAGACGGGATTGAGCGAGGCCATGGGCTCCTGGAAGATGTAGGAGATGCGGCTGCCGCGGATCCGGCGCAGCTCCGCATCGGACAGTGCGAGCATGTCGCGGCCTTCGAAGAGGATGCGGCCGCCGGCATAGCGGGCCGCGCGCGGTGCCAGCTTCGTCAACGACAGCGCGCTGATGCTCTTTCCGCTGCCGCTTTCGCCGACGAGGGCGACCGTTTCGCCGCGGCGCACGGTGAAGGAGACTTCGTCCACCGCCTTGACGAGACCGTCCCCCGAACCGAAATGCACGCCGAGGTCCTCCACTGCCAGGATGTTGTCGTTGCTAGTCATTGAGCCGCGGGTCGAGGGCGTCGCGCAGGGCGTCGCCGAGAAGGTTGAAGGCCAGCACCAGCAGGAATACCGCCAGCGTCACGAAGGTCATTTCCCACCACATGCCCTGCCAGAGGCGCATGCGGGCGTTGTTGATCATCAGTCCCCAGGAGGGTTCGTCCTGCACGCCGATGCCGAGGAAGCTCATGAAGACCTCGGTGCCGACGGCCGCCGGGAAGCGGAGGGTGAAGGTTACGATGACCACATGCATGATGTTGGGCAGGATGTGGAGGAAAATGATCCGCGCCGGCCCGAGCCCGAGCGCCTTCGCGGCCTGGACATAGGTCTGCTCCTTGTGCTTGATCACCTCTCCGCGCACCAGGCGGCACAGGCCCACCCAGGTGGTCAGCCCGATGCCCAGGTAGATGCCGAGCAACCCCTTGCCTACGAGCATGGCGATGGCGAGGATGAATAGCAGGCCAGGCATGGAGGCGAAGGTGGAATAGAGCCAGACCACGAAGTCGTCGGTCCGGCCGCCGAAATAGCCGGCGATGCAGCCGAAGAAGACGCCGATGGGAATGGCGATGAGCGAGGTAACGATGCCCACCTTGTAGGCGATCCGCGCCCCCTGCACCAGGCGCGACATCACGTCCCGCCCCAGCCCGTCCGTACCCATCCAGTGGTGGAGTCCCGGAGCCGTGTAGGCCTTGCCAAGATCGGCCAGCTGGAACGGGGGGGTGGCATCCTTCCACTTCCAATACTGGTGGACCCCCTCCCCGTAGAGGGCCAGCAGGGTGAAGAACACCACCATGCCGAGGCAGGCCATGGCCAGGCGGTTCTTCTTCAACCGCCGCCAGGCGTCGCCCCAAAGGCTCTGTCCCTTTTCGGTCTCCATGGTCTATCCCAGTTTCACGCGCGGGTCGGCCGCGGCATAGCAGAGGTCGGTCAGCAGGTTGGCGACGACGAAGAGCAGCGCCCCGATCAGCACCAGGGCCCGGACGACGTCGATATCGGAAGAGAGGATGGCGTTGATGCCCAGATAGCCCAGGCCCGGCACGCCGAAGAAGCTTTCGAGCAGCAGCGAGCCCGTGTAGAGGAACGGGATGGCGATGACGACGTTGGTGATGATCGGGATCATGGCGTTCTTGAGCACATGGACGAAGAGGACGCGCGGCTTCGAGACGCCCTTGGCAAAGGCCGTGCGGACGTAGTCCTTGTACATTTCATCGAGCATGATGGTCCGGTAGAAGCGCAGGTTGGCGCCCAGGCCGCTCACGACGCCGATCGCCACCGGGAGCACGAGGAAGCGCCACGACTCGTAGCCCCATACCGGGAACCAGCCCAGCTTGTAGGAGAGGAGATACTGGCCGGCCACGATGTAGACGAGGTAGTTGATGCTCATCAGCGCCACCGATAAAACCACGAAGAAGCGGTCGAGCCAGGTGTCGCGGAAGAAGGCGCAGACCAGCGAAAGGCTTACCGACACCACGATGCCGATGAAGAAGATCGGGACCGTCAGCTTCAGCGAAGGGACGATGCCGTCCGCCAGCAGTCTGGCGACCGGCTGCTTGAAATATTCCGAGGTGCCCAGGTCGCCACGCAGCAGCTGGCGGACATAGAAGGACAGTTGCGAATCGAACGGGTTGGCAACCACCTTGCGCAGCGAGAGACGGCGCAGCTCGAAGGGTTCCTCCCCGGTCTGCAGGAACACATCGCGGCCGCCGCCGAAACGGATCTTGGCCCGCGACCACCGCCCAGAATCCAGCGCCTCGCCGGCCAGGATGGCCTTGCCGCGGTAGACGACGGTCCATTCGTAGTCGCGGCCGGGGTCCAGAGCGAAGGCCGGCAGGAGGATTTCCGTCTGCGGGCCGATCGCTACCGTGCCGGTTTCTGCGGAATGGGTGGCATTGCTCCACGCCTGCCACCGTCCCCTGCCCACCGACGCATCCAGGTCCTCGAAGGCGCGCGTCCCGGCCCGGTAGCCGAAGAAGAGCGGCTTGTCCAGCCCCCGCTGGGCATCGAAGTCCTCCATCATCTGCAGGGAGACGTTCTTGCCAAGGGCGGTTGCCGCAAGATCGCCGCCGACCACATTGAAAAGCAGGAAGGTGACCAAGACCACGCCGACCACTGTCGGAAACATCTGGAAAAGTCGTTTGGCGATGTATTTCAGCATGGCCTACCCGCCTCCCCCCATGCCGAGCTTGCGGTCGCCGTAGGATTCGAACCAGGCCTTGCGGACCGCGGGGTCGACCTTCCGATACCTGCCCATACCGTATGGAAAGGCGTGTGATTCGTAGTTTCCGACCCAGGAGTGGATCAGCCCGAAGTCCATCGGCTGGTACATGAAGATCCACGGGCAGTCCTCGACGATGATACCGGCCATGGATTCATAGAGGGCGGTCCGATCCGGCGTATCGAGCATGGTGCGCACCTGCTCGTAGAGGCGGTCGATCTCCGGGTTCGCATAGTTTGCATGGTTGGGGCCGGGCGACGCGTTCGGGCTGTAGAAGAGCTGGAGGAAGTTTTCGGCATCGGGGTAGTCGGCCACCCAACCCAGCTGGAACATCTGCGCCTGGCGGCGGTTCATCTTCTCGATGAAGGCGGGCCACGTGTTGTAGGAGGGTCTCAGCACGATGCCGATCTTCTGGTACATGTCCGCCAGCAATTCCATCAGCTGGCGGGTGTTGGGGTCCGCACTCCCCAGTTCCATGGTCAGTTCCAAGCGGCGGCCGGTAGATCGGTCGATGCCTTCCGGATAACCCGCCTCGACCAGCAGGCGCCTCGCCTTTTCGATATTGAAGGCATAGGGGGAAGGTTTGGACAGGCATCCGGCGAGAGGGGAAGGAATGGGACCACCGAGCGGGAAGAGCCGGTGGTTCATGAAAATGTTCATCTGGTCGAAATCGTAGGCGCAGCTCAGGGCCTGGCGCAGCTTGCGGTTGCGCAGGGCCTGCTCCGGATCGCGGCTCCCCCCAACGACCGGATCCTCCCAGTTGAAGCCGAGGTAGAAGAGGTCCATCGTGGGGGCCGACACCAGCGTGATGTTCCGCTCCGCGAGAGCCTTGTTGAGGTTGCGGTCGCCGGTTACCACCGCGTTCCAGTTGTCGCGCGTAATGGCGGAAACATCGATCTGGCCCGACAGGAACATCATCCAGGCCGTCGTGCTGTCGTCGATGACGTACTGCACGATGCGGTCGATGAAGGGAACCGGCCGCCCGGCATCCCTGAGCAGTCCGGCCGCCTCCTGCTCCGGCGAGCCGGAAGACGGATAAGGATCCATGCGCCCGGTCTCGGCCCATTTCGGGTTGCGCTCGAATTCGATGCGGGAGTTGCGGCGCCATTTGACCAGCCGGTAGGGCCCGGTACCCACCGGATGGTTGACGATCGCCTTGCCGTAGTATTCCACCGCCTCGCGCGGCACGGCAAAGCTATAGTGCATGGCCAAGACATAGAGCAACTGCGGGTAGGGTTCTGTGAGGTGGAAGCGCAGGGTGTAGGGATCCGGCGCCTCGAGCCCTTCGACGGGCATGTCGTAATCCGTGGGTTCCTGCCCCTTGGAGGCTTCGTGGAACTCGTCGATGCCCACGATGCGGTTGCCGAAGGCCCAGAAGCCCGAAGAGACGTTCTTGACGTCGGCCACCCGCTTGATCGAGTAGACGAAATCCTCCGCAGACAGTTCCCGTCCCCGCCCCCCCGGAAAGCAGGGATCGTCCTGGAAGTAGATCCCCTTGCGGAGGTGGAAGGTGTAGACCAGGCCGTCCGCCGAGATCTCCGGCATGTCTTCGGCCAGCTGGGGCACGACCTTGTAGGGCCGCGCGAGATAGTCGTACTGGAGCAGCCCTTCGTAGATGCGTGCAATCGCCAGCGACGACGAGACTTCGCCCGCCGAAGCGGGATCCAGCCCCCGGATCCGCCGGGTTTCGCTGTAGAAGACCGATTCGGAGGAATCCCGGGCGGACTCCAGCCGGCCTTCGCCGCATCCGGAAACAAGCAGGCCTCCGGCAAGCGCCCACAGGGGAATCCCCATGCAACGACTGGCTGGAGGCCAAACCCTCATCGATGCGCGCCGGGCAGGCTACATGGCATCCGCGGGTTCTGCCGGAATATCGATCGTCGGCGCCTCTTCCATGGTGGGGGGCATTCCGAGATCAAGGCCTTCCACCGGAGCGGGCTGCATGGCCGTGGGCCCTGCGGGCACGCTCGCCGCCGAATCCATCAGGGTGCGGTCGCGCTGGGCGAACAGGCTGCCGAGGATCAGGGTCGAGCACATGAAGACGATGCCGAGCACGACCGTCGCCTTGGAGAGCACATTGCCGGCACGCGCGCCGAACAGCGACTCGCCCGTACTGGCACCAAAGGCCAGGCCCAGCCCTTCGTTCTTCGCCTTCTGCAACAGGATCAGGCCTATCAGCAGCAGGCAGCAGAACACTTCGATTACGATGAACAACGCTTTGAGGAATACCATGGTCCGCTCCTTATCTTATGCAGCCCCGGCTACAGGGCCGCCTTCACAATGCCGACAAACGAAGAGGCCTCGAGCGCAGCGCCGCCGATCAGCCCGCCGTCGATGTCGGGCTGGGCCAGCAGTTCCGGGGCATTGCCGGGCTTCATGCTTCCGCCATACTGGATGCGCACGGTCTGCGCAGCCTGGTCGCCGACCATCTCGCGGACCAGGCCGCGGATGAAGGCATGCACCTCCTGCGCCTGTTCGGCGGTGGCGGTCTTGCCGGTGCCGATCGCCCAGACCGGTTCGTAGGCGATGACGACGTCGGCATAGGCTTCGGCCGGAACGCCCTTCAGTCCTTCGCGGATCTGGACCTCGACGACCTTTTCGGTCTCTCCGGCTTCGCGCTGCTCCAGCTTCTCGCCTACGCAGAGGATCGGGCGCAGCTTCTTTTCAAGGGCCTTGAGGACCTTCCTGTTGATCCAATAGTCGTTTTCCTTGTAGTACTCGCGACGCTCGCTGTGGCCGAGGATGACGTAGCGCACGAAGAGCTCCTTGAGCATGTTGTGGGAAATCTCGCCGGTGTAGGCGCCTTCCTCCTCGGAACTCATGTTCTGGGCCCCGACATTGATGAGGGTCTCGGAAACCACGTCGCTCACGGACTTGATGGCGGTAAAGGGCGGGCAGAGCACCACGTCCACGGCCTTGCAGTCGGCCAGGTCGCGCTTGATCGCGGCGGCCAGCTCCACGGCCTCCTCGATCGTTTTGTTCATCTTCCAGTTTCCGGCAATAATCTTCTTTCTCATTCCATGCTCCGTTTGGGTTCGGGGGCGGACGGGTCGCCCCCTGCTCGAAAAATGAACGGGGAATCTAGCGAACCACCGCCACGAGGCAAAGACCAAAAACAAAAAACAGAGTCCCAATCCCCGATTTCGTGGTCGCCATGACATCCCGTGGCCTGACGCCGCCGGGACCCGGGCCTAGAGGACGATGGGCTGGTATCCCCTGGCCACCCATTTCGCGATGCTCGGATGCCCTTCGTAGTCGCCGACCAGGAGCCTGCGCTGCAGGTCCGAGAGCTTCTCCTTGACCCCGAAGGCCTCGGCGCAGTAGTCGCAGATCTCTTCCACCACGCCCATCTCCTTGAGTCGGGCATAGTGCTTGTGCAGCGGGTTTTCGGGCTTGGCCAGCTCGCTGGCCCATCCCGTCCCGGCACCGTCGAAGATCAGGACCACGTCGTAGCCCTTCTCCAGCAGTTCCTTGGCATAGAGGAGCGCATGCACCGCGCGCGCCATCCCCTCGTTGGTTTCGTTTCCGGCCTGCAGCACGAGGGCGAATTTCCTGGATTCCGACTCCGCGGAATGGACGGAGCAGGCAACGGCCAGCACGGCCAGCAGCATCGACATACGGCGCAGCATCGGAGGCTCCCCCTTTTGGATGGCCGGACTTAGCGTTCGCCGGACAGGTGCACCCGTTCGAACTCCTCGTACCAGTTGAGCACCCGCACCACCAGCATGTGGATGGGTGCGGATAGGATATAGATGTGGGCCCAGAGCACCAGGGCCGCCACCCCGAGATTGACGATGGAGGCCACTACCAGGATGAGCGCAAGGACGGGCACCCAGGGCGGGAACCGCTCGAAGAGGTTGCGCAGATGCGGGTAGGGGGCGGAACCGACCATCAGCAGCGCCGCCGCGGCGGCATAGGCCATCGAACCGATGAACTGCGCCATGGGGTGCGGCAGGAACTCCGGCAGGTAGTGCACCATGCAGCAGACCATCGCGGCCGCCGCGGGGGATGGCAGGCCGACGAAGACCGCCTTGTCGGACTTGTCGATCCCGGCGAGGGCCCGGGTGTTGTAGGCGGCCAGCCGCCATAGTGCGCAGCCGAGGTAGAGCCCCGCCACCAGCCAGGAGACCTTGTCGGCCATCCCGAAGAGGTCCACCCCGTTCATGCCGGCCGAGTAGATGAAGACCGCCGGGGCGACCCCGAACGAGATGGCATCCGCCAGCGAATCGAGATGCAGGCCGTGCATACTGCGGGCATTGAGTATGCGGGCGGCAAGCCCGTCGAACACGTCGAACAGCATGGCCCCGAAAACCAGCCAAAGCGCCATCGGGGGAACCGCCGGGGAACCGCCCTTCGCGTTTAGCACCATGATGATGGCCGTCAACCCGCACAGCGCGTTGCAGAGCGTGAACATGCTCGGCACCGGATTGAATCCGGACTGGGAGACCTCCTGTACATCCTCTGTATCTTCCATCAAACTCGACTCCTAAACGGCCTTGCCGGCCAGCCGCGCGAGGGGCGTAGTGCCGGAAAAAACCCGCTCCCCCTCGCGAACCACTACGCTTATGCGACCATCCGCCGGAAAATACAACTCTGTGCGCGAACCAAATTTGATCATCCCGTAGATCTCCCCGCGCCCCAGCCGGGCACCGGATTCGGGCTCGCAGACGATGCGTCGCGCGATGGCCCCGGAAATCTGCCGCACGGCAAGCGGGAAAGTCGCGCCGCCAGCATGGCCCGTTCCGGCGATCACCAGCGATTCGTTCTCCCTGGCGCACCGGGGATCGCGCGCATCCAGGAACCGGCCCTCCTTGTATTGCCGGTGCTCCACGGAGAAGTCGCAGGGGGCCCGGTTGACATGGACGTCGAAGACGGAGAGAAAGATCCCGATGCGCACCAGGGCCTCGCCTTCGAACGGCGCGATCCCGTGATCGGTCACGGTACCAATGTCGCGCACCACGCCGTCCGCCGGGGAAAGCAGCAGATCGGGATCGTCGGGAATGAGCCTCCTAGGCACGCGGAAGAAGGCAGCCAGCGCCAACCAAACGATCGCCGCCAAACCCGCCAGCATCGCACCCGGGGCGATCAGGCCCCTGAAGACCATGCCCGCACCCAGCAGGATGAGGGAGAGCGCAATCGCGCCACCCCCCAGCCACTCCCGTTTTCCATATTTAGCCAATGTCATCGCATCATCCTCGATTATGGGCTTCCTTGCGGGCCACGCCGCCCAGCCCCGGAGGGCCTTTCCTAGCCGCCCGCCGTTCCCGGAAACGGACGATCATGGCCGTGGTTGCATAGTAGCCTGCCACCGATGCTACAATACCAAAAAAGAGTCCGCCGGCGAAGAACGGGATCAGCAGTCCCTTGCCGAACGCCTCGAAGCTGCTCCACGACGGGTCGGTGAACACATCGGAAAACCACTTGGCCACCGAAGTGTAGGAGAGCGGCCGCCCGGTCAGGTATCCCCCGACATAGCATTGGATCGGGTAGAGGACGGGGATTGTGAGCGGATTCACCACCCAGGTGGCCAGCATCGCGGCGAAGCGTGCGCCCCGAAGCAGGATGGCCAGGGCGAGGGCCAGCACCATGTGGAACGTGAAGGGCACCACGAAGGCCACCATGAGCCCGATGGCAATCCCGCGGCCGGTCCGTTGCGGGGAACCGGGGTGCCGCATCAAGCGCATGTAGGCCCGTCGCAAGGCCCTCCTGTCGGGTATGATCGCCATCGTTGAATCCAGACTCTCCGTCCGCACAAAGATATGAAGGCACTCGAAAACGGAGCGGAACACAAGCCGATTTGTCGGGATTGTTTTTGGAACCGCCTTGCGGCTCGTGTACCTTGGCTGGCGAAGTTTCCACTACGGGTTCCGGCTATGGCAAAAAAACTCTTCCTCATCGACGGCATGGCGATCGTCTACCGCGCCTATTTCGGCTTCATCAAGAATCCGCGCATCAATTCCAAAGGCGAAAACGTCTCCGCGGTCTTTGGCTTCGTGAACACCCTGCTCGACCTGATACATACCTATGAACCCACCCATGTCGCCGTCGCGTTCGACACCCACGGACCCACCTTCAGGCACGAGGAGTATCCCGAATACAAGGCCACGCGCGACGAAACCCCCGAAGGCATCCGCACCGCCGTCCCCCACATACGAAACCTGCTGAAGGCCTTCAACATCCCGGTGCTCGAATATCCCGGCTACGAGGCCGACGACATCATCGGCACCCTCGCCCGCATTGCGGAGAAAGAGGGATTCGACACCTACATGGTCACCCCGGACAAGGACTACGCCCAGCTCGTCGACCGGCACACCTTCATGCTCAAGCCCGGCCGCGGCTCCAACGACTCCGAACTGCTCGACGAGCAGAAAATCCTCGAGCAATGGAACATCCAGCGCATCGGCCAGGTCATCGACATCCTCGGCCTCGCCGGCGATACCGCCGACAATATTCCCGGCATCCCCGGCATCGGCCCCAAAACCGCCGAAAAGCTCATCGCCGAATTCGGCACCATCGACAACCTGCTCGCCAACACCGGCCAGCTCAAGGGCAAGCAGAAGGAAAAGATCGAGGAAAACCGGAACCTCGCCCTGCTCTCCAAGCGGCTCGTGACCATCAAGTGCGACGTCCCCGTAAAGGAAAACCCCGATGACCTGCTCCTCGGCCCGCGCAACGACGACCAGCTAAAGGTTCTTTTTTCCGAACTGGAGTTCAAATCGCTGATCGCGCGTTTGTTCGGCGAAACCCCGACGCCGAAATCGGTCGCCGTCGCGGCAGTATCCCTCGGTCAGGGAGACCTCTTCGAGTTCGCCGCCGCCCAGAAACCGGAAATGATGGAACCGTTGCCGCAGTTCAAGACCATCAAGGAAGTGAAGCACCGGTACCACCTCGTCACCACCGCGGCGGAGCGCGAAGCCCTCGCCGCGAAACTGGCGGGCAACGGACTGGTCTGCTTCGACACCGAAACCACCGGCCTCGACATCCGCACCGCCGGACTCGTCGGAATCTCCTTCTGCATCGAACCGCATGAAGCGTGGTTCGTCACGCTGCCACCCGACCGCGAAGAAACCCTCAAGGCCCTGGCCCCGTTCCTGCCCATCCTGCAGAACCCCGACATCCGCAAGGTCGGGCAAAACCTCAAGTACGACGTCGGCATCCTGAAATGGCACGGCATCGAGGTACGCGGCGAACTGCTCGACACCATGCTCGCGCACTATCTCATCGATCCTGACCAGCGCCACAACATGGACCACCTCGCCGAAAGCCTGCTCGGCTACTCCCCCGTCCCCATCACGGCGCTCATCGGCGAAAAGAAGGGAACGCAGAAAAGCATGCGCGAGGTCGATCCGGATGCCCTGTGCGAATATGCCGCCGAGGACGCCGACATCACCCTCCAGCTCTGGCACAAGCTCAGGCCCATGCTCAAGGAGCGCGGGCAGGAGCGCGTCTTCTACGAAATCGAGACCCCGCTGATGCCGGTCCTCGCCGACATGGAGCACGTCGGCATCAACCTCGACGTCCCCGCGATGGAGGCCTATTCCGAAGAGCTCGCCGGAAAAATCGCCGGTCTGGAAAAGTCGATCCACGCCCTCGCCGGGATGGAATTCAACCTCAATTCACCCAAGCAGCTCGGCGAAGTCCTGTTCGACGTGCTGAAGCTCGTTGAAAAACCCAAGAAAACAAAAACCGGGCAATACAAGACCGACGAGGAAATCCTCTCCGAACTCGCACCGAAGCACGAAATCGTCCGCCAAATGCTCGACTACCGGACCCTCACCAAGCTCAAGGGAACCTACGTCGACGCGCTACCCAGGGAGGTCTTCCCCGGGTCCGGCCGCATCCACACCACCTTCCGCCAGGCGGTCACCACCACGGGACGGCTCTCGTCCGAGAACCCCAACCTCCAGAACATCCCGATCCGCACCGACGAGGGCCAGGAGATCCGCCGCGCCTTCATCCCCCGCGGCGAAGGGTTTTCACTTCTGGCCTGCGACTACTCCCAGGTCGAGCTGCGCATCATGGCGGAACTCAGCCAGGACGAGCACATGCGCGAAGCGTTCATCCACGGCGAAGACATCCATACCGCCACCGCCGCCCGCGTCTTCGGCGTTGAGAAGAGCGGCGTCACCCGCGAGATGCGTTCCAAGGCCAAGATGGTCAACTTCGGCATCATCTACGGCATCTCCGCCTTCGGACTGGCGCAACGCCTCGGGATCCCGCGCACGGAGGCCGCCGAAATCATCGAGCAGTACCGCGCGAACTATCCCGGCGTCCAGGACTACCTCGACCGGGTACTGGAGTTTGCCAGGAAGCATGAATACGTTGAAACCATCACCGGTCGCCGCCGCTATATCCGCGACATCAATGCGCGAAACCAGGCCATTCGGGCCAGTGCCGAGCGCAACGCCATCAACGCTCCGATCCAGGGAACGGCCGCCGACATGATCAAGATCGCCATGGTCGATATCCACCGTATGCTCCGCGAACGTAGCGCCGAAACCCGGCTCCTGCTCCAGGTGCACGACGAACTGGTGTTCGACCTTGCCGAAGAAGAGCGCACCGAGCTGGTTCCGCTGATCGAGGAGAAGATGAAGAACGCCATACCGATGGAGGTCCCCATCCTGGTGGAATCAGGCACGGGCCGGAACTGGCTCGAGGCGCACTAGCCGCGCCGCAACCTAGTAGTCGCGGAACACGGGACCGTTGGTGAGGCAGGCCTCGCCCGGGATGAGGATCGGGATGATGGCGTCGAGCAACTCGTGCGACGGCTCCTCGGTTTTGAACATCGGCAGGATGGGACCGCCTTGCCGGTTGCGCTCGTATTCCACCCCTTCGACCTCGACGCAGAGCATGGCATCGAAATTTCCTCCCGGCACCTCGCCAAGGATCACCTCCATGTCGTGCGGTTCGCCGGCCTTGAGGGTGATCCAGTCGCCGATTTCGGCATAGTTGTTGCCCATCCGGAAATTGCGCCGGCCATTGGCACTCGACTGCCACATTGGGGAAAGCCTGTTTTGCGTGTCCCACTTGCCGCCGGGCCAGCTGGCGTTGAGCACCACTTTTCCGTCGACCCGCACCACAAGGATGTCGTCGCCCTCCCCCCAGAAGCGGAAGGTGATGTCCTCCTTGTGGACCAGCTTGCCCTTGTAGTGGGCCAGCCAGCACCATCCGACCGTCGTCGTTTCCCCGAAGGCGAAAGGTCCGATCGACGAAGGAACGGTCGGCACCATGAAGCAAGTGGCGTAGAGTTTCTTGGGCGCGCGGTAATATTGGGCCAACTTGCTTGGATTCCATCCGCTGCGCGTGAACTCGCTGACCCGGTCTCCGAAGGTACCCTCATCCATGGCGATGTTGTTGCCCGAACGATTGCGCTTGAAGTCGTAGAAGGTGCCCTCGAAGTCGTTGCCAATGGTTTGGCTGGCGCCGAAGATGGTGATGTCGCTCAAGTCCGGCATGAGTTCCAGGCCGCCGATGCCTGCCGTCAACGCTTCACCCATGCCGGACATCTCCGGCAGCTGGATGGAGGGCATGGTGGAGCGCCTCACCTTGGTGACGATGCGGTTGGCCGATTTGGGCTTCGTGTTCTTCTTCAGCTGCACCTTGGGCTTCTTGAGCTTCATCTTGGGCCGGTCGATCGGTTTTGGGGCGACAAACTTTGGCTCCTCCTTCTGGATCACCGTGAATACCACGAACACCCCCGCCAGCAGAAAAGCCGCAGCATGCACCAGCAGACTGATCAGGAAGCCGCTTGGCGCCCCTTTGGCGATACCCCGTTTCTTACCTCTTGTCATTCGCACCCATCCCCGTGTTTAGCGCGACAGCTTCTCACAAATACCGTTTAGCGCCACAAAAAATTCCCATATTTTCCACATCCGCCATCCGTGGCATCGCTTCGAAAAAAACACGCTGGCGCAGGTTGAATTTCTCGTTCCTTCGTGACATTTTTCACAATTCAAATTTCAGGACACTTGGGTTGGGACTGCGGAGAGCCACATGAATGCGCTAAAATACTTCATTTTGCTGGGCATCTGGATCCTCGGGACCAACGCCTCCCTGGCCCAGATACGAACGTGGCAGTTCGGCGACGGCACGGTCGAAGCCAAATACATCAGCGTAATGGGCGACAAGGTCATCCTGGAGCTTGCCGGTGGAAAGCAGGTCAAGTACCCCTACGATGCGCTGAGCGACGAGGACAAGGAGTGGATCTCGCTTTCGAACCCGCCCAGGCTGTCGGTCGACTTCGTCAAGTCGAGCAGCCAGCGGATCATCGCAACATCGCCTGTCTTTTCAGCCGAGCTGCCACCTCGCATCAACGACTTCACCTTTGGCGCCAAGGTCAAGCAAACCTCGGCCGGCGACTACCCCTACCCGCTGCAGATCGAATACTTCGCCATCGGGCAGGAAAAGACAGGCAATAAATACATGCTGCTGGACCGCGACAGCAGTTCCTTCACCCTGACCCGCGAGAACGACCTCTCCTACTCCTTCAAGGGCTCCAGGGTGGTTGAAATCATGGATTACATCTCGCACGGCCTTACGTTCGGGCGGCAATACGGGGGGAACCTGGTGATCATCACCGACAAGCGGGGCGTGATCATTGCCCATTCCACCTCGAACAAATGGCTCTACGAGAACATCGAAAACCTGAGGCAGCTGCCCATCGGCGCCTACTTCGACGAAACCTGCACCCGTTGCTACCCCACCCCGCCAAAGTGCTGGTATTAAACGTCCAGCCTCCCCCCTTCCGCAGGGGGAATGGCAAAGGGCCTTCCCGCGCAGGGAAGGCCCTTGAAAATTATGGAGCGGGAGATGGGACTCGAACCCACGACGTTCAGCTTGGGAAGCTGACATTCTACCACTGAATTACTCCCGCCCAGTGGAAGGCCCGATGTTCTAGCCGCTATTGTGCGGGGTTTCAACTTTCTCTTTCATAAAAGATCGATCCGTGTACCCTCGCGCCATGGATTTCCCGTTCCAGCTCGTGGCGGACTTCGGGCCGACCGGCGACCAGCCCGAGGCGATCGACCGCCTTTGCGTCGGCCTTGCCCGGGGCCGCAAGTTCCAGACCCTCGAAGGGGTGACCGGTTCGGGCAAGACCTTCACGATCGCAAACGCCATCGCCCGCCACGGCCGGCCAACCCTAGTGCTTTCGCACAACAAGACGCTGGCGGCCCAGCTCTATGCCGAGCTCAAGTCCTTCTTCCCCCGGAATGCGGTGGAGTATTTCATCTCCTACTACGACTACTACCAACCCGAGGCCTACATCCCCCAGACCGACACCTTCATCGAAAAGGACTCCTCCATCAACGAGGAGATCGAGCGGCTTCGCCTGGCCGCCACCGATGCCCTGCTCAACCGGGAGGACGTGATCATCGTCGCCTCGGTCTCCTGTATCTACGGCCTCGGCTCGCCGGAAGACTACCGGCAGATGGTCGTCAGCGCCGACGTGGGGGCGTCGATCGACCGCGATGCGATCCTGCGGAAACTGGTCGACATCCAGTACGAGCGCAACGACTACGAGCCGGGCCCCGGGAAGTTCCGCGTGCGGGGGGACACGATCGACATTTTTCCTTCCTACGCCAAGGAATACGCCATCCGGATCGAGTTCTGGGGCGACGAGATCGAATCGATCCGGAAGATCGATCCACTGACGGGCAACGGGTTGGAAAGCTACGAGCACATCATGGTTTCGCCCGCCAAGCACTTTGTGATGCCGCAAACCAAGATCGACGCCGCCCTGGTCGCGATCCGGGGCGAGATGGAAGAGCAGGTCGCGCGGTTCGAGCGCGAAAACCGCCTCATCGAGGCGCAGCGCATCAAGATGAGGACGGAATACGACCTCGAGATGCTGAAGGAGATCGGTTTCTGCGGGGGCATCGAAAACTATTCCCGGCACCTCGCGGGCCGCAAGGCGGGCGAGCGGCCCGAATGCCTGCTCGACTATTTCCCCCCCGGCTTCCTGACGGTGATCGACGAATCGCACGTGACCCTGCCGCAGGTGCGCGGCATGTACAACGGGGACCAGGCGCGCAAGCGCGTACTGGTTGAACACGGCTTCCGCCTCCCCTCCGCGCTCGACAACCGGCCGATGAGCTTCGATGAATTCATGCAGGTCACCAACGAGATCGTCTTCCTCTCCGCCACGCCCGGCCCCTTCGAACTCGAGCACGGCGGTGAGCCGGTCGAGCAGATCATCCGCCCTACCGGAATCGTCGACCCGCCCGTGGAGATCCGCCCGCTCAGGAACCAGATCGACGACCTGATGGAAGAGATCCGCAGCCGCGCGGAACGCGGCGAACGGACGCTCGTCACCACGCTCACCAAGCGGACGGCCGAGGATCTGGCCGAGTACCTGGAAAAGACCGGACTCAAGGTGCAGTACCTCCATTCCGACATCGACGCGCTGGAGCGGGTCGACATCCTGCGCGAGCTGCGCAGTGGCAGCGTGGACTGCCTGATCGGCATCAACCTGCTGCGCGAAGGGCTCGACCTGCCGGAGGTATCGCTGGTCGCGATCCTCGACGCGGACAAGGAGGGCTTCCTGCGCTCCGAAACCTCGCTGATCCAGACGGCAGGGCGCGCGGCACGCCACGTCCAGGGACTGGTCATCATGTATGCGGAGACGATCACCGACTCCATGCGGCGCATGCTCGACAAGTGCGACCACCGCCGCAGCAAGCAGCTGGCCTACAATGCGGAACACGGCATCGTGCCGCAGGCGATCAAGAAGAAGATCCAGGAGAGCCTGAAAACCCTCTATGAAAGCGCCGAAGAGACGGTCGAATCGGCGGTAGCCGAGGCCGGCGGGGACTACGCTGTGAACGAGGCGCTCCGCCAGCTTGAGCAGGAGATGCTAGAAGCCGCGGATGCGCTGGAGTTCGAGCGCGCCGCCGTTCTGCGCGACCGGATCAAGGAACTGGGAAAATCCTGATTCCCTTCTCCCTCTACGAACCCATTAACGAGAAACCGTCTCCGGACTCGATACCGGTGCTATTCGACACGCTGCAGCAATCCTTATCAAATCCTGCCGCCTGAAAGCGCCCGTTCCCGAACTATTCCGATTTCGAGGATGGGGAGTTGACCTCGGCGGGTTTGCCGGTTTCTGGTGAATGGATGTGGATTGAATCTATTTCAACCTTTCCTTGCAATACGGTGATCCTGATCTGACACTCTCGCCCATATTCCGGCGGAATGGGAATTGCGACTGGAAGTTTGAGGACATCGCCTGAATCAGAAGGGTCAGATACATCATATTCACCAAAGTCCATGCCAAGCATGGAGAGCCTGATCCGAGCGTTGCCTTCGGCCGACGAGATCCATACTTCCGCCTTCCAATCATTAACATAGAAGCCGGGATCCTTGAAGGTATAGGCATATTCAACCCACTTATGGTCCTCCACGTTGGAAAGCGCAACTTGGCTACTTCCTTCGGACATGGCCCCATATATCCTACTGGCCTTGTTGCCTGTGCGCTCCTCCCTGGCCTCAACCCTTCGTTCGGGTATCGTTCCCCCATCCGCCACCACGCTTGCTTCGAGCCGTATGTCTTCCGATGAAGCGCCCACCATCAACTCGAACTCGCCCGGCTCAACGATGAAGCGTTTCGTATCCGCATCCCAGAAACTCAATGCGGCATAGGGAAGCTCCAATTCGACAGTCTTCTTTTCACCGGGAGCAAGATGGATGCGCCTGAATCCTTTCAACGCCTTCTTCGGCACAGGCACGCTTGCATCCAAATCCTTGATGTAAAGCTGGGTAATCTCATCACCGGGTACCGAACCCGTATTCTGCACATCGAAGCGAAGCCGTATGGCTTCGCCGGAGGCCACCTTCTCTTGGTCGACCTTCAGGTTGCCGTATTCAAACGAAGTGTAGCTGAGGCCATATCCAAACGGATAGAGTGGTTCGCCGTTGAAATACATGTAGGTGCGATTGTTGTGCACGTTGTAGTCGTGGACATCCGGCAGGTCGCTGTCTGACCGGAACCATGTCGAACAGAGCTTTCCGCCGGGATTCACCTTGCCGAACAGCACATCGGCCAGCGCGCGGCCCTGTTCCTGTCCATTGGGCCACAGGCAGAGGATGGCCGGAACATGGTCCTGGGCCCAGCCTACCGCAGTCGCACCGCTCGGAACCAGAACCAGTACCACGTTGGCATTGACCTTATGGACTTCCTCCAGCAACTGCTGCTGGGCGCCGGGCAGGTTCAGGGATTTCCGGTCCACGTTTTCCGTTGCAGTGGTTTCATCATTGCCCAGCACCACAATACAGGTATCGGCGCTCTTCGCAACCGCCATGGCTTCACGGAATTTTTCGGGATCCCGCTCTTCGGTAACGCCGCATCCTTCGGCATAAACCACCTCGCCATCGAAGGCGTCCCTGATCCCCGCCAACGGCGATACCGTGCTCTTGGGATGGCCGGAATAAATTCCGAGCCAGCATCGATCGGCAAAGGGTCCGATGACTGCGATCTTCTTCATCTCCTTTTTCAGGGGCAGAGTCGGGTTGTCGTTCTTCAACAGCACTATCCCTTGCTCGGCCGCCTTTCGGGCCAGCATGCGGTGACCCTCGCACTCCAACACGGATTCCGGAATATGCGCATAGGGATTGATCTCCGGCGGATCGAAATCCCCGGTCAGGAAACGGAGGCGCAACAAGCGCTTCACCGACACATCCAGATCTTTTTCGGTCAGCAAGCCTTGGTCAATCGCCTCCTTGAGATGCTTCACCATGGGAGAGGCTTTCGGACGGAAGCACTCCTGGTCGACGCCGGATTTGATCGCCAAGGCGGACGCTTCCGCATAAGAACCCACATATTTCATGTTTTTGTACATACCGCTGGCGGCGTTCCAGTCGGCAATCACATACCCATTGAACCCCCACTCCTGGCGCAACACCTGGTTAACCAGCCAGTCGTGCCCCGAGCAGGGTATGCCGTTCAGCCCGTTCAGCGCGGTCATGATGCCGGCGGCATTTTCATCCACGATGCACGCCTTGTAGGCCGGGAAATAGTATTCGCGCAGATCCCGTTCGCTGATCCTGGAATGGATTCTTTCGCGGCCGGCATCCACATTGTTGGCGACATAGTGCTTCACGGTGCACACGGTTTTAAGGTATTCGGGATCATTCCCCTGCATGCCGCGCACATACATGCGGGCCATCTGCGTCATCAGATAGGGATCTTCGCTGTAGCACTCCTCGTTGCGCCCCCAGCGCGGGTCCCGCGCCATGTTGACGGTGGGCGAAAACATCATCACCTCTTTCTGACCCGTGTTCTTCAAGGCCCTCGCCTCGTCGGAAATGGCCGTGGCCACCTCCAGCATCAGTTCTGGATTCCAGGTGCAGCCCATCGCGATGTTCTGGGGAAACGAGGTGCATTTCCAGGCAATGACACCGTGCAGAGCTTCGCCGTACCACATGTAGGCGGGGATGCCCAGGCGCTCGATCGCCGGAATGTCCGAACTGCATTGCTGTATTTTTTCCTCCAGCGTCATGCGCGAAAGCAGGTCTTCCACGCGCTGGTCGACCGTGAGCGCAGTGTCCTGCCACGGGGCCGCCATCAAGACCGGCGACGCACTTATTGTTATCGCAACCATGTATCCAAGCATTCGGTTTTTCATTTTTCCATCGCCTCTCTGTTGTAAAAACGTCTTTGCCCTAGGTTTCGTGGATGAGTGTAAGTTGTGAAAGTTAAAACTCAAGAGGACGGCATGTTGTCGTGGTCAATCCGGAGCACTGCCGCAGATGAGAGGGAGCAAAATGATCTACAGCGCAAAAACTTCAATGGAATAGTCCATGACCGTCGTGGGCCCAAAGGGAGCGGTGGCAACGCCGCCGGAACCACCGCCGCATGGAACCGCCATGAATCCCCCCAGAATACCGCCGCCATCGGTGTCGGTATTCAGATCGATCCCCGCGCTAGCCGTGTAGCTGATCGAATTCGTAGTTCCACCCTGAATAAGTTTGGCCACCACGGACCACGTATCATCCGCCGTCTTGGAGTATACCGTTTCCAGCGTGTAGGTGGTACCGCCAAGGCCTGTCGCAGCGCCGATGGTTGCGGAGTAGGTTCCAGAGACTTCCGTACCCGCATCCGCACGGAGTTCGACATTGCCCGTTCCAACATCATAGAAAATGCCGGCAGAAAGCCCAGCCGACCATGCCTGCACTCCATTTTGATGAGACATGGCCTGCACGAAGATCCCCTCCTCCCAATCCGCGATGTCGGCGGACGGTGTGGCATAGGCACCAAGTGTGAAGGTGGAACTGATCGACATCGCCTCACCGGTAGCGGTGGTGCCCAGTACGCCGGTATTGTGAGCACGAATAAATGTTCCGACTGTGTTCACGACATTCCCTGCACCATCCGCCTGCCACTGGGTCTGTGCAATCCAGCCATCCTGTCCGTGCAGATTGCCGGCGCTGTAGGCGGGGCCGGCGAAGCTGGTCGTATAGGGAGGCTGCGGGGCCGGCGGCGCTCCGGACTCAACCAGGACGTAGAATGCCTGCAGTGCCGTCATCGGATTGGTAAAGGCACCAGCGCCCGATCCGTCCAGGGGTATGCTCGTCCCGTTGGTGGTCCAGGTCGCGTCCGCCAGGTTGGTCTTGGACAGCACTGAAAACCAGTTGTTGGCCGGACCATTGGTCATGCTCAGGATAATATTTGATCCATCGAAAGATGCCTGTACAGGATAGGTGGGTGTCGGAGGCGGTTCAAGATCGCCGGGAAGTATCGGGGTCACGGGTTCGGAGTCGCTCTTGAATCCGCTGACGCCCTCGAGGAAGAAATGGATCTTGTCGATCCGGAATCCGCCCGAGCGACCCAGAATCCAGAAATAGTGATCACCTGCAGTGAGGTCATAGAGTGGCTGGGAATAGGTTCCGTCCGTCGATGCAACCGTTCCATAGTTGTTGTGTGTGGTGTCCCAGGTAAAGTCTGTCCCGCTGTCAAAGGCAGCCTGGGTAATGGAGTGGTAGGTTTTGCGTGTAATGCCGTAGGGGTTTACCGGATTCAAACCCATTACGGTCCAGCAGTCGTTCCACTGGTCGCGCGCCGGCGCGCCATAGTGCGAAGACCTCAGCGCCATGCGGTAGTTGCCCGGATTGGTGATGCGAAGCTTGTAGCACAGAACTCCCTGATGTTGCTGGCTGATTTCACCGATCCATGAAGGCTCCCAGCGAATATAACCGTCACCGCTGTAAACTGTACCCGGTTTGGACGCCGAGTCGCTTGTAAGGAGATGCCACTTGTCAGTCAGCGGAACACTCTCGGCCTCAATCACGATCTTTCCGCCGACTTCCTCAAAAATACTTTCGGTTGGGGGCGGCACGACGGATGGATCGACACCGGCCGGGGCAGCAGGTGTTGACGCGGTTCCGCCGTTCATCGGAATGGAGTTTGTACCGAACCAGGTCTGCATTTCGGCAATGGATACCTTTTCATCGATGCCGTTGATGCCGACCAGCCAGGCGGTCATACCCGCGTCTGAGACGTCAGGAGAACCGGCCACGATGCGGTCGTACACCCAGTTCAGGTTGGGGTCTGCATGGGTCTGAAGCCAGCTGAAGTCCGAATCGACTTCCCCTTTGAGTCCCGTGCCGATGGCCCCGTTCTGGTCTGCGATCCGGATATAGCCAATGCCCGGAAACTCAGCCTGAATATCATTCCAGTTGCGTTGCCAAAGGCGCGGCTTGAAATATTCATTATACTGATGGTGCGATACAATCGTTACGTATTGAATCGCCGCGGGATTGGCTGCTTTCAGTGCGCGATAGGTCAGTTCCATCGGACCCGCCGCAATGAGGTAGAGCGGATCGCCGGCCGTTGATTTATTGATTTCAGCCGTCAGGTGCGCAACGGCCCCGTCGGAATCAATAGACGCATCGAAGAAGCGGCTGCTGTCGAATCCCCAACGATTTTGTCCGCCCATGGCGCTCAACCACATGCGGTTGCTGCCTGGATTGATGATTTTGTATTCCAGGAAATTGTTGAAATCGTAATGCACCAAATTGTCCTGCAGTCCGAGTTTGGCCAATATGGCCAGTGTAAACGGCGTTGCCCCGGTGTCGTCCGCATCCGCGTCAGGATTGCCGTCCGCGCTGATGGCGATGCGGTTGCTGCTTGTCCATGGCGAATTCGCCGCCTCGACCGGCGCAAAATACGCCGAACCGAAAAACACAGCCGCGCACATCAGCAGCATAGGTGTATTCTTTGATTTCATCTCGCTCCATTCCTTTCCATACAGGGTTGGCTACAAACCGCACGCATAACAACATACAAGGCGAATCCGAATCGACAATAGCGCGATTCGTAGTAATATGATCTGAATGCGAAGCCTTGCTGGAATGAGTGAATCTCCCAAAAAGCGATGGAGCGTTGCCGTGGCTACCGACCCGCAGTTGGGATATGGAAGGGATACGGTAAACGGTTGCGTCCGGTATATCGAAGAGCGGGACCGTCGAATCGACCCCGTGCTGCTATGCAAGGGACTGGAGGATCCGGATCGCCTTACCCGGCAGTTCGATGCCTTTCTACTCTCTGGACGGTCACCATGGATTCTTCCCTACATATCCGATCAACCGGTCGTTCATCTTGACCTCTCGGAACCACGATCCGACGAAATCTGCATCAGCACCGACACGGAAAGCATCGGTCGGCTGGCTGCGGAACTCCTGTGGAACCGCGGAATGGCCTGCTTCGGCTACTGCGATTATCCGGCGGAACCGCAGTCGGACTCCGGGAGGAGAAGCAAGGCGCGCCTGCGCGGATTTATCCAGGGGCTCGAGGAACGGGGAATACAGGATGCCGGAACGAGCGTGCAATGCCATACCCTTGGAACGGCAAAGGATATTCTATCCTGGATGGAACACTTGTCCCGCCCGGCAGGAATTTTTACCTTCAACGATTCAGCGGCTTTGGAGGTTCTACAGGCCTGTTCTCTGCTTCGGTTGCAGGTGCCGCATGAGATAGCCATCGTGGGGGTCGACAACGACCAGCTGGTCTGCAACCTTTCCCATCCCTCCATTTCAACGGTCGATATCGACCTGCCGGGTCTGGCCTACCAGGGGCTTTCCATGCTTGAGCAGATGCTTGAAGGCACCATGCCGAATAAGCCTCATACCATCGTTCCGGTTTTCAAAACCATCCAGAGGGAATCGACCGGCCACTTTTCAACCACCGTAGACGAACGGCTTGTGCGGGCGGTCAGATACATCAACGACCATGCCCATCTGGGCGCATCGGTGGCCGATGTCGTGCGCGCATCCCGCTTGGGCCAACGACATCTAGAAATCCTCTTCAGGAAACATCGGGGCAGGACGCCGCAGGAGGAACTGATCGCCGTGCGGCACGAACACTGCCTGAAGGAACTCCGTGTCCGCCGGGCTCCCATCGAGGACATCTGCTCCACACTCGGTATGAGCCATCACAGCGTTTACCGGAATTTTAGGAGGTTCGAGGGATGCACCCCCGCCGAATACCGGAATTATTTCATGGGAGGAGCCGCGCCCGTTCGCAACCCGGGCACCAACAAAACCGATATCATCCAGATCGGAATGCTCTCTTCGTTCCAATGGCAGGCTTCGCGCGACTTCATGGAGGGGGCAACCGCGTATGCACAGACCGATCCATCCATAAACCTCATCCTGCATGACCGCGCCCGTTTCGCTTCGTGGACGCAACTCTATTGGTATGATGGCGCTATCGTCGTATCCGGCGACGAGATACCCGACAACGCAAATCCCCAGACCCCCGTCCTGTATCATGCCTACGAACAAAACCTTCCCGGTGCGATAAGCATGCAGGTGGACGAAATCGACGTTGGGCTTCTCGCCGGTCGTCATTTCCTGCGAAAGGGACACCGCAATTTCGCCTACTGTGCCTATTTCGACATCAAGCCGGTGACCCCGCGCGAACGGAAGCTCGGACTTTCCGACCGCCGAAGCCGCGACCGCCAAGCCGGGTTTCGCGCTGCGATCCACCATGCCGGACTGCATGGGACTTGCATTCACACCTACTTCATGGACACCGATTCCCGTCCCATGATTGACTGGTTGAAGGAACTGCCAAAGCCCATCGCCCTGTTCTGCTTCAACGACCAGATGGCAACCCAGATCCTGTTGATGTGCCAGAATCATGGCATCAAGGTGCCGCGGGAAATCGCTATTCTTGGCGTTGACAACAGCCCTGGCTATTGTCGTCTTGCCCGACCTGCCCTAAGCAGTATCGACATAGGATTTCCGCGCATCGGAGCCCATACTCTTAAGAACTTTATCGCCTACATCCGAAAGGAACGGCCGGTGGCAGAAAGAATTTTCCCCGCGCAAATGGTGCGCGAGCGCGGGTCCACCGCCGGCATTGCGTCGGACGATCCCGAACTGGGACGCGCCGTCGAATTCATTGAAACCCATTTTCAGGATGCCATCACCGTTGATGATCTTGCCGAGGTTGCCGGAATCGGGCGGCGCCTGCTGGAAATGCGGTTCAAGCGTCATCTACGCACCACGCCTCGCCGCTACCTCCTCGAAACCCGGCTCCTCCATGCGGAGGAATTGCTCATCTATTCGTCCATGCGCATCAACGAAATCGCTGAACAGTGCGGCTTCAGGCAGACCAACCATTTCTGCCGCGCTTTCCGAGAACACTGCAAAGCAACCCCCCGCGTGTTCCGGAACCAGCGAGGCGCATTGGAACATAATCCCATCACGTGCCTAGGATAGGGCAATACCCGACCCGGCATGCACGTATTTTGCAATGCACTCGACCGTCGCTGCACTGCGCGACCGGATGAGGGCGCAACAGCGAAAAGTTCGTCGAACCGTTTGCGGCGCGCTCGGCGAGCCCCCCCTACCCTCTGGTCGCTTTCTTCAGCAGTTCGCGCTCGCGCGGGGTCAGGGCGCCCATCCCCTGCCTGCCGATCTTGTCGAGGATGCGGTCCACCTCCTCGGGCGAAAGGGTTTGGGAGCGGGCACCCGTTCCCGGAGCGCGCCGGGATCCTGCCGCCTTGGCCAGGCCCAACCGCTGCCGCAGCTCGGCGACGACATGCGGATGCTTCAGCGAGAAGGCGTAGCAGAAGCCGGCGATGCCGCCAAAAAGATGGGCCGCGTTCGCGATGCCGCCAATCAGCGGTTCGCCGATCGTCTCGTGCAGCTCCCATGCGGCCAGGATCAGGACAAGCACCCACGCCCGGATGGGAAGGACGAACCAGAGGAGCAGCTGCGCGTTCGGATAGAGGGCCCCGAAGGCGCCCAGGATGCCCATGAAGGCTCCGGAAGCACCGACGCAGCAGCCTGATTTCGCCAGCAGCGACCAACCCAGCCCGCCCAGGATGCCGCTCAAATAGTACAGGACGAAAAAGCGGTAGGAGCCGATCGTCTGCTCCACGGCCGGGCCGATGAAGAAGAGGCCCAGCATGTTCATGAAGAGATGGGAGAAGCTAGCATGGACGAACATGTAGGTGAAGAGCTTGCCGAAGGAGAAGTGTTGCCACCAGGCGGCGGGCAGGGCGAATGTATTACCCAGTGGGACATGGAACCAGGACTCCAGCACGAAAACCGCTATGTTCAGGACCAGCAGGAAGCGTACGGCGGGCGTTATCCCGACCATGCCTCCGATATTCCGGGGTTCGTTGTAGTGCATGCGTTCCTTTCGATCCGTCTCCAAGTAGACCCGAAGCGATCCGCGGGGTCAACCTTGCATAGCCTCGGCGATGGACAGTCCAGGCGCGGCGGCGTTGAACATCGGGCTTGCCCATTTCCCGCCGGCCGATAAGATGCCGGACCTTTGACAACGAGGAACCAACCATGAGCGACGAGCACCGGCACGACGGACTGACCCTGCTGAAGAAGGGCGAGACCAGCTATCCCGCCTCACCTGGCGAGGCGAAGCTCGAAACCTTCGAAAACGCCAACCGCCAGCGCAACTACTGGATCACCTTCCAGACCTCGGAGTTCACTTCGCTCTGCCCCATCACCGGCCAACCGGACTTCGCCACGATCCTGATCGAATACATCCCCGAGGCGTTGTGCGTGGAGAGCAAGTCGCTCAAGCTCTACCTCTTCTCGTTCCGTCAGACCGGAACCTTCTACGAAGAGATCGTCAACCGCATCTATTCCGACCTGTCCGCAACGCTCAAGCCTCGCCGACTCGTCGTCAACGGAAACTTCACCGCCCGCGGCGGCATCACTTCTTCGGTCAAGATCGATTCGTCAGAAGCGTGAGGCAGGGTTCGACCGGCACGGTAGGGCGCGATCGCCGAGCGTGCCGAAATCAGGAATGACCGATCATCCGAACGGACGGCCCGGTGGCTCGTCCCTTCCTCGAATACGGATGGCCTGTGCCTACCCGCCCGAATAGATGCAGACGTTGGAGGGGTTTTCCTTCACGACAACCTGGCAGAGCTGCGGCAGGGAAGGCTTGATGGCACCCCACAGCCAGAGGGCCAGGTGCTCCGCCGTGGGATTCTCCAACCCCTCGATCTCGTTGAGCACCTTGTGGTCGAGCCGGTCGATAAGCGGTTCGACAATCCTGCGGAGATCGTTGTAGTCCAGCACCCAGCCCAGCGTGGGATGGAGTTCGTCCTCGATGTGGATCTCCACGATGTAGGTGTGGCCATGCATGTTGGCGCACTTGTGCGTCGGCGGCACGTGGGGCAGCCAGTGGGCGGAATCGAACTTGAACTCCTTGTAGATCCTCATCTTCGGCATCGGTCAAACCTCCATGTAGCGGCGCGGATCCTCCGCCCCCGCATCCCGGAACCCCTTCCTGCGCAGCAGGCAGGAGTCGCATCGCCCGCAGGCGCGCCCATCGGGGGCGGGATCGTAGCAACTTGTAGTTTTGGCGTAATCGACTCCCAAATCCAGCCCGCAACGGATGATTTCCGCCTTGCTCATATGGATCAGCGGGGCGTGGATCGAAAGCGTGCTTCCCTTCACGCCGGCAACGGTGGCGAGATTGGCCACCCTCTCGAAGGCTTCGATAAACTCGGGGCGGCAATCGGGATAGCCGCTGTAGTCGAGGGCGTTGACGCCGATGAAGATGTCGTTCGCCCCGAGCACTTCCGCCCAGGCCAGGGCGTAGGAGAGGAAAATGGTGTTGCGCGCGGGCACGTAGGTCACTGGAATCTCGTCGGTGAGTTCGCCGACATCGTCGTGCTTGGGCACCTCGATCTCGGCGGTGAGCGCCGATCCGCCGAATGCCCGCAGGTCGATCTCTACGATCCGGTGCTCCCGGGCCAACGAGCGGGCCTGCTCCACCGCGCATTCAAGTTCGACGGCATGACGCTGGCCATAGTGGAATGACAGGGCGTAGGGTTCGAACCCTTCCCGCCTGGCGATCGCGAGCGCGGTCGCGGAATCGAGCCCGCCGCTCAGTAGCACCACCGCTTTCTTTGCATCGCCGGCCATATCAGAGCATATCCATCATCTTGTGGGTTTGGGGAATGACGCGCACGTTGGGCAGCAGCTTGGCGACCTTGTCCTGCCAGCGGAGCAGCTGCAGGGGGCTCGGGACGGCATCGGTCCGCGCCGCCCTGGTCATCGGCTGGAGCACGACCAGCGTATTCTCGCCGCCCGCCTTCTTGATTCCCTGGGCGGCCTCCATCAGCTCGCCTTCGTGGGTTTCCGCGGACAAGACCATCTTCACGAAAACGTCCACTTCCCAGTCGCGACAGGTTTGGAGGAACTGCCAATGGGCGGGAAAGGTGGGCTTTTCGTGGGTAACGCTCGATAGCTTGACATCCATGGCCACGATATCGATCCATTCGATGATCGACTTGAGCTGGTGCGGCAGGTCGCCGGCCGTTTCGAGATAGATGCTGTAGTCGTCGCCGCACAGGTGGGGAAGCAGTTCCCTGAGGTAGTGGGCCTGGAGCAGCGGGGCCCCGCCCGTCAGGGAGATGCGGCGGTTGTTCTTCCTGGCGTCGACCGCACGGACCAGCTCCATCATCTGCTCGACCGTCAGCGGGTTGGGGACCTGTTCGAAAACGCCCGATCCCGCCTCCTTCTCCACCATCACGGTTTCGGTCCGCTCGGTGTTGGTATCGCAGAAGATGCAGTCGCGGTGGCAGCCGCAGAAACGGACGAAGAGGTGGCGCTCCCCCACGTAGGGGCCTTCGCCCTGGACCGAGCTGAAAATTTCGGAAAGGTAGGTCTTCATGGCCTAGAGAAAGTACCCGACCAGTTCGTCAAACGAAGCAAAATATGCATCGGCTTGCAGGCCCGCGGCATCGCCAAAGCCATAGTGGACAAACGCCGACCGGATCCCGGCATTTTTCGCCGCCGCCAGGTCGGTATGGTGGTCGCCGACCATCCACGAATTGCCGGTCCCGGTCCCGGCCGCCTCCATGCATCGAAACAGTCCGTCGGGGGCGGGCTTCAACCTTTCGGCACCACCTCCGCCAATGATGGCGGCAAAGTGCGGCACCAATCCGAAATGGTCCAGGATGCTGCGGGTGGCATCCCCCGGCTTGTTGGTCAGGACGGCCAGCCGATGTCCGCGCCGGGCAAGCTGCGCCAATCCCGCGGCGACGCCTTCGTAAAGCACAGTATGGACGGCCAGGTGGTCCAGATAGTAGGCCTTGTTGATGCGCAGGGCCTCGCCGAAATCGACCGCGGCCCCCTGGAGGGAGCGCTCCACCAGCTTTCCGACCCCGTCGCCGATGTAGCCAGCCACCGTTTCGATTGCCAGCGGCCCCAGCCCGAACCGGTCACGCATGTGGTTGATCGCCGCCGCCAGGTCGGCCCGCGAATCGATCAGCGTACCATCCAGATCAAAGACCAGCAGTTGGGGTTCCATCGGGAATTTCCGGGTTGTTGAGCCATCCACTCCATGTGCGGAGCACGACCTCGGGCGGGAAATCGACCGGCTGTCCGTTGTCGACCGCCACGACATGGGTGCCGGCGGCCCGCGCCGCTTCGATGCCGATCAGCTGGTCTTCGAACACCAGGGTGGCGAGCGGATCGACACCGAGCCGCTGGACGGTCCGCTCGATGATTTCCGGGTGCGGCTTGCGATGCACAACCTCGTCGGCCGTCATGATGCACTCGAAATAGTGTCCGATGCCCGCATCCCGCAGGGCCGGCTGGACAAAACTCCAAGGCGAGTTGGTCGCCATCGCCAGGGGGATCCGGCCGTGCCAGTGTTCCAGGAAGGCGCCGGCTCCTTCGAACAGCTCCGCCACGAAGATCTCCTGCATGCGCCGCCGCTTGCTGGCCAGCACGACGGCCGGATCGAGGGACAACCCATGGCGCTTGTTGAGCACCAGCGAAAAGATGTCGGTATGCGAAGCGAAGAACTCGTGGTGCTCGTGCGGGGCAAGGGCGTAGCCGCAAAGCTCCAGCACGGCATCCGCAAAGGCCCGGGCGTGGTATTTTCCCGAGTCGATCAGCGTACCATCCATGTCGAGGACGAAGGCGCTGAAATCCTGCAGCCGCATTGCCCTATCCTCAAACGGCGCCGCACAGCATCAGGATCACGGCCTTCTGCACATGGATGCGGTTCTCGGCTTCGTCGAAGACGATCGACTGCGGTCCGTCGATCACCTCGGCCGTCTGCTCGTACCCGCGCAGGGCTGGCAGGCAGTTCATGAAGATGGCGTCGGGGCGGGCATGCGCCATGAGCGCGGCGTTGACCTGGTAGGGCATGAACTTGGCGATCCGCTCCGCCTCCTGCTCCTTGGGGATGTGGTAACTCATCCAGGAATCGGTGTAGACGACGTCGGCGTCCTTGATGGCGGCAACGGGATCGTCGGTCACGAACAGGGAACCGTCCGATTCCGCAGCAAAGCGTTCGCAGTCGGCCATGACGTCGGGACGCGGCGAGAAGTCGGCGCCGGCGGGCGCGCCCACGCTCACGTGCATGCCCATCTTGGTGCCGCCGAACATCAGCGAATGGGTCACGTTGTTGAAGCCGTCGCCGAGGTAGGCCAGCTTGAGCCCTGCCAGGCAACCCTTCTTCTCCTCGATCGCCTGAAGATCGGCGAGGATCTGGCAGGGGTGGCTGTCGTCCGTCAGGGCGTTGATGACCGGTACCGTGGCGTGCTTCGCCATTTCAAGCAGGTCGGCATGCTTGAAGAGGCGGGCCATGATGGCGTCGACGAAGCGCGAAGCGGTCTTGATCGAGTCGCTGATGCTCTCCTTGCCGCTGCCCATCGGCGAATTGCCCGTGTGGTAGTAGATGGCGTGCCCGCCCATCTGGGTCATGCCGGCCTCGAAGGAGAGGCGGGTGCGCAGGCTGGGCTTCTCGAAGATCATGAGCAGCGTCTTGCGCGACATCGCGTCGCGGTACTTCCCGGGATGCGCCTTGACGTCGCGCGCCAGGTCCAGCACCTGCCGGATCATGGCCGGGCTCCACTCCTTCAATGAAATCAAATGGTCCATGGTTCTTCCTCGTGGTACGCGGATAAAAGTGCGATGGGCCGCGATTCTTCGCGCCTCGCGCTTCCCTTGTCAATTTTGCGGTTTGTAGTCGTCGTAGTACTGGTGCGCTTCGGCCTGCCGACCGAAGGTGGTCAGGATCAGCGCCGCGCGGATCCACATGCCGTTGCGCATCTGCCGCCAGTAGATCGCCC
This sequence comes from Kiritimatiellales bacterium, assembly GCA_003246265.1. Classification (GTDB taxonomy): domain Bacteria; phylum Verrucomicrobiota; class Kiritimatiellia; order Kiritimatiellales; family Pontiellaceae; genus Pontiella. The sequence goes on along the minus strand of QKAU01000002.1, from coordinate 97,924 downwards.
GCGGATCGTTGTCGATGTCCGTGCTGATCTCCTTGCGCCGGGGCAGCGGGTGCATGATGACCGTCGACTCCTTGATAATCTCCATATGCTCCGCACCGATGCTGAAACTGCTGGTGTCGATCGTGCTGCTTTCGCCGTCCACGTCCCACTCGTCCTGGATGCGGGTCATGTAGATGGCGTCGGCCACGGGCAGCACCGCCGCGAAATCCTGCGTCACCACGTAGCGGGTCCCCGCCGCGTCGAGCAGATCGAGGATGTCCTGCCCGATCTGCAGCGGCTCAGGCGCCACGAAGTGCAGGGTCATATCCTTGTAGAGCGTCAGCAGCCAGGCCAGCGAGCGCACGGTGCGCCCGCGCTGCAGATCGCCGACAAAGGCGATGTGCTTGCCGTCGATGCCCCCGATCTTCTCGAAGCTGCGCTCCAGGGTGTAGATGTCCAACAACGCCTGGGTCGGATGCTGGTCGGCCCCGGAGCCGGCGTTCAGGACCGGGATTTCGCGGTTGGTATGTGCCAGCATCCACGCCACGCGCTCGGCGAAGCCGCCGACCGGATGGCGCATGATGATCATGTCCGCGTAGGAGCTGAAGGTCCGCAAGGTATCCTCGGGGGACTCCCCCTTCACCTCGCTGGAGGTCTTGGTGTCCCGCACGTCCATGGTGTCGAGCCCCAGCGTCTGGCAGGCGGCGTTGAACGACAGGTAGGTACGCGAGGAGGGCTGCGCGAAGTAGAGCATCGCCCGCTTGTCCGAAAGCAGCGTCTTGAGGAAGTTCGCCCCCGCCCGCCGCTTGCAGATGCGCTTGATCCTGGTGGCCAGGGTGCACAGCTCCTGCAGCTGCGCGCGGGAAAACTGCTGCGCCACCAGCGTGTGCATCGGTTCCCCCTGGCAGTAGCTTCCCTTCTCCACGACGGAAAGCGCCTTGAAATCCTGCCACGAGATATCGCCTAGCCGTTTGTTCTGTTCCATGCCATTCCCACTCCGTGAAGCGCGCATATTAGCGATCCTGCGCACAATGTCCACCCTTCCAACCTTCCATTCCGCACCTGCTTTGCCTATATATCCGGCCATGGCACCGCATGGAACCCTGATTGGCACCCTCGGAATCGACCGGACGTTGCTGGAAGGTGTTGGCCCGGGGTCCGCCACGGCGGCGGACGCCCCCGTCAGCGCCCAGGCCCTGCTCTGCCTAGACCTTTTCCGGCAGGCCGGTACGAACATCCTGTGGGTTGCCACCGATGTCCGGGAAATGGCGCGCTTGCACGAGTCGATCCGCACGCTGGCACAAGGCGGGAACGGCTCTCCCCAGCCATCCGCGGCGGGGTGGGACACCCTCCCCTACCTCTTGCTTTTCCAACCCTTGGAAAAGGATCCGGCGGTATTCGGCGAGCACCTCCGGCTGGCCCAGCACCTGTCGGAACAGAAGCCCTTCATCATCGTCTCCTGCCCCCAGGCGATGGAGCAGGAGGTTCCGGTCTCCACCCGGCCGGACCAGGCCGTCCGCACGCTGGGCGTCGGCCAGTTCCTCTCCATGGAGGACCTGGCCGAGTGGATGGCCGGGGCGGGCTATGCGTTCGGCGTCGAAGTCTACCTGCAGGGCGAAGCGGCACGGCGCGGCGGCATCCTCGACTGCTGGCCCCCCGGCGCCCCCCGGCCCGTACGCATCGAGTTCTTCGGCGACGAGGTCGACTCCATCCGCTACTTCGACGACCAGACCCAATGTTCCATCGAACGGATCGACTCGATCCAGATCCCGCAAATGGATTTCGGATTTGCGGGCGACGATACCTGCACCATCCTGGAGCTGCTTCCGCCACGCACCCTGGTCGTTGGATTCAGCGCAGGCCCGGAGGCCCCCTCCTCCCCTCACCCGGCCCCTCTCCTGTCGACCGGCTTCGCCTTCTATGAAACAAACCTGTTCGCCCCTTCCCTGAACACGACGCCCAAGGAGGCCGAGCAGGCCCGGCGGAGCTTCGTGGAACAGCGCTGTGCCGAGGCCGCCACCGGCTGGTCTGTCCATTTCTTCTTCGAGACCCGGGGCACCCTTGAACGGTTCCGCGAACTATATGCCGACCTCCCCTGCTTCGATGCCCTGTTCCTGCACCACGGCGTACTGCATGAGAGCGCGATTGACCGGAATAGGCAGATCCTGGTCGTAACCGAGGCCGATTTCTACGCCTACCACACCAACCGCAGCGCCCATGCCCGTTCCGCCCGGCGTTTCGGCCGGCAGCAGGAGCGCGTCTCCGAAGCCGCCGACATCCAGCCCGGCGATTTCGTGGTCCATGTCGAGCACGGTGTCGGCAAGTACCTCGGCATCGTGGAGACCTCCTTCAGCGGCAAGAACATGGAGGTGCTTGCGATCGAATATGCCAAGGGCGAGAAGGTCTACCTCCCCGTCACCCAGGCCCACCTGCTGACCCGCTACAAGGGGATGGGCAAGCAGATGCCCAAGCCGCACTCGCTGGGTGGCCGCAAATGGCGCAACGACAAGGCCGGCGCAGAGGAGGCGGTCCAGGACCTCGCCGCCAAACTGCTCCAGACCCAGGCGGAGCGGCAGGCCCGGCGCGGCCACCGGTTTGCACCCGACACCGCCATGCAGGCGGAATTCGAAGCCGCCTTTCCCTACACCGAAACGGCCGACCAGCTGAGTGCTTCATCCGAGCTGAAGGACGACATGGAGAAGGTGCGCCCCATGGACCGCCTGCTGTGCGGCGATGTCGGCTTCGGAAAGACCGAGGTCGCCATGCGCGCCGCCTTCAAGGCGGTCATGGAAGGTATGCAGGTTGCCGTCCTGGTGCCCACGACCGTGCTTGCGCAGCAGCACTACGACACCTTCACGGAACGGATGGCCGCCTTCCCCGTCAAGGTGGACATGGTCAGCCGCTTCCGTACCCGCGCCCAGCAAAGCGAGACGCTGGGGCGGGTGGCCGGTGGCGAGGTCGATATTCTCATCGGCACCCATCGCCTCCTCTCGGGCGATGTCCGCTTCCACAACCTCGGCCTGGTCGTGATCGACGAGGAGCAGCGCTTCGGCGTCGAGGACAAGGAGCACCTCAAGGAGCTGCGGCGCCAGGTGGATGTCGTCACCATGTCCGCCACCCCCATCCCCCGCACCCTCTACATGAGCCTGACCGGGGTGCGCGACCTCAGTACCATCAAGACCGCACCACAGGAACGGCAGCCGGTCGATACCAGCGTCATCCCCTACGACGAGGAGATCGTTCGCGCGGCCATCCGCATGGAACTCCACCGCGGGGGCCAGGTCTTCTACCTGCACAACCGCGTCCGGACCATCCACCATGTCGACAACCGGCTGCGCAGGCTGGTCCCGGAGGCCCGGATCGCCGTGGCCCACGGCCAGATGGGCGAAAGGGAACTCTCGGAAATCATGCATGCCTTCGTGCAGGGGCGCTTCGACCTCCTGCTCTGCACCACGATCATCGAGAGCGGCGTCGACATCCCCAACTGCAATACGATGATCGTCGAAAACGCCGAGCGGTTCGGACTTTCCGACCTTTACCAGTTGCGCGGCCGCGTCGGCCGATCCAACCACAAGGCCTTCGCCTACTTCATGCTCTCGCCCGGAGGCGATCTGGTCGACACCGCCCGCGATCGGATGCGGGCGATCCAGCGCTATACCGGCCTCGGCTCCGGCTTCCGGCTGGCGCTGCGCGACCTGGAACTGCGCGGAGCCGGCAACCTGCTGGGGGCAAAGCAGAGCGGCCACATTTCCGCCGTCGGGTTCGACCTCTACTGCCAGCTCCTCAAGCGCACCATCGCCATCCTGCAAGGCAAGCGGCCGCCGCCGCTGATGGATGTGGCGGTGAAGATCGATTTCCTCGATCTTTCGCCCAAGATGGGCAATTCCGGCAACGGGGCCTTCATCCCCTATGCCTATATCGAGGACGAGAACCTGCGCCTGCGCCTCTACCAGCGCATCTCTGCCCTTGCGTCCCGCCAGGAGATCGCCCTGCTCAAGCAGGAGATCCGCGACCGGTTCGGAAAGCCGCCGGACGAGGTGCAGCGACTCCTGCTGATTGCCGAGCTGCGGATCACGGCCGCCGGGCGAGGCATCAAGTCGGTGGTGGTCCGCGACCGGAAGGTCATGCTCTCAACGGACAAGGATTATCTCACCATCGCCGGCCGGCACCCCGTGCTGGCCGAGGACAAAGCCTCGGCGATGCTAAAGGAATTGATTGGGCTGATCTAAGTAGGGACGGCTGTCCCTGCCGTCCGCGGCGCGGCGTGGGGGCACCACGCCCTGCCTTGCGGCGAGCTCAGTCGAGCCGCGATCGTGCCCTACCGCTCCAGCAGTTCGCGGGCGTGCTGCAGGGTGACGTTGGTGCTCTCCTTGCCGCCGAGCATGCGGGCGATCTCGTCGGGCCGGGACTCCGCATCGAGCAGTTCAACCTCCGTGTAGGTCCGGCCGTTCTCCACTTTCTTGGAAACGGCCAGATGCGTTGTTCCGTACGCGGCCACCTGCGGCAGATGGGTGATGACAATCAACTGATGGAGCTCAGCCACCTCCGCCAACTTGCGGCCGACCGCTCCACCGATTTCTCCGCCAATGTTGGCGTCGATTTCGTCGAACACCAGCACCGGGATGCGGTCCTGCCGGGCAAGCACGGCCTTGGTGGCCAGCATGACCCGCGAGATTTCGCCGCTGGAGGCAATCAACCGCAAGGGCCGCATTTCCTCGCCTGCGTTCGGAGCGAACCCGAACTCGATCGCATCCATGCCGGACGGCCCCGCCTCGCAGGGCTTTATCTGGACATCGAAAAAGCCGTGCTCGAAACCGATGTCGACCAGTTCGCGCGTGATGCATTCCGACAGATGGTCCGCCACGTTCTCGCGCTTTTTCCGGAGCACCAACCCCGCCTTCTCCACCTCGGCATAGACGCCATCGGCTTCCTGGCGGAGTTCGGCACGACGACGGTCCCGGCTGCGCAGCTCGTCGAGCTGCCGTCGCCATTCCGCGCAGTTGTCCAGTACGGCCTCGACCGTTGCGCCATACTTCCGTTTCAGGGTCTGGTAGGTGGTGAGCCGGTCGTCAAGCCATTGCATCCGCTCCGCACTGGCATCGATCCCGGCAGCGGAACCTTCGATCGAGCGGACGACTTCCCGGACCGCCGTGGTGGCCCGCTCGATTTCGTCATGCCACTCCTGCGCTTCGGGCATCAGCTTGACCAGCCGGTTGAGGTTCTGCTGGGCGGCCACCAGTCCATCGAACGCGCATCCCTCGGACTCGGTCAACGCATTGACGATCCCATTGGCCAGTTCGATCAGTTGCTGGGCGTTGGCGACCATGCCGTGCTCTTCAACCACTTCCGCCTCCTCCTCGGGGGAGATGCGGGCCTTTTCGATCTCGTCGACCCGGTAGTCTAGGAACTCGATCTGCCGCATCAGGTCCTCTTCGTTGGCGGCGTTGAGCTCGTCGATCCGGCGCTGGAGCTCCCGGTACTGGGAATAGACGGCCCGGTAGGCCGTCATCGGCGCGGACAGCTGCCCGAAGGCATCCAGGATTTCAAGCTGGGCGGCGGGATCGAGCAGGGATTGGTGGTCGTAGGGCCCATGCATGTCGACCAGCACCTCTCCCAGCCGGCGCAGCACCTGCAACGTGGCCGGCTCGTCGTTGACCAGCGCCTTGTTGCTCGACTCGGTGATGATGCGGCGGATGATCAGCAGCCCGCCGTCGCAGGCATCGAGTCCTACGTCGGCCAGCACGGCATCGACTGCCGAGGAGTCGGCCAACCCGAACTCGGCGTGGATCGAGCAGGTGCTTTCTCCGGTACGGATCATCGACTTGTCGGCCCGCTCGCCCAACAGGAGGCGCAGAGCCCCGATCAGGAGCGATTTTCCTGCCCCGGTCTCCCCCGTAATGACGTTCAGCCCGTCGTTGAAACCGACCTGGACATCGTCCACCAGGGCAAGGTTTTTGATTTTGAGGGTCCGGAGCATGGTGGCAGGCTAACGGCGAAATCGTGGATGCGGCAAGCCTTCAGGCCCGCTGGTTCAGCTTTTTTGGGGATGGATGCTTTCGCTAGCCGCCTTTTGGAGCTCCTCCTTGCGCTTCTCCTCGAAGCCGTTGAGGAAAATAACCAGCACCCGCAGAAAAAGCAGCAGAAAAATCGGCCCACCCACGAAATAGAAGACATCGGGCAGGTCGAACGAGGGGTGGGACCCCCCGCGGCGGACGTTCGGCCTCAGGTGCCGCCGCGCCTCCTCGAGGGTAGGCAGATAATCATCGGCCGTCACGCCATAGACGGCCGTGACCTTGGCGCCTCCGTTCGATTCCGCAGGTGCAAGCTCCAGCATGGGCTTGACGGAACCCTCCTCCTGCGCCATGCCGGAAAGGCCCATAAAAAGACACAAAACGGCAACTTTCAGGCTTTGACCCTTCAACATGGACTCCCTGCCGTCCGGGCCGACCTCCCTGTCGGCCGAACTGATCCCTTCCGGGATAAGCTATCAAAACCCCCTCCCTTGAGAACTGAAAAAAACAACGATTTTTGTCCGGACAGGCTAAAACCGGGCGGGAACGCCGGTGAACGGCCTATCTGCGCTCGTATTATGGTTGCACCCCCCATGGCGTTTCGGCATAAATTTCCGGATTGCGACAAACGAAGGCTTTTTCCATGGCAAAACCGATTTACGCAGGTTCCTACCCGTCGCGCGGCCGCAGCCGCTGGAGGACGGTGTTCACCATCATCATCCTTCTCCACCTGGTTGCCGTAGGCGTCTATCTTGTAGCGACACGGAAGGGAGGCGAGGAGCAACCGGCACCCCCCGGACCATCGGCCCCTTCGGCCGATCTGCCCCTCCCCGCCGCCCCGGCCCCGCTGCCGCTTGCGCCGGCCAGTCCCGACCCGGCCGCCCAGGGTGCCATCGCGGACGCGCGCGCAGCGCTCGATGGCGGACAGCTCCAGGCGGCCAAGACCATCCTCGACAAGGTCGTGGCGCAGTCCAGCGATCCGGAGGCGCTCAAGCTGCTGGGCGAGGTCAATATCCGGCTGCTCAGGTCGCCCCAGATGATGCCCGGCAAGGAGTACTATGTCATCCAGTCCGGCGACTACCTCCAGAAGATCGCCGGCAAGTTCAACACCACCGTCGAGCTGATCAAGACGATGAACGGGCTGGAGAGCGACACCATCCGTCTCGGGGCCCGCCTGCTCGTCTTCAACGGCAACTTCTCCATTCGCGTCTCCAAGACCGCCAACACCCTCGACCTGCTCTCCGGTGGAAAGCTCTTCAAGCGCTACCCCGTCGGCACCGGCAAGTTCGGCAAGACGCCCGAAGTGGGGTTTTCCATCGTCGACAAGATCGTTGAGCCGCCGTGGACCCGGCCGAGCGACAACAAGCAGATCCAATACGGCGACCCCGAGAACGTCCTCGGAACCCGCTGGATGGCGCTCAAATCCGACGACCATCCCGAACTGGTCGGCTTCGGCATCCACGGCACCTGGGAGCGCGACAGCATCGGACACCAGTCCAGCGCCGGTTGCGTTCGCATGTTCAACGAGGACGTCGAGGAGTTGTTCGACCTTGTCCCGCGCAAAACCCCCGTGGTCATAACCGACTGAGTTTCTGGAAAAGGAGTTGTTCCATGAGCGCACGTACCACCCTGCCGTTCGAGAGCCCCATCGCCGTCCTGGAAGACAAGCTGGTGGAACTCGAAGCCTTCAGTCAGGAACAGGACATCGATGTCTCCCACGAAATCAACAAGATGAAGGAGAAGATCGAGGAGACCCGCAACTCGATCTACGCCAACCTTACGCCGTGGCAGAAGGTGCAGGTCGCCCGCCATCCCGACCGCCCCTACACCATGGACTACATCCGCGCCATGACGACCGGCTTCATCGAAATCCATGGCGACCGCATCCATCGCGACGACCGGGCCATCCTCGGCGGTTTTGCCAGGATCGGCGACCGGAAGGTGATGGTGATCGGCCACCAGAAGGGGCGCGACACGAAGAGCAACCTCGAGTGCAATTTCGGATGCGCATACCCCGAAGGCTATCGCAAGGCCCTGCGCCTGATGAAACTGGCCGACAAGTTCGGCGTGCCGATCGTGACGCTGATCGATACGCCCGGGGCCTACCCCGGCGTGGAATCCGAAGAGCGACACATTGCCGAAGCCATCGCCGTGAACCTCCGCGAAAGCTTCAACATCAAGGTGCCGGTCATCTGCGTGATCATTGGTGAAGGCGGCAGCGGCGGAGCACTGGGGATCGGGATCGGGAACCGCATCCTGATGATGGAGCACGCCTACTACTCCGTCATCTCCCCGGAGGGTTGCGCCGCGATCCTCTGGAAGGACCGCGCCTATGCGGACAAGGCGGCCGCCGCACTCAAGCTGACCGGCCCGGACCTGCTCAAGTTCAAGCTCGCCGACGAAGTCGTTCCCGAACCCAAGGGTGGCGCCCATGCCGATCCGGGGACGGCCGCGGCCAACCTCAAGGAGGCGCTGCTGCGCAACCTGGAGGCACTGGCGAAGAAGCCGGCCGGGGAACTCATGCAGGAACGCTACGACAAGTTCCGCACCATGGGCATCTTCGAAGGAAGCGTTGAATAGGCGGGAAACTACGCTTTCACCCGGGTAATTTCGACCGCCGAAGCCTTGGCGAAGCGAAGCGCTCCGGGCTTGTCGATCGTCACGACCACCTGCCGCACCTTCTCCTGCTCCAGGGCGATGGCGGCGATGCGCTCCGCAAGGGATTCGATCAGCTGGAATCTGCTACCCTCGACCAGCCGCAGGATCGCCTTCTTGACCGCCTTGTAGTCGACCGTGTCGGCCAGGTCGTCCGTAATCCCCGCTTTGCGCAGGTCGGCATGCATTTCGACATTGATCACGAGGTCCTGCTTTTCACGGCGCTCTTCCGGATAGATTCCGATGATGCAGCGCAGCGCCAGGTCGCGGATGAAAATCCTGTCCATTCTCAAACTCCATTCCCCAGCATGTGCTGGCCACCGTCCACGTAGACGACCTGCCCCGTGATCGCCTCCGCCCGCAACAGGAAGAGGACGGCCTCCGCGATCTGTTCCGGTGTCGGCAAGCGGTCGAGCGGTATCCGCCCGGCCAGCTCCCGGAAGCCCGCCGCCCCTCTGCCGGGCGGCGGCAGGACCGGTCCCGGGGCTACGGCATTCACCCGGACGCCGGGTGCATATTGGATGGCCGCCAACCGGGTCAATTCCTCCAGGCCCTTCTTGGCAATCGAATACGGCGCACAGGTTGTGTCGTGGGCGCGGATGCGCCGGTCCAGGAGGTTGACGACGGCCCCTCCGCGGGCCTGCGCGGCAAACTGCCGGATCAATTCCAGCGGAGCGAAGAGGTTGACCTGGAATTCGCGCAGCACCCGTTCCGGCGTGGCGACCGGCAGCGCATCCTTGGTGAAGATGGAGGCGTTGTTCACCAGGAAGTCCACGGGGCCCGCCTCGCCGACAAGGCGGGCGCACTCCGCCGGGTTCCCCAGGTCGGCCTGCACCGTGAAGGGCGATAGCGAAAGGGCCTCCTGCCTGGATGCGAGGTAGTGTACCACCACCTCGACGCCGGCCGCCTGCAGCGCCTCGACAATCGCCCGGCCGATGCGCACCGCGCCCCCTGTAACCAACGCCCGCCTGCCCGTCAACTCGCTCATTCCGTTCCTCGCCCATACGGAATACACCAAGCGAGCGAAAGCTTGCCAGAAATTGTAGCCAATTTTTCGTGTGCTTCCCGCAATTGATGGTTAAATCCCGATATATCGATCGGGAGGGCGTTGCATGGTACGGAGATTCCTTTTCACGTGGCTGGCCGGCCATCTGGCGTTCGCCACCGCCGCGCAGGAGAACCCGGCCGAACCCCCGCTGGTCTACGTCATCCCGATCAGGAAGATGATCGAGCCCGCCCTGCTCTACGTCGTGCGCCGCGGGGTCGACGAGGCGGTCCGCGCCGACGCCAAGGCCATCATCTTCGAAATGGACACGCCAGGAGGTGCAGTCAACGCGGCGGAAGGGATCATCTCCGTGATCACGAAGGCCGACATCCCCACCTATACCTTCGTCGAAAAGGACGCCTATTCGGCAGGCGCCATCATCGCACTGGCCACGCAACATATCTACATGGCGCCGGGAAGCGTCATCGGGGCCGCCACACCCATGATGATGTCACCCGTCGGTGGCGTTCAGGAGCTGCCGGAAGAGGTGCAGGAGAAAATGACCTCGGCCGTGGCCGCCATGGTTCGCGCCGCCGCGGAACAGGGGGGCCACGACAAGGAACTGGCCGAGGCGATGGTCCGCGCCGACATGGAATACAGCGTGAACGGCAAGGTAATCAGCCCCAAGGGACGCCTGCTCACCCTCACCAACGAAGAAGCGGTCCAGCTGGTCGGCGATGAACAGCGACCCCTGCTCTCGGAGGGAACGGTCGAGAATGTCGATGCCCTTCTGGCGAAGATCGGACTGAAGGATGCCCGCAAGAAGGTGCTCAAGGTTACAGCCGCCGAGAAACTGGCGCGGTTGATCGCGGGGATCGCACCGATCCTGATGATCCTTGGGCTGGGAGGCCTTTGGCTGGAGTTCAAGACCCCGGGGTTCGGCATATTCGGCATCACCGGGATCGCCTGCCTGCTGCTCTTCTTCTTCGGACACCACATCGCGGGACTGGCCGGCATGGAGGATGTCCTGCTGTTCGTGGCGGGCGTGGTGCTGCTGGCGATCGAGATCTTCGTCACGCCCGGCTTCGGCGTGCTGGGGTTCAGCGGCCTGCTGCTGATCTTCGTCTCCTTCATCAGTGCCATGAGCGAGCATATGCCCGGCGGCTGGCGGCCCATCGACTTCTCGCCCGAAACCCTCTCCATCCCCTTCCTGAAGGTGGTGCTCTCCTTCGTGGGATCGATCGTCCTCGTGGCGCTGGCCGGCCGCTTCCTGCCCCATTCAAGGGCCTTCCAGAGCCTGACGCTGCACGCCGTCTCGCCCGCGCAGGACGCCAGGGAGGAACTTGTGGGCCTCGAAGGCTTCGCCCATTCCGACCTTCGCCCGGGCGGCACCGCCTACTTCGGCGACCGCAAGCTGGATGTCGTGACCTATGGCGACTACATCGCACGGCAGACACCGGTACGCATCGTGGAGGTGCACGGCAACCGCATCGTCGTCGAGGACATCGTCCGGAGCTAGTCCTCGGCGGGCATCCCGCCTTCGGCCGGTACGGAGGCGCCTTTGCCGCCTTTCCCGGCCAGTCCCCGCTGGAACGCCATCCACTCGTCATAGCGCTGCTCGATCGTGGCCAGGTCGCGCTCGTTGTCGGCGTCGAGGGCCGCGCCGCCGAAGTGGGTGTAGACGATCTGGACGCGCGCACCGATGGCGTTGCCGATGCCTTCCGCCAAGCGGTTGAACCCCACCAGCGAGCGGATGCGGTCGGACAGCCGCGGATGTCCATGCCGGTCGTAGAACAGGGAGAGCTGCATCAGGATGAATATGCGTAGTCCCTTGGCCAGCCGCCATCCCGCGAAGAGCAGGGAGAAGAGCATCCGCAGGATGTTGGGCAGCCGCGTCTGGTAGCGCCATTCGTACATCTTCTCGATGTAGTCGAGGTGCTCGAAGGTGAGCGGCTTGCCAATGTGCAGGTTGTTGTGGCGCATCAGGTCTTCCTTGACGTGGAAGTAGATCATTCGGATGCCCGGCTTCCCGTCGCGCGGATGGTAGTGCGAAAGAACTCGTTCGGAGGTAATGCCAATGGCGTAGTCGTATTCGCGCAGATTGCAGCGCAGGATGAATTCGTCGACCTCTTCCGGCACCAGGAGCGGGATGTCGCACGGCGCGACCAGCACCGGCGTCTGCGCGTGCGCGGTACCCCGCAGGCTCCCGAAGTCCACATCCTCCCCCAGGCCGAGCGCAGCCACGTAGCCGGCCTTGAAGTTTTCGATCATGTTGGCGCGCTGGTCGACCACCTGGACATCGGGGATTGCCTGCGCGGCCAGGAGTCCTTCGATCCGCTCCCGCGGACCGACCACCGCGATGCGACCCACGAACCGCGCATCCCGCAATGCCCGGAGCACGTGGACGAGGAGCGGCATTCCCCGGAGAAGAAGGAATGCCTTGTTGTCGTCCCGGACCTGGATGCTGGCTTGCCGGTCGCCGGCCAGGACGACGGCATCGATGGTGCTGTCCGAACGGATCATGCAACCTCCCCGCTACACGGAAACCATAGCCGGGGCACCGGGCCCATCCAAGAAAAAAGGCGGCCTGCATCGGCCGCCTCCCGAACATGGACAAGGCATTCCCTAGCCGCCCTGCAGCGTCATCAGGAATTCCAGGTTGCTGTTGGTCTTCTTCAGGCGGTTGATCAACAGCTCCATGGCCTCGACCTGCGGGACATCCTTCAGCGCCTTGCGCAGCGTCCAGATGCGCTGGAGCTCGTCCGGGTGGACCAGCAGCTCCTCCTTGCGGGTGCCCGACCTCTCGATGTTGATCGCCGGGTAGATCCGCTTGTTGACCAGTTCGCGATCCAACCCCAGCTCCATGTTGCCGGTACCCTTGAACTCCTCGAAGATCACTTCGTCCATGCGGCTTCCGGTGTCCACCAGCGCCGTGGCGATGATGCTCAGGCTTCCGCCGCCCTCGATGTTGCGTGCCGCGCCGAAGAAGCGTTTCGGCTTGTGCAGCGCGTTGGAGTCGACGCCGCCGGAGAGGATCTTTCCACTGTGCGGCGACGTGGTGTTGTAGGCGCGCGCCAGACGGGTGATGGAGTCGAGCAGGATGATGACGTCTTCGCCCTTCTCCACCCGGCGCTTGGCCATTTCGATCACGATCTCCGCCACTTGGGTATGGCGTTCCGGCGGCTCGTCGAAGGTCGATGCCAGCACCTCGGCGGTGGTGTTGCGGCGCATGTCGGTAACTTCCTCCGGGCGCTCGTCGATCAGCAGGATGATCAGCTTGGCGTCGGGATTGTTCTTGGAGATGCTGTTCGCGATCTTCTGCATCAGCACCGTCTTGCCGGTCCGCGGCGGAGCGACGATCAGCCCGCGCTGGCCCTTGCCGATGGGCGTGACGATATCCATCACGCGCATCGAGATCTCCTTCGGATCGGTCTCCATGACGAGCCGCTCGTTGGGGAAGAGCGGGGTCAGGTTCTCGAAGGGGACGCACTTGCGCGCGGCTTCGGGCGTGTCGTTGTTGATCTGGTCGACGCGCAACAGCGCAAAGAAGCGCTCCTTTTCCTTCGGCGAACGGATGGTGCCGGTGATGTAGTCGCCGGTACGCAGGCCGAAGCGGCGGATCTGCGACGGGGAGACGTAGATGTCGTCGGGCGCCGGTTGGTAGCTGTTCAGCGGCGAACGAAGGAAGCCGAACCCGTCGGGCAGGATTTCCAGCACGCCGCGCCCGAGCATCGGGCCGCCGCGGCGACCGTGCACCTTGAGCAGCTCGAAGATCAGCTGGTGCTTGCTGAAGCCGGCATATTCCTGCATGCCATACTTCTCGGCCATCGCCTTGATCTCGTTGATCGGCGTAACCTGCAGTTCGTAGAGCGAGAGCGGCGGAAGGTTTTCCCGGTTCGGTGGAGGCTGGTCTCGATGTCCGCCGCTGTAATGACCGTTCTGTCCATTGCGGTGGTGCTTGTGGCGCTTATCGAACCGACGCTGGTCGCGATAGTCCCCATCGCCCGCCTGCTCGGGAGCTTCGGCTTCCTGCGTCTCTTCGGCGGGATCCACCGCTTCGGGTTCGACGGCGGGGGCGTCCTCGCCCGTATCCGCTTCGCGCGTCTCCGGCACGGCCTTCTTCCGTCCACCCTTCCTCTTTGCCGGCTTCCGTTCGCCGGACTCCTGCCCTTCCACGGGTTCGAAGGCATCGTCGGCCACAAACACTTCGTTCTCTTCGCTCATGTTCAACCTTTCATTCGGCAACATTCCACGGCCTGCCGCATGGCCACTTTGAAATCATCCAGGGTACCGTTGTTTTGCACGACCACATCGGCCCGGGCCGCCTTCTCCCGCAGCGGCATCTGCGCACGGATGCGCTCGAGGGCGTCTTCCCGACCAAGCCCGCGCCGCGCCAGCCGCCCGAGCACGCGCTCCTCGCCGTCGACCACGCACAGGATCGCATCCCAGCCAAGGGTTTCCATGCCGCTCTCATACAGCAGGGGCACCTGCGCGGCCGCATCGAGGCCCTCGCTTTTCCGCTCGGCCATCCAGCTTTCCAATCCATGCCGCACGGCGGGATGGACCAGTCGGTCCAGGACCGATCGCTCCTCCGGCTGGCCAAAGACGATGCGTGCCAGTTCCGGCCTTGCGATCTCCCCGTCATCCGCAAGGATGCGCGGGCCGAAATGCGCGACGACCTGCCAATAGGTTGGAGTCCCCTTCCGCATCAGGTCGTGAGCCACGCGGTCCGCATCGCACACCGCAAACCCCATCTCCTCCAGGATCCTTCCCGCTTCCGATTTGCCGCAGGCAATGCCGCCGGTCACGCCGATAACAATTGCCTTGCAGTCATGGTTGGACATGGGATGGCAGGACACAAGGTGTCCGGTTTGGAGTCATGGGGATTGGAGCCGTTCCGCCCTGAAACTGGTACGCTTTCTAGGCGTATTCTCGCTCATTGTCAACCCCCCGCAGCCTAGATTCTGCAGCGCAGCGCCTAGGAAAATCCCCGAATTCCGCGGCAATTGGTACTTGCCCCACCCCGGTGCCATCCGTATATTCCCCGCCTTTAATCGATCGGATGATCCGGTCGGAAGCGAAGGCCACCTGACCTCGTGGTGTGTCAAAGCGGATTGTTTAAGCAAGTTAAACCAATAGGAGAGGCATAAATGACCGAGTCATTTACGAAGACGGTATCTATCCAGGACCTGCTCGACGCAGGCCTGCACTTTGGTCATCAGACCAAGCGGTGGAATCCCAAGATGAAGCGCTTCATCCACGGCGTGAAGAACGGGATCTACATCATCGACCTCAACAAGACCCTGTCGCAGCTGGAACTGGCCAAGAGCTTCCTCAACGACGTGGTCCTGCGCGGTGAAAAGGTGCTTTTCGTCGGCACCAAGAAGCAGGCTTCCGACATCTTCAGGCAGACGGCCGAAGCCACCAACCAGCCCTACGTCATCCATCGCTGGCTCGGCGGCATGCTGACCAACAGCAAGACGATCCGCTCCTCCGTTGCGCGCATGCGCGAACTGCAGAAGATGGAAAAGGACGGCAGCATGGAAAAGCTTCCCAAGAAGGAGGTTTCAGTCCTGCGCCGCGAACTCAGCAAGCTGCAGCGCAACCTGTCCGGCATCGCCGATCTCGAACGCAAGCCGGGCGCGCTCTTCGTCGTCGACCTGAAGCGCGAGCGGCTGGCCCTGGCCGAAGCACAGCGGCTCAATATCCCGGTGGTTGCGCTCGTCGACACCAATGCCGACCCCGACCTCGTGGAGTACCCGATTCCCGGCAACGACGACTCCCTTCGCTCCATCGGCCTCATCTGCGACGTACTTGGCGAAGTGATCAAGGGTGCCGACGCCGAATACGCCGCCAAGGCCAAGGCCGAACGCGATGCGCGGGAGAAGGCCGAAGCCGAGGAGCGCGAGCGCGCGAAGGTGGCCCGTGAGGAACGGAAGAAGAAGGAAGCCGAAGAGAAGAAGAAGCGCGAAGAGGTGCTGAAGAAGATCAAGGAGCAGAAGCAGAAGGCCGACGAGAAGAAGGCCGAGGCGGCCAAGGCGGAAGCCGTTGCCGAAGTCCCCAAGGCCGAAGTCGAGGCGCCTGCCGAACCCGTCGCCGCTGAAGCGCCCGCCGCGGAAGAGGCCCCTGCCCCCGAAGCCGCCGGCGAAGAGAAAACCGAAGCCTAAAAAGGAGACTTCAACACATGGCTATTACGACAAGCATGATCAAGGAGCTTCGCGACGCCACCAGCCTGGGCATTGCGGACTGCAAGAAGGCCCTGGAGCAGACGGGCGGCGACTTCGAGGCCGCCATCAAGATCCTGCGCGAGAAGGGGGCTGCCGTGGCCGCCAAGCGTGCTAGCAAGGAGGCCAACGAGGGCATGGTAGTGGCGAACGTGGCCGCAGACGGCAAGAGTGCGGCCATGATCGAAGTCAACTGTGAAACCGACTTCGTCACCCGCAACGAGGACTTCCAGGCCTTTGTGGAAGAGTTGCGCCTTGAAGCGCTGGACTACGAAACCGGCGCCATGGCCGAAGGAGTCAAGGAGAAGGTTGAAGCCAAGATGGCTTCCACCGGGGAAAAGATCCTCTTCCGCCGCAACGTCAAGCTGGCGGTCGAAGGCAACGGGGCGATCACCTCCTACATCCACATGGGTGGCAAGGTCGGCGTCCTGCTCGAACTCGGTTGCGAAAAGGCCGAATCGGCAGCAAGCCCGCTCTTCCAGGAACTCGCCAAGGACCTCACCCTGCACGTCGCCGCCGCGGCGCCGCAGTACCTCGGGCGCGAAGAGGTTCCGGCCAGTGTGGTCGAATCGGAAAAGGAGATCTACCGCAACCAGATGAAGGCCGAAGACGAGGAAAAGGGGAAGACCCGCCCCGCCGAAATGATCGAGAAGATCCTGATCGGCAAGGTGAACAAGTTCTTCTCCCAGATCTGCTTCGTGGAACAGGGCTTCGTGAAGGATGACAAGGTGCCGGTACGCGACCTCGTCGCGGCCAAGGGCAAGGAGATGGGCGACACGCTGATGATCCGGCGCTATGTCCGCTTTCAGCTGGGCGGCCTATAGACCGCGCGCCCGCCTTGGACCATGAAAGCCCGCCTCGGCGGGCTTTTTTGCTTTCTGCTACTGGCCCGAACCCGTCAATCCGTACCGGATGGCGGAAAACCACCAGGGCCACAGGCGGCTGGCCGGATGCGACTCCAGTTCCACCTGAAGCTCCTCGGGCAGGTCGGGGAAGAAGTCCAGCCCGGTCAACTCCTCGACACGGTCGATACTGGCCAGGCATTGCCGGGGGCGTGTAAACGGCGGGCAATCGGCGTCGACCAGAAATGCCATGGCCCGCAACCCGCCGTCGGCTTCATCCACCACGATCTTGTAGTAGGCCGACGGGATCGCAACCCCCGAATCGAGCCGGCGGACCGGACTGGTAAAGACCGGGCCAGTGATCACCCACACCTCCTTGAAGTAGCGTCCGTAGCGCAGGGCCACGCGCATCTCCAGATCTTTCCAGAGATGGCGGTTCAGGCCCGGTGGTTGGGGAACCACGTTGCTCATCAGGAAGGAGTCTGCCTGTCCTGCCGCGCCGTAGCGGGTGGCCATGGCGAAATTCGGCGCCATGTGCCCCCGGTCGTAGCCGGAGCCCGTATAGTCGTCGTGACGCACCTGCGACCGTGTGCGCGCATCGACCTTGAAACGGGACGGGCGTGGGGCATGTTGTAAGCTGGAGACATCGTACACCCGGTAGGCCACCCATAGCGGGTTGCGCTGGTGCTCGCTGTAGCCTACCGTGAAACCGTGGTTCTCCAGCACCTCCGCTCGACCGGCGAGCCTGAAGCCCTGGGAGGGCAATCCCGCGTAGGTGCGCCCATCGCCGAAAGAACAGTCGATCGGGACCGAACAATCACGCCCTACGCCCAGTTCGTCCCACACAAGGAAGAGCTGGTATCCACTGCGCCGCAGCGCATCGTCCAGCCACGCGGCATGGTTGTGCACGGGCCGGCGCACGGGCCACGGCAACCCATGGTAGGCCATGGAAAGGCCACCGTACAACACGGGGAGGAACAGCCATGTCCACCGCACCCGCCAAGGTTCACTATCTCTTCTCTTCCTGCGCATGCTGCTCCGAAACATACTTCTTCACGGTGCGCCAGTCCAGACCGGTGCGGCGCGCCACTTCGCCATAGTTTCCGAAGCGGTCATGGAGATCCCGGCAGTAGCGGGCCACAAGATCCTTCGCGCTCAGCTGCCCGGCCTGCATGGCGTCGCCGACATCCCCCTCCGGGGCAGATGCCGCAGAGCGATCCCCGCCATAGGTTCCGGTGAGCATGATGCGGCGGATCGCCTGTTCGAGTTCGCGCACGTTGCCCGGCCATGCATAGTTCCTGCCGATGTTCCGCTTGAGTATTTCGTAAACTGGCAGGCCAAGGCCCTGCCCGCAGATGCGCTGCATGATGTGCTCCGTCAGGGCCTCCAGCTCGGCCGGATCCTCCCTGAGCCGCTGGCGCAGCGAAGGAACCGTGATGAGGTCCGAGCAGAGTCGGTAGTAGAAGTCGTCGCGAAAGGAGCCTGCCCGCCGGAGTTGATCCAGCGATCTGTTCGTGGCCGCGATGACCCTCCCTTTGAATCGCAGTTTTTCGTGACTGCCGACCGGAGTGAAGGTGCGTTCCTGCAGCACCTGCAACAGCTTGATCTGGACGGGGATGCCAACGTCCCCGATCTCGTCGAGAAAGATCGCGCCGTACGGGCTGCAACGGGCGAAGACGCCGTCATGCTGCTCGATCGCCCCGGTAAAGGCGCCTTTTCGATGGCCAAAGAGCTCCGACTCGATCAGGGTTTCCGGATACTGGGAGAGGTTGATGCTGACAAACGCGCTGGTGAAACTCTCGGCGAATTTCCAGGTGTTCGGATTGTACGGAATGAAGCCCGAGCGCCCGACAGCTGCCGCCGCCGCGCCCTTCCCCGTACCGGTTTCGCCGAGGAGCAAGGTCGAGAAATCCTCCATCCGGTTCCAGAGGCATCGCTCGTACCATGCGATGTCGTGGGTAAAGATGTTGTCCCAAAGCCGCGCCCTGAAATTCCTCATGCATGGACTTGCGCCCACCAGGGTCCTCGATATGAAAAAGTAGGCCCGGCGTATCTGGTAGAACATGCCGACATAGCGCAGCGCATCGGCGCGGCCGTATCCATAGCGGCAAAGCGCCTGCGTGCACTCCATGGCGAACGGTGCCGGGCAGGGCTCGTCGCCCTCCTCGATCTGCTGCTCGATAAGGCGATCGAAATGCTCCATGTACTGGTGGAAGACATGGAACAGGACACCGACCGCAACAGCGCGCTCCTGCTCGCTCCCCTCCGGCCTCACCTTGATGCGGCCGCCCACCCCAAGCTCATCCAGGTGCCGAGCCAGTTCGGACAACAGCGGCGCGAGCATGTCGTGCCATCCGGCATCGGCCGATGCACCAACGATCCGGCGATCCGCCTCCACGCGCCGCGCCCCGAACGGATTGCTGAACGCCGCTTCGGCCACCATCTGGAAGAAAGACTCACTCATGCATATATGCATGCATATTATTCATTAATTGTCTATATTAACATCGCACAATCTATATGATATATTTCGCAATTCATTCCCCCAGAGCGCATTGCACATCAATGCAATCGATGGCACGTCCCGTGCAATTGTCCAAACCGTAGCGAGTAAACAGGATCGGAGCGGAACATGATGAACACCTTCAAATGGTTGAACGTGAGCCAGTGTACCGGGGCTTTCAACGACAACGCCTTTAAGATGACGGCGGTCATGGTTCTTGTGGCAAACCTAGGTGATGGCAGCCTCCCTAGTGTACTCGCCATCTGCTCGGCCTTATTCGTTCTTCCTTTCCTTCTGTTTTCGAATGTGGCAGGTACGCTCGCGGATCGATACAGCAAGCGCGACATCATTATTGCAAGCAAGTGGCTCGAGGTGGCGCTTCTGGTGCTGGCCGTACCGGTTGTCTTGGCCGGCCAGGCGATACCGGTCTATGCTTTGCTCTTCCTGATCTGCACGCAAAGCGCCCTTTTTGGTCCCGCAAAACGCGGAATTGTTCCGGAGCTGGTCGCTACGACTGAACTTTCTCGTGCCAATGGCTTCCTCACCTCGGCAACCTACACAGCCATCATCCTCGGCACCGCCCTGCCATCGCTTCTAACCGGATACATGGGGCTGAGTCCCCTCTATTCCGTTGCCTCTTGCGGTCTGGTTGCCATCGCCGGCCTCGTTGCTTCCACGCGAATCGCACCCGTACCGGCGGCTGGCGCGCACAAGAAATCTTCACCCCTGATCATTCCCGATGTCGTTCGCGCCGTTCGAAACCTGAAATCCGACCGATGGGCCATGCTGGCCGTTCTCGGACTCGTCCTCTTTGGCGCCATCTCCGCCCTTTTCCAGCAGACCCTGGTTATCTTCGGCAAGGAGGTGCTGGGATTGTCCGTGGAAAAGAGTCCCATGCTCTTCCCGTTGGCCGCCATCGGCATCGGTGTCGGCGCATTGCTGACCGGTAAGCTGTCCAGGCACACGATAGAAATCGGACTGATACCGGTCGGCGCCATCGGGATCATGGTTTGCTCAATTGTCTTGGCAGCCACGCAGTCACCCGTGTGGGTAGGTGCCTGGATTGTTGCTCTTGGCGCCTGCTGCGGCATGTACCTGGTTCCCCTCAACGCCTATCTGCAGCATCGAATCCCTGCGGATCGGAGGGGCGAGGTCTTCGGAGCGTCGGGTTTCCTGAGTTTCAGCGCCATGGTGGCCTCCTCAGGATTCTTCTACGTCATGACCATGCACCTTCATTTCACGTCGACCACCTGCATATTCGTCACAGGCCTTCTGGCCGCTGTTCCCGCCGTGATTGCCTGCGTGTACCTGCCAGGGTTCTTCGTGCGGTTCTGCCTCATGCGCATGGTCAACCGGATCTATAAGATTCGCTTCCAGGGGATCGACAACCTGCCGTGCGAGGGAGGTGCACTGCTGATATGCAACCACACAGCCTATGCCGATGCGCTGCTGCTGCAGGCGGCCACCTCGCGCCCCGTGCGCTTCATCATGTCACGCGACGTATTCAAGACATGGAAATGGGTGAAGCCTGTTTTCCAGCTGACCGACTGCATTCCAATCCACACCTCGGACGGACCCCGCGCATTGGCAAAGTCCCTGCACGAAGCGCGCAGGGCTTTGGAGGAAGGGGCGATCGTCGCGATCTTCCCCGAGGGGAAACTAACCCGCAATGGCAACCTGATGCCGTTCAGCAAGGGCTTCGAAAAAATCGCTCGCAACACAGGCTGCCCTATCATCCCGGCATACATCGGCGATATTTGGGGGAGCATTTTCAGCTTCTACCGAGGGAAACCGGGACTCAAACGGCCGCTCAGGTTTCCCTACCCCGTCTCTGTGCGGTTCGGCGAAGCGTTGCCCGCGGACACCACCGCGGATGAAGCCCGCAGGGTCATCGCCGAGCTGGGTGCCGAATATTCGATCGAGAAGAGCCTGATGCCCGGAAATACACTCAACAAGGCCTTCATCCGCAAAGCAAGGTTCAACTGGTTCCGCACGATCGCCACCGACACGATGGGCAACTCCGCCACATACGGGAAGCTGCTGGCAGGCAGCATCGCGCTTTCAAACCGCATAACGCCCTGTACTTCCAACCAGAAGAACATCGGCATCTTCATGCCGACCTCCCTTGGCGGCATCCTCGCCAACCTGGCCGTGACGCTCAGCGGGAAAGCCAGCATCAACCTGAACTGGACGACATCAGCGGAAACCCTGCAATACGCTGTCCGGCAGGCCGACATCAAATACGTCATCACCTCGCGCCGCTTCATCCAGAAAACCGCCCGGCCTGACCTGCAGGTGCGTTGGCTCTACCTTGAAGACGAGCTGCGGAATCTCGGACGCATCGAACGTATCCGTGCCGTTCGAGCGGCACTGTTTGCGTCTCCGAAACACCTGGCCGGGGGACATGAACCAAATCCGTCCGATACC
Organism: Kiritimatiellales bacterium; assembly: GCA_003246265.1. GTDB lineage: Bacteria > Verrucomicrobiota > Kiritimatiellia > Kiritimatiellales > Pontiellaceae > Pontiella. Next base: position 76,298 of record QKAU01000002.1, on the reverse strand, counting down.
GCCACCATCATCTTCTCTTCCGGAAGCACGGGCAGGCCGAAGGGAGTCTTGCTCAGTCATGCAAATATTCTGTCCAACGTCGATGGTACGCAGGCGCTGCAGCACCTTGGGAAACAGGATTCGATATGCGCAATTCTTCCATTGTTCCACGCCTTTGGATATCTGGGGCTGTTCTGGTGGCCGTTGCTGAAGAACATTCCGGTCGCCTATCATCCCAACCCGTTGCAGGCCGACCGCATCATCCGTCTTATCCGCGAGATGCGGTTGACCGCCCTGCTCGCGACCCCGACTTTTTTGCAAACCTACATGCGAAAGGCTTCCGTCCAAGACCTGGCCAGCCTGAAGCATGTCATTGCCGGTGGCGAAAAACTTCGCATCGATCTGGCCGACCGGTTCGAAGAACGCTTTGGCGTCCGTCCGTTGGAGGGCTACGGGTGCACGGAATTGTCGCCGGTTGCACTTCTCAGCACATCGAACGGCTTCCGCCCCGGGAGCACCGGACTACCGTTGCCAGGCATTGCGGTCCGCATCGTTGATCCGGTGACGCATGAAATCCTTCCCGATGGCAAAGATGGCCTCATGTGGATCAAGGGACCCAGCGTCATGCAGGGCTATGTCGGGGAACCTGAAAGGACTGCTGAAACCGTGCGTGGCGGCTGGTATAACACCGGCGACATCGCCCATGTGGATCGGGATGGTTTCGTCTTCGTCACCGGACGCCTGTCACGCTTCAGCAAGATAGCCGGAGAGATGGTCCCGCACGGTGCGGTCGAAGACGCCTTGCAACAGGCCACCGGATCTGCCGAACCCTGCGTTGCCGTCGTAGGCATCGACGACACCTGCAAGGGAGAGCAGTTGGCGGTTTGCTACACCCCCGAAGCCGGGGATCCGAAGGCGCTAATCGAACGGCTCCGCGCCATTGGACTGCCAAACCTGTGGATACCGCGCGCCGCAAATTTCTTCCGCATACCCGAGCTGCCCGTGCTGGGTTCCGGCAAGCTCGATCTGTGCTCGCTCAGGAAGATCGCGAGGCCGGCATGAAAATACTCATAGCCATCTTTCTTTTCATACCCATCGTGTTCATGGGCATGGCGGACTCGCACTGCACTCCGAGTACAGCAGAAAAAGCCGTCTCGGCCAGGAACGCAACCGTCGTCCTGCTGCATGGGCTTGCCCGGTCTAGCAGATCCATGGAGAAGTTGGGCCGCGCGCTGCAGCGCGAAGGATACACCGTCATCAACATCGACTATCCGTCCACCCGCGCTGCCATCGGGAGCTTGTCGGAGCGGATCTTCACGGATCTCCAGCCCCGCATCGAGGGATCGAACACCGTCCACTACGTCACCCACTCGATGGGAGGGATCCTGCTGCGCTACCATCTCGAAACGCATCCCCAGCCCAACCTGGGCCGGGTCGTCATGCTAGCGCCTCCCAGCCGCGGGAGCGAAGTGGCCGACAAGCTGGGCGGAACCTTTCTCTACCGATGGATCAATGGTCCGGCCGGGAACCAGCTGGGCACCGGAACCGACAGCCTTCCGCTCCGGCTGAAGGTACCGGATTTTGAATTGGGCATCATTGCGGGCGACCGCTCGATCAACCCGGTTCTCTCCCTGCTGATTCCCGGTCCGGACGATGGCAAGGTAGCTCTCGCCCGCGTCCGCCCCGAGAACTTTAGCGACTGCGTGGAACTCCACACGACCCATGCCACGATGATGTGGAACCGCCATGTGATTCGGGAAACCCTCTACTTTCTGGAACACGGAACCTTCACTCCACGGGAGAACAGCCATGAATAGCGCAATTGCATCGCCCGAATGCTACCACGGCGGGGCATTCTTCGAAGCCATCGGCAACCGGTTCGGCGACCTGCCCCGGCGGCACGACATCATCAACGCCGACGTCCTGGACGCCTGGTACCCGCCCTGCCCAGCGGCAGTCCAAGCCATCCGCGACCACTTGGAATGGATCATGGGCACCTCGCCACCCAACCATGCCGAAGGGCTGGTGGAAACCCTTGCCGAAGTCCGCGGGGTGGCGAAGGAGCACATTCTGGCGGCCGGCGGTTCGTCGCCGCTCATCTTCTCGGCGTTTCGCCAATGGCTGACGCCCTCGTCGCGCGTATTGGTTCTCGATCCGATGTATGGCGAATACGTCCACGTCCTCCAGAAAGTCGTCGGTTGCAGGGTCGAACGCTTCAGGCTCCTTCGCGAGGATGGCTATGTGTTCGACCCCCTCCGGTTTGCCAAAACGCTGGCCACCGGATTCGACCTTGTGGCATGGGTCAATCCCAACAGTCCCACGGGAAGGCACGTTGTACCCGGCGAGGTGCAGGATATCATCCGGCAATGCCCCCCATCGACCCGTTTCTGGATCGACGAAACCTATGTCGAGTATGCCGGAAAAGGCCAATCTCTCGAAGCATTTGCCGCATCGTCCAACAATGTCGTGGTGGTCAAATCGATGTCCAAGGTCTATGGGTTGAGCGGACTGCGGGTCGGCTACTTGTGCGGCCCGCGTCGTCACATCGACTCGCTTCGGGGCCTCCAGCCGCCCTGGTCGGTCAGCCTTCCCGCACAAATCGCCGCCGTTCACGCCCTGCAGGCTACGGGCTATTACGCCCAGCGCTACCGCGAAACACACGTTCTGCGGGCACAGCTTGCGGCCGGCCTCCGTGCAATCGGCATGCGGGACATCATCCCGGGCATCGCCAACTTTATCCTTTTCCATCTGCCCGATGGCGGCCCCGACGGCGAATCCATGATCCGCCTGTGCCGGAACCGGGGGCTCTTCATCCGAGATGCATCCGAGATGGGTACAGCCATGGGCGACCGCGCCCTGCGTATCGCCGTGAAGGACGCACGAACGAACCAGCGCATGCTGGAGATCATGGAAGATGCGCTCGTCGCAGCCACGGGAAAGGAGCCCTGCCATGCCTAATATCCTTGCAGCCTGGATCGGTTTTCTGCTGGGTGCTCTTTCCGGGGCGGCTACCGGCCTGTTTTTCCATCGGACGGAATGGCTGGGCGGCTATGCCACCTGGCCGCGTCGGATGATCCGCCTGGCCCACATTGCCTTTTTCGGGCTCGGATTTCTCAATCTGGGCATGGGACTGACGATGTGCGCGACCGGCATTGCCGCACCTGCCGCGTCGATCCTGATGCTGGCCGGGGCGGCCACCATGCCCCCGGTTTGCTATGCAAGTGCTTTCCACCCTCCTTGCCGGCATCTGTTCTTCATCCCGGCGGGAGCGGTCCTCGTTTCCATCGTACTCTTCATCGAAAGGATGGTGTAGCCATGAAAATCGCATTTATCGCCATGAGTGGCATCCGCGCCTGCGACACCGAGCTGCTGGAACTCGGTCTTACGCTTCCCGGCTTCGTGGAGCGCAGCCGGCAGATCGCCTCCCTGCCGAGCCTCGGGCTCCTGACCCTCGCCGGCATGACGCCAAGGTGTCATGACTGCCACTACATCGAGATCCCCGACCTGAATGCAGAGAAGGGGCCGCTGGAACCCTACGACCTGGTGGCGATCTCCAGCTACAGCGCACAGATCGGCGAAGCCTATGAACTGGCGTCGCGCTACCGGGGCATCGGCGTCCCGGTCGTGATGGGCGGACCGCATGTGACCGCACTCCCCCACGAGGCGCGGAGGTACTGCACCTCCGTCGTCCTGGGGGAAGGCGAGCCTGTCTGGCTGCAGCTTCTCGAGGATGCCGAAAACGACTGCCTCAAGCTCTTCTACGATGCCCGGGAACTCCACTACGACCTGGCTGATGCGCCCATGCCGGCCTACGAGCTGCTCGACATCGGAAAATACAACCGGCTCACGGTGCAGACCAGCCGGGGATGCCCGCACCGCTGCGAGTTTTGCGCAGGATCGAACCTGATCTCCTCCTGCTACAAGCAGAAACCCGTGGCAAGGGTGCTGGCCGAGGTCGACCGCATCTGCGAAATCTGGCCGCATCCTTTCATCGAGTTCGCGGACGACAACAGCTTCGTCAACCAGTCCTATTGGAAAGAGCTGCTTCCAGAACTAAAAAAACGCCATGTGCGCTGGTTCACGGAAACCGACCTTTCCGTGGCCGAAGACTCCGAGCTGCTGCATCTCATGCGCGAGGCCGGTTGTGCCCAGGTGTTGATCGGATTCGAAAGTCCTACCGAATCGCCGCTCAACGGCGTTGAGCAGCATGGCAACTGGAAACAAAAGCGCTTCGGGGAATACCGGCAGGCGATCCGGGCCATACAATCTCACGGGATTACGGTGAATGGCTGTTTCATCGTCGGACTCGACGGTCAAACTGCTGCCGTCTTCGACCAGATCCATGACTTCGTTCGCGAGACCGAGCTCTACGAGGTGCAGATCACCATCCTCACCCCCTTCCCCGGCACCGCCTTGTATGACCGGCTCAAGGCTCGGAACCGGTTGATCGAGCCGACCAACTGGAAAAAGTGCACCCTGTTCGATCTCAACTTCCGGCCACTCGGCATGACAGGAGAAGCGCTGCGGGCCGGATTCCATGCTCTCGCCCGCGAGCTCTACTCCGACGAATTCACTACCTGGCGGCGCGAAACCTTCAAGCGGCGCCTCCGTGCGATGACCGCGCATTCAACACCCAAAGTGGCATCCGCGTGAGGTCGGGAAAAGCCGGATTGCACCCCGTCCGGCAGGCGCGCGGATAGCCCTGGCCCCGCACTTCCGCAGCGGTATTTCCGGGTCAATTTTAGCCGTAAATGGCCTTGCCTTGGAGGGGGGCGTTAACTATCTTCCAACTTCCAATTTCGGGGCTGGGTAGCTCAGTTGGTCAGAGCGGCGGAATCATAATCCGTAGGTCGAGGGTTCAAGTCCCTCCCCAGCCACCACTCCTTTCTCGGGAAAGTAGCCCTATTCTTCAAGATGCGAAGACACCAACGAATTCCCCTGCTTGCCACCGCGTCGATTCTGTTCGCCGGCGTCGGAATCGTATCGGCGCAACCCCTCCTGCCCAAGGGCCTGATGCTCAACCTCGACTTCCTCGACGTGCAGGAGGGCCTTGTGATGAACAAGGCGCTCTTCCCCCTGCATGTCCCGCAGGGCGGCCTCGAGATCGGCAGGGACTATGGACGGGGCCTGGTATGGTTTGAGCCGGGTCGGGGGCTGGACATCCCGCACAGTTCGCTGCTCGATCCCGACGGAAGCGAATGGATCTTTTCGGCCAGGGTCTTTGTCCAGAGCAACGGCATGATCATGGCCCAGAGCAACGGGGAGCTGGGCTATGCCATCTATACGGTGGATGGCGGGGTACGCGCCTCCCTCCGTACAAGCCACGCCACCATCACCCTCGCCGAAGATCCCGCGCGCGGCATTTCCGACCGCATGCGGCGGTGGACTACGATCGAACTGCGCATCAAGGAGGACATGGCGTACCTGAGCCTCAACCGTACGCGCATAGCGATGGCATGGCTCGATGCGCCGCTCAAGGGGGAGAAGATGACGCTCCGGCTGGGATCGCAACCTGCCCTGCCCGCGTTCATGGAGCGCGTTCCGGGAGCGACCCCCATCGGTTTTGTCGGCGCGATGAGCTCAGTCAAGCTGCTGCGGCAATAGGTGTACCGCAGCCAAGATCGCTCAGAACGGGACGAAATCGGTTTTGGGCGTGATCCTGGCGACCGTCTTGGCGAGCAGCCTGGCCACCTGCTCCAGGTCTTTGAGGCTGATGGTTTCGCAGGGGCTGTGCATGTAGCGCAGCGGAATGCTGACCAACCCGGTCGTGACCCCGGCGCGGTTGAGCTGCAACGCATTGGCATCCGTTCCGGTCCCCCGCGGCTCGGCATTGATCTGGACCGGTATCTTTTCCGCCTTGGCCGTCTTCACGAACAGATCGAACAGTTTTCCATTGATGTTCGGACCGCGCGTCAGCACGGGGCCCTTGCCCAGTTCGATCTTGTTTTCCCGCTTGATGGCATCACCCATGTTCGGATGGTCGGTAGCGAACGTGACGTCTACCGCGATGCCGACATCGGGATCGATGCCGTAGGCGGCGGTCGTGGCGCCACGCAGCCCGATCTCCTCCTGCACCGTGGCCACGGCATGGATTTCCGCGGCGGGATCGAGCGTCGAAAGCATGCGGGCCGCTTCGAGCACGACGAATGCGCCGGCACGGTTGTCGAACGCCCGGCCAGCGGCCAATCCGTTGGCCAGTTCCTCGAAGCCGTAGGCAATCACCAGCGGATCGCCGATCTCCACCATCTTCTCGGCATCCTTCCTGTCCCTGGCGCCGATATCGATCCACAGGTCCTTCACCTCGGAGACCTTCTTGCGCTGTTCGGGATCCTGCAGGTGGATCGCGACCTTGCCGACCACGCCGCGCACGATGCCTTTCTTCGTCATGATCTGCACACGCTGGCCCTGGGCGATCTGCGGATCCCAGCCGCCCAGCGCCTGGATCCAGAGAAAGCCCTGGTCGTCGATGTAGGATATCTGGAAACCGATTTCGTCGTAGTGTCCGGCGAACATCACGCGCGGACTGCCACCGGGGTTGACGATGGCGTGCGAATTGCCGTGCGTGTCGGTCCAGACCTTGGCGGCGAACGACGCGGCCTCGGCCTTCCAGATCTTTGCGGCGGGCGCCTCGTAGCCGGAAGGACTAATGCTGTTGATGAGGTCGGCAAGAAACTGCTTGGACTGCTTGTTCATGGATGCTCCGTCGGTTGAATGGCGCTATACCTAGCGGAGGAGGCGGGGAGAAATCAAACCAACACCATCGATTTTAATCGTGGATCGCGGTGCGCCAATTCCAGCGCATCCGGACAAAAGCATGGATATCCGCCCCGGCTAGACCAGGGCGGCCGGATCGCGAACAACAGAACGGCGCGCCTTGGCGGCAGTGAAAAAAAGCGGCGTGGACCCGACGAGGCCCATCAGGAGGAACAGGCCCATCACCGTGCCTACGGGAAAGACCAACAGGTTGCAGATGGCCAGGGCATACCCCAGCACGAGCGCGCGCCGCAAGCGGCGGTAGATGGCGATGGCCGTAAAAAGAGACCATGCCACAACGGCGCAGCATCCCCCAACGGCAATGGGAGGCATAGGTTCCCCCGACGTGGAGTGCAACCATTGCCAGAGCAACTGCACCACGTAATAGAGCGGTATTGCGGCCACGCACACCTTCAGCAGTCCCATCCAAACCTCGGCCATCTCCACGGGTTCATGACGGCGCGCTGTTCGGCTGTGCGTCCTGCGACCCTGCCATGCGTCGTGCGACTCGTGTGAAGCATAGATGTTGGTGGCATCCGCGGGTTTCTCTTCGGACGGAGCCCGCTCCCGGTAGTGCCGCCCACCGTAGCTCCGACGCATGGCGCGGCGACGGCTGCTCGATATTTCCAGATACCCCAGCGCACCCAGTGCCAGCAGGGAGAGTCCGCACAGCGTGATCCTCGCCTTGCGCGCACTGTTGTAGCGGTCGAACAGGCTCCCCGATTCGTACATCTTCCAGAGGGCATGCGACGAGAACCCCATGAGCAGGGCGAAAACGACCACTCCAACCAACCTGAACGACCTAAGCATGGGCATCCTCCAATGACTCCACGTTAACTGCGGCACATTAGCCGTCGATGAGGTTTTGTCAATGGGATGGCTAGTATTTTTTACTAGACGATTGTCCAGGTCGATCCGGCCACGGAATCCGTGAGCAAACATCTGGATGGAGGGTTCCGCGTTGCAGGCACCAGGAAAAAAGCTTGCGGGTCGTTGTTGGGGAAACAACGGCCGGCGCGTCTCTGCCGCCATTCCTAGACGATGCGGGTGCCGAGAGGGTCGCCTCGGACCGGCGAGACGCCATAGCCGTATTTGTCGCACAGTTCGGTAGGCTGACGGTCGGCGAAGACGAGCACGACTCCGCCGGCATCGCCCGCCACGGCACCGGCGCCGCACACCTTGGCCGATCCTCCCCACCCTTCGACTTCGGCAATGAACTTCCCGACGCGTGCGGGCACGACGCCGATTTCGCACAGCAGGCGGTTGTTTTCGCGCACCAGCCAATGGACCTTCTGTGAGTCGTTGGCCCGGATGGCATCCCCGAACGCCTCGGTAACAGCCTCGAACTCGTCCCAGATTCCGCTGTCGCGGAAACGCTGCTCGACGGCCATGACGCATTCTCCGGTCGTGGTCTGAGGCACGCCGGTCTGGACGAGGAACATCTTCATGCGCGGCAGGGAGATGGGCGTGGCCACCCCCTGCCTGAACCGGGCGCATCCGCCGTGCAGCGAGATGTAGCTATCCACGCCGCTGGGACGCCCGTGCTGGAGCTTCTCGGCCTCGAGGCTGTACTCGTAGTACCAGTCGGGCTTGAAGTCGACCCGCAGGTAGTGGCCGATCGCGCGGATCTCGCTGAGCACCGTGGCGGCGGAGGAGCCCATGCCGCAGCCGACGGGAATGCTGGAGCGCAGCTTGCATACCAGGCCCGAATCGAGCTGGCGATGGAGGCCGTCGAGCGTGTTGATGAAGGCGAAGCGGAAGAGATCGGCCGGCATGGCGAGCACCTCGCGGATGCCGACCTCGCCGCGAAGGAACTGGTGGTATTTGTTTTCGACGCGGCGCTTGAGGTCGCGCAGGGCCAGCAGGGTGAACGATTCGCTTTCGCGGCCGTCGGCAAGGTCGAACGAGATGGCATTCCCGGCCTGGGGGGTCAGCTCGAAGACGGCGCTGCGGTCGATGGCCATGGCAATGGCCGGTTTTCCGTAGACCACGGCATGTTCGCCGCTGAGGATCAGTTTGCCCGGTGCAATCGCCTTCATGCGCTACTCCATCAACGATTCGTATTCGCGCTTGTGCTGGCTGATGCCAGAGAACCGGAATGGCCCGGTCTTGTACTGGGGGAAGACATATTCCCCACCATCGGTCGGCACCCCGTAATTGAAAATGTCTTCGTATTGTTGATACGTCAGTTCGGCGCGGTTCGCCAGCAAATTGTGATGGGCTTCGGCGCAGCAGAAATCGCGGTATCCGGGCTGGACGGTGCCGCTGAAGAACTCCCCGACGCAGCCCGATCCGTAGCTGTAGAAGCCGATCCGCTTCCCGGCGAGATCCTCCCTCGCCGTGTCGAGCAGCGAGGCCAGGCCGACGTACATCGATCCCGTGTAGCAGTTCCCCGTGATGCGGCTGTAGCGCAGCGACTCGTCGAGCAGGATGCGCACCCGCTCCGAATCGAGCGGCTCGTTGAACTTGCGGCAGAGCTTCTCGTGCGCCTTTTCGGCCATTTTCGTGAAGGGGATATGGTAGCAGAAGCGGTCGAAACCGGCGAGCGAACGGCCCGTCAGGGCGGCATACTGCCTCCACGACTCGATCAGCGCATGGATGTAGACCATCGTCGAGTACTTGCCATCAACCAGCGCCTCGGAGCGGTAGTTGGGGCGCCAGAAGTCCATCACGTCTTCAGTGTAGTAGCCGCACTCCGGATCGATGGCCACCAGTCGCGGATTGGCGGAGACGACCATGGCGACGGCACCGCATCCTTGCGTGGCCTCGCCGGGACTTCCGAGCTCGTAGCGGGCGATGTCGGAGGCGATGACCAGCGCCTTCTTCCCGGGATTGCGCGCCACGAACCCGATGGCCAGCTGCAGCCCCGCGGTGGCGCTGTAGCAGGCCTGCTTGAGCTCCACCGTCCGGCAGCGCGGCGACATTTCAAGCAGGCCGTGGACATAGATCCCTGCCGCTTTCGACTGGTCGATGCCGCTTTCCGTGGCGAAGAGCAGGAGTTCGACGTCGTCGAGTTCGCCGTCGCGCTTGAGCGGCCACGCGGCGCTCGCGCCCAGCGTCACCACATCCTCGTCGGGCGGCGGGATGCCCATCTTCTCCTGCCCGATCCCGACATAGTACTTGTCCGCTTCCACCGAGCGGGCCGATGCGAGGGTCTTGAGGTCGACGAAATAGTTCGACGTATAGAAGCTGATACGGTCAATTCCAATATCCATCCAACACCAGATCCTCTCTGTTCTTGATCTCCTCCACCCGCTTCGCCCCCAGCAGGAACATCGCGACCGTGAACTCGCGCTTCAGCCGCCGGATGACTGCGCGAACGGCATCGGCCGACTCGCGGGCGGGATCAAGGAACGGACGTGCCAGACCGCACATCGAAGCCCCGAGCACGATCGCCTTGGCCATGTCGATGCCGTTGCGTACACCACCGGAAGCGATCAGTTGCACCTCGTGCCGGAAGGGCTTGAGCAATTTCAGCGCCAGCGGCGTGGGAATCCCCCAGTCGGCGAACAGCTCGCCCAGGGCCGGCTGGTCGCTGCGGCGGCTCTCCACCATGCTCCACGAGGTGCCGCCGCTGCCCGCGACGTCGATGTGCCTGATGCCCGCCGCCAGCAGGTGTTCCACATCTTCCGGCGAAATCCCGGCACCGACCTCCTTGACGATGACCGGCTTCCGCAGCGCCCTGACCACCGTGGCGATCTTCTCGCCCAGATCGGCGAAATCGGTATCGCCCTCGGGCTGTACCGCCTCCTGCAGCGGGTTGAGGTGGAGGTAGAGGCCGTCGGCATCAAGGATCTTCAGGGCGGCCTCGCAGTCGGCAAACCCTAGGTCGTAGTTGAGCTGGACGGCCCCCAGGTTGCCCAGCAGCACCGTGCTGGGCGCATGCTGCCGCAGCTCGAAGCTGGCGCAAGCGGCGGCATCGGACAGGAAGACGCGCTGGGAACCGACGGCCAGCGCAACCCCCTCCGCTTCGGCCGCAAGGGCCAGGTTCCGGTTGATCTTCACCAGCTCGGCATCCGCTCCGCCGGTCATCGAGGAGATCAGCAGTGGAAACGAAAGCGACTTGCCCAAGAACTTGGTCGACGGATCGACCGACGCCAAGCTGATTTCAGGCAGGGCGCGGTGGCTTAGCCGAATGCGGTCGAAATAGAAACGCTGGCGGTCGACCGCCCGGTCGCCGGAGACGATGTTGATGTGGTCCAGTTTGCGCTGGTTGATCGGTTCCATGTTTCCACCCAAGCTACACCGTTTCGCCGAGGCTTGGAAACCCTAATCTTGGATGCTGCGTTCGAAGCGGAGGCGGCCACCCGCTCAAGGCTCGGGTACATACGCTTCTCCCTTCATGAAGGCTTTCGGCAAGACATCGACCGGATCCGCGAAGCGGAAATGCCGGTAGGACCAGCCTGGGGAGAGCGCGGGCATGCCGGGCGGGGTTGCGATGGACGGGTCCTCGACGATCGGCGCGAGGCCGGCGACCCAGTCGAAAAGGTCGCTGGTGGGGAGGATCGTGTCGGAAATGAAAAAGTAGGAATCCGGGAAATACGACTCCATCGTTCCGGGCTCTTCGCCGGGGACATAAGCAAACCCATCGGGTGCCGCAATGGTGAGGACACCGTATTGTTGTCCGGCGACTTCGGCAATGTGGATGCGCTGCTTGACGGGATCGTTGGCATCGAGCGGATTGCCGTCGCGCAGGAACTCCATGGCGTTGTTCCGGCCGTCACCGTCCGGATCGAGCGCATAGTTGAAGTTCGTGCTGGAAAGCCCTTTGCCGATGGCCCAGAGCTGGTAGGGGCTGGCGGAAACAGTGACCACGGCACTGGTGGGCCCCGCTTCCAGGAGCGGATTGCCTGCCAGGTCGGTTACATCGAGGGATGGAAGAACCCGCGCATCGAAGGTTCCGCTGGCCGCGCCATCGACCACAACGCAATTAACCACGACCGTGTAGTTGCTTTCGTCAAGCGAATGGTACTCGTATGGATCGATCAACATCATATTGGTCGAGTCGTAGCCCATGTGGACGTAGGGGTCGAAACCGATCACTGGTTCGGAAAACGCCACGGTGAAGTTCGCGAATCCGTTGGTGACCGGTCCGGTCGATTCCGGAGTGACGCCAACCACTTGGGGCGGCGTGGTATCGATGGTATGCGCTACCGTTGCACTGGTGACGCTGCTGTAAACGGCATTGCCCGCCAGATCCCTGGTACCGCCGGCCGGAACCACCTCGACCGTGAACGAGCCAGCGCCGGTGACGCCGGTCAACGTGACCACATAGTTCGAACCGTCGCCGTCGATTTCAACACCGGTGTTGGCCGTTCCCGAGTGCGCGACGAGCACGTCGTTCGAGTCGTTGAAACCCGTGACGAACTCGCTGAATACGACATCGAAGCTGACCACAAGCGCGGGGGTCGGATTAGCACCGATCAACGTGATGGCCGTTGCCGCGGGCGAGGTCTGGTCCAGCTCCACGACCGAACTGGCAATGGGATTGACGAGCGGATCCCCGCCGAGGGTCTGCACCCCGCTGCCGGGAACCAGGTCGAGGGAAACCGGCCCGGATCCCTGCACGGGAAGAGTCACCGTGTAGGTGCTGCCGGAACCGGTGATGGCCGGCGTCCCGGTGAAGATCGACGGGCCGATCGAGAAGTCCAGATCGGTTATGTCGAAGCCCGTCACGTCCTCGGTGAATTGGACGGCGAAGGAGAGGCTGGTGGCGTTGGTCAAGGCGGCGGGGGCGGTGACGGTTGCGCCCAGGTCGCCCCCGATCGCATTGTTGAGCGCGAGACCGGCGAGTTCCGCCTTGCTCAAGGCTGTATTGTAGACGCGCAGCTCGTCCAGCGTACCCTCGAATTGCCGGGTGCCGTTGTTGAACGAACCGATCTCCAGCCCGTCGAGCTGGATATTCTCGTAACGGACGCCTTCCTTGTAGTGCCAGCCCGCGCCATCCCAAACCGCGAAGCGATGCCCGATGCCGGGGCCAAAAGCCAAGGCTGTCTGGTCGCCCGATATGCAAACAAAAACGGGTCTGCCCGTCGGAATGTCTATTCCGCTATCGATCCGGACGCTGTTGAAGTCGAACCCGAGGCTGTTCGGCAGCTGGCCGGCGGTGCGGATGAAAAACAGCCACCAGTCGGGAGCGTCGGTATCGGAGGTCAGGATGCATTGGTCGTTGTATAGGAAGCTGTCTTGCGCGAGCTCCACCCAGCCGGTGATCGTCCACTGGTTGGACAAAACGAACATGTCGGTTGCGTCTGTGGCGGCGACATAGTCGCCGTTGGTCTGCAAGGTGCCCGCATCGATGTAGCCGGAGTTCGAAAGCTGGAGATTGACCGCATGGCTGCTGCCCGGTGCGAGGCCGTTGGTCCAAGCCACCCCATCGACAAAATGGGCCACGTTGGTTACCCCCGAAACGGCTTCGGCCGTGTTGGTGCCCGCCCCCTCCTCCAACGTCCAGTGCAATACCGGTTCCGTAAGCTGGGCGCGAAGCGGAGCACCGGCGAACATCAATAGCGCGACAGAGACGAGGTTGAGTAGAATTGGTTTTCGTTTCATGGGATTCATCCGTTGGGGTTTCCATCCCATCTATCAGCAAGGGAACCACAAAACAAGATATTTATGATCGTGTATTAAGTGTATATGTGCAAAGAAATGGAGGGGTCATGCTTTAATGAGATGCCGCTGCCGATTTCACTGGTACGGACGACTGTCCCCCGCCGTCCACGGCGGTGTCGGACACACCGCCCTTGCACCCATTAACGGAAACCCAACCGTTGCCTGCCCTAGGTTTCCTATTGCCCGCGCTCGATGCGGCGGTGGGCTTCCATGAGTTCGCCGGGGTTGGTCTGGGCGGCGAGGAGGGAGAGTTCGCCGCAGAGGACGGCACCGGCGCAGAGGCAGGCGAGGCGGCGAGAATTTTCGCCGGGGTCGCGCGTTTCGGCGAGCCCCATGCGCCGCATGTTTTCCTGCACGAAATCCAACCCTTTCCCGTTGCCGACGGTTCCGACAATCAGGTTGGGCAATGTGACGGAGAAATAGAGGTCCCCTCCCCGTTCCTCGGCCAAGGTCAGGCCCTGCGAGCCTTCGACGATGTTGGCGGCATCCTGGCCGGTGGCGAGATAGAAGCCGAGCAGCATGTTGGCGAAGTGGGCGTTGGCGCTGCGCAGTCCGCCGGCGAGCATGGTTCCGATCAGGTTCTTGCGAATGTTGAGCTGGACGATCTTTTCGGGCGTGGTCTTTAGATAGCGGCTACAGATCTTGCCGGGGATGAGCAGTTCGGCGACAACATACTTGCCGCGCCCGAGGATGCCGTTGACGGCGGTGGCCTTCTTGTCGGAGCAGTAGTTGCCGGAAATAGAGCCGTATTGGAGATCGGGGTGGTATTCGAGAATGTGGTTCATCAGCGCCTCGGCGGCCTGGGTACACATGTTGTGGCCGGAGGCGTCGCCGGTGGTGAACTCGAAGCGGAGGAAGAGCAGGTTGCCGGCGATTTGGCTATGCAGGTCGATGAGCTTGGCGAAGCGGCTGGTGCCCGCGACGATCTCCTGTAGCTTCGGCATTCCAGCCCTGATTTTTTGCAGCGCCTGCAAGGCGGCGGTTGCATCGGGGGCTTCGAACAGGACGGAGCGGGTCATGCGGTCGTCGACGACAGTGCACTGGATGCCCTTTTCGCAGTTCATCGAAACGCGCGCGCCGCGGTTGACCGACGGCCACAGCGGCGATTCGTAGGTGGCCAGCGGCACCTCGAACTCGCCTTCGACCACTTGACCCGACAGGCGCATCGGGCCGACAAACTGCATGGGAATCCGTGCAAACTCGCTCATGTTCCTTCCTCCGAAGAGAAGTTGCAGGATAGGTGTGCTGCGGAAAGAAAGTCAAATACGCGCCGCGGATTAATCCACCCAGGCGGGCACCGCATACCACACAACACCGCCGGCCACGGCGGCGGAAAGGGTCTAGGCGGGCCGGATCTGGATAGGGATCATGCCGGCCGCTTGAAGCGTTTCCTCGCCTGTCCGACCTTGTCCCTGACGAAGCAGCCCTCTACATGGTCGTTGACCAGCCCCATCGCCTGCATGAAGGCGTAGACCGTCGTGGGCCCCACGAACTTCCAGCCCCGCTGCTTCAACGCCTTCGACAGGGCGATGGAAGCTTCGGAGACCGAAACCGTTTGCGGTGCCGGAAGCGTGTCAAGTTCCGGTTCGTAGCGCCAGACGAAGGTCGCGAGCGAACCGGCCTCCGACACCAGCTCCAGGGCCCGCCGCGCATTGTTCACGACCGCCTCGATCTTGCCCCGATGGCGGACGATCCCCTTGTCCAGCAGCAGCCGATCCACATCCCTTGGACCGAACCGTGCGATTTCATGGAAATCGAAGCCGAGGAAGGCGGCCCGGAACTTTTCGCGCTTGGCGAGGATCGTCCTCCAACTCAGGCCCGACTGGAAACCCTCCAGGCACAGCTTCTCGAACAGCCGGAAATCATCGCCGACCGGGAAGCCCCACTCCTGGTCGTGGTACGCCAGGAGCTCCGGCGCCGCCGCGCACCATGGGCAGCGCCGTCTTCCATCGGGAAACATCATGGTCATGGAGCACTCTCCTTCCTTGCACTTCAACGATGGAAGGCAACATCGCCGCGGTCGAGAACCATCAACGGGAAACTAGCGCCGGCCCCTTTCCAAAATCCCATCCGAACAAGGCGATAACGGTTTTCTAACATATTAGGGATTGTTAGGGTTCGCCTAATGGAACACTGTTTCCGCATGGAAAAGATCAAGATTCTGGTGGTCGAGGACGAGGCCCCGATCCAGGAACTGCTGCAATTCAACCTCGAGCGCAGCAAGTACAAGGTGAGGGTGGTCGATTCCGGCGAGGAGGCGCTGGGCGTTGCCTCCCAGTATGGACCGGACCTGATCCTGCTCGACATCATGCTGCCCGGTGCCGATGGCCTCGAGGTCTGCAAGCAGCTGAAATCGAACCCCCGGACCGAACGGATCCCCATCATCATGCTGACGGCCCTCTGCGAAGAGGCCGATATCGTGACCGGGCTGGAGCTCGGCGCGGACGACTACATCACCAAACCCTTCAGTCCGCGCGTGCTGCTCGCCCGCGTCAAGGCGGCCCTGCGCCGCATCGCCGGAGGCAAGGGCTCGCCGGGGGGCGATGAGGTCGTCAGCATCCATGGCATCACCATCGACGCCAACCGCCACAAGGTGGAGGTCGACGGCGAGGATGTGGCGCTCACGTTCACCGAGTTCAAGGTGATTCAGTTGCTGGCGCAGCAGCCGGGCCGCGTCTTCACCCGCTACCAGATCGTGGACGCCGTCCATGGCGAGGATTATCCGGTCACGGACCGATCGGTCGACGTGCAGATCGTCGGCCTGCGGAAGAAGCTGGGTCCGGCGGGAAAATACATTGAAACGGTCCGGGGCATCGGCTATCGCTTCAAGGAAGACAGCTAGCGGAGATTGACGCGACCGTGAAGAAAAGGCGCCTGTTTTGGCTCTTGCTCCCCTCCTACTGGGTCCTGATGGCGGTGGCCATCCTGGTGGTGGCGCTCTATGCCTACCACTCGATGTCCAATCTCTATTTCCAGGCGCTGGAAAAGGACATCCGCACCCGCGCACTCCTGCTTGCCGACCATGTCCAGCCCCTGATGCAGGCCAACGACCTGTCCGCGGTCGACGCCCTCTGCAAACGGCTTGGAAACGATGCCCGCACCCGCTTTACCGTCATCCTCCCCGACGGACGCGTCGCGGGGGATTCCGAAAAGCAGCCCGACGACATGGAGTACCATGGCGACCGGCCCGAAATCCGCCAGGCCCTGGGCGGCGATTCCGGCATCGACAACCGCTACAGCCGGACCCTCAGGCAGGAGATGATGTATGTGGCCGTTCCGCTGCGCAACGATCGCCACGAAACCCTCTGCGCGGTGCGGGCGGCCTTGCCCATGACCGCGATCCAGGCCGAACTCAACGCCATGACGAAACGCGTGATCGTCGCCGCCATCCTCACCGGCATGCTGGCCTTTGCCGTGTGCATCGTGGTGGTCCGTCGCATCACCACGCCACTCGACAGCATGGGTCGCGCGGCGCGCCTGTTTGCCGAGGGGGAGTTCAACCACCGCATTGCAGCACAGCAGACGATGGAGTTCGACCAGCTGGCCGAATCGCTGAACACCATGTCGCAGCAGCTCAACCACACCCTCTCCACGCTGAGCGAGCAGCGCAGCGAACAGGAGGCGGTGCTTTCCAGCATGAACGACGGCGTGCTGGCGATCGACCGCCGCGAGCGCGTCATCCACATGAACCGGGTAGCCGGCGAGATCCTGGGCGTCGATCCGGAGCGGATGAAGCGGGACCTGGTGCAGCAGGCCGTCCGGTTTGCCAACCTTCAGGAGTTCATCAAGGCCGTGCTGGGATCCCAGCGGCCGCTCTCGCGCGACCTGAGCCTGGTAGGCCAGGCCGAGAAGCAGATCCAGGTCAACGGCACGGTGCTGCGCAGCGCCGAAGGGGAATCGATCGGGGCACTGATCATCCTGCGCGATGTAACCCAGCTGCGCCACCTGGAGACGGTCCGCTCCGACTTCGTCGCCAACGTTTCGCACGAACTCAAGACCCCCATCACCTCCATCAAGGGCTTTGTCGAAACGCTGCTCTCCGACGACTGGAAGCACGAACCCGGCACCCGGCGTTTCCTGGAAATCATCAGCCAGCAGGCCGAGCGCCTCAATGCGATCATCGACGACCTGCTGACCCTGTCCCGCCTAGAGCAGAAGGAGGGCCAGGTGATGAAGGAGAAGAGCCGGCTGTCCGGAGTGGTGGAAAACGCCATCTATCTCTGCCAGCTTCAGGCCCAGAAGAAGCACATCCGGGTCGAGATGGAGTGTCCTGCCGACCTCGTGGCATCCATCAATGCCCCGCTGGTCGAGCAGGCGCTGGTCAACCTGATCATCAATGCGGTGAAGTATTCCGATCCCGACAAGCGGGTGGTGGTCACGGCCCGGGAGGACGGGCCGTGGGTGAAACTCTCCGTCGAAGACGAGGGCTTCGGGATCGAGCGGAAGCATCTGGACCGGCTTTTTGAGCGCTTCTACCGGGTCGATACCGCCCGGAGCCGCAAACTGGGCGGCACGGGCCTCGGGCTCTCCATCGTAAAGCATATCGTGCAGGCCCATGGCGGAACGATCGAGGTGGAAAGCCGGGTCGGGCATGGAAGCACCTTTACCGTCGTGCTGCCGAACGGAG
The DNA here is from genome assembly GCA_003246265.1 of Kiritimatiellales bacterium. GTDB lineage: Bacteria > Verrucomicrobiota > Kiritimatiellia > Kiritimatiellales > Pontiellaceae > Pontiella. The sequence continues at coordinate 58,327 of QKAU01000002.1, read as the reverse complement.
CCCTTGGGGAATTGGCCGCAAACCCCGCATAATCCCATCTGGAATTTCCGCCAAACCCCCGCGCCTTTTTTTGTCGCCTATTGTTAGCTATCTGTTAGCGTGCCCCCGCATTTTTTAACTTACCACGCAAAGGGGGCCGGCATGGGCGAACATTTGTTCTGGGACATCGCGTCGAAGGTAGTCGGAGGGCTCGGTGTTTTCCTGCTGGGCATGAAATACATGTCCGAAGGGTTGCAGGCCGTTTCCGGCGACCGGCTGCGCAAGGTCATCGGCTTCGCGACGAACAACCGCGTAATGGGCGTGCTGGTGGGCCTCCTTGTCACGACCCTCGTCCAGTCCAGTTCGGTCACCACGGTCATGGTGGTGGGCTTCGTCAACTCGGGCATCATGACGCTGATGCAGGCCATCGGCGTCATCTTCGGCGCCAACATCGGTACCACCATCACCGGATGGATCCTGGTCCTGGACATCGGCAAGCACGGCCTGCCCATCCTGGGCATCGCAGCCTTCGCCTTCCTCTTCTCGAAGGCCGACCGGGTGCGCTACATCGGCATGGCGGTCATGGGTATCGGCATGGTCTTCTTCGGCCTTGAGCTCATGAAGAACGGCTTCAAGCCCCTGCGCTCCCACGAGGAGTTCAGCACCTGGTTCCACGCCTTCCAGGCGACCTCCTACCTCGGCATCGTCAAATGCGCGCTGGTGGGGTGCATCATGACCATGATCGTCCAGTCCTCCTCCGCCACGCTCGGAATCACCATCAGCCTGGCCTGCTCGGGCGTGATCGAATACCAGACCGCGGCCGCGCTGGTGATGGGCGAAAACATCGGCACTACCATCACGGCATGGCTGGCGTCGCTGGGAACCACGACCAACGCCAAGCGCGCAGCCTACTCCCACGTCCTCTTCAACGTGTTCGGCACCACCTGGTTCATCTCCCTCTTCCCCGTCATGATCCATGCGCTGGCCCGGATCATCTCGTCGAAGACCGGCTACGATCCGATCACGGTCACTATCGACCAGGTCGCGGCCAACCTCCATCCCGACATCCCCGTGGCGGACGCCCTCGCCAACCCGGAGATGATGGAAGGCATCCAGAAAACCTTCGACCTCGTGGTCACCTCCGGCATCGCGCTCACACACACCTCGTTCAACGTCATCAATGTACTCGTCTTCCTGCCCTTCGCCGGCCTGCTGGGCAAGCTGGTTACCATCCTGGTCCCCGACAAGAAGATCAAGGAGGTCGCCCACCTCACCTACCTCGACGTCCGCATGCTCAATACGCCTTCGCTGAGCATCGTGCAGTCGAAGGAGCAGCTCCACTTCATGGCCGAAAGCGTCGAGGGCATGATGTCCAAGCTGCGCAGCTGCCTCGACATGGACGCCCCGGACCCCGACCTGGAGCGGGAGATCTTCCGTCGCGAGGAGATCCTCGACAACGTCCAGAAGGAGATCTTCCTCTTCCTCAGCCGCCTCACCGCCGGCCAGGTCCCGCAGGAGATCACCCTCCAGGCCCACATGCAGATGCGCATTGCCGACGAATACGAATCCTTGAGCGACTACGTGGCCAACGTGCTCAAGGGGTTGCGCAAGCTGGGCGAGATGGATCTCCGGCTCGACGCCCCGGCCCGCGACAAGCTGGTCCGGCTGCACGAACGCGTCGCAACCTACATTGCCGAAGTCGACAAGATGGTCAAGGGAACGAGGAAGGAGATGCTTCCCTGGGCGGCGGCCGAGGGCGTGGGCATCACCGCCATGATGAAGGATTTCCGGCGGCAGCACCTCGAACGGCTGCAGAACGAGGAGGTTTCGCCCTTCTTCAGCCTGGCCTTCACCGACATCCTCAACTACTACCGCCGCATGAAGGACCATGCCCTGAACATCGCCGAGGTCGTCGCCGGCGAAAAATAGCCGCGGTCCATCCGCCTACTGCAAAGCGCCTCCGGCAACGGGGGCGCTTCTTTTTTTCGCCGACAACCGACGGGACCCGAATGTTTGGGAAGGAATCCCGATTTTCCACCAATCCCTAACCGTTGACTCACCATATCCTAACATTCGGATTCTAATCCTATTTGCATGACGAAGGGGAAATATGCACGGTTCGGTGACGTGGTCCGGATAAACCGACCGGATGGGACCGGCCGTCCCCCTTCCTTCGAATTGTGTCAATGAAACCAAATGGAGAGAGAATCATGAGGAAAGCATTTGCAGCAGGATGGATCGCGGCGATCGCGGCTTCCGCAACCGTGGCCAACGCCGAGACGGCCGCCGAACCGTCCATGTACGACAAGATTTGGGATGCGGCCACCATACTGGTCGACAAGTCCGACGGACCGGTCCAAAAAGTCGTCTTCACCGGACGCCTGCAGGGCGACGCCGTATCGTTCCATAGCGAAGAAGGAAACTACGACGACTTCGACTGGCGCCGGCTCCGGCTCGGATTCAAGGCGGATCTCGTTAACAATCTCGTTCTGCACATCGAAATGGATGCCAACTTGAACGATATCGACCAGGAAGATTCCTGGGACAATTTCTACGGCCGCCTGACCGATGCCTACGCGGGATGGAACGCATGCAAGGCGGCATCGATCAAGGTCGGCAAGCAGTCGGCCGGATTCACCTTGGACGGGGAAACCTCCTCCAAGAAGCTCATCGTTCCCGAGCGCAGCATCGTCGCCGAAAACCTCTGGTTCCCGACCGAATACTTCACCGGCGCCACGGTCTCCGGCGAAAAGGAAGAATGGAGCTACAACGCAGGCGGATTCTCCTCCAGCGGCGAAGACGAACTGGGCCATTTCGAAAGCGGCTGGTTCTCCCTGCTCTCCGTTGGCCACAAGGTCGGCAAGAAGGGCTCGCTCCGGCTGGACTACGTCTACAACGATCCCGACTACACCGGGGTCAAGCAGGATCCGGACTACACGGTCGGCACCCGCGACCTCCAGCACGTCGCCGCCCTCGTCTACAAGCAGATGCTCTCCGAAAAGGTGGGCATCTGGACCGACATCGCCTGCGGCAAGGGCATTTCGGAGCCCGAAAACGGCAAGGACCAGAGCGACCTGATCGGCGTGGACATCATGCCTTTCTACAACATCTCCAAGGAATTCCAGCTGGTGCTCCAATACGCTGGCGTAACCAGCCTGGAGAACCGTTCGGATGTCCGCATGTCCCGCTATGCCGCGAAAAACGCGAACGACAAGGTGGAAACTTCCCACAACCTGCTGGCGGGCTTCAACTGGTACCTCTACGGCCACAAGCTGAAATGGCAGAACGCGATCGAATGCAACTACGGCAGCAACCTGGCCAAGACCGGCGAAGACTACAACGGATACGGCCTGACTTCCGCCCTCCGCATCAGCTGGTAAATCCCCGCTGCAAGCGACACCGCAAGGCGCCCTTCCCGGGCGCCTTTTTTTAATGTTCATGTCCAGATTTCCCGGAATTCGTCGTTACTACCGGAAGAATAGATGATAATTATCCTCATATTTAAAATCCAACCATGGATACGACCATCAGGAGAAACCACCTATGCTAACGAAACACCTCAGTGGATTGGCCCTGCTAACGGCCGTCTCCGTCCATGCCGCCGCGCCGGTTGAACTGGTTCCCGTCCAGAAAAAAGACGTGGCGGTGACTACCACCCAGCCCGTCAGCGTCGAAGCCTTCCACTCTGCCTGTATCGGCGCGCGGGTCACCGGGTACGTCAAGGCCGTCCATGTCGATATCGGCACCCTTGTCAAGGCCGGCCAACCCATGGTGGAGGTCGATGTGCCCGAACTGGCCGCCGTCGTCGCCGTGCTCAAGGCCGAAACGCAGGAGCGCCAGGCGGCCCTCGACGCCGCGCAATCCGAACAAACGCGCGTCAAGGCGCTGGCCGCAACCGGCTCCGTCACCGAAAAGGCGGCCCATGAAGCCGATCTGCGCGTGGAGCAGGCCATGGCAGCCCAAAACGTCACGACGGCCAAGTTGGCGGAAGCCGAACAGATGCTGGCCTACGCCTCCATTCCCGCTCCCTTCGACGGCATCGTCTCCGTGCGCAACGTCGATCCGGGAGACCTGGTTGCGGCCGACACCGCCACCACGCTCATCCAAGTCGACTCGATCACGCCGCTGCGCGTGGTCGCCTACATCCCGGAACGCGACGCCGTCTGGCTGAACAACGGCGATCCCGCCACCCTCTCCTTCGATGCCTACCCTGGCCAAACTTTCTCCGCCACCGTCACCCGCACCGCCGGCGTGCTTGACCCGGACACCCGCCGCATGCGGGCGGAAATCGACCTCGACAACAGCAAGGGACTGCTCTTCCCCGGCATGTACGGCCAAACCACCATCGAATTGAAAACCCGGCGCAACGCGCTGGTGGTGCCGGCCGGCGCCGTCCGGCTCAACGACGGTCCGCCGCACGTCTACGCCGTCGAGAATGGAACCGTGAAGCGCATCCCGGTCACCCTGGGCAACGACAACGGCATGCAAATCGAAGTCGCCGCCGGGCTCACCGGCAACGAACAAATCGTCGTCAACGGTCTCGGCCGCCTGCGCGACGGCGACGCGGTCTCCGTCCAGAACCGCAACTAGCCGGGAGCGCTTCCCATGCTCGTCAAATTCGCCCTGAAAAACCCCTACGGTATCCTTGCGGCCATCCTCGCGCTCGCCTTCCTCGGCCTCGCGGTATACCCCAGGATCCCGACGGACATCCTGCCCGATTTCAAGAAGCCGGTGGTGGTCAGCTACTATTCCTACCCCGGCCTTTCGACCCTTGAGATGGAAAAGTCGGTCACCGAGCGCGTCGAACGGGCGCTCACGCTGGCCGGGAAGCGCGAATCGATCGAATCGCGCTCCCTGCCCGGCGCGGCGCTGCTGAAGATCACCTTCCGCGCGGGCGCCGACCCGGGCACGGCGATGAACGACATCATCAACTACGAGATGAGCGACCTCTTCCACCTGCCGCCGGGCATCGAGGTTCCCTTCACCATGCGTTCCGAGCCCGGCAACATGCCGGTGCTGCTCGCGGCGATCAGCGGCGAGGGGCTGGGCGAAACGGAGCTCTACAAGATCGGCTACTACGCCGTCCGCAACAAGATGGGCGGACTCAGGGGCGTCCAGATCCCCCACCCCTTCGGCGGCAAGTTCCGCCAGATGATGATCTACCTCGACCCCGCCAAGCTCGCCGCCCACCACCTCGCGGCCGACGACGTCGTCGAGGCCATGGAGAAGGCCAACCTCGTAGTGGCGGGCGGAACGGTCAAGATGGGCCGGCTCGACTACCAGGTCCACCCCGTCAACACCCTTCCGACCACCGCCGACATCGACAATGTCCCACTCGCCATCCGCGGCGGACGCACCATTTTCATCAAGGATGTCGGCTATGCGAAGGACGATGCAGCGCTCCAATACAACATCGTCCGCGTCAACGGCAGCCGATCGGTCTACTGCCCGCTCCTGCGCGAACCCGGCGAAAACACCGTCAAGGTGGTCGACAGCATCCGCGCCGGCATCGCCGCCGAAATCCCGAAGATGAAGGCGCGCGGCGACATTCCCGCCACCACCGAAATCACGCTGGTGAGCGACCAGTCCTCCTACATCCGCCAGGCGATGGCCGGCCTGCAGAAGCAGATCCTGCTCGGCGCGCTGCTCGTGGTTTTCATCGTCGTGCTCTTCCTGCGCCGATTCCGCCCCTCGGTTGCGGTCCTGCTGATGCTCCCCTTCTCGCTGCTCTCGGGCATCCTCGGCTTCTACTTCACCGGCGAAACGCTCAACGTCATGACCATCGGCGGCCTCGCCCTCGCGGTCGGAACGGTGGTCGACGCGGGGATCGTCGTGGTCGAAAACATCGTCCGCCACCGCCGCATGGGCAAGGGGACCATCGACGCCGCGCGCGACGGCGCCGAGGAAGTTTCGATGCCGATCCTTGCCGGCACCGTCACCACCCTGGCGGTCTTCATTCCAGCCCTTTTCCTCACCGGCATGATCAAATTCCTCTTCCAACCGCTGGCGCTGGCCGCCGTCTTCACCATCGCCGCCTCGTATGTGGTCGCCATGACGGTCGCCCCCGTCTTTTGCGCCCGATTCCTCGGCCATGGGCCAGCCACGGCCGCAGTCGAACACACCTTGGAGGAGCGCCTCGATCAACCGGAGAGCGTCTACCAGAAGATGCTCGCCCACACCCTCAGGCACCGCTGGCTCGCGATCATACTCATCGGGGGAACCTGCGCCGCCAGCTTCCTGATGCTCCCTTTCATCGGCACCGAACTCTTTCCGGCAGTCGATGCCGGCTCCTTCGAAATCCGCCTGAAGACCGCGCCCGGCACGCGCCTCGAACTGACCGAAAAGCTGGTCGAGAAGATCGAGCGCCACATCCAGTCGGCCATTCCGCAGGATGAGATCAAATCGATCATCGCCAACATCGGCATGCCGGTCGGCAAGGGCGCGGGTTTCTCCACCGCCCTCAGCCCCAACTCGGGTCCAGACACCGCCTTCCTGATCATCAACCTCGAAGAGAAGGGGCGCAAGAAAAGCGTCATGCGCCATGTCCGCGAGCTGCGCGCCAGCCTCGCCGAGGCCTTTCCGCACGAAAAGTTCCTCTTCGTCACCGGCGGCATCGTCAACGCTACGCTCAACGAGGGCGTCGCCGCGCCGATCGACATCCAGATCGCGGCGGGCTCGCTCGATGCCTGCCGCGCCACCGCCGAAACAATCGAACGCGCCGTGCGCGAAATACCCGGGACCGCCGACGTCCAGATCGCCCAAGCGCTCGACTATCCCCAGCTCGACATCCAGGTCGACCGCGCCAAGGCCGCGCTCCACGGCATTACCCAGGAGGATGTGGCCCGCAACATCGTCACCGCCTACGGATCGAGCATCGGCCTCAGCCGCATGATATGGATCGACAAGGGAGGAACCGACTTCTTCATCGGCGTGCAATATGCCGACAACGAGATCGATTCCGTCGACGAGCTCGACAACATTCCCCTGCCCGTCGAGATGGATGGCAAACGCACCACCATCCCACTATCGAGTATCGCAACCGTCAAGCGCACCTCCATCCCCGGCGAAATCACCCACAACAACATCACCCGCGTCAACGACGTCTACGTCAACATCGAGGGCCGCGACCTCGGCTCGGTGATGAAGAAGGTCGAAAAGACGCTTGCAGGCATCGAACTTCCGAGCGGCGTAACCGTCTCCCTTCGCGGGCCCGTGCAGTCGATGCGCCAGGGTGCCGCGACCATCGGCTTCGGCCTGCTGACCGCCGCGCTTTTGGTCTTCCTGGTGCTGATGGCCCAGTTCCGCTCCTTTTCCGAACCGCTCATCATCATGCTGGCGGTGCCGCTCGCGCTCTCGGGCGTCGTTGTCGCGCTTTTCCTGACCGGCACGACGCTCAACATCCAGTCGCTGATGGGGACGCTGATGCTGGTCGGCGTCGTCGTGAACAACTCGATCCTGCTCGTGGAGTTCGCCAACCGGCAGATGGATCTCGGCCACGGGCCGTTCGAGGCTGCCTACGAGGCCGCCTGCGTCCGCCTGCGTCCGATCCTGATGACCTCGCTCACCATGCTCGCCTCGATGGCGCCGTTCGCCTTCAACTTCTCGATCGGGAACGAAGCCATGGTTCCGCTGGCGCGCGCGATGATCGGTGGCATGGTGGCCTCGACCGCCCTGACGCTCTTCCTTGTCCCCTGCGTCTACACGCTGGCCAAAAAGCACCAACCCCAACCATCCGGAGACGCCCCATGAAGACCCGCCTTTTCTTTCTGCTGGCCGCCGCGGCATCCGCCGCTTCCGCCGAACCGATGCTGATCGACCTGCCCACCGCGTTGCGGCTGGCCAATGAAAAAAACACCGACCTCGCCATCCAGGTCCAGCGCACCACCCGCGCGGAACTCGACAAGGCCGCCGCCTGGTACCAGTGGGTTCCGACCCTGCGCATCGGCGCGAGCTATGGCTGGCAGGACGGCCCGCTGCAGGAGACCGGCGGGAACGTCGCCGACGTCGAGCGCAACTCCCGCTACGCGGGTCTTGGCGCAGGCGCCTACGGCGCGGGCATGCCGCTGCGCCCCGGCCTGTCGGCAGGCATCGACCTTTCGGAGGCCCTCTACGCCCCGGCCGCCGCCCGGCAAATGCACCGCGCCGCCCAGCTGGAGGAGGATTCGATCCGCCTGCAGGTCATGGTCGAAGTGGCGGAGGCCTACTACGGGCTCGTCGGCGCCACCCGCGAAACCGAAATCATGGAACTTTCCGCCGGGCACGCCCGGCAGTTGGCGGAGCAGACCCGCCACTTCGCCGATGCCGGCGAAGGACTCCGCGCCGACGCCGAACGGGCCGAGGTTGAATCGCTCATCCAGCAGCAAAAACTGGAACAGGCCCGGGAACGCCGCAACGCCGCCGCCCTGGACCTCGCCCGTCTGCTCCGGCTGGAGGATGGCGCCGAACCGGCCCCCGCCGACCGGATGATCGTCCCCCTTTCGCTCGTCGATAGCCAAACCCCGGCCAAGGACCTCGTTGCGCGCGCGCTGGCAACACGCCCGGAACCGCGGCAAAGCCAAGCCGTGCTGGAGGCCGAAAAGTCCCGGCTTCGGAAGGAGCAGTACGGCATCTTCCTGCCCAAGGTGGAGATCGGCTTCAGCTATGGAGGTTTCGGCGGCGGAACCGGCAGCGGCAGCCCCTACGACGATACGCGCAGCGACCTGTACGGCATGGTCTACTGGCAGTTCGACAGCCTTGGCCTGCGCAACCGCAACAAGATCCAGCAGCACCGCGCGCTCATGGCGGAAGCCCGCGCCCGCGAAGACCAGGCGATGGTGGACATTTCCACCGAGGTCCGCATGGACCACGCCGCACTGGCCAGTGCCGAACGGCAGCTCGATCTCACGAAACGCGCCGTCGCCAGAGCCCGTTCCTCCTACGAACTGAACCGCAAACGTATCTTCGAAAAGCAGGGCCTCCCGCTCGAAGCGTTGCAATCCATCAAGGCGCTCGCCGAGGCCGAAGCGCTCCACCTCGCCGTGGCCACCAGGTTCAACCTGGCCCAGCTGCGCCTCCAGATCGCCACCGGATCCCCGGCCAACCCGCAACCGGTTGGAACAACCGCGCCAGCCGGAAACCCATGAAACTCACATCCCATTAACGTTTGCCTAATCCAACCCTAACACTCCTGTCCGATCTTGCACGTGTACCAGGCGAAACGCTCGTGAAACCAACAACAGGAGATGACAATGAACAAGATATCCGTTTATGCCCTTGCGGCGCTCATGGCCGCCGCCGCAACCGCCCAGCAGAAGATCGTTGTCGATGGTTCGACCACCGTCGGCCCCATCGCCAAGGCGTTTGCCGAGTATTTCATGGCCGCCAACCCCGACGTGAACATCACGGTTTCGGAATCGGGCAGCGGCAACGGCGCCAAGAGCCTCGTCAACCAGACGTGCGACGTGGCCGACATGTCGCGCCCCATGAAGGATTCCGAATTCAAGGCCGCTGCCGACAAGGGCATCCAGCCTGTCGCGCATGTCGTGGCCCTGGACGGCCTGCCGATCCTGGTGCATCCCTCCAATCCCGTGCAGGAACTCACCGTCGAGCAGGTCCGCAAGATCTACCTGGGCGAAATCACCAACTGGAGCGAAGTGGGCGGCCCCGACCAGAAGATTGTCGCCATTTCCCGCGACACCAACAGCGGCACCTATGAAACCTTCGAAGAGAAGGTGATGGACAAGCAGAAGATCCGCGAGGATTGCGAGTACGTGGGATCGAACGGCGCCATCCGCCAGCGCGTCCAGAGTACGCCGGCCGCCATCGGCTACGCCGGACTGGGCTTCGTCGACAAGACCGTCAAGGCCCTGAAGATCAACGGCATCTACCCTTCCGCCGAAACGGTGCAGACGGGCGAATACCCTGTTGCCCGCCCGCTCTTCATGTACACCAACGGCTATCCGAAGCTGGGCTCCCCGCTCTACCGCTTCGTCACCATCCACCTCGGCGCGGATGGGCAGGAGATGGTCGAGGAGATCGGTTTCGTGCCGGTCACCTCCTACTAGGGCGGAAACGTAACTAGGAAGCCGCGTGGTGCGTCTCCAGGGGCCCACCATGTCTTCGAAAAGAACGGATTCGCCACCCAAGCCCGGCGTTCCAACGGCATGTTCAACCAGGGAAGTCAAGACTCCATGGCGCAAAGTCCCAGCAAGAGCCTCGTCATGAGCGACGCCGCGAGCCTGCGCCTGCGCCTGGGCGGATGGCTGGGCCAGGGCCTGCTCTTCCTCGTCACCTCGCTCTCCACCTTTGCCGTCTTCTTCATCTTCTATTTCATCTTCAAGGACGCGGTCCCCTTCTTCAAACTGGAGGGGACCCGGGAGTTCTTCACCTCCACGCGCTGGTACCCGTCCGGCCATCCCCCCGAATTCGGCGCCCTGCCGATCATGGTGGGAACCGGACTGGTCACGCTCGGCGCGGTCGTGGTCGCCGTCCCGCTCGGGATCGCGGCCGCGGTTTGCCTCAGCGACCTGCTTCCCTTCCGAATGCGCCAGGTCGTCAAGCCGGTCATCGAGATCCTGGCCGCCATCCCCTCCGTGGCCTACGGGTTCTTCGCCCTGGTCGTCTTCGCCACCGTCCTGCAGAACCACGGAGGCTCCGTGCTTTCGATCGGGGCGTGGCTCGTGCTCGGCCCCGTCTTCTTCCTGCTGGTCATGGTTGCCGGCGACCTGCTGCTCGACCGGCTCAAGCACATGCTCCCAAAACCCCGGCTGGCCGGGGCGGTCATCTTTCCCGCGTTGGGCATCCTGGCCTTCCTGGTGCTCAGGCAGATCGCCGCCCGCCTCGCCGGAATCGAAATCAGCAGCGGCACCAACGCCCTCAACGTCTCCATCATCCTCGGTATCATGGCCCTGCCCACCGTGGTCAGCGTCTCGGAGGATGCCCTGCAGGCGGCGGGCCGCGAACTTCGCGAAGGCTCCTACGCCCTGGGCGCCACCCGCGCGGAGACCCTGGTCAAGGCGGTCATTCCGGCATCGATCAGCGGCATCCTCGCCGCCGTCATCCTCGGCGTCATGCGGGCGATCGGCGAAACCATGGTGGTCTGGATGGCCTCGGGCAACGCGGCGCGCATTCCCGAACCGTGGTACAACGTCCTCCAGCCGGTCCGCACCCTGACCGCCACCATTGCCGGCGACATGGGCGAAGCCGACCATGTGACCGGATCGGCGCGGTTCCATGTCCTGTTCGCCATGGCGGCCTGCCTGCTCGCCTTCTCCTTCGCCATGAACCTCGCCAGCGAGCTCATCGTGAAACGTTCACGCAAAAAGCTGGGGAAATGACCTGATGCGCCTCGGAACCCGCAAACTGCTCGACAAGGCCTTCTCCGGACTGGGCCTGATGGCGATCGCCCTCATGGCCATGGCGCTGGTTCTGATCCTGACACCAATCATCTGGCGCGGATCCAAGGCCTATCTGTTCAAGGGCACCATCGAGCACCGCCGCGTCATGCTCGAACAGTTCGGCCGGGGCGATGCGAAGGCTTTCAACCGCGAGACCCGCCAGGCGGCCGAGGCGCGCGCGCCGGTCTACCGCATGCTGGAGGAGTTCGAGGCGGAGATGAAGGCGATGGACCGCACCGTCCGGCGCAACTACAAGGACGCCTACGGGGAGGTCGAGGAAGCCCTCCATGTATTGCTGGGACCGCGGCCCGGAAAGCGGACCCCGGTCCTGCTGCGGCAGCAGTATGGCCAGACGCGCTGGGACCGCACCATGGTGAAGCTCCACGAGGTGCTCTACGCCACGGAATGGGACTACTCGACCCCCGGCGCCATGGGCGTGCAGATCGAGAAGCCCCGCGTCGACCAGTTCCGCGGCACCCGTCTCGAACCGCTCTTCGACTACCTGCCGGCGCATATCGACGAAATGATGCGCCCGCGGACGACCTTCTACTGGCGCTTCATCACCGACACCTCGAAGGATTCGCACATCTTCGGCGGGATCTGGCCCGAGGTGCTGGGCACGATCTACCTCACCCTGGGAGCCATGCTCTTTGCCGTGCCGATGGGCGTCATCGCCGCGGTCTACCTGTGCGAGTACGCCAAGGAGGGACGCATCATCAGCTTCCTGCGCATCTGCATCAGTACGCTGGCCGGGGTACCCAGCATCGTGTTCGGCCTCTTCGGCCTGGCGTTCTTCCTCAACACCATCCACGTCTCGGACTCCAAGAGCGTGCTGGCCGGATCGCTGACCCTCTCGCTGCTGGTGCTCCCCACCATCATCCGCTCCTCGGAAGAGGCGATCCTCGCCGTTCCGCGCTCCTACAAGGAGGCCGCCTTCGGCCTGGGCGCGGGCCGCTGGCGCACGGTGCTGACGGTCATCCTGCCGGCGGCCCTGCCGGGCATCCTCACCGGCATCGTCATCAGCATGGGCCGCGCCGCCGGAGAGACTGCGCCGATCATCTTTACCGCCGCGGTGAGCGTGGGCATGCCGCTCAAGCTATGGGAAACCATGAACCAGCCGACCCCCGCCCTGCCATGGAACATCTACAACCTGTGCACCGAGCATGAGGCGGTCGACGAAATCCGCCACGTCCAGTACGGCATGGTCCTGACCCTCGTCGCCCTCGTGCTGCTGCTCAACCTGGCCGCCATCACGATGCGCGCCCGCATCGCCAAGAAACTGAGAGGCTGAAATGAACGACGACATAACGCTCCGCCGTTTCGACCAGTTCGCCGAGCACAACGATTCGGCGCAGGAAGCCGAAACGCACATCGAAGCCCGGGAGTTCTCCCTCTTCTACGGCAACTTCGAGGCGGTCCGCAAGGTCAGCTTGCAGGTCCCCAAGCGCATGGTGACGGCCATGATCGGCCCCAGCGGATGCGGGAAGAGCACGCTCCTGCGCTCCATCAACCGCATGAACGACCTCATCCCCTCCACCCATGCTTCGGGGCAGATGATCTTCGACGGGCACAACATCTACGGACGCAACATCGACGTCGTTACCCTGCGCTCGCGCGTGGGCATGGTGTTCCAGAAGCCGAACGTCTTCCCCAAGTCCATCTTCGACAACGTGGCCTACGGCCCCCGCCTCCAAGGCGTCAAGAACCGGCAGCAGCTTGGCGAGATCGTCGAGACCAGCCTCCGGCAGGCGGCCATCTGGGACGAGGTCAAGGACCGGCTCAACACCAACGCGCTCGGCATGTCCGGCGGCCAGCAGCAGCGGCTCTGCATCGCCCGGGCGCTGGCCATCAAGCCGGAGATCCTGCTCATGGACGAACCGACTTCCGCCCTCGACCCCAAGGCCACGGCCAAGATCGAGGACCTGATCGGCGAGCTGCGCGAGGCATACACGATCATCATCGTGACGCACAACATGCAGCAGGCGGCGCGCGTTTCCGACCTCACCGCGTTCATGTACGAAGGCGTGCTGGTGGAATTCGGCAACACGAAGCAACTCTTCACAAACCCGGACAACCCGCAGACGGAAAACTATATTACGGGACGCTTTGGTTGATATGGCGCGGCGGACGACCCATGATCCGACGCACAGGTTGAACAGATCCCCGGAGGAAGCCCCATGGCCAAACATTTGGAAAAGGAACTCGAACGGATCAAGAAGTTGATCTATGCCCTCAGCGCACGGGTCGACCAGCAGTTGGAGCTGGCGGTCAAATCCTTCCAGGAGAGCGATGCGGAGCTGGCGCTCAGGGTGATGGCGCAGGACAAGGGCGTCGACGAGCTCGAGGTCGAGGTCGAGGAGGAGTGCCTCAAGGCGCTCGCGCTCTACCAGCCCGTGGCCATCGACCTGCGTTTCATCACCTCCATCATGCGCATGAACTCCGACCTGGAGCGCATCGGCGACCTGGCCGCCGATATCGCGAAGAACGGCATCTCCATCAACAAGGCCCCCAAGCCGAAGGTCCCGCTCGACCTCCACCAGATGACCTACCTGGTCAAAACCATCGTCCGCAAGAGCCTGGATGCCCTCGTCAACATCGACACCTACCTTGCCCGCGAAGTGATCCACGACGACGAGGAGATCAACGACATGAAGGCCGAGATGAAGGCCGAGATCGTCGAGGCGCTCAAACGCGACCCCGAGCACGCCGAATCGCTCATCACCCTGCTGGCGATCACCAACCGTCTGGAGCGTATCGGCGACCATGCCTCCAACATCGCCGAAGATGTGATCTACATGGTCGAAGCCGACATCGTGCGCCACCAGGCCGGCAGCGAATAGGATTGTCCTCCCCCGCCCGCAAATGGCCGGCCATTGCTTTTGCCTTTCCCGGCTGGATGTGCATACTGGCATCCTTGGGCAAGGGGGTGGAGCATGGAACGTCGGCGCATTGCAGGGATCGGGGGATGGTTGATCCTCCCGATGATTGGATTGATCATCACGCCTATCCGGCTAGGCTACATGCTGATCACCATCCACCTCCAGGTATTCCTGTCCGGTGCATGGGGCGTACTGACGAGCCCCGGCACGGAAGCATACCACCCCCTTTGGGCCCCCGTCCTGCTCTTCGAGCTGGCCGGGAACACCCTCATGATGAGCTGGGCGGCGGCCTTGCTGATCCTGCTCTTCGCCAAGTCCCCCCGCTTCCCTCGCTGGATCATCCTGTTCTATGCCACCTCCGTGGCCATCGTCGCCCTGGATCTCGTCGCATCGCGCATGATCCCGGCCGTGGCGGCCCAGGAGGATCCCTCTTCCGCGCAGGAACTGGTCCGCTCGGTCGTGGCAGCCCTGATCTGGATTCCCTACTTCCTTAAATCCGAACGGGTAAGGAACACCTTTTGCCGCGTTCCCGCAGCACCGGAAGAAGCCCCATCGGGGCCGGGCGAGGCAATCGCCCCGCCGGAACCGACCCCGGCCATGGAGCGGGTGGACTAGGCTTCGGCCGCATTGCGCAATCCTTCAAGGATCGTCAAGACCTGTTGCCCCCGTGCAAAAACACGCATTTGCCGATATCCTTTAACCGTCAAGGAACATCATAAAATCCGTCGAAGCTTTTGCTTTCCCTCACCGCCCCCGGGACGTTAAAACCTTCTAGGATTTGCGGGGGTGTTGCGATGATGAAACCGACTTGGATTCCTTTGCAGGCGGCGCTGTGCGCCTGTCTTTCGTTGCGGCTGCTTGCCGGAGAACCTACCCATCTCGACATCGCCGTGCCCGACACCATCGACGACGACCTGTTCGGTCCGGTCAAGACGGTAACCAACGAGTACGGATACGACATGTCGGACCGGAAGTACAAGGAGGTCAAGACCTACGACAAGCAGGGCAACCTCGTCTCGATCTACAAGTGGGATACGCGCGGCAAGCAGATCTACATGGCGACCAACGGCTTCAATGCGGCCGGCTGCATGGTGCGGGAACGCGTGGAGGACGTGCGCGACAAGACGACCAACGACTACCAGGTCGTCGTGAACCTGCCGACCCGCAAGATCGCCTACGTCGATTCGATCACCGGAGAGGTGGAGGTGCAGGAGTACAACGAAGCCAGGTACCGCGTCAACACCACCATCAAGAAGACGGGCGGGAAGACGGTCCCGCTCAGCGCCTACGATCGCGACGCCGCCAACATCAAGCAGCGCTATGCGCGCTACGAAGACGGACGGCTCGACTATACCGTCACCTACGAATACAACGACCAGGGCCTGCTGCAACGATCGGTGGTGGTCTACAAGAGCGAAAAGAAGAAAAACCTCAACGAATACGAATACCTCAAGATCGACGAGCACGGAAACTGGACGCAGCGCCTGCTCCAGACCTACGACCTCCTGAAGGGGAAGGAGAAGATCTTCGAGCAGTTTTCCACCCGTACCCTCGAATACTACGAGCAGGAGCCGTCGGATGCACAGCCCGCCGAGACCCCGTAGTCAATGGCAGCTGGCCTTTCTGGGCGCCTGCACGCTCGGGATGGTCCGGATGGCGGCCGCCGGGCTGGAGGATGCGGCAAGCTTCGACTACGCACTGGCCGACGTATCGACCAACCTGGTGCGCATCCGCTGCGAATTCCGTGAGCTGAAGCGCGATGGCTGCGGCTTCGTGGCGATGATGGACGGGAAGCCCTATCTGGTGGCCAACCAGTACCTGCTGCTGGGGGCCGAGCGCATCAAGTTCACCTCCCCCTGCGGCCGCGCCATCCAGCCGCAGGGCGTCGAAGTCGGAGCCAATGGCGACCTGGTCCGGCTGCCCCTGGCCGATGGCGGCGGTTTCGCGCTGGCCTCCGGATGCGGCATGGGCGAGGCCGTCGCCGTTTTCGGCAAGGACGAGGCCAAGGAGGCCAAGGATTCGATCTACGGCCGGATCAGCGGCATCGGGGCGGACCGGATCGAGGTGACGGCCGAATTCGACACGGCCAACATGGGCTGCCCCGTCCTGAATACCCGGCGCGAAGTCGTGGCCCTGGCAAGCTATACCCGCGAATCGAGAAGCGACGCGGTGAAGAAAGGGTCGCGCTTCGATCACGGAACCCGGCGCTTCTGCCTGAAACTCGAGGGGATCCAGTGGCAGCCGGTGGACTGGAAGCGCTTCAACCACGACGTAGGAACCCCCTACCTCGAGGCATCGCTCATGCTCGACCGCATCGGCGACCTGCTGGAGGGATGGCGCGAAAAACCGTTGGGCCAGGTGCAATTCGGGGCACAGCCCGACCGTGAACTGGCCTCGTGGGCGCAATCCCACAACGACATTGTCGGCCAAGCCGTCGATGTCGGCAAGGGGCGGCGCGAGTTCTACGACAGCTATTCCTCCAGCATGAGGCGGCTTTCGGCCATGTGTTCTGCACAGGCGCGCCAGCTTCGCCGGCTGTCCGAACAGCGCGGCCTAACCGCCTATCTTGCCGGGGAAATCCGGGACCAGGCGGATGCGCTGGAGGCGGCCGCCGCCCTGATAGACCGGATGGGATCCTCGACCTATTGACCCGCAACCCCTAACCCCGGAAACACCATGCACCTGTCCATCACGCGCCGCTGTCTCGGACTCGGCCTCGCCGTCGCCCTCCTCCACGCCGCCCTCGCCATGGCCGACGACGCCGCGGACAAGAAGGAGGACGGGGAGGAGAAGTCGGATGCGGCCGTTGCGGCACGGCTGGCCGAGGAAAAGGAGATGAAGGCCCGGTTCGGCTACTCCTTCAACGACGTGCAGAACCACCTGGTCCTCATCGAGTGCGAAGGAATCAAGGGCCGGTCCGCCGGTAGCGGGTTCGTTGCCTTCATGGATGGGAAGCCCTACCTCTTCACCAACCAGCACATCATCATGGGTGCCGAGCAGATCAGCTTCAAGACCGCATCGGGGCATGCCGTGCAGCCGCTGGGCGTGGAGCTGTCGGCCAGGCGCGACATCGCCCGTCTTCCCCTCCCCCTGGATTACGACGCGCTGGCGGTCTCCGGGGAACTGGCTGTCGACGATCCTATCGCCGTCTTCGGCAACAGCGAAGGGGGCGGCGTGGCCACCGAACTGTATGGGAAGGTGAACGGCGTGGGTTCCGACCGGATCGAGGTGAGCGCCGATTTCGTGCCCGGCAACAGCGGCAGTCCCGTGCTGAACCTCGACAAGCAGGTGATCGGCATCGCCAGCTACATCCGGTGGAAGAGCGACGACAAGAAGGGCGAGGAGATCCGCCGCTTCTGCTACCGGCTCGACGATGTCGAGTGGCGGCCGGTCAACTGGAAGAAATACAACGACGCCTATGGCAAGCCCTACCGCGAAACGGAAATGCTGATCGATGCCATCTTCGAGATCATCGGCACATGGTACAGCGATCCTTCCAGCCGCATCCCCGCCAGCAGCTGTCCCGCCGGGGAGCTGCGCTATTGGTCGGACGAACACAACCAGATGGTCAACAAGATCGAGAAGATGCTCGACAAGGGAAGCTGCACCCAGGTGGAGCTCGACCGGATCAACCGCAAGATCCGCACCGACCTCATCGACAGCGCCGAAACCCTCTCGGGCATCTGCGAGACGCGCGCCCGCACCGTACGCATGTTCAGCTCGAAGCAGCGCGACCTGACCGGGTTCCTGGATAGCGAGTTCGAGAGCCTGGCAATCCGCCTGGAGGCCGTCTCCATGGTCGTCAAGCAGTACGGGAAGAAGCTGGAGCACTACAACTATTTCCGCTTCAAGTAGCCCCCGCGCCTCCCGACGATGGCATAATAAAAAAAAAGCCGCGCCCCCTCGGGATCGCGGCTTTTCATTCGCGTCCTGCGCGCTCCGGGCTACGCCTCTTCGAAGAGCCAGGTGGAGAGGTAGCGCTCCCCGGTGTCGCAGATGACCGTGACGATCAGCTTGCCTGCGTTCTCCGGACGCTTGGCCAGCTCGACCGCCGCATGCACGTTGCCCCCGGCGGATATGCCGCACAGGATCCCCTCCTCCTTCGCAAGGCGGCGCGCCATCGCACCCGCGTCGTCGCCGTCGAGCAGGAAGATTTCGTCGATGAGCGAGGTGTCGAGGTTGTTCGGGATGAAGCCCGCGCCGATGCCTTGGATTTTGTGGGCGCCCGGCTTGCCGCCGGAGATGACCGGCGACTTGTTCGGCTCGACCGCAACCGCCTTGAGGCCGGGCTTGCGGGGTTTCAGGGCCGAAGCCACGCCGGTCAGCGTGCCGCCCGTGCCGACCCCGGCCACGAAGATGTCGATCTGGCCATCCGTATCCTCCCAGATCTCTTCGGCGGTGGTCTGGCGGTGGATTTCGGGATTGGCCGGGTTGTCGAACTGCTGGAGCATGATCGCGTTCGGATTCTCTTCGACCAGCTTCTCCGCCGCGCGGATGGCGCCGGGCATGCCCTGTTCCGCAGGCGTAAGCACCAGTTCCGCGCCCAGCACCTGGAGCAGGCGGCGGCGCTCGATGCTCATGCTCTCGGGCATGGTCAGGACCAGCTTGTATCCCTTGGCGGCCGCCGTGAAGGCGAGCGCGATGCCGGTGTTTCCGCTGGTGGGCTCGATGAGCGTGTCGCCGGGACTGATCAGTCCCTTGCGCTCGGCATCCTCCACCATGGCTACGCCGATTCGGTCCTTGACGCTGCCGAGCGGATTGCGCGATTCCAGCTTCACCGCCACGGTGCCCGGCAGGCCCTTGGTGATGCGGTTGAGTTTGACGAGGTGCGTCTTGCCGACGGTTTGGGTGATATCGTCATAGATGGGCATGATTGGTCTCCGTTTGGATTAGATGTTGAACATGAGCGGCTGCTCTGCGGCGCGGCGGGCATAGTCGTCGTGCAGCTCCTTGAGCGTAATCCGCGAAAAATACTTCCTGAGCTCGTCGCTGGCCCCCTGCCATACGCGCTGCACCACGCAGGTGTCGGAACGGCTGCATCCCTCGGCCAGGCAGCCGACCAGGTTGATGTCGCCCTCGGATGCGGCCAAAATGTCGTAGACCGTGATCTTCGCAGGATCCTTGGCCAGGCGGAAGCCGCCGCGCAATCCCCGCACGCTGCCCACCAGTCCGGCATTCTTCAGCGGCACGATGATCTGCTCGATGTAGTCGGTGGAAATCCCTTCCTGCTCTGCGATCTTCTTCTTCGGCACCGGCTGGTCGCCCTGCAGACGGGAGATGCACAACAGGATCCGGGTGGCGTATCTCCCCTTGGTCGATAATTTCATGGATGGCACTCCTTCAAGCGGTATTTTGTTATAGTTTTCATCATCTATAAATGATGACTTGCAAACCCGTCAAGTTAATTTCCTGAAATTAGCATAAGGGTATTGCCAGTTTAGCCGCGGATTGCACTGGATTCACTAGAAATACGTTCAATAATCGTATTTCCAGTTGACGCCGACTCCCGGACGCATCTGCGGGCCTGTGCTAGTTTCAACGGAAATATGGGGAGTTACCTCATATTCGGCCGCCATCCCCGCCGCCCCTTCCAGTTCAAGCGTCTGGTTGACCTCCACGTAGAAGGCTGGCGTGATGTATTTCCCCGCCGCGATGGACGATGCCTCTCCGGCATACTCCGCCTCCCGGATTTCCAGGGTGTCGACGCCCGCCGCCTTGCGCATCTGGTACATGAAACCGGGTCCGCCCAGCCCTTCCGACAACTGCCGCGCCGCCGCGGCGATCTGGTAGGCCTGGTAGGGCGAAATCGTGGTGGTGTCCCTGTTGAACAGGATGTGCGAGATCACCTCGTCCTGCGGCATGGGCGGAATCGATTCCAGCCGGAAGACCGGATCCGTGACGCGTCCGCCCACGACCAGCCTTGCGGTCACCGGGCCGCGCACGTATTCGGCAACCAGCTGGTCCAACACCGGCTCGCCGCCATCCAGTACAACCGATCCCTGCACGAGCCGGAACTTCTTCCCGATGAAGTCGATGAAGCCCCGCCTGGGTTTCAGCACGCCGCGCGCTTCCACCGGGCCCTGCGCGTTCACGAGCCTCAGTTGTCCGCCCCACACCGAATCGATCAGCGACGCGGTGACATAGACCTGGTCGGCCAGCTCGATTTCCAAATCGATCCCCAACGGCAGCATGGCAACCCCCTCGCTACGCCCGCCGTCGTTCGGTTTGGAAGCATCGAAGTCGGCCAGCAGCCTCGGTCGTGCAACCACCATGTTGTCCGGCAGCACCGTGGCCTTCTCCACAACCAGCCGACCTGAAAGCTGCGGGTGGACCACGGTTCCCTGCAGCCTCATCGGTCCCGACATCCGCGCCGCAATCTCCGGCCGGTGCACGACCCACGCCGAAGAGAGATCGAGCAGAAGATCCATCGAGCGCATGCCTACGGCGCCGGAAAGCCCGAGGCGGCCGCTGTTCCCATCGGTGGCGGAGCCGTGCCTCACCACGAGCCCCTCGGCCGTGGCCTCCAGCTCCACGTCGATATCGCGGCAGAGAACCCCCAAGTCGAAATGTTCGTATGATCCGTCGACGAGCCGTACCAGCCCGGCCGGCGTCTGGTCTGCATAGCGCAGGGCAGCGTCGATCCGTCCATCGACCTGCTGCTCCTCCATGGCCGCGAACCGGTTGAGCATGCCCAGATCGACGAAGCCATCCAGCGCACCTGCCAACTGCTCGGGATGGAACGACAGGCGCACCGGCAATGGCACGAGCGATACGGTGCAGGGGAGCCCAAGGGAGCCGTCAAGCAGGATCCCCTCCCCCGAGGCGACCGATGCCTTGCACGCCAACCGGCCCTCGCCCAGTTCGGCGGAGGCGCGTAGGTCGATGTCCGAAAGACCTTCGAGCACCCCACCCTTTCCCGCGAATCCGTCAACGCCAAGCTCCGCCATCATGCGCGGTTCCTCGAGGGGGCCTTCAACCGAAAAGTGGCCCCTGGCCGTGCCTGCTAGCTCAACGCCACCCAGCGGGATGGCCGCGATATCGAATGCCGCCACGTCTCCCGCCAGCGCGATCCGGTCGGAGGCCACCCTGCCGGACACCGAAAGCCGCACCGTATTCCAAGCGCTAAGTTCGGCCGAGTCGATATCGACGGACCACTGCCCGTTGCTCGTGGACCACGATGCAGCGGCCTCGGCCCCGTAGGTCGCGTAGGTCTGGCCGCCCACCTCGATGGCGCACGAAATCCTACCCCGGCCAACGCCTCCCTCGGCGTGGACCGAGGCAGAAGTCCTTTCAAGGCCTGGCAGATGTCTCGAAGCCAGCCTCGCCGCCAAGCGCCACGCCTCAATCCCTTCCCCAAGCCGGCCGGAAAACCGCAGGTCTCCTTCGATATCCCCCGCAAGCTCCAGCGCACCTTCGAAGCACCCGGTTGCATCCAGTCCAAGGTCATCCGAACGCACTCCCATGGACCACCGCAGTCCTGCTATCTCCTCGTCCACGGCAACTGTTTCGATATCGAGTCCTTCCACCCGGACCTCGATCCAGCGGCGGACGGCTTGGGGTGCGGCCTCATTCGCGGTCCGTGCCTTGATCGCGGGCAGGCGGTTGAGCGCAACGTACCTCGCACGCAGTTCACGGAGGACCACCCTGCCCTTCAGGAGATCACCGACGGAGCATGCGCACCGCAAATCGTCGAACTCCAGCCACGGGCCCTCCCCGTCGCCCAGCTCCACGCGTTCGACGTGCAGTCGGGCCGGAATCCATCCTCCAAGGCCCTCGATGCGCAGGTCGATGCCCGCATGGCGGCCGACCTGGTCGGCAACCACGGCGGCAAGCCATCGCTTGCCCGGCTTCGTCTGCACAAGGCCCAGCGCAAGGATGACCGCCAGCAGGAGGCAGGCGAGGGTTCGAACCAGGATGGATAACAATCTTCTCATCAAAACGACTGTCCCAGGCTGACGTAGAACTGAAGGCGTTCCACCTGTTCGGCGGAGGGGTTGAGGGGATAGGCGACATCGGCCCGCAAGGGACCGATCGTGGTGAACCAGCGCAGGCCGAACCCCGCGCCATAGCGCAAGGAGCGGTTCGCCTCGTCGCCCAGGTCGGCGTAGGCCGTTCCTCCGTCCACGAAGAGCGCATATCCAAGCCGCCGTCCCGGCTGGAGCCGCAACTCCGCGGAGAACTCCAGCAGCTTGTCGCCCCCGGTCGGCACGCCGTTCAATTTCGGGCCGACCGACTGGTATTCATAGCCGCGGATCGAACCGCCGCCACCGGCATAGAACCGCTCGTCCGCCGGCACCGACAGCAGGTCGGCGCCGTCGATGCTGCCCAGCGCGAGCCGCAGCGCGCTCGAGAGCCGGTAGCGCTCCCACCACATCGCGTAGTGCCGCGCCTCGATGGCGGATTTCGCGAACGAGCCGGTGCCGAGCGTATCCTCGAACCAGGTTGTCCGCCCGAAGGCCTGGGCGCCGCGAACGGGATTGAGCTTGTCGTCGCGGTAGTCGAAGACCGCCTGCAGCGGGAAGAGGACATGTGCATAGCGTTCCTTCATCCCCAGCTGCTCGACGAGCGAGTACTTGTAGCCTGTGCCGACACCGCCCTGGATGTCGGGGGTGAAATCGCGCAGCAGCATCGCCGTACCGGCCGCCCGCTTGGCGTCGTAGGCTTCGGGGGTCTCGACCGATCCCTCGGCATGGAGCACCAGCGACTGCTCCGCATCGAGGAATCCCGGCCGGGTAAAGCGCGCACTGCCGCCCCATTCGACCGGATTCCACTCCAGTTCGGTTTCCACATGCTCGCCGCCGCCGAAGAGGCTGCGGTGCTCCCAGAAGCCCTTGACGCCCGGGCCGAGGTCCGAGTAGTTCGCACCCA
This sequence comes from Kiritimatiellales bacterium, assembly GCA_003246265.1. GTDB lineage: Bacteria > Verrucomicrobiota > Kiritimatiellia > Kiritimatiellales > Pontiellaceae > Pontiella. The sequence goes on along the minus strand of QKAU01000002.1, from coordinate 35,226 downwards.
GCCGGATTGTCCGCTTGTCGCGCTCTCCGACGCGCACGAGCACCGGCACGCGGTTTGTTCCAACGGCGGCCTCGACCGCTTCGACGCGCACGGTCCCGAAGAGGCCCGAGGAAAGCAGTTTCTTCTCGAAGTCGACCACCGCCTTCGCATCGAATTTGTCGCCGGCTTCCCAGGGCACCTGGCGGCGGACATAGGCGGGGGAGAGCTCTTTCAACCCCTCCACCAGCACCTCGCCGAACCAGGCCGGCGGCCCGGGGTCGATTTCGAAGGCCACGTCGACCACTTTTTCCTGCCGGTCGATCTCGACGCTCCTGCGAAGGAGCCGCGGAAAGGGATATCCGTTGCGGCGGGCCGCCTCGAGCATGCGCATCTCCTCGGCCAGCACCGATTCGGCCATGGCCTTCTGCCCGCGACGCAGCCGTGGGCTGATGCGTTCGAGTGCCGGATCGGACGAAGCCGCCCACTGCCGCTCGACGTTGCGCAGGCGGTAGCAGGGACCCTGCTCGACATGGACCACCACCCGAACAGGTGTCCGGTTGGTCTGGTACTCCACCCAGGTTTCGCCGTCGTAGTAGCCGCGCGATTCGAGCAGCTCGCGGATCAGGGGCAGGTCCCGCTCGACCCGCCGGCGCAGCTGTCCCTGCGTCGCCAGCGGATAGCTCCTCAGCTTCCAGGTCTTGGTCGATTCCCGGATGGCCTTCTTCAGCGCGCGGTCGCCGGCCCCTTCGAGCTTCGGCTTGTATTCGACCTGCGCCTCCTCCCCCCTCATCGGCGCGACGGCACAGGCCCAGGCCAGGGCCATCAACAGGAATCGTGGGCAATAGCGGTCCATAAGCGCGTGAAAGAGCGTAGGCCTTTTGCCGCAAAAGGTCAATCAGCGCAGGCTGCGGCCCATGGACCGGCTGCGCAGCTGGCCGCAGGCGGCGTTGACGTCGGTTCCCTTGGACCACCGCACCGTGGTGTTGATGCCCGCCTTCTCCAGGCGCCGGATGAACTTCTCCACCGTCTCCCTGTGCGAGGTACGTCCTTCGTACTCCTCGATCTCGCTGAGCGGGATCAGGTTGACGCGGCAGGGGAAGTCCGACAGCAGGCGGACCAGGTCGGCGCAATCCTGCTCGGTGTCGTTGACGTCGCGGATGAGGGTGTATTCGAAGGTGATGATGCGCTTGGTCCGCTCGGTGTAGCGGCGGCAGGTCGCCAGCAGCTCGTCGAGCGACCACGACACGTTCACGGGCATCAGCGTATCGCGGATGGTGTTGGTGGGCGCATGCAGCGAAACCGACAGCTCCACCTGCAGCCCCTCGTTCTCGAGCCGCTGGATGCCTGGAACCACGCCGCAGGTACTGATGGTGATACGCCGCGCCCCGAGGCAGTAGCCGTCCGGATCGTTCAGGATGCGCACGGCGCGCATGACCTCGTCGTAGTTGTCGAACGGCTCCCCGATCCCCATGAAGACCACGTTGGTGATGCGATCGCCGTATTCGCGCTCGGCCGCCAGCACTTCGCCGACGATTTCACCCGCCTTCAGGTTGCGCTTCACCCCCAGCTGACCGCTGGCGCAGAAGGCGCATCCGAACATGCACCCCACCTGGCTGGAGACGCAGACCGTCCGGCGGTCCGGCGCCGGAATCAGCACCTCCTCGATCAGTTCGCCGTCGACGAGGCGGCAGAGCAGCTTGCGCGTCCCCGTATCCGACTCCTGCACCTCCATCTTTTCGAGGGGGCGAAGGATGAACGATGCCTCCATCCGCTGGCGCAGCGCCAGGGGAAGGTTGCTCATCGCCTCCCAATCGCGGACCTGGTGCTGGTAGAGCCACTGCCAGACCTGCTTGGCGCGGAACGCCTTTTCCCCGGCATGGACGATCCACGCCTCGAGCTCGTGGAGGAACAAACCATGCATGAACTGGCGATTTTCGGTTTCCATGACGCGCGGGAGTTAGGCACAGCCGCCCGGCCGAGGCAAGCGGCAATAGGCGGCATTATCCCCGGCCCGGGACGCCCCGTTCAGGATACGGCGTGCACCATCGACATCAGGCCCAGGATGAACCACCCCATCCAACCCGCCACCCAGGCCACGGGCCGCAGGATGCGCAGCCAGAGGGCATCGCGAGGACCAACGAATTGCGGCAGGATGCCCGCCAGCAGGATCGGCAGGGCCATCTTCATCACCTCCAGTGAAAAGCGGAGGCAGCACGACTGGAAATCGCGCGAGACAGCGCAGACCATGGGCCCGCCGATGGCGGCGAGGGCGGTTTTCGCCACCCGGAGCGCGTGCCCGCCCCCCTTGTCCAGCCCCGCATGGGCCAACCAGGCCAGTAGCACCAGGTCGGCCGCATAGATCCAGAGAAAGGACTTCAGGTGCCACTTCGCCAGATGGTTTCCAAATATCGCCATGCCCCGCCTCCCTGCTTGCCGTCCCGGCCGGAACGATCCGCCCCGGCGCCGTCGCTAACCGCGTCGGCTGGCCGCCTGCGTGAAGGTTTCCGGAGGAATCCCGTACACCCGCTTGAAGACCCGGGAGAAATGGTACGGATCGGCATAGCCGACCTCCGCGGCCACCTCCTTGACCATCCGGTCCCGGCTGCCCAGCATCTCGGCGGCCTTGCCCATCTTCAGGCGGGTCAGCAGCTGCAAGGGGGTCTCTTCGGCAAAACGCTTGAACAGGCGCGCGAGATAGGCCTGGTCGACGTGGCACCGCCGGGCCACGTCCGTCACCGACGCCGTCTCCATGTAGAAGCGCTCGATGTGCTGTCGGCAGCGCAGGTAGGTCTGCCAGGCGGGGGAGAAGGCGGTTTCGGCATCCATCGCGCATTCGTCCACGCTGAGGATCAGCTGCCGGAGCAGCAGCAGGCAGAGGGCCTCGCGGTTGCGGCTCTCCGTCCCGCCGGTGGTGATCAGGTTTTCATAGATGCTGCGGATTCGGAATGGGCGGGAGACGTAGAGCGGACGCCCCTGCCGGAAGACCGTGGACTTGAGCAGTTCAACCAGCGCGCTTCCCGAAAAGTCGACAAAGTGTTTCAGCATCGGGTATTCGGGATCGGTCTGGATGACGTGGCGCATGCGGGGACCGTAGCAGAAGATCGCGCCCGGCCGCAGCGGGTAGGTCCGGTCGTGCAGGGTCAAGGAACCCCGCCCGGATGAGACGAACTCGATGGAGTGGAACTTGAAGCTGTTGCGTTCCATCCGGTAGGCCGGTGCACACTGCTCCCTCCCGCCGCACACCACCACCTCGGAAAGGTGGCGATCCGGGGTCAAATTAAGATAGTAGTACTCTCCCGATGAAACCTGCGTGGAGATGAAGGGTGCCTGCTTTTCGTTCATTTCAAACCTGCTGCGACAGAACTCGGGTTGAAAGATAGTCTTTCCACCGGAAACCTGAAAGTCAAATATGTCCATTCCATGGTCAAAGCGATGCATGGACGCCCAGCGGCCCGGCTGTTAGCTTGCATACCTGTTCGCCGTGGTCTCCGACGACCGGGCGGATGGATGCGGTGCCGGTACGGGCCGCAGTGTCCATGTGAGCCTAACAACCAGCAAGGAGGATAGGAATGTCCGCAGTAAAGAAAACCACGTTCGTCATGGCCGAGGAGGGCGTCGACCCCAATATCGTGCCCAAGAAGACTCTCAACAACGGGGAAAAGATGCCCGCCATCGGCATGGGCACCTTCGGTTCCGACCGCTTCGGCAACATCGAAATCGCCAACGCGGTGATCGGCGCCGCGGAGTACGGGCAGCGCGCCTTCGACTGCGCCTCCGTCTACGGCAACGAAAAGGAGATCGGCGAAGCCCTCAAGGTCGTCATGGCCGGTGGCGTCCCGCGTGCGGAGCTCTTCATTACCTCAAAAGTCTGGAACGACATGCACGGCGACGGCCAGGTCATTGCTTCCTGCAAGAAGTCCCTGGCGGATCTCGGCCTCGACTACCTCGACCTCTTCCTCGTCCACTGGCCCTTCCCGAACTTCCACGCCAAGGGCGTTACCGTCGATTCCCGCGACAAGAACGCCAAGCCCTACATCCATGAAAACTTCATGAAGACCTGGGCCCAGATGGAGCAACTCGTCGAGATGGGGCTGGTCAAGTCCATCGGCACCTCCAACATGACCATCGCCAAGATGAAGCTACTGCTGCGCGACTGCAAGATCAAGCCGGTCGCCAACGAGATGGAGCTGCACCCGCACTTCCAGCAGCCCGAACTCTTCGACTTCATGATCAAGAACGACATCCAGCCCATCGGCTTCTGCCCCATCGGCTCCCCCACCCGCCCCGACCGCGACAAGACCGCGACCGACACGGTCGACATCGAGGATCCGGTCGTCAAGAAGATCGCCGCGCGCCTCGGTGTCCATCCGGCGGTCGTCTGCATCAAGTGGGCCGTCCAGCGCGGGCAGATCCCGATCCCCTTCTCGGTCTTCGAGAACGAATACCGCAGCAACCTGCGCTGCGCCCTGCCCGACTACATGCGCATCACCGACGCGGAGATGGCCGAACTGGCTTCCATCGACAAGCAGTGCCGCCTGATCAAGGGCCAGGTCTTCCTCTGGAGGGACGACCAGGAGTGGACCGACCTGTGGGACGAAGACGGCGTCATCGCCCAGTAATCCAGCATGTTGAAAAGGAGACCGCCCATGGGCGGTCTCCATCAAATTCAGGGAACAATCTAGCACGGAGGATGAGCGCATGAACGGCACGAGGGAAACGATTCCAGTGGTTCCGAAGGCACTGCTCGGATCATTCATTCTGGTCACTACGCTGTTTGCGTTGTGGGGGTTTGCCAACGACATCACCAACCCGTTGGTGCGGGCGTTCAAGGAGGTCTTTCCGGGACTGACCAATGCCCAGAGCAGCTGGATCCAGGGGGCGTTCTACGGCGGATACGCCACGATGGCGATTCCGGCGGCCTTGTTCATCCGCAAATTCTCCTACAAGGCGGGCATCCTGCTGGGGTTGGCGCTGTATGCCACCGGCGCGCTGCTGTTCATTCCGGCGGCCGTCACCAAGGAGTTCATCTGGTTCCCGATCTCGCTCTACGTCCTCACCTTCGGGCTCGCGTTCCTCGAAACCACCGCCAATCCCTTCATCCTCTCCATGGGCGATGAAAAAACGGCGACCCAGCGCCTCAACCTGGCCCAGGCCTTCAATCCCATTGGTTCGCTCTGCGGCATGGTGGTGGCCAGCAAGCTGATCCTGGCCAAGCTCTGGGTTACCGAATTCCGCAACACCGAAATCGCCGCCCATCCCGAGTACAAGGAGATGCTGCCAAGTGTGGTCGATGGCAAGATCGCCGAGGCCATGGCCGCCTTCCGCGACACCCATCCCGAACAGTTCCTCTCCCACCAGACGGGCGACCTGAACATCATTCGCAATCCCTACGCGGCCATCGGCATCCTGGTCGCTGCCGTATTCGTGGTCTTCCTCGTCAAGAAGATGCCGCGGGTGGGCGGGCACGACGAAGCCATCCACCCGCTCCAGACCGCCAGGCAGCTCTTCGGCATTCCACGCTGGTGGACCGGCGTCATTGCCCAGATGTTCTACGTCGCCGCCCAGATCACCTGCTGGACCTACGTCATCCACTACGCCATGACCAATGTCGGACTGAGCATCGACACCGCCCAGAACTACAACATTGCCGCGATGTGCATCTTCCTGGTCAGCCGGTTTGTCTGCACCTTCCTCTTGAAGTATTTCAGCCCGGGCCATCTGCTCATGACGCTGTCGCTCGTGGCGGCCGGCCTCGTGCTGGGCGTCATCTTCCTGCAGAACCACGCGGGCCTGCTCTGCCTGGTGGCGGTCTCGGGCTGCATGTCGCTCATGTTCCCGACCATCTACGGCATCGCGCTCGACGGCATGGGGCAGGAAGCCAAGCTCGCCTCTGCCGGCCTCGTCTTCGCCATCGTGGGCGGAGCCTGGATGCCGCTGATGATGGGCGGGATGATCGACCATGGCGACTACCACCTCGGCGGCCTCACCCTGACCAGCGTCAGTGCATCCTTCGTCATGCCGCTCGTCTGCTTCGTCGTGATCGCCATCTACGGATGGATGACCATCCATGTGTTCCGTCCATCGTCTGAAACGAAGAAAGCCTAAACCAGGAGAACCACCATGCTGAAGGGAATCAATCCGATCGTAAGCCCCGAGTTGCTCAAGATCCTCGCCGAAATGGGGCACGGCGACGAAATCGTCCTGTCCGACGCCCACTTCCCGGGACACACCTTCTGCCCGAAGAACGTCCTGCGCGGCGACGGCCTGCAGATCCCCGATCTGCTCAACGGCATCATCCCGCTCTTCGAACTCGACAGCTATGCCGATCCGCTGATCATGATGGCCGCGGTCGAAGGCGACAAGCTCGACCCCAAGGTGGAGAAGTCCTACATGGCCGCCATCCGCAAGCATGTGCCCGACGCCCCCGCGCCGGTGCGCATCGGTCGTTTCGATTTCTACGACCGCGCCGAAAAGGCCTTCGCCTGCGTCGTGACCGGCACCACCGCCAAGTACGGCAACATCATCCTGAAAAAGGGCGTCACGCCGATTGCCTAGGCAATCACGACAAGTGAAGCGTGAGGCGTGACCACTAATGAAACACGCCTTGCGCCTCACGGTTCACGTTGCATGAAGACGATCTACTTCATCCGGCACGCGCAGAGCGAGGCGAACCTCCAGGACCTCCTCGCATCGCGCATGGACTTCCCCCTCACGGAACAGGGGTTGGCCGACGCAGCTACCATCGCGGCCGGATTGAAGAAGATTGCCACGATCGACCGCATCGTCAGTTCCCCCCTGCTGCGCGCCCGGCAGACCGCCGAGCCGATCGCGAAGGCGTTCGGGCTGGAGGTCGGCGTCGACGAACGGCTGACGGAGCAGGAACTCGGCGTCTTCTCCGGCCTGACCTATGCGGAGCTGGACGCCCGGCCGGACTACATGCATGACCGCACGCAGCGCTGGCACTGGGTGCCCGAGGGCGGCGGCGAGTCCTACGGGATGCTCGCCGAACGGCTGGTCCCGTTCTTCCAGTCCATCGAATCCATGCCGCAAGGCGGCATCCTTTTCGTCACCCACGCGGTGACGATGCGCATGATAAAGGGCCACCTCGAACAAACCCTGCCGGACTATCCCTACGACATCGCCCGCAACGGCGAAATCTGGAAGACCCTTTTCACCAGGCTCGGCGACAGGCACGTCGTCGAATCCATTTTCCTGGACGGCGCGGCACGCGCCGTGTCCAGGGCGTAGCCGCGAACAACGATACCAAGGGAAGCGATACATGGCCGATTATATTCTGAGCGTCGACCTCGGCACCACCAGCTGCAAGACGGTGCTCTTCGATACCGACTTCAACGTGGTGGCAACCGCCAAGAAATCCTATGAAACCAGCTATCCCCATCCGGGCTGGGCGGAGCAACCCGCCTACCAATGGTGGCGGGCGCTAAAGGAGAACACGAAGGAGCTCATCGAAAAGAGCTCCATCGACCCCGCCAAGATCATCGCCGTGGGCATCGACGCCTTCTCCACCACCGTCCTGCCGGTCGACAAGGAGGGCGACCCGCTCCGCCCCGGACTCATTTGGATGGACCGCCGCGCCGCCAAGCAGGCCAAGTGGATGGCCGACCACATGGGCACGGAACTGTGGGAGATCAACGGCAACGTCAGCGACGCGGGCAACATCGCCCCCAAGATCATGTGGATCAAGGAGAACGAGCCGGAGGTCTACGAAAAGACCCACATGTTCCTCCATGCCAACGGATATCTGGTCTACCGCCTGACCGGCAACTATTCCATGGACATCTCCGAAGCGGGCCTCTCCCAGATGTGCAACACCCGCACCGGCGAATATTCGGACGTCCTGCTGGCAGGCTGCGGCATCGACCGAGCCAAGCTGCCGCCGGTCTACAACTGCACCGACGTGGTCGGCACGGTGACCGCCGAAGCCGCCGCCAAGACCGGCCTTCGCGAAGGCACCCCGGTCATCGCCGGCTCGATGGACAACGTTGCCGCCGGTCTTGGCGCGGGCGTCTCCAAGGGCGGCGAGGTCTTCATTTCGGGCGGGACGGTTACGACCAACAACGTCTGCCTCTCGGAGCCGAAATACAACCGCAACCTCCACGTCTACCCCCACATCGTGCCGGGCACCTGGATCACCGCCGGCGGCGTCGACTTCGGCGGGGCCGGGTTGAAGTGGTTCAAGGAAAACGTGATCGAGGAGGAGAGCTTCGCCGAAATCGACAAGCTGGGCGACACCTCGGTATGCGCCAAGAGCTCCATCGTCTTCCTTCCCTACATGGTCGGGCAGCGCTGCCCCATCTGGAACGACAACACCAGCGGCGTGCTGCTCGGGCTCAAGCCCACCACCAACCGGCAGGACCTGATCCGCGCCTTCATGGAGGGCACCACCTATGGCTCGCGCCATGTGCTCGGCATCGCCGAAGAGGAAGGCGTGGAGATCCGCAACATCAAGATCACCGGCGGCAGCGCCAATTCGGCCACCTGGGTGCAGATCTTCTGCGACGTCATCGGCAAGCCGATCGACATTCCCGGCGCGGTCGACCTGCCCCCGCTCGGCGTCGCCATCGCGGCCGCCTACGGCGTCGGCGCCATCCGGAGTTTCGAGGAGGGCATCGTCAAGATCGCGGTGCGCGACAGCTTTGAGCCAAACATGGAGAACCACGCCTACTACACCGAGATGTACGGCGTCTTCCGCAGCCTGTACGAGCACATCAAGGGCGAATACGACACCCTCGCGGAAATCGCCAGGAAGTTTGGAAAACGATAACAACCAACGGAGGTCACCATCATGAAAGCAGCACTGCGCAAGGGCATCAAGCACGTCGATGTCGTCGAAATGGAAAAGCCGTCGCCCAAGGCGGGCGAGGTCCTCATTGCCGTGAAATCCTGCGGGATTTGCGGGTCGGACATCGTGCGCATCCAGGAAGACAATCCCAAATGGGACCAGGTGGTCCTCGGCCACGAATTCGCCGGCGAAATTGTCGCGGTGGGCGAAGGGGTCGAAGGGTGGAAGGTCGGCGACCGCGCCTCGGCCGCCCCGCTCATGCCCTGCATGAAGTGCGACAAGTGCGCGCAGGGCAACTACTCGCTCTGCAAGGGCTACAGCTTCATCGGATCGCGCGTCCAGGGCGCCTTCGGCGAATTCGTTCGCGTACCTGCCCGCAACCTGGTCGCCATCGGCAACCTCTCCTTCGACCAGGCCGCCTTCATCGAGCCCATCACCGTCTGCCTCCACCCCATCCTGCGGCTGGACAACCTGCTTGGCAAGGACGTAGTGGTCACGGGCGCGGGAACCATCGGCCTGCTGGCCATCCAAATCTTCAAGGCGATGGGCTGCCGGAACATCGTGGCCTCCGACGTGGCGGAAGGAAAGCTGGAGATGGCCCGCGCCATGGGCGCCAACATCCTCTGCAACCCCATCAAGGAACCGCTTGAAGAGGTCTGCGCCCGCGAACTGGAAGACGGCGCCCACGTCGTCTTTGAATCCTCCGGCGCCGCGCCGGCCAAGATTTCCGCCATGCAGGTGGCCCGCGGCCGCGGCGCGGTGCTGCTGGTCGGCACCTCGCATGCCCCGATCACCTTTACCGGTCCGCAGTTCGAGGCGATCACCCGCAAGGAGCTCAACGTGGTCGGATCGTGGATGAACTATTCCGCCCCCTTCCCCGGCACCGAGTGGAAGACCGCCGCATGGATGATGGAGGCCGGGTTGATCAAGGTCGATGCACTCCAGACCCACACCTTCCCGGTGGAGAGGATCCAGGAAGCCTACGACGTCATCTACCAGAACAAGGAACTCTGGGCGAAGGTGATGATCAACTTCTGAGACCTTAAACCCTAGAAACATGGAAGAAACAATGAGTGCCGTAGATAAGTTTGTTCAGATTCTCGCCGACAACCGCGCCGGAAAAGGTAGCGGCATCTATTCCATCTGCTCCGCGCAGCCCACCGTGCTGGAAGCCTCCATGCTCCAGGCCAGGAAGGATGGATCGATCGTGCTGATCGAATCGACCTCCAACCAGGTCGACCAGTTCGGCGGCTACACCGGCATGAAGCCGGCCGATTTCGTGGCCTACGTCCACGGTATCGCCGACAAGGTCGGATTCAACAAGGAGGATATCCTGCTCGGCGGCGACCATCTCGGCCCCAACGCGTGGCAGTCCGAAAACGCCGAACCGGCCATGGCCAAGGCACTGGAGCTGATCCGCGAATACGTGAAGGCCGGCTACCAGAAGATCCACCTCGACGCCTCCATGTTCTGCGCCGACGACGCGGGCGACCGCCACAAGCCGCTGGCCGACGAGATCGTGGCGTCCCGCGCGGCGTCCATGGCCAAGGTGGCCGAGGAAACGCATGCGCAGTTCCGCGCCGGCCAACCCAAGCCCGTCTACATCATCGGCACCGAAGTGCCGATTCCCGGCGGCGCGCAGGAGGAAGAGGAGACGGTAACCCCCACCACGCCCGCCGACGCCCTCAAGACCATCGCCGTCACTAAGGCCGCCTTCGAGGCCGCCGGCCTGGTCGATGCGTGGCAGCGCGTCTATGGCGTGGTCGTGCAGCCCGGCGTGGAATTCGGCGACGACCAGGTGTTCCACTACAACCGTGAAGCCGCCAAGGGGCTGAGCGACGCCATCATGGACCAGGAACGCTTCGTCTACGAGGCCCACTCCACCGACTACCAGTCCGAAACCGGCCTGACCCGGCTGGTCGAAGACCACTACTGCATCCTCAAGGTCGGCCCGTGGCTCACCTTCGGCTACCGCGAGGCGCTCTTCGCCCTCGCCATGATCGAGGAGGAAATGCTCGCGCCCAGGGGAATCGAAACCTCCAAATTGCGCGAAACCATCGACGCCGTCATGGTGGCCGAACCGAAGTACTGGAAGAAGTACTATCCGGGCGACGAGGCCACGCAGGCCTACAAGCGCAAGTACAGCTTCTCCGACCGCTCGCGCTACTACTGGCCCAACCCGAAGATCCAGGCCGCAGCAAAGAAGCTGGTGGCCAACCTGACGGCGCATCCGGCATCGCTCTCGCTGTTGAGCCAATACATGCCGAACCAGTACAGCGCGATCAGCGAAGGCCTCATTGCAAACGAGGTCGAGCAGATCATCATCCATCGCACGCAGGACGTAATCGGCATCTATGCCCGCGCCTGCAAGATGGCGAAGTAGCGGAGGGTCGTCATGGACATGGCCCGGACATGGGATGTGCTGGTCGTCTGCCTGCCCGTGTTCGCGGCCATCGGCCTCGGCAAGCTGCTTGGGCGCAACGGCCGGATCACCTCCGGCCATTGCGCCTTCATCAACTGGCTGGTCTACACCTTCTCGCTTCCGGCCCTGATCTTCAACGCCGTGGCACGGCAGCGCTTCAGCGACTTCCTCGATCCGGTCCTGGTGCTGATGCCGCTGCTGGCGCTGGTCGTCGTGGCCCTCGCGGCCATGCTCTTTGCCAAGCTCCGGGGCTACCGGAAAAGCCTGGCCGCCGCCGTGGTGTTCGGAACCTTCTGGGCCAATGCCACCTACATCGGATTCCCGCTCTGCATCAATGCGTTCGGGGCGGCCGGGGAAGCGAAGGCCGCGGTCTACAATGCCTTCGTGCTCCCTTTCTTCATCGTCTTCGGCTATCTGGTGATCGGCCTCTACGGGGCGGGCGACGGCGAGGCGAAGATCGGCCGCAGGATCGCCAAGGCCTTTGCCAACCCCATCCTGCTCTCGGCGGTGGCCGGCGTCCTGGTCGCCCTGGTGGCGGGGCACTTCCGCGATGGTTCCGGTACGCTGCAGCTGCCGCGGGCCGTGACGGCTTCGGCGGAAATGATCGGCTCCTTCCTGAAGCTGATCGGTGCCATGGGCCTGCCCCTGGCCCTGCTCTCCATCGGCGCTTCGCTGCGCAAGGAGATGGCGATGCGGCACCTCGATGCCCTGGGCTGGGCGCTTTGCAGCAAGCTTGTCTTGCTACCCCTTGCCACGCTGCTCCTGATCCGCTTTTTCTACCCCGATGCCCAGCCCGTGTCGCAGGGGGTCGCCGTGATCCTGGCGGGAACGCCCACCGCCGTGGCCTGCTACGTGATCTGCTGCCAGCTCGGCATCGAAACCGCCTTCGTCTCCGCCCTGCTGGTTGCCACCACCGCGGCCTCGGTCCTCACCATCCCCCTGTGGATCTACTTCGTCCTCTAGGGAGGAGCAGGCCACCCTTCGGCTGGACCCTGCCGGGCGGTTTCCGCGAGCGCGGCTCCGCGATCACGGATCGCGGCTACGGTTTTCCAAGAGCGGCTCTAGCCGACGATGTGCCTGACGGCATTCCGGAACAGCTTCAGGCCGAGCCCCTGCTCCGGCAACGTACCGGCAAGCTTCTGCCGGTCCCAGTTCGGGTGGTTTTCCGGGAAGAGGTAGGCCTCCGGGTGCGGCATCATGCCGAAGATCCGGCCGGTCGGGTCGCACAGGCCGGCGATGGCGTTGAGCGATCCGTTGGGATTGTCGGGGAACGCCTGCGTGGGTTGGTTGTCCCTGTCCACGTAGCGCGCCGCCACGCACCCCTCGGCCTCGATGCGGTCCAGCAGGGCGCGGTCCAGCGTGAAGATCTTCCCCTCGCCGTGGCGGATCGGCAGCGGCAGGGTGCCCAGGCCCTTGGTAAAGACGCAGGGCGAGCGCTCCTCGAAACGCACGGCGACCCAGAAATTCTGGAAGTGGCCGCAGTCGTTCTGCATCAGGGCCACCGTCGGTTCGAAATACCGCCCGTCCAGGGCGGGAAGCAATCCCATCTTGGTCATCACCTGGAATCCGTTGCAGATCCCCATGATCAGCTTGCCCGCGTCGATGAACTGCTGGAGCTGCTCCTGCATGTGATGCTTCACGCGCAGGGCGAAGACGTGGCCGCTGGTCATGTGGTCGCCATAGGAAAAGCCGCCGATGAACATCATCGCCTGGAATTCCGCGAGCTGTTCCGGGCGCTCCAGCAGGTCGTTCAGGTGCACCAGCGCCGGCTCGGCACCCGCCAGCTTCCACGCATGGGCCGACTCCGCCTCGCAGTTCACCCCGTATCCCGTAATGATCAATACCTTTGGTTTGTGCATCGTACTATCCATTCATGTCGTTCAACATCGCGGTAGCGGCAGCGGGCGGATCGTCCGCCTGGAGGATCGGCCGGCCAATCACCAGATGCGTCGCCCCCTGCGACACCGCGTACGACGGCGTTGCGACGCGCTTCTGGTCTCCCACGTCCCCTTCCGGCATGCGGATGCCGGGCGTTACCAGCAGCGCCGAGGGGAAGGTCTTGCGCAGTACGCCGGCCTCGTGCGCGCTCGTGACGAGCCCGTCGATGCCCGAACCGATCGCCAGCCGCCCCAGGGCCACGGCCTGCTCGGCCACGGTGCGGCCGATGCCCAGATCCGAAAAATCGTCCTGGCTGAGGCTGGTCAAGGTGGTCACCGCCACCAACTTCGGCGGATGTTCGCAGCTCTTGGCGGCCTTGGCGGCCTCTTCCAGCATGGCACGGCCGCCGATGGCATGGACCGTCATTAGGTTGACGCCATGGGCGGCAGCGGTCGTGACGGCATTGCCGACGGTGCGGGGGATATCGTGCAGCTTGAGGTCGAGAAAGATCTTTTTCCCGCGCCTCTTGAGCGGTTCGAGCACCCGGGGGCCCTCCGCGCAGAAGAGTTCAAGCCCCACCTTGTACCATTCGATGAAATCCGGCATGGCCCGGAGCTTTTCCTCCATGGCCGCCGCATCCGGCACATCCAACGCCACAATGATTTCCGCCTTCGCCATTCTTCGTCCTTTCCGGTTCCAATGGCCGCAAAAGTTAGCAGATAACCGGAGAAGGCAGGAACCCATAACGCGGATTTTTTCGTTCCGGATTCACCTTCCCCATCGGGAGGCTTCCCACCCACGGCTTCGGAATCCCCAGCCGGCGCACCGGGCGCAGGCTTGCAACGGCCGCTGGACAACGATGAACGGATGCCCTCCCATGAAGCGCGTTCAGCCGGCACCGGCTGACCCATCGGTGCAGCCAACCACTCCCGCCGCACATGCCACGCTTCCATCCTTCGGTTCCTGCCTATCACGTCGAGGTAGGAATCGAGATAGGCAGAAGTTGCGGCGCCCGTCCAACCCGTAGACAAACTCCTGCGCGCGCCGCACATGCCATTCCGCATTGTGGCCGGAAACCCCGTATTTGTTAAGGCATTCGGCATACTTCCCACAAAACGCCTTTTCTTTATCTAATTTTTTTCATGAATTCTTTATACACCCATTCTGCCTATCACGCTCGGAGAAGGGTGTTCAGCAAATTAATAGGCAGAATCCGTTTCTGCCTAATCAACTGTTCGGCAAAATAACCATAAACATAGAAAGGAACGCCATGATGAAAAAAATACTATACGCAATAATTATGTCCATTACCGTTGCCTCATGGGCAGGTGGGCTGTCCCCCTTTTTTATGACACCTGCAATGTGAGAATCTCCGGGGATTCCCTGTGCTTGGCCGCCGCACCGCGAGAATGGGTACCATTACTCGTCGGAGCGGAAGCCGGCCCGCTCCTTTCCAGTTTCCGCTGGGCGTAGACCCCGGGCGGAAGGCGCCCGATGGAACGGTGGCAGCGCATCCAGTTATACTCATACTTCCAGCTGTTATTCAACTCCCTGCTGTCTTCGAGGCTCCTGAACCCGTGCTGGTTGAGGCACTGGGTCCGGAGCAGACTGTTGAAACTGTCGATGTGTGCGTTCTGGGTCGGCTTCCCAGGTTCGATGAAGCGGTGCTTGATGCCGAGGCGGTAGGCCCACTGATCCAGCGCCTTGCCGGTAAACTCCGGCCCGTTGTCCGTCTGGATCGCCACAGGCTTGCCACGCTCTTCTATGAGGTGGCTCAGGACCTGGGCGACCCTTGATCCGCTTAGGGAGGTATCCACCTCCACAGCCAGGCATTCCCGGCTGTACAGGTCGATGACGGTCAGCATCTTGATCGTCCGGCCGCAGGCGGTCTGGTCGTGCACGAAGTCCATCGCCCAGATCTCGTTGCGTCCCGACACCGGCGGCAGCGTATCGCCCCGCCATTTGGCGGTCTTGCGCTTCTTGCGGTTGGAGAGCTGGAGTCCCATGTCGCAGTACACCCGATGAACCCGTTTATGATTATCCATCCAGCCCTCCATGCGGATTCGGTCATAAATCGACCGGAACCCCCATCGGCCATGTTGCTGCGCTTTCTCCTTAGAATGGCGGCCAACGCCGCATCATCCCGCCCCTGGGCTCATGGTAGTAGCTCGCCGTCGCCAGTTGCACCAGCCCGCAGCATCTGCGCAGTCCGACATCGAATGTCTCCACAAGGAAGTCGGCGGCCCTGCGCTTCTGAGCGGGCTTTACCAGTTTTTGAGTTGATCTCCTTCAGCATCTGGTTGTCGAGTCTCAGATCGGCCACCAGGCGCTTCAGGCGGGTGTTCTCGGCTTCAAGCACCTTGAGCTTCTTGAGCTCGCTGACCTCCATGCAGCCGTACTGGTTCCGGCAGCGGTATATCGTGCCGGCGGCCACACCGTGCTTGCGGGCCAGATCCTCGACGGATATACCGGCTTCGTTCTCTTTCAGAATCCCGATGATCTGCTCTTCGGAATAACGCCTCTTCTTCATGTTCATCTCCATGTTCGTGGTTTACTTTACCGGGAGATTTCACATTTCAAACGTCATAGTTTTTGGGGGTCGGCCCAATTTTGCCTATCAATGGGATGATTTGAGCAGAAAGCGCACAAGGCATCCAGCCCCGTAAAATTTCAGCGCCTGGAAGCCTGCAATCATCGGGAACGAACCATAATACACATGCCTATTACAATCATGACCATGTACGCGAATATATTGCAACGCTATGGTTCACCAATTAACACATGAGATTCATTAACAACCAGGGGTGGTATTATGAAGCACGACGGAATCCACGGGATGCTTCCCGAAGAACAAATGCCGGAACACATAAAGAAATACCGCGCGGTGCTCAACCGGACGCCGGATGCGCCGATCTTCCACTACGAGGGCTGGTACTACAGCATCGACGCATGGCGCGAGCAGGGCCTGCCGGAACACCTCGAAGAAGGCTCCGACGAATGGAATGCGTTTTTCAGCTTCGACAAAACGGCGGACCACCATGTGCATGGACTGGGCTGGTGCGAAGCCAACATGGTTCCGGCCTTTGATGAAAAGGTCCTGGATCGGCAGGATGACGGCAAGGAGATCATCCAGGATGCGGTTGGCCGCAGCGTGCTGATGTTCCACGACAAGCGCTCCGGCTTCATGCCCGAATACCTCGACCATCCGGTCAAGGATATGAAGTCATGGGAGGGGAACATCAAGTGGCGCCTCGATCCGACCACGCCGGAACGCCTCGCCGCAATCGATGAATATATGCCCACAGCCGTCGAGAAAGCGAAGCAGGGCTATGTGATGGTCCAGCGCGTGATCGGCGGCTACATGTTCCTGCGCAGCCTCATGGGCCCGGAAGGCCTGCTCTACATGTTCTTCGATGATCCCGACCTGATCCATGCCTGCATGCAGCAGTGGCTGGAACTGAACGATGCCATCATTGCCGAGCATCAGAAGCATGTGTCGTTCGACGAGGTCTTTTTCGGGGAGGATATCTGCTACAACATGGGACCGCTGATCTCGCCAGCCATGATCGAGGAGTTCCTCATGCCCTACTACCGCAAGCTGGTGGGGCACATGCGTGCGCGCAACATGGACCAGGAGCGCCACCTTTTCATGCAGCTCGACACCGACGGCAAGGCCGAGCCGGTGATTGATCTGTACGCCAAGCATGTCGGCATGGATATCATGAGTCCGTTCGAAGTGGCGTCCGGCTGCGATGTGGTGGATCTTCGAAAGAAATACCCGGACCTGGTCATGATCCACGGCATCGACAAACGCATCCTTGCCAAGTCCAAAGAAGCCATCGACAAGGAACTTGAGCGCATCATCCCCTTCATGAAATCCAAAGGCGGGTACATCCCGGCCTGCGACCATGGCGTCCCGCCGGAGGTTTCGCTGGAAAACTACCTGCACTACCGGAATCGCATGGTGGAGCTGGGCGGATGAGGCGTCCCGCGCATCACGTCCCTCAACATCATTGCATTTTACCGGAGGGCTGGCTGACGCCTACCGCGAACTCATTCCGGCATTGAGCCGGCAGCAGAGGGATCCCGTATACCATACATCCCCGCCGCTATCGGACCATGAAGGCGATTGGATCCCCCCGTGCAGCCCGAGCCCGGGCGGGCGTCGGAAAACCGGGCTACCTCCATTGGGCAACCCTGCGCAGCAGGGCGGCGCCCTCCTCCTCCGACCGGACGCCGACCAGTTCAAGCCATACCCCTTCCGGCCGCAGGTTTTCCATGAGCAGCCCCAGATGCCGGGGATGGACATGGAGCAGTTGGATCCCCTTGCCGGCGCCCTGGATTTTCCTGAAGACATGGAGCCAGTCGACCACGTCCCCGTTGCCCGCACCCCACACCCACTGGACGGCATGGAGCCCTTCGATCGACAGGATGCTATCGAGATGGTTGAGGCAACCCGGACCATCGAGGTGGTGCAACGATGCGTCGAAGAACGCAGCCTCCCGGCGAAGCCCGTCCAGAAAGAATTCATCGAACTGCGCCGGCCCGATCATGTAGGAAAAATCGTTCGCCGGAATGTGCCATTTCCGGCTCGATACCACGTTCGGCCATCCGGTCACCGGTTGCCCCGCCGCCGTCAGCTTTTCGTAATAGTGGTCGTATGTTGCGAAAAAATCGCGCGTCACCACCTCAAGGGCGGCCTTCACGGCGTCCGGGTGGTCGAAGAGGTCCATGGCCATGTTCTGGGGTCCGCGCAGACCCACCAGGCAATCGGCTCCGGGATGGAGATCGGGCCAACCGGTATAGAACCGGCCCCGCCCAACCTCCAGGAAGGCATCGTACAGCTCCTCCATCTTGATCCAGTAGGGATGCGTGCGGGAAAGCTGCAGCTCCGCGATCTCCTCCGGCCACGCCTGCAGGAAGGGTTTGATGTAGGAGGTGTCCCTTTCGAACACCACGTCTCCTCCATACAGCGCCGGAAAGAAATCGGGGCCCAGGTCGGGCCAGCGCACCGGCAGGGCATCGCCCATGTAGACCCGGTTGTCCACTTCGGCCAGGGCCTTTTCCGCCTGGTATCCGACATCCATCCAACGCGCCTCGTGGGATGCATGCTCCTTCTTTGGCCATACAGACACGGGATCCTGCCGGTCGAACACCAGATGCACACAGGGCCGGTCGATGATTTCCCCGTCCCAGAAGGCGTCCTGTCTCCTCAACCTCATCTCCCAGTCGTCCATCCGTTCGATAGCGATCAGATCCATGTTCACTCCATTGGGTTTGAATCTCCAGGATGCACGAGGGGTGCATCCGCATCCTGCGTCTCCGGCCGTGGCACATCCTGGCGGAGCGTGGTCAGCAGATAGGCGTAGGTGAGGCCCTGCACATAGGCGCGCTGCCCGTTGGTCACGCCCGAACCGTGCCCGCCCTCCGTGTTTTCGTAGTAGAAGACGGGATGGCCCATCGACTCCATCCGCGCCGCCATCTTGCGGGCATGGCCGGGGTGCACCCGGTCGTCGCGCGTGGTGGTCGTGAAGAAGATTCGCGGGTAGCTGCGCTCCCCGGCGACCTGGTGGTAGGGGGAATATTTCGACAGGTAGGCCCACTCCTCCGGGAGGTCGGGATTGCCGTACTCCCCCATCCAGCTGGCGCCGGCCAGCAGCTTGTTGAAGCGCTTCATGTCGAGCAAGGGCACAGCGCAGACGACGGCCCCGTAGAGGTCGGGGCGCTGCGTGGCGGCCACCCCGACCAGGAGCCCCCCATTGCTGCCCCCCATGATGCCCAGCGTCCGGCGGCTGCAGATGCCGCGAGCCACCAGGTCTTCCGAGACCGCGATGAAATCGTCGAAGGCGCGCTGCCGGTTTTCCTTTTTGGCGGCCTGGTGCCAAGCCGGCCCGAACTCCCCGCCGCCACGGATATGGGCCATGGCGTAGACCCCGCCCCGCTCGAGCCACGCGCTCCCCATGGTCGGCGAGTAGTGCGGCCTGAGCGAAACCTCGAATCCGCCGTAGCCGTAGAGCAGGGTTGGATTGGAACCGTCGCGCTTCGCGTCCCGGGCGATCACCACCGAATAGGGAATCCGGACCCCGTCCTTCGACGTGGCCTCGTGGAACTCGACGGCAAAACCTGCCGCATCGAAATAGGCAGGCAGGGACTTGACCAGTGATCGCCCTCCGTCATCCGCCACATGGTAGAGGGAGCGCGGCGTCAGCGGGCTCTCGTATGCGAAGAAGTACCGGTCCGAGTAGTCGTCGGTGGCGACGATCGAAACCGTCCCCGTTCCAGGCAGGGACACCGGCTCCACACGCCACTCCTGCCCATCGAACAGGAAGCGCTGCAGCCGGTCGTACTGTCCGTTTACATAGACCGTGGCCAGCACCTGGTTGAGCGTGGTGGCGATTCCCGCCAGGCTGCTGCGCCGCTCGGGCGCATGCAGCACGCACAGGTCATGCCGGCCCTCCATCAGCGGCGCGTAGCCGGCGGCCACGAGGGCTCCCGAGGGAAGGGTTCTCCCGTCGACCGCCCAGTCGGATTTCAGCTCGACCAGCACCTGTCCCTTGAAGATCCCGGCGACCGCTGCGTCGGCGGGAAGATCAAGTCGGACGAGCCTGCCGGACTCATAGGCAAAATACTCCGATTGGTAGAATGTAATGCTCCGGTCCAGCATCACGTAGGTGCGCTCGGGATTGCGATAGACGGTCGCGCCGGCACCCACATCCGTCTTCCGACCCTCGAACAGCGTCTCGGCCTCCTCGATCGGTGTACCGCGCCGCCAACGCTTCACGATCCTCGGGTAGCCGGAATCGGTCATCGAATCCGCGCCGAAATCGGTACCGACCAGCAGGGTGTCGCGGTCCAGCCACGCCACGCGGGTCTTGGATTCCGGCAGGAAAAACCCATTGGTCGAAAACGACTTTCCGACCAGGTCGAATTCACGAACCTCCACGGCATCGCTGCCGCCCCGCGAGAGCTGGACCAGGCAAAGCTCGTACTCGGGGTCGAGCATCTGCGCCCCCTTGAAGACCCACTGTTCCTGTTCGGCCCGGGCCAGCGCATCGATGTCGAGCACCGTCTCCCACCGGGGCTCACCCGAAAGATACGCCGCTTGACGGCTCCTGCGCCAAACGCCCCGCTCCGCACCGGCCCCCTGCCAGAAATTGTAGATCATCGTTCCCCGGATCGAGGGATAGGCGATGCGCTCTTCGGAATCGAGGATCTCCAGGCAGCGCGCCCGGATGGCCTCGAAGTCGGGGTGCAGCGCCAGCTCCCGGATCGTCGCCTGATTGTGCGCCTCTACCCATTCCATGGCCCTGGTGCCATCGATCGATTCGAGCCAGAGAAAGGGATCTTCGGCTTCGTCGGCCGCGGCCGCCAGGTTGGAGAAGAGTGCAGTCATGGTGACCAGCTTCGGCAGCATGCGTGGCGTCATGTTCTTCCTTCCATTCGTCGTTCGCTACTTTCCGGTATCGATGCCAACCTCGATCCAGCGCCAGTTGCCCGTCCGGCCCGTCTTTAGCGGTTCAACCACCACCGTCGTTCCCGGGAAGGCGAACGAGGTTCCGATCTGCAGGGCGCCATCGCGCGTATCGATGAAGTCGGCGGTGCTGCCCGTTCCCTGCGATCCCGGTGTAAAGTCGAGGATATCCGTCACGGAACCCCGCAGCTCGTGGAGCAGCACGCCGCGTTCGAACCCCTCCGCATTGAACCGGGACCAGCGGTCGGCCATCGCCGGTGCATAGGTGATCCAGAAATCCTTCCCCTCCACCTCGACCCGCACCCCCAGCGTGCGCTTTTCGGCAAGGCGTTCGCGCTCGAAGTCGTAGATCCGGTAGACGCCCCTTCCCTTTGCGCGCTCCAGATGGTCGTCGCCGACAAATCCCATCCGGTAGCGCATGGGCAGGTTGATGGTCGAATAGTCGCCGACGCGCCCCTGACCTTCGCTGCCCATCATGAACAACCCGTCGCGCCCTTCCCGGTGCTCTCCCGGATACGGCACTCCGTCGCCTTCGACCGCATTGGCGTGGCCCACGCCAAGTGCATGGCCGAACTCGTGGATGTAGCCGCCGTCGAACGGGTTGCTTCCCGGCAGCCAGACCGTGCCGGGCGTGCCCAGCCCGCCGAACGAAATGTTGTGTCGGATGCTCGGGTAGGAAAGCACCACCTGGTCGTATTCGGAGAGGCGGTAGCCTTCCTTCTCCGCCGCCCTGCGCATCGCCTTGCGCAGTTCCTGGACGTCGAAGTAGTTCGTCGATGCCTCGGGAAGCTCCAGCCGACCGGTGCATTCCATGGGAATGTCCTCGATGATGCCGTAGCTGTGCCGCTTCCAGTAGTCGGCCAGCTTCTCCTGCAGCGTCCCCCATTCCCGCTTCCACTCCGACTCGCCGAGCTCCATCTTGCGGTCCGGGAATTCCGCACGGACCACCAGCACGCGGATCTCCCGCGGTTTCGGCTGTCCGCTTCCCGCCGCAGCGGGCAGGACGGGGAGCAGGGATGAAAGCAACGCAACGAGCGCTGACGGGCGGATGTATCCAGATGCATGCATGGGTAACCTCATTGCGGTATCGAATGTCGCAGCTGCGCCAGCAGCCGCCTGCCTTCATCGAGCGTCGGGGCTTCCGCAATGACGACGATGTTTCGCTTCATAGGCCATTCTCCCGATAGCAACCGCTCCGTATAGGGAAAGCTCTTTCCGTACTCCTGGAATACCAGCACCGTGCCCGGATCCGCCCGTTCGGCCATGCGCCACGGGTCGTGCAGTCCGGCATCGAAATCCATGCCCGTAATGCGCGGATTCCGCACGAGGTTTTCGATCACGCCCGGAGCGCCGCCGCAACAGTGGATGCGCCCGCCACCGACCGCCTCGAAGAACCTAAGGTCGTACGGCAGGACATGCTCGTTGTAGAGCTCGGGGCCCAGCAGGTCGGAGGTGCAGTTGCTGATGCGCGCGCTGCCCTTCCAAAGGGCGCCCCAGTCGCAGAACCAGCCGTCGCCGTCGGTGCGGTACTGCCGCAGGTCTCCGATCAGCCCGATCATGAAGTCCGTCACCAGCGCAAGCAACTCGCCCACCTGTTCCGGTTCGTCGAGGATGTCGGTGAAGATATCGTTGCCGCGGACGAGATGCGCCGTATTGAACGGGCTCTGGATATCCGGGTGCTGCAGCTCGATTCCCGCGGGCAGCCGATCCAGCCAGATGCGGCTCCACTCGCGCAGCTTCGGGAACCAGCCAGCCTCCATCGAAGGGATTTCCATGCGCCGCACCTCCTCCAGCCGCTCCAGCACATGGCTTCCGGCGGCCGGCAGGTTGTTCTCCATCATCGCCAGTTCGCAGCCGAAGGCCGCCGCCACCTGGGCGGTGCCGAAATTGACGCGCAGGGCCGGAACATAATCATCCTCCAATTTCAGATGCTGCTCGATCTGCGCGTATTGGGCATCGAGCATCGCCAGCGGATCGGCCAGTTGCTCCTCCCAGCGCGGCCATCGTTCCGGCGGCACATTGACGATGATCTTCGGCGCCGCTTCTCGAGGCCGCTCGAACATGAGCTTGTAGCCGGCCTTCAACCGTTCGAGCCGCAGCAGCTGATCATCCGGGAGATGGAACGGTTTCATCGCTTCAGACCGCCTGCAAACCGGATCTTCAGCCCGTGGGCGAAATCGCTTGGCAGTTCCGACGGCAGGATCACCTGCAATCCATCCGGATGATTCTCCCACTCCAGACCGCCCTTGTATCCAAGCAGCTCGACCGATTCGACAACGCCCGCGTTTGCGTTCAGTTCGGTGATGAACTCCAGCGTCACCGTCCGGTCCGCGGAGTTGGGTTCGGCCATCACAAACGCGTAGAGCGCATCGTCCCGGGTAGTGTAGCGGATGTCGCGATGGCTCATGCCGGATTCCCGGTCGTGCGCGTCGATCTCGTAGTTCCCCTCTCCGTAGCGGTACCACGGGCGCGTCCCGTAGATTCCCTCCCCGTTCACATCGAACCACTCGCCGACCTTGATCAGCAGCTCCGTGGCCTCCTGGTCCAGCGTGCCATCCGCCTTGATCGGAATATTCAGCAGCAGGTTTCCGTTCTTGGAGACGATATCGACGATCTTATCGATCACCAGATCCGGCTCCATGTAGGGCTTGGACGGATTGTAGCCCCAGGAACCGATCGAGTCGTCGGTCTGCCACGGCTCGGGCAGGATGTGGGACGCCTTGCCGCGCTCGTAGTCGAGCGTGGCCAGTCCCGCCTCGTAGTACCCCTGCCAGGGACGTTCCTTGACGCACATGACGCCTTCCGGCCGCCGGTTGTAGTAATGCGCGACCACCTTCATTCCGGTGCGACCCGCGTCGTCGCCGCGGAACGGGATGGCGCAGTCGAAATAGAGCAGGTCCGGATCGTAGTCGTCGATCAGTTGCATGATGCGCCGTGCCCACAACGTGCGCCACGCCTCCGGGGCATTCTCCGGCGCGCGCGCGTGGGTGCCCTGCCCGTCGTTCGAGGGATAGAGTCCTCTGGCCTTTCCCTGCGCGCCGTCGTACGGCACGCCCATCATCGGCCCCTTCGCATCCGATCCGTTCGCCACATTCAGCCAGCTGTAGGAACGCGACAGGTGGGTTGTCACCCCGAAGCGTAGGCCGGCCCGATCCGCCGCCTCCTTCCACATCCGGATCAGGTCCTTCTTCGGCCCCATGTTCACCGCGTTCCATGCATGGTGCTTCGAGTCCCACAGGTCGAAGTTGTCGTGATGCACCGCACAGGGCGTGAAGTACCGGGCGCCAGAACGCTTGAACAGCGCAAGCAGGGCGTCGGGATCGAAGTTTTCCGCCTTCCACATCGGAATTAAATCGGCGTAGCCGAATTCGGACGGGTGGCCGTAGGTTTTAAGGTGGTGTTCGTATTCCGGGCTCCCCTGGATGTAGAGGTTGCGCGCATACCACTCGCCCTGCTCCGCCACGGAATAGGCCCCCCAGTGCAGGTAGATGCCGAACTTCGCATTGCGGAACCATTCGGGGCAGTCGTACTGCTTCAGCGACTCCGCCGTCGCCTCGAACCGCCGACCCGAGCAGCCGGTCGCAGCAACGGCCGCCGCGGCCAGGACACAAAAGCTATTCAAGCGAAACATGAACCGTCCCCACCTCGTTGATCCCTTCGTCCAGCACGACCGAGCCGCCGTTCGAGACGCGGACGAAGATCCGCCCATCCATCCGACGCACCTCGATATCGAAGTCGCCATCGAAGGCCCTGATGTTCCGCAACGCCATCGCATCCCATCCAGAGGGTAGCCGCGGGGCGAGGTCGAATGACCGGAAGCCGGTGGGCTTGAACCCGAACAGGCCCTCGATGAAGACGCGGCAATAGAGTGCGCTCTCGGCGGAAAGATGGGCCATGTTCCCCTCGGGCGACGCCTCCACCACATACGGCACGCGATCGCCCAGCAACCGTCGCTCCGAAAACCGGACGAGACGATCCATCGCCCGATCCGTGGCCCCGGCCATGAACGCACCGCGCAGCGCGTAGAGCGTTCCGCGGTCCCAGAAGATTCCGGAGGCCCTCGGATCATCGTTGTTCTTCTCGACCTGCACGCCGTTGTCGGTCCAGAGGCGATCAAACAGCGCGTCGACCGTCCCTTCTGCGCGGTCGTGGATGCCCACCACCAGCGGCAGGCAGATCCAGTGGCGCAGGCGGTCGTGCGCCTGGTAATACTTGTAGGTATGGAGCCCCTCCACCGTTGCGCCGAAATAGTTTTCGATCGCATCGCGCAGTGCCGTGGCCTGCGCGGCGTAAAGTTCGGCGCCGGATTTGTCCAGTTCCCGCGCCAGGTCGACCGCGTGGTTCAATGCGCCGTAATAGAGGCACGAGGTCGAAAGATTCGCGTCGCCCGTTTCGATCCGCCCCTCCATCTCGTCCGACTCCGAGCGAACCACACCCTCTTCGTTGAGCTGGCGGCGGCAGTATTCCAGGCACCATTCGATCAGCGGCCACAGCTCCTCCGCGGCGGCGCGGTCGCCATTGGCCAAGGCGAACTGCGCGGCGCCAAAGGCGATCATCGCCGCATCGCCGCGGTCCTTCAGGAAGGGCTTGGCGATCCCCTCGATCTCGAAGGCGTAGCGGATCTTTTCGTACTCCGGATTCATCTCTCCCGCAAAGGCTCGGTAGCAGTTCATCGCGGATTCGATCCCGATGTCGTATCCCAGGTACGGGAAGAAGGGACCGGCGTATTCCGCCTCGTCGTTGGCCCAGATGCCGACATAGTAGCGCCCTCCCCCCGGCGAATGGATCAGTCCCAGCTCCGACTCATAGATGCTTTCCGCCGCCCGGATCTTCGAGAATCCAAACAGGGTGTTGAGCGCAGGATTCGGCGTCTCCAGCTGCAGGGAACCGGCGATCCTGCCAAGAAACCCATGCCGGTTGCGGAACGTTTCCGAACTATCGACCTTTGGATAATCCTCGTCGTCCATTATGGCCATGATGCCGATCGATAAATCGAATTGCTGGCCGGGTTTCAGCTCAATGTGTTCCGGTGCCGTGGAGACAACGCGGCGCGTGAATTTCCCCTTTGCGCCGAAGTCGACAAATTCCTGCAGGGTATTCCCGGAAGCAATGCGCAGCGTCGTATTGGTTGTATTCGTCAACATCCACACCTCGCAGAACATGCGTTCATCCATCGAAGGATACAGCGTCCGACAAAGTGCTAATCCACTTGGCGATGGCCCATGCTCGAATCGAAGCCATCCCGCAATGACCACTTCCCCGACCGGACCGGGAACGAAACGTTCGTTGTTCACGTAGAGCGTCGGGAGGATATCGTCTTCATAGGTATCCTGCAGGTAGGCGCGGTAATCGTGGAACCAGGAGCCGCCCTCGGGCTTGTACTGATGCAACTGCGGAAAGAACACCTTCCGCTCCAGCGCGAGCTGGCCCTGCTCATCGATCGAATAGGCAACGATCGCCGCCACGCGCCGGCCTGCCATCTCGATATCGTCGGCATAGGGGCGGTAGTCGCCGTCGGGGAACGCCAGGGAAATGCGGTTGGCGCCGGAAACCGTCCAGCGCGGACTGCGCTCTTCAGCTGTGTGGGTCGCACATCCCATGAGAACGCCCGCCATCAAACCGCATGCGGCTGTCCCTGCCAGATTCGGTTTCATCACCAATGCCTTGCCTGTTGCAGGTCGGTTGCCATGGGCCCCTCCATCTCAATCCAGCCGCAGCAGCCGGAGAAAAACAACATCGTTCTTCCGCATGTCGACCGGCCACTCGAAAGCGCCGTTCTCCACCATGACGGTCCGGACCGTTTCCGCGCTGCCGTCGGCCGACCGCAGCAGCGTGGCGAGCTGCTGCCGGGAAAGCGGCCGCGGGCGCTCCATGTCCACATAGGTAGTGAACGCATCGTTGCTCCGGTATCCGACCCGGAAGAGCTCCAGCTTGTAGGGTCCGTCGGGAACCTGCGCGGCCTTGAAGCGGAGCGGCGTGCCCCTGGCGGGTTCGAGGTCGGCATTGAACAGCTCCTGGTTGGAGATCCGCTCCTGCGGCGGCAGCTCGAACTCCCATGCCAGGGCGGTGAGGCTCCGTTCGCTCCGGCTGACCCAGGATGCACCGTCGCTGTTCATCAACTCCATGTCCTCGAGCTCGTGGAAGAACTTGTAGGCGAAATAGCTCGGCTTGCGGATCCCCTGCAGGTTCAGCAGGCCGAACCCGCCATGGAACGGGGCGTACGGGGGCGCCGACTCTTCAAAGATGTCCGAGAAGGTCCAGTAGGACATGGCCTGCTGATAGCCCTCGCACGCCTTGAGCTTGTCCAGGAGGTAGGGCGCCTGGACATAGCTGTCGTGGATCGGATCCCGGGAGCTGTAGGAGGCGCCCCATTCGCTGAAATGCAGCGGCACCCTTTCGAAACCGCTCTCGTCCAGCTTGCGGCGGGTATCCTGGACGGCGGAGGTGACGATGCGCGGCCAGCGGTTGAGGGTCAGCTGCCGCTGGCCCAGCTCATCGACAAATCCCCCCACCCCGTACGTATGGGTAGAAAAGAAGTCGAGCGGAAGCCCCTCGTCCGCGACATACTTCAGGAACGCCGCGTGCCAGCGGCCGCTGCAGGTGGCCGGCCCGCCGGTGCGCAGCGCGGGATCGACCTTCTTCACCGCTTCGACCGTCGTCTTGTACAGCGTGAAATACTCCTCCTGCGTCCCGGAGAAGAACTGCTTGTGGTCGGGTTCGTTCCAGACCTCGAAATACCAGCTCCCCACCTCGTCGATCCCGTAGCGCTCAACAAGGTGCTCGACGAATGCGCTGACCAGCCGCCCCCATTGCGCGTACTCCTTCGGCGGAGTGACGTTGGCCTTCCACCAGAACATGGTCTGGTCGCCGGAGGCCAGCTTCTCCGGCATGTAGCTGAGCTCGACATACGGTTTGATCCCGCACTCCAGCATCATGTCGTAGACTTCATCCACGTACTGGAAATTGAAGCACAGCGCATTGTTGTCGGAGCGGTCTTCCAGGACCACGCCCATGGCATCGTCGAAGATGCCGTGGCAGCGGACATATTCGAAGCCGCACTCCCTGGCAACGAGGGCCAGCTGCCGGGCGTAGCTGCTTCGCAACGCCAGCGCGGCATAGCCGGAGCCCACGCAGTGCAACGGCGACCGGTCGAGGGTGCCGCGTTGCGCCGTCCAGTCGACGTCGATGCAGCGTACCGCAGCCGGGGCCGCTTCGGCTGCAGCCGCGTTCCAGGAAAGCAGTCCCACGGCAAGAGGCAGCAACCACTTCATATCCATCGCACCCATATCAACCTCCGGCCCGGAAAGGGTTCCACACACGCGGCGCAGGGCCGGGCGCAACATGCACCCATGGCCTTGTCATCGGATCTCCAGCAGCAGCCAGCCATCCCCGCACACCCCCTCGAGCATGTTCAGCACCAGCATGTTCCAGCCGACGAACCCCTTGAAGACCCCGCCCGACTGCTCCGCCGTCGGCGCCAGCGGCGCGCCGGTTTCGGCATCGTAGTTCTCGTGCATCGAGCCACAGGCCGCGATGTCCTCCGACACCAGCCGGGCCATCATGGCGGCCAGCGCGCCGCATTCCGCATCGAATCCGTAGTTTTTCAGGCCGATGAAAAAGAGGTAGTTGGCGATCGGCCAGATGGGCCCCTGCCAGTTGGAGTAGGGCACGATGATGTTCTCGTTGTTGTAGTCCGGATCCTGCCGGGAAAGGGTCCGCAGGCCGTGGGGCGACAGCATGTGCGCATCGTTCCAGAGGTAGCGCCGGACCATTTCCCGCCCCTCCTCCAAGGGCAGCAGGTCCGGCTCCATGAGCGCCGTGAAGTTCGAATAGCTCACCCGGCGCACCGCGCGGCCATCCCTGCGCCGGACATTCCAGAAGGAGTACCGCTCGGCATCCCAATGGTGCTTGAGGATGTTCTCCCGCAGCAGCGCCGCCTTTTGCGCGTACATGGCGGCATCGCCGTCATGGCCGAGGGCCGCGGCAACGGCCCGCATGGCCTTGTATTCACGATATTGGAACGTGTTGAGGTCCACGGCCAGGATCGCGCTGCGCTCGCGGTCGTCGTTCGTCAGGACCACCGTGTTGTCCGCCCCGCTCTGCATGGCGTTGTCCCAGAAGAAGAGGCCGTAGGCGGCATCGAACTGCGTGGCCTCCCGGTAGGCGCAAACGTTGGCAAGCTCGGCATAGACCGCTTCCAGCCACCGGTAGTCGCCTAGGGCCTCCGAAGCGAGGTACGCGCCCTGCGCCAGGAACGGCTTCATGGCGAACTTGCCGAAGATCGGCCGCGGGCCCTGCGTCGTGATGCATCCCGGGACATAGCCCTCCGCGTCCGCCGCCTCGGCGAAGCCGAGCACCCAGTCGCGCAGGTATCCGGGCTGGCCCAGGGAGAGAAGGTGGCAGCCGATGAAGAAGCCGTCCCAATCCCACATCTGCTTGTAGAATCCGCCGGGCACGAGGTAGTCGCGCCGGATGAATCCCTCCGCGGGCCGGATGGACTGGGGACGCAATCCGTCCAACTGGACCGCCAGCCGGTCGAGCAATGTTCTGCCATCCATGGCACCCCCCTCCCGGCAACCGGCCCGGACGCCGGCCGCCAACTGCCCCAGCAACATGATCGCCACAATCCGCTTCATGGGTCTCCCCGGCCGGACATCGAAGGCCGCCCGGCCTAAAAAAGCGGGCACCCGTCCGGAAACGGGCGCCCGTCACGCCGACCTGTCGGCACGGACTAGTCCGCCGAGACCCCGAAGAAGGCCTGGGCGTCGCCCGACTGGATGTAGATGACGCGGTTCACCCCGTTCGGCGTCGAATAGAGCAGGTTGGTCTGGACATACGGATTGAGGCCGTCGTCCGAATGGGGAATCGAGCTCCAGCCCCCATTGACCAGATCGGTCGAACCGAGCAGATGCTGGACATCGGGATTCTTGGTCTCCACCTCGATCTCGTAGATGCCCGGGGCCACCAGCTTGAAGCCCACGATCGAGGGCGGAGACGGCGGACGCTTGGCGACGACCGTGATGTCGTCGATCAGGCACTGGTTGGCCGAACGCAACGCATTGGTCTGGTCGCCGCGACCGGTGGAGAAATAGAGCTCGACGGTCATCTCGCTGGCCGAATTGGTCATCGCGAAATCCTTCGTGAAGCCGACCATCGTCTGGTTGGCCAGGACATAGGTCTCTTCGGCGGTCCATTCGTAGACATGCCCGCCGCCGAAGTCGATCTTGCCGGCGCAGGAGGGAGGAACGGCCACTTCATTGGTGATCAGGTTGGCCATCCACATGTTGAAGGAGACCGTCAGCGTGTCGCCCGGGAACAGCAGGACCGGATAGTTGCTCGACGTCAGCGTGGCGTCGCCCGAGTTCATGAAGTAGTAGGCGTTGGGATAGCCGGCCTTGCCGCTTCCGGCAGTGTCGTCGATGGCCCAGGCATTGTTGCCTCCCATGTAGTAGGTGCGCCGCGCGCTCCAGCCGGGGAAATCCACCACCCTTCCGATATCGGAGTTCTGGAACATCCTGCGCAGCGTGCTGTTGGTGACGTAGGTCATCTCGTTGGTCCGCGCGCTGTTCGTCCAGGCATGGAAGGGATCGACGGTCTGGATGTTGCCGTTGCCCAGGTCCCCGCCCAGCAGGATGATGCTTTCATAGGCCGTTTCCGGACTGACGACCACCAGCGATACGTTGTCGATCTTAACCTGTCCGCCCCCGGTGGAGCCGTCCGTGTTGCGCCCCGTGGACGGGTATAGCGTGATGCTGGCCTGCGAGCTGTCGGCCGTCAGCACGAAGTTGGTGTTGAAGCTCAGCAGCGTATTGGCGGCGACGGCGGTCGCGTCGGCGGCCGTCCACGAGAACGTTTGCCCGCCGCCGAAATCGACCGTGCCCGCGCAGGAGGCCGCGTTGCTGCTTAGGATGGTGGTCATGGCCAACTCGAAGGAGACCGTTGCGACGCTGCCCGACACCATGCCTGCGGCGTAGATGGTGTCCGAGGACAGTGTCCAGTCGCCCGAATTGCCGAACACGTAGTCCGGACCGCCGATGGGGGTTCCGGCAGCGCCGTCCCACCCGTACGAGGCATTGCCGCCACTGATGTAGGTACGCTCCAACCGCCAGCCCGGCACGGCAATGTAGCTGCCGATGATGCTGGTCTGGATCAGCCGCCGACCAGTGGTGTTGGTGGTCACGGCGTGGCTCGCGGCATAGGGATCGACGGTGGTGAAGTTCCCGTTGCCCGCGTCGCCACCGATGATGACGTTGGTCACCTGCGCCTGTACCGAACAGGCCAATGCAATCGCGGCCGCGCCGCCTATCAGCATCCATCTTTTTTTCATTCTGATCTCCTTCCAACCAATGATTTGGAATCCATGCGCCCTCCCAGGGATCAGGCCCATGAAGCTGTACAGGGTCCATAACCAAACCCATGGTGGCATTTATCCCATCGGCCCCGAGGATGCGCAACCATTGCCTCCCGCGAAACTGCTCTTTGTTTTGTACAATATGATCGGAGCTACATGCCGATCGGCTCCGAACGACCCCCTTCACCGCCCTGCCTCCGGTATTCCCGCCATTCCAGGGAAGCAATCCTGTGTCCAGAGCCATGGCTCCCGCGATCTTCGCATGCAGCGAAGCATCCAGACGGGCCACGCAACAACAAGGAACGGTTCCGAGCCTCGGTCAAGAATGGAGGGGCCCTCTTCGGCCAGGTTGTTTTGCCGCCCACGACCTGCGCAAGCCTTCATTCAGCGGAAGCCGGATGGCGTCCGGTAAAAAAAAAAAAAAACGGGCACCCGTCCGGAAACGGGCGCCCGTCACGCCGTCCAAGCGGCACGGACTAGTCCTTGGAGATCCCGAAGAAGGCCTGGGCATCGCCCGATTGGACATAGATGACGCGGTTGGTACCAGCCTCTATGGAATAGAGCAGGTTCGTCTGGACAAACGGATTGAGGCCGTCGTCCGAGTGCGGGATGTGGGTCCACCCGGCGAAGTTCAGGCTGCTTCTGCCGACCGGATGGGTAATCTGGCGGGTGGCACCGCCCTGAATGTCGATCTCCATCTCAAAAATGCCGGCCGCGACCGGTCTGAGGGCGACGATATTGATCGGAGCTCCGCTCGGGGCGCTAAGACCGAACACCCGGACATTGTCCAGCAGGCATTTGTTGGCCGAACGGGTCGGATTATCGGCATATCCACGCCCGGTGGAGAAATAGAGCACCACCTGCATGTTGGTGACATCGGCGGTCACCGGGAACACCTTGGTAAACGTGGTAGCCTGAAGAGTGTTGGTTACATAGGTTTCCTCCGCCGTCCAGGAGTTGGTGATCGCTCCATCGTTGAAGAGCACCATGCCGGCGCAGTTTGCCGGGGTATTCGTTGCCGCAGTGGGCAGGGTTTGAGACAGCATGTCAAACTGGACCATGATTTGATCGCCGTTGTAAAGCGTGGCCGGACAGGCGCTTGACCGCACCGTGGAATCCCCGGAGTTCATGAAGAAATAGGTGTTTGGATAGCCTGCCATGTCACCCAGAATCGAACCGTCAACCCCCCATGCATCATTGCCGCCGGAGTAATAGGTGCGTTGGGCTGTCCAGACATCCCCCCACTGCAGGACCACATGGTCCGCACTGCCGGAATACTGCCGGCGGCCGGTGGTGTTGGTCACAAGACCGGGGACGGCAAACGGAAGCGCATTGGTCATGGACAGGTCGGTCCATCCGACAAACGGGTCGTTGGACTGCCAGTCGCCGTTGCACACGCCCGCACCCATGAAGACGGAGAAGATCGCTTCGGGCTCCAGCGGCGCATCGCCCACACGCGCAAGCGTGACGTTGTCCAGGCAGTTCTGGTTGTCGCTTCCGCCTACGCCCGCCACAATCTTGATGGAATAAAACAGGCAGTCGGACGGCAGTAGTACCTGACCGGAATACTGTCCGGAACCGGATACGGGCATT
The DNA here is from genome assembly GCA_003246265.1 of Kiritimatiellales bacterium. GTDB lineage: Bacteria > Verrucomicrobiota > Kiritimatiellia > Kiritimatiellales > Pontiellaceae > Pontiella. The sequence continues at coordinate 2,729 of QKAU01000002.1, read as the reverse complement.
TGCTGGACACCGAACGAGAGCGGTTCCTTGCCATCGACCACAACAATCGCCTCGTAGAAGGTATTCGTCGTATCACCGGGCGTTCTATCCACCATGTCGAACGTCAGGGTCAACATATCGTTGGAGTTCATGGCCTGGTAGATCGGATCCGAGGTGATCGTGGCGGTCACGCCGTTGTTGAAGGTTACGCCAATGTTGCCGTCCGTTGCGGAGTCCGCTACATAGCTGGCCAATGTGAACCGGGCCCAGGTTCCCGAGTAGGAAAGCGCCCATTCATCCACCGCCAGGCCCCGATCCGTCTTGCCTGCCTCAAGGATCAGGCCGTTTTCAAACGAACCGTTATGCGTGGTCGCGTCGATCAGCACATTGGTATAGGCCGCCATGGCCGATTGCGCCGCCACGAATGCGGCTGCGGCGCCAACGAGTATTCTAGCTGTCTTCATGAGGTTCTCTCCTTGTTTATTCCCTACGTACACGAGTGGCATTCGGTTCCGAGTCCCCAGATTCCACTTCGCAATGCAACCCCATCTATTCCATTCGACTCGATATCCGGCAACATTCATGTGGCCTGAAACTGCTCATAATCTTGCACAATATAATCCTGCAAATGGCATTCCCAACCACCCGCACAGGGAAACCGGCGCCTGCCGGTCGCCCATGGATGCCGTTCTGGAAGGCAGGCTGCGGGGCGGAGCTACGATGCGTCCAGGAAAGGGCTAGGGCACCAAGACTTCGATGCGGTAGAAGGCCTGCTCCAGCCCCTCCGCATCGACATAGTTGGTTTGCGGGTATTCGATTCCGTAAACCATCTGGGTGTAGGAGGAATCCAGCCGGCTGCTGCGGAGGATGTTGTAGGTCCGCTCGCGGGACTGCACCCAGGAGAGGGCCACGCTTCCCGCAGGCAGGGGGTCGATCTCCGCATGGAAGAAGGAGTTGCTGTCGGCCGGATCGGTGTCGGCATAGTACTCCTGCAGGTTGGAAAAGCCATCCCCGTCGAGATCGTCGGCCGCTTCTTCGCCCAGATCGCCGAAGCGTTCCGATTCCCAGTCGTCGCGCATGCCGTCGCCATCGCCGTCGCCCCCGACCGGAGTGAAGGCGACCCAGTTGAGATTGAACGCCCCGCCGGCGAGATCGAGCCGCAGCGCCTTCTCCCCGCTGCCGACGATGACCAGGTTGGAGGTGGAGACGGTCTCGAAGAGGTCCCACCCGCCCGTATCGGGGATGGGCAGCAGCGCAACCGGCACGCCGTCCAGCGAGGCCGACAAGGACCTGCCTCCGGCGGTTGCGGCTACGCGGGCGGATAGCGAGTAGGTGCCGGGCAGGAGATCGATCGCGTACGACAACCATTCGCCGTCCGCGATCCAGCCCACGCACAGCCCGCTGTCAAGCGCCTCGATGTCCACGTCGTCCGTCCGGTAGAGGTTGCCCGAGTTTCCGGCGGTCGTGTCGTAGAATCCGGCATAGTCCTCCGCCTGGATGTAGACGGACCCGTCAACGGCCGGCGCGGTGGCGTCGAGCTCCCACACCTGTACCTCGGGCAGTGAAAGCAGGTTGGTGCCGAGCAGCTGCACGCGAACGAACCTTGCTCCGGACACGGCATCGAGGCGGATGCCCGATCCCGCAGAGGCTACATGGCCGTCAATGGTCAGGGAACCGCCGGCCGGGATGTCGCCTGCGGAGTAGGAGTAGTCGTGCCGCCACAGTTCGGTGCCGCCGCTGCCGGGATCGCCGTCCCAAACACTCACCCTGAAGTTGCCCAGCCGGTCGGCGGCATCCGTGCGGTTGAATATGACGATTTGATCCATGGTCCGCACCTGCTTCAGGTCGACCTGCCACCACGCCTGGTACTGCGAGGCCGCGGTCGTGAAATCGTCTTCGGGGATGACGATGCTGTTGATGGCGGTGTCGGCAAAGCCATGGGTGTAGTAGTGGTTGGCCGATTGCGAAGCCTCCCCTTGGAGCGCCACGTTCTTCACGGGGCGCACGGTTGCCGCGTCGCGCACGGCGATGCTGGAATACGCCAGGTGGTCGTTGCCGGCGTGGTTGAGGCCGTTCAGCTCAACCCTCACCGTCCGTCCGAGCACGCTGGCCAGCCGCGTGCGGCCGTCGGCGCCGATATCGCTTCCCAACACCTTGAAGGAGGCCCCCTGCCCCACGCTGCCGGTGGCAAAGTAGTCCTTTTCCCAAACCTTGGATCCGCCGGCCCGGTCCCATATGGACACCTTGAAGTTGCTCAGTTCCATGTAGTCCGGCCCGTCGACGTTGACGATTTCAATCTCGCCGATGTTCACCTGCTGGACGAACGAGGCCTGCCAGGAATCGTTCCCCTGCGCCAGGGCGGCATCGGACAGGACCAGGTTGGAACCGTCGAACGCGAGGACCTGCAACTCGGCGAGACCCAGGATGCCGTTCGGGATGTTGTTTTCGCCCAGCAGTTCGAGGCGCACGTAGCGCCCCCGCACCGCACCGAGCTCCGTGGTCCCGTCGGCCGAGTCGTCCGAGTTCTTGATTGCCAGCGTTTCGCCGCCGGACAGGGCGTCGCTACCCAGATAATCCCGCTGCCACACGGGCACGGCTCCGTAGGCCGGCTTGGCGTCCCATACGGAGATCCGGAAGTTGCCGAGCCATTCCGGCACCGTGCCCGGCGCGGTCAACCGGATGCCGTACAGGCTCTTCGCCTCGCCGAGATCGACCTGCCACCAGCTGTTGGACTCGTCCAGGGTGGCGGC